>JALOON010000003.1 GCA_025454405.1 Oscillatoriaceae cyanobacterium Prado104 | reverse complement strand
TGCTGAGCTTTCGAGTCCGCAACCGAAAAAATGTCACCAATTGGAGACAAAAAGTCCACAGAGAAAAATTGACTCTGATTTTCATCCCGGACTGCTGAGTTTTCGAGTCCGCACCCAAAAAAATGTCACCAATTGGAGACAAAAATCCTAGAGAGGAAAATTAAGTCCCTCTTCTAGGAAAATTTTTACCAAAAGCTTTAACTCGAATCCTCCGTCTCATACCAATGAGGAATTGTTATGAAGAGTACCAATACCCTGCACAATAGCGAGTATGCCACCACCAAACTGGATGTCACTGAACGAGCAAGGCTTCAAGAACTGGAATCCATTGTAAAACATGGGCTACAGACATTTTATGAAGTTGGCAAAGCCCTAGATGAGATTCGCGAACAGCGACTATACCGGGAAACTCATAAAAGTTTTGAGAGTTATTGTCGTGACAAATGGGACATAGCAAGACAGACAGCTCATCGATTTATTGCAGCAGCGCAGGTAATCGAAAATTTGACACCAATTGGTGTCAAAATTCCCACAAAGGAAATTCAAGTCCGTCCTCTAGCAGGACTTTCGCCAGAACTACAACTGGAAATCTGGCAACAGGCTTTGGAATTATCGTCCAACGGGATGCCTACTGGTGCAACAGTTCAGCGTTTGGTAGAACAGCGATTCCCTGCCAGCGAAAGCGATCGAACTCCTAAGGATAGTGCTTCAGAATTAGAGAAGTTGCGATCGGAAAATCAGAGGCTCAAGGAACAAATCAAACAGCAAAACAGAGAACGGGATCGGCGTGCTGCTGCTGTGGCGTTGGAATTGGAGCAACTTCGAGCGGAAAACAGGCAGTTGAAAGCAGAACTGCTACAGCGCGATCGAGATTGGGAAGTTCGTCTGGCGGTGGAGAGGGAGAAAATTCGAGAGGAAGTTAGGGCCGAACTGAGAGAGGAAATTAAAGCCGAACTCAGAGAGGAAATTAGGGCCGAACTCAGGGCCGAACTCAGGGAGGAAATCAGGGCCGAACTCAAAGAGGAAATTCGAGCGGAAGTCAAAGCTGAGTACGAACAACAGATTAACTCGCTGACCCAACAACTCTCAGAAATGACTGCAAACTATCATGCCGTGTTGGCACGGCTCACAGCTCTAGAAACAGGAAGTAAATAGATGGTAGCAATACTAGAAAATCCCCTACGGGTAGGCTTGCGCAAAGAAAGAATGCCAGAACCGCAAATTCTGGTAATTTTCGGAGCCTCCGGCGATTTGACGCAGCGGAAACTCGTACCTGCAATTTATCAGATGAGGCTCGATCGGCGCTTGCCGCCCGAAGTTACAGTAGTAGGAGTAGCGCGCCGCCCTTGGAGTCACGATTACTTCCGAGAGCAAATGCGCGAAGGTGTCGAGAAATTTGGCGGCGGCATCGGCAACGAAGCATTTTGGGAAGAGTTCGCTAAGGGTTTGTTCTACTGTCCGGGCGACATTGACAACCCCGAAAGCTATCAAAAACTCAAAGATTTCCTAGCCGAACTCGATGAACAAAGGAGAACTCGCGGCAACCACATATTTTATTTGTCGGTTTCCCCAAACTTTTTCCCAGAAGCAATCCGGCAACTGGGAGCAGCCCAACTGCTTGCCGATCCGGTAAAACACCGCTTGGTAATTGAAAAACCTTTCGGGCGCGACTTGAGTTCGGCAAAAGCTCTCAACCGCGTAGTGCAGCAGGTTTGCCAAGAACAGCAGGTTTACCGGATCGACCACTATTTGGGTAAAGAAACCGTTCAAAACTTAATGGTGTTTCGGTTTGCCAACGCTATTTTTGAACCGCTGTGGAACCGCCAATTTGTCGATCACGTACAGATTACGGTCGCAGAAACCGTGGGCGTAGAAGACAGGGCCGGTTACTACGAATCGTCAGGGGCGCTGCGGGATATGCTGCAAAACCACTTGATGCAGATTTTCTGCCTGACAGCGATGGAACCGCCCAACTCCCTGGATGCCGACAGCATCCGCACGGAAAAAATGAAAGTGCTGCAAGCAACTCGTTTGGCTGACTTGCACAACTTAGAAAATTCCGCAATCCGGGGTCAGTATTCCGCTGGGTGGATGAAAGGCAAGCCCGTGCCCGGCTATCACCAAGAACCGGGGGTCGATCCCAACTCGACGACGCCGACTTACGTGGCGATGAAGTTCCTGATCGATAATTGGCGCTGGCAGGGAGTGCCTTTTTATTTGCGCACCGGGAAGCGGTTGCCAAAAAAAGTCAGCGAAATTGCCATTCAATTCCGCGAAGTGCCGCTGCTGATTTTTCAGTCTGCCGCCCAACAAACTGCTCCTAATGTTTTGACGATGCGCGTGCATCCCAACGAGGGGATTTCCCTGCGGTTTGAAGCGAAAATGCCGGGGCCGGATCTGCGGACGCGGACTGTGGATATGGATTTTAGTTACGGTTCTTCGTTTGGGGTGACTTCTTCAGATGCTTACGATCGCCTGTTAATTGATTGTATGCTGGGCGACCAAACTTTGTTCACTCGTTCTGATGAAGTAGAGGAAGCGTGGCGGGTGGTAACGCCGGCACTGCTAGCTTGGGAAGCTCCCATGGAACAGGAATTAGTTCCTAAATACGAAGCCGGTACTTGGGAACCGGCGGAAGCGGAACTGCTGATTAACCGAGACGGCCGCAAGTGGCGGAGGCTTTAAAGAGAGAGGGGGAGAGGGGGAGAGTGGGGGAGGGGGAGAGTGGGAGAGTGGGAGAGTGGGAGAGTGGGAGAATGCCCAATCCCTCCGCCCAATGCCCAATGCCCAATGCCCAATGCCCTATCTCCAATTAGCCATTAGCCATGCCCCATGCCCCATGCCCCATGCCCCATGACTAATACTAATGACTGCCGAGTGCTGAAAAATAACAAAGGAGAAAAAACTTATGACGATGACACCGATGAAAGCTCCGCCTCTGGTTTCGTTGCAAAATCCCAAAGATGTGTCTTTTGACCAGATAGAATCCGAGCTCAGTCAAATTTGGGAAAGCTACAGAGAAGCCGGTTCAAAAGGCGATTTTCCGATCGCTACTAGAGCGTCAACTTTTACATTTGTGGTGTACGAACCGGAAGAAACTCAGCGTTTGTTAGCGGATGCTGGATTTTACGACGGACCGATCGACGGTATTACCGGACCGATGACGGCATCTAGCATTCGAGCAGCTCAAAAAGCCTACGGCTTGCCGAGAACTGGCAAAGCTAACACTGAATTGCTCGATATTTTGCGGGAAGAAGTGGCTCGCAAAAATTCCCAAGGCGAGCAATTGGGTTCGAGCGGTTTGGGTGCGGGCGGTTCGGGGGTGGCTGACGCGATCGTAGCTGCGAATCCCTGCCGGATTATTGCTTTGTGTCCGACGGTGGGGGAAGATACGGGCGTGCAGGCTCAAGTTGCTGCTTACTGTCCGGTTCACAAGCGCGGTAGTGGCAATCTGATTTGCTGCGAGTACATTACGCTGCGGGGTACGGATGCCGCTCTGGAGCGGGTGAGCGGGATCGTGACGGCGCTGACGATGCCGGATTTGCCGACGCTGCTGTGGTGGAAAGCTACTCCAGATGCCGATCGGGGTTTGTTCCAAAAGTTGGCGGCCACTAGCAGTTCTGTGATTATCGATTCTAGCTGTTTTGCTCAACCTGAGGCGGAATTGCTGTTGCTGCAAAGTTTGATTGAGGACGGAATTCCGATCTCAGATCTGAATTGGCGGAGGCTGGGGGCTTGGCAGGAGTTGGCTGCTGAGGCTTTCGATCCGCCGGAAAGACGCGCTGCGATTCGAGAAATCGATCGGGTGACGATCGATTACGAACAGGGCAATTCTACTCAAGCGCTGATGTATTTGGGCTGGCTGGCGAGCCGCCTGCAGTGGCGTCCGATTGCTTACGTGCAGGAAGAGGGCGATTACCAAATCAAGCGGATTAAGTTCGCGGGTGCGGGCGAACGGGTTGTTGAGGCTGAGTTAGCTGCGATTCCGACTGCTGATACGGGGGATGTTCCGGGCGATTTGATTGCTTTGCGTTTGAACTCTACTAACGAGAAGGCTGCTTGCGGTACGGTTTTGTGTTCGGAAACGGGCGGCTGCATGCGGATGGAAACCAAAGGCGGCGCTCAAAACGATCGGTTCAATCAGGTAACCCCCCTGTTCGATCAGGAGACGGAACAGTTGCTGGCCCAGCATTTGCAGAGTTGGGGCCGTGACGTGCTTTATGAGGAAAGTTTGGCTGTGACGGCTCAAATGCTGAAGCTGGCTAAGCGGTAAGTTCAGTAACGAGCAATGTACGGGATGTTAAAGTGGGGCAGGTTTTGTCTGCCCTATTTTTTGTGAATCGCATCTATGGCAACCGCCAGGGCTGTTAGGAAATTATACCGATTTCATCAAGTTTTGCTACAAGAATTAGTATTGCTGTAATTCTGGAGAGTGATACCAAATCCGGGTTAGTTACCCCCGTTAAGATGGCGATTGAGCGCCCTGGGCGCTCAATCGCCATCTATGTGTTTATGAAGAGCCGTCGATCGAATGCTCTGCGGTCGATCGAATGCTTTGCGGGCGATCGAATGCTCTGCGGGCAATCGAATGCCCTGCGGGCGATCGAATGCTCTGCAGTCGATCGAATGCCTTGCGGGCGATCGAATGCCTTGCGGGCGATCGAATGCCTTACGGGCGATCGAATGCTTTGCGGGCAATCGAATGCCCTGCGGGCGATCGAATGCTCTGCAGTCGATCGAATGCCTTACGGGCGATCGAATGCTTTGCGGGCAATCGAATGCCCTGCGGGCGATCGAATGCCCTGCGGGCGATCGACAATAGAAAACTGGTAACAAAAATAACTACAATAGTCTTTAGGAGTTGATAGTTTAAACAAAAAGATGACCAGAATAGCACATCTGGAACCTTACTTGAGCGCCGCAGAACTCAAGAAGCGTTATCGAGAGGCAACCAATCCGATCGAAGCACGTCGCTGGCACTTACTCTGGTTAATTGCGCTCTCCTCAAATAGAGGTCTGGTCATTCGATGAACATAGAGTTGGCCTCAAGCCAATTATCCGTAAAGTATGGGCCCCTATTGGAGAAAGATCATCTGCCGTTGTTTGTCACCGTTACGAATGGGTATATCTTTTCGGATTTGTTAACCCTCCAACCGGACAAACCGAATGGTTTATTATTCCAAGGGTTAACATAGAATGGCACAATCTAGTATTAGAAAAGTTTGCCAAACAAACCCAAGCTGGAAAATCGAAAATAATCTTATTAGTCATGGACCGAGCCGGCTGGCACACAAGCGAGCGAGTGGTTCTACCATCAGGAATTTATGTAGAATATTTACCACCTTACTCTCCCGAATTGCAACCCGCCTAAAGACTGTGGTCTATAGCTGATGAACCGTTAGTCAACAAAAGTTTCGACAAAATACAAGACTTGGAATCAGTTCTAGAAGAACGCTGTCAAATTTTATCGACAACGATGACGGAACCCATCAAAAATCTTACTAATTATCATTGGTGGCCACAAAACATCTACCCAGAAATAAAGAGCGATCGACCTCGATCTAGAAACAGGAGTTAAGGGCGAGGAACATTTCCATTGACAAAACAGCGATGATATAATTCTTAACAAAATACTTGCTTTTTGTACGGTTTTTTCAAAATAATTTGTCATAATTGACGCGATTCTGAATCGCCATCAAATCCCAAGCAATTTAGTTATTGTCGATTTTGTAAAGTTATTTTATAATATTTGCTAGATTATTTCTTAGTGTTTCAATTGATTTATTGAAGGGGTTTTGATGAATAGAGTAGCTGGAAAAGTTGCAGTTGTCACGGGCGGCGCGCTCGGAATAGGTCGGGCTACCTGTTTGCTGCTAGCAAAAGAAGGAGCCACTGTTGCGGTAACAGATTTGCTAGACAAAGAAGGTAGAGATTTGGTCAAAGAAATTGTCGAAAAAGGAGGGCAGGCAGCATACTGGCATCTCAATGTTACGCAAGAAGCAAACGTGAAACAGGTGATATCTGAAGTTCGAGAAAAGTGGGGAAAAATTGACATTTTAGTAAACAATGCCGGACTTGCTGGCGTCAATAAACCCACCCACGAAATCGAAGAAAATGAATGGAATGCGCTGATGGCAGTGAATGTGAATGGTGTTTTCCTCTGCACTAAATATGCTGTGATTTCCATGTTGGAAACCGGAGGTGGCAGCATTATTAATATATCTTCAGTTTACGGACTGATTGGCGCACCCGATCTGCCTCCTTATCATGCTTCAAAAGGAGCCGTGCGGTTGATGAGCAAAACGGATGCGCTGCTGTATGCTAAAAACAACATTCGGGTGAATTCAGTGCATCCTGGATATATCTGGACGCCGCTGGTAGAGAATTTGTTGGCCGAACAAGGCGACGTGACAGAAGGACGGAAAAAGCTCGATCGCGCGCATCCCTTGGGTCATGTTGGCGAACCGGATGATGTTGCTTACGGCATTCTTTATTTAGCATCGGATGAATCTAAGTTTGTTACTGGTTCGGAATTGGTGATTGATGGGGGTTATACTGCTGGTTAATGCTCGTACAAATTCACCTGTTTCTAACAGTATTGCTGGGATAAATGAAAATTATGGCTGGCATTCCCCAGCCTAAAGCTTCTGCTTTTTCACCCGCACGTACAGTTCTTCCATCACCTCAATAAATGAACTATCATTATGCCAAAACGGCGGAAAATCTCCTTGTTTCTTCACCACGATCGCGCTTACGCCGCTGGGCACCCCCATTTCAATTATTTGGGGCAACCGTTTTGCACCGTGCCAAAACTCTTTTAAACTAACAGTTTGTGCCTGATTCGCGATCGCCCGCGTGTAATAGGAATCCACCGCCGCAGGTTCCACTGTACCAGCAGTCAACTCCGCTGCAAGTGCCAAACCTAAAGGCGTTTTTGCTAATTCGCGGTGCAGCACTTCTTTAGAAAGTCCGCGCAATTCAAACAGTAAAAATGGATCTTTGTCCAATTCGGCGGCAACTAAATAATAGACTCCTGCAATATGTTTGCAGGGATTGCTACAATCCGGACAAGAACAAGAGGTTTTAAAATCCTCGCGGCGGCTGGGTAAAAGGTGGAGTCCGAGGGGTGAGAAAGCATTCTCAATATTGTCTGGCATTTCGTTCAGCAGCAGCCGAGAAATGAAACTGGCTTTTGATGCCATTTGAGCGATCGCTTTTGCCCATTTTTCCTGACTAATTTGCTCAAACTCAATTTTAGTTTTGTAGAGTGGTTCCTTATAAACCCCAAAATAAGGATTAACCGAACCTCTGACTTCTGCCCTTACTAAACCATCATTCATTTTAAAGCTTTTTACTTTGCCATTGCGCGCGTAGGAACGTCCCCGCCCGAGTCGTCCGGGATCGGTAAATCTTTCTAGCGCATTGATAAATTTATTGCCCCACCAAGTCCGAGTAAATTGCGACATAAGCTGTTGTGCATTTAAATTGTATGTTTCGATTGACTAATGACTGATAAATAATCCTCGAATCAAATGCCCGCGATCGTCTCCTTTTTTTCTGGGTTTTTCTAATCTAAAACAGCATTTTTATTGAGTCTAATTAATTTCTTAAACGCCTCATTATCCAACTCTGTCAGCCAAGATTCATCAGATCCAATAATTGAACCTGCCAATTTCTTTTTGTCTTCAATCATGCGATCGATCTTTTCTTCCAACGTGCCAATTGCCACAAACTTATGGACAAAAACGTTTTTTTCCTGTCCGATCCGAAACGCGCGATCCGTTGCCTGATCCTCCACCGCCGGATTCCACCAGCGATCGAAATGGAATACATGATTTGCCTTTGTCAGCGTAATTCCCACGCCACCAGCTTTCAGTGACAGAATAAATACCGACGGTTCTGATTCTGGATCTTGGAACTCTGAAATCATCCGTTGCCGTTTTTGGATACTCGTTCCTCCGTGAAGGTAATAAGTATTGTAATTTAGCGTTTGTTTGAGGTATTTTTCCAACGCGCTGCCGAGCTCTGTAAACTGCGTGAATACCAATAAACTTTCGCCTTCTGCTTTGACTTCTTCCATCATCTCGATCAGCCGTTTCAGTTTGTGCGATCGATCTGGTGTAAACTCACTTTCATCTTGCAAAAACTGGCGCGGGTGGTTGCAAACTTGCTTCAACTTCATCAGCGTTGCTAAAATCATTCCTTTGCGTTCGATCCCTTCCACACCATCAATTTTTTGTTCTACCTGTTTGACGATCGCTTCATAAAGAGAAGCTTGTTCGCGGGTAAGATTGCAGTAGAGTTTTTGTTCCACTTTATCGGGCAGATCTTGAATAATCGATTTATCGGTTTTAACGCGCCGCAAAATGAACGGTTCTACTAATTTTTTCAGCGCGACAGATTGCGCGCGATCGCTATTTTTTTGAATCGGTATTTCAAACAACTTCCGAAACTGCGTCTCTTTGCCCAAATAGCCCGGATTCAGGAAATTAAAAATCGACCATAAATCTAACAATCGATTTTCTACAGGTGTTCCAGTCAAAGCCAAACGATGGTTGGCTGGTAACTTTAAAATCGCCTTTGTTTGCGCCGCTTTCGGATTTTTAATATTCTGCGCTTCATCAATTACCAAGCGATGCCACGCTGCGCTGCCCAACAGCTTCTCATCTTTGCGGGCTAAAGTAAACGAGGTGATAAAAACATCGCAATCTTCGAGGGCAGCTTTGAGTTTCTTGGGATCTTGCAAGCGATGGGGGCCGTGGTGAACGATCGATCGCAATTCTGGAGCAAACTTTTCTATTTCCTTTTGCCAGTTGCCAACTACGGAAGTAGGTGCGATTAACAGCGTGGGTAAAACAGCAGGTGCGATCGCATTTTCTTTCTCTATTTCTGTCCCTTTTGAATTAGCTAAAACTTCTCTCTCTTGCAACAATCGAGCAATTACCTGTGCCGATTTACCCAAACCCATATCGTCGGCAAGGCAACCATTTAATCCCAAACTTTCTAAATAACCCAACCAAGAAACACCCCGTTTTTGATAATCCCGCAACTTGCCTTGAAACCTCACCGGATCTGAAATTAACTCCAACCGACTCTTATCGTTTAGCTTTTCCAACATATCGGATAAAGCTCGATCGCGCTCGACTTCCAACTGTTCGCTGGCTTCTCCTTCTGCCGTCAATTTCATAAAGTCAATTAGGCCGATCTCGGGATGCTCTTCGCGATGTTTTTTCCAAAAATCCAGCATCTCCTGCATCTTGTCTTTGTCCAGTTCCATCCACTGTCCTCGGAACTGCACTAAAGGCGTTTTAGAGTTTACTAATGCCTGCCATTCTTGTTCGCTAACCCGTTCGCCCCCGATCGCCAATTCATACTGATATTCTACCAAAGAATCCGCCGAAAACAAGCTTTTGCTCGCGCCGCTGCTGCTGGTGCTGCCTTTCTTTTTCACTTGCAATCGAATCTTTGCCCGCTGCCGTCCCTGCGGCGTCCACCAAGCAGGCACAATCACTTTATATCCGGCATCTTCTAGCACCCAAGCGGACTCGTTGAGGAAGTTAAAAGCCTCATCTAAATTGAGGGAAATGCTAGCGGGTTTGTCGGTTTCTAGCCCCGTCCACAGTTGGGGATAAATGCGCGCAGCGTAGCCGAGATTAGTTAGCAAATGTTGCTCGAAATTGCCACCAAATTGTTTTTGCAACTGTTGTTTTTGAGTCGATCGCGATCGCCAATAATCGTGCAGCGACACTCGCAGCGAAGGGTCTGTTTTAGCAGCAACTTGAAATTCTAAAATCCAAGGTCGATCGGGTTCCTCAGGCGATTGTAATTGGAAGCAGAGAGAGAATGAGTCTGCAGCTCGATCGCGCGTAATTCGATCGCGCCAAATTTGCCATTTTCGGTATTCTTCTAAACTTGTTTCTGTTCTCGCGATTGCTTGTCTTTGTTTGAGACAAAGTTCGAGTAAGGAACCCGAAATCTTATTTTCAAACGTTGCTGGGATGGAGATTTGAGCGATAATTTCTGCAATTAAACTCTCGGAAAAATGCCGCAGCAGCCGTTCGCGATCGTAGAACTTTGGCGGATCTTCTAGCTTGCTAAAACCAGAAGCGCAAACTAGCGGCATCCATTCAACATAGCGTTGCAAATCGGTTTCGTACTGCGATGAAACAATTTCCCATCCCGGATAAATCTCAAAATTTGGTGCTGTTTTTGTGGTTGTTTTTGTCTCGCCAGTTTTCTTGCGCCCGCGCGCGGTTTTCTCGGCGGTTTGTGTTGTTTCAGTGAGTGCGATCGCGCCAATTTCTCGATAGCGCAATGCCGGAATGTAACGATCCTTGAGAATAATTTGCTTGAAAAATTGCGTGTAGTGATGCCAAAACAAAAGATCGGAACCGAATTGCAGTTCTGCTAAATCGTAGAGGGTAAGAAAATGCAGGTCATTCAACATTTTGATGAGGCTGTGAGTGGCAAACGACGCGCAATCAACTTGCCAATACTCCAACTCAAATGTTTCGGGTAAATTTGTTTCTAAATATCGCGCTAACTCTAAAGATGGTAACGGCTGCTTGTCGGCAGTTGGCAGTAAGAAATACCGAGGGGCGAGGGATAGTTCTAGCCCCTGAGAACTTCTAGTTGCGAGCGATGGCAGTTGAATTCCTGCTTCTTTTGTGAGAAACTCTGTTAACTTTCCCGCCTCCAATTGCCGGGGATGATTGTTGCCCCGTTGCTTTCGATGTTCGGTGGTTTCAACCCAAACATAAAATGCTCCACCTCGAACAAAACTGTCTTCTGCTTGGGGAATCCAAGTGCCGTGCAGGATTTTCATAAGTGGTACCAAAGAAAACCTTTAGCAGACTATGATATCAGGAATTAGCGGGAAAAGATCGGATTGTTCTACTGGACTGTCGCTCTAGAAACCCGGTTTCTTTAAGAAACCGGGTTTCTGAAGCTGTTTCTGTATACCTCAGATATCTGAAAACTGCTGTAATATCAAGTACGGTAATATCGGACTTGAATCCTTATCCCCAACCTGCTCTTTCATCAAGGGTGAGGGGTTGGATATACAAGTCCGATTCTAGCAGACATGATATAGCAGTCCTAAATGAGTCGTAAAGTTTTTACCCCACCCCAACCCGGACCCTACTAAGGGGAGGAAGTCAGAAATTCACAGATGATTTAGGATTGCTATATAATAACTAAGTCTGTGTATAACCCTGAATATTTTCCGGTTCAAACTGTTGCAAAATACCAGCAGCTTGCTTGGTCAAATCCTCCGAACCTTTAACAGCAACCAAATATTTGCCAGCCTCCAAACGGTTGCGATAAGGCAAAGCATCGCCGCTGCCAAAAGCCATGCCTCCAGAACCGCCAACCACAACACTGCCCATCGCGCCAGAAATTGCACCTAGCAATCCTCCTATTAAGTGATTGCCGATTTCTCCAGCAAATTCAAAAGTTTTCAAATCGGTAATCAAGCTGAAAGTAGCGCCAGCAAAAAAGCCGAAGGGCACCAGCCAAATCGCCATGAGTTTAGCTTGTTTCTTCGCTTCCTGAGTTGGATCGATCAAGCCAAATTCATCGGCAGTTTTGTAGCCGCGACCCAAAATGCTCACTTGTTTCATCGGCAAGCCTTCTTTTTCTAAAGCGCAGTAGGCAGATTCGGCTGCTATTCGATCGGACAGTACGGCAATAAGATAATTCATGAGACAACGATTCCTGATAGTTAGGCTCGATCGGCCAAAGTCTATTATAGCCCGATAAGAGTTGCTAGCTATCGAATTTAATTCTTCGCAGCTCAGAAGAGACAATCTTGGGGAACATCTCGGCCCGCTTCGGCTAGGAACCTTGCTGCGATCGCGACTAATACCAAATCCGGGTATCGTATTTATCTAGTTTTTTGCGGAAATCATTTTTTTGTCAGAAACCAAACAGCCACATCCAGATCGGGATTGTCAATAATAAAGTAACGCAGCCGATCGCAACTGTTGTCACTGCTAGTTCGCGATCGAGATTGAATGCTTCTGCTAGCAAAGTAGTGCCAAAAGCTGGCGGCATTGCCATTTGCAGGACTAACAACAATCTGGCCGGTCCTGTCACCCCGAAAAACATTAATCCCGTGCCAACTACTAAAGGAGTCAAGAACATTTTAATTGCCAAGCAGGTTAATCCTTGTTTGAGGTTCTGTAAGGATGTTAATTTGCTCAACTGCATTCCGATCGTAATTAATGATAAAGTAATGACGCCCCAAGCTCCTGTTTGTACAATCTTTTCTGTCTGTAATGGTAGTGGCAAACTGCGCGATACAAATCCTATGCCAAAAGCCCAGAGGGATGGATTTTTTAATATTGCCAGTACCGGAGCGAATTTATCCCGGTGCTGGGTGCTGTTGCCATAATGAGATGCTAGGGCAATTCCTAATACGTTAAGTCCCATTCCCGTTCCCAGCAAGTCGTAAAACAAAGCCCACGCAAACAAATCTGAACCCAATAAAGATAAGATGACTGGGATGCCTAAAAATCCCGTGTTGCCAACCATCATGGCTAACAAAAAACTGCCTTGCGTCCGCTGACTCCAAGAGGTTTTTATTTCTGAAATATCGCAGGCGATCGCACTTTTTTGCTCTAACTGATTTACGGATTCTATGCCGCGTGAAATCGATTTTAGCCGTTCTTCAGTCACTCCTAAATCTATCCAAATCCAAGCCAATCCAGCACCTACTAAGATGGCAATCCATGCGGTTAGCGGAGCAATTAAAATAGCGCCGGACAAGTTAGCCCGCCGCATGAATGCTAGGATGCTAAATGGCGTGCCAAAGAAAAAAAGAAATTTGGCTAGATAAGTTGCAGAGTTTTTTGGCAGCAGGCGACCGAGAATGAAACCGGATAGCACTCCTCCTATGAGACGAATATAAAGTTGAATTAGCGGATTTTCCACGTTTAACATATGCAACTTTCTGGAGAGTTTACTGCACGTTCCAACCGCCATCAACTAACAAAGAGTGACCTGTAATGTAGCTGCTAGCTTCTGTTGACAAAAACAGAACTGGTGCTACTATTTCTGATGTATCTGCGAACCTTCGCAGGGGAGTGCGAGAGATAATATCTTCAAAAAGAATGGGGTCATTTTTCACAGCAGCTACTAAGGGAGTATCCACAAAACCCGGACATACAGAATTGACTGTAATGTTGTGGGATGCCAGTGCCAAAGCAAAGGATTTCGTAATCGAAATTAAACCTGCTTTGCTTGCTGAATAAGGGGCTAGAGAAAACTTGCCCGCACCATCCCAGGTAATAATTCCCATCATCGAACTGATGCTAACTATCTTGCCGCAAGCATTTAATTTCATCCGTTCCGATACTTTTTGAGTCATAAAAAAAACTGACTTTAAATTAACATCTAGTATCTTGTCCCATTCTTCAGGAGTGTAGTTTTCAATTGGTTTTCGGGTGTTGACTCCCAAACAATTAATTAGAATGTCGGGGCGATTCCATTGGGTTTCGGTTAAAGCGATCGATCGTTCGATCTCTTCCATTTTAGTCAAATCGGCTGTAATTATTAGAGGTTGGTGTTTGACACCAGAAAAAGTCGATTTGAAGGTTTCTGAGTCTTGTTCTTTGGCATCGATCGCTACTACTTTAGCGCCGAGTTTAGCAAAGGTTTTTGCTAGCTCGAATCCTATGCCTCCGGCCGCACCTGTAATTATTGCAATTTTGTCTTCTACACTGTACATAAGTTATCGGATTTAAAAGGAAGAAGAGAGAGGGGGAGATGGGGAGAGTGGGAGATGGGGAGAGTGGGAGATGGGGAGAGTGGGAGAATGAGAGAATTACCAATTACCACTGTCAACTGTCAACTGTCAACTATCAACTATTTAAAGCCAAGGTGATTCTGGATCTTGAATTAAAAACTTACCTCCGCTAACTTCTAGGTCGATACCGGTGATATATGAGGCAGCATTGGATGCTAAAAATAATACCGCATTAGCTACTTCTTCAGTTGTGCCAAATCGGTGCAGGCTGATATCATTAATTAACTGGTCTTGTTTGCGGGCGATCGCGGGTGCGGACATTCTCGTCGGAATCATTCCCGGCATAAAACCGTTGACGCGAATTCCATAGGGAGCCCATTCCGCAGCCATGCACTTTGTCAGCGCCTGCAAAGCTGATTTTGAAGCAGCATAGATTCCGCAATTGCCGGCCGCAATTTTGGCAGCAAATGATGAGGCATTAATAATTACTCCACCACCGTGTTTTTTCATGTGTTTGGCAAATAATTGCGACAAAAAGAAGGTATTTTTCAGATTGACATCCATAATATAGTGCCAATCATTTTCATCGCACTCCAGCAAAGGCGTATTTTTCAGCACTCCTGCATTATTTACAAGTATGTCCACCCGATTTCCGGACAATTCAAATTCAGTTAGCCAATTGGCAAATGCGGTGCGATCGCCAATATCTGCTTTCAATAAAATTAACCGATCTTCTGCGATATCTGGAAAGCTAATGCAGGGTTTATCTTGGCGGTAGACGGCGATAACCCGACACTGACAACCGAGAAATGCTTTGACGAGAGTTTCGCCGATTCCTCTATTTGTTCCAGTAATTACTACTGTTCGATCGGCCAAGTCGGGATATTTTATAAATTGATTTTCCATACAAACACTATATTTGCTATCTGAAACTGCGCGCGATCGAATTTCTGGCCCTCTTAATTCTTGAATCGGCGCATGCCGACTTGATTCTTGAGTCGGCGTAGGCCGACTTTGTTTGTGTAGTTGGGGGTGAAAATCGGATGTTCGACCTCAAACTCGGATAACGAGCAAAGCATATCCGAGTTTGAGGTCGAAAGGGCGCTTCGCCACATTCGATTTGGCACCCCCAAAGCGGTTTAAACCGCCGAGTCTTTGCGTGACAAGAGATGATTTTAACCGCCGATTCATCGAGGGGATTCTTGTGCGAGTACATCTTTTAAAAAATCATAAACCCTTGAAGAATATCCCCATTCATTGTCGTACCATAAAGATATCCTGGCTTGATTGCCAGCAGTATCGATCCAGTGATGGTCGATAATGAATGAATAGGGCGCGGCTAAATAGTCGATCGACACGCATTTTTCCTGAGAATAGAGTCCGATACCAGCCCATATTGTACCGCACCATTCAGCTAAAGTTGACTGTAACAACTGTTTGCTTATTGATTCTTCAAATACCAGATGCAGGTTGGCATTAGCGACAGCGTTTGTCGGGATGCGGAAAGACATAATCGCGATTTCATCTTGGCGATCGGGAAAATATTCCTTCATTATATATTCAAGGGAAGTAGTTTTAGGAATTAAATTGTTCTGACTGGCGCGGCCTAATTCTAAATCTTGCGTTGGCGATTTGCCGTCCAGTAAGTTTTGATGGCTGAGATAAGGATGTAGAGTTACAATAGATGCCGACTTAATGTCATAAGCGGTAGCAAGCTGTTTGTAAACCGGCAAAACTGCATTGGCATCGCAGGTTCCCAGGAAGACTATTTTGCCGAGAGTTGATATATTGCTATTTTCCGCACCGTAAATGTATACTTGCGATCGCCTGTTGGCTGGATAATTTGTGAAGGCGGTGCGAAAAGGACACTTTTCTAGAAATTCTAGTTTGGCGTAAAAATTGCTGCTATCTCCGCTGGCATCTACGAGGACATCTATGTCTAACTCAGCAACAAATGGCAGGTTTTTCAAGTCTCCGATTTGCAATATTTTGATTGCTTGTCCGCCGACAAATAGTCGATCGTTTGCTAATTCTACTGCCTGTGGAAGTACGCCGTAAATCGAGTCATATTTGCACAGATAGGCAATTTCTTCTTGTGTTAAATAAAAATCGTTGATAGCAACAATTTCGATAGCCGGATCTTTAAGGCAGATGCGAAACAGCGCGCGGCCGATGCGGCCGAAGCCGTTAATGGCAACTCTCAGGGTTTTGGTTTTGCCGGATGGTACATTCATGTTTAAAAAATTTATATTGTTGATACTCCCCGTCCTTTGATGAAGGGGATTTTTAGTTTGCAAACTCGTCGTAATTCGACAGGTGTCGATCGAACTAAAAGGCAAATCTCCATGCGACTTGCAACCCTTGGAAAGCATTAAGACAGCAGTGATTCCCCAGCGTAATTTCCTGCGTTCACCGCAGTACGTAATTTTAATTTACGGCAGATAATCGTAATTTCAGGATGAAGTTTAAATCATCTGAATCTGAAGGAGCATTTTTCAAACACTCCCAGTCTCGTATTCAATCGAGCGACTATTCTGTTAAATTTTGTATACCCTGTTTGCGATCGCGGTTCGACTTACCAAATACTATTGTTCTAATATATATACTAGAAATGGTATCGTAACAGATGTGATGCGTGTTAAATGCTCAGATGATACTTGTCACAAATTAAAGCAGGATATTCTCATAAGGAGTTTGAGCGCGCGTTCGATCGATTACCATTAATAAAAACAGTTCGTAGTGTTCAGATCTTGCACCATTATCAAGAATCCTGTAGGGGCGGGTTCGCCAAGGGCTTTGAAGCTTGCAAACAGGTTAAATAAACCCGCCCCCACCCCACGCGAAATCCCTTTATTGAAATTGCTGCAAGATATGAATAGTGCGGAATAAAGTCCGCATTACGAACCAACATTTTCACTCCGCCCATTTTTTAATCGCACCTATGTAAAATTTATGCCACAATTATTTAGAGCGATCGCGCGCCAATATCTACTCCCACTGCTTGCCCTATTTGTTATTAGTTTGTTTGTTGCCTGCCACAGCAACCCTCAATCAACAACTCAAGTTTCTGCCAGCGATTCCCAGCTTCGCATTTGGTGGAGTCAAGGCTTTCTTCCCCTAGAAAACGAAGCAATTCAAAAGATTGTTGCAGATTGGCAAAACAAGAGTGGCAGCAAAGCCGAACTGACTCTATTTACTAACGACGTGTTAATGAAAGAGGTGAAAATTGCACTTGAGGCAGGGAAACCGCCCGATTTAGTATTCGCCCGAACGATCGACTATATCCTGCTGCCCCGTCTGGCTTGGGAGAACAAATTAGCGGATGTTGCTGATGTCCTCGAACCTGTAAAAAACACCTACCTCCCCAGCGCTTTAGCAGCGGCTTATTACCAGAATAATGTCGCTAAAAAACGCAGCTACTATGCAGTTCCGATCGCCCAACAAACCGCCCACATTCATTACTGGCAAAACTCGATCGAAATGGGAGGTTTCAATCGCAATAATCTACCTCAAGACTGGGAAGGTTTTTGGCTGTTTTGGCAAAAAGTGCAGTCAACATTGCGCCAAAAAGGACAAAAAGAAATCTACGGAGTTGGTTTAACCTTGTCCCCGACTGCTACTGATACTTTCTTTGAATTTGAATATTTCTTGGAAGCTTACAATGCGAAAATTATAGACGAAAACGGTCAGCTTCTGGTCAATAACCCCAAAGTTAGGCAGGGGATTATTGCTGCCTTAACAGATTTCACTAGACCTTACAAAAATGGATATAACGCTCCAGAAGCAGCGGAATGGACGGACACAGACAATAATATTGCTTTTCTTAACAGCGAGGTAGTAATGGCTGTCAATCCCTCCCTTTCCATCCCCATTACCCAGCGAGAAGATGCTGATGTATACCTCGATCGGATCGTGACTGCAAACTGGCCGAAAAAGCCGGACGGTACAGCAATGATAGACTTGTCGGCGGTAAAACAAGTCGCTCTGTTCGAGTCATCTAAATACAAAAAAGAAGCTAAGGATTTCTTGTCTTACTTGATTCAACCCCAGATTTTAAATTCCTATTTACAAAGTTCTGGATCGAGCTTTTTTCCTGTGATGCCGCAGTTGCTAAACGAGCCATTTTGGCAGGGAACTAACCCTAAAGACCCGCACATTGCAGCAGCAGCCAAGCAACTCCAGCAAACTCGCCAATTTTATACAGTTCTCAACCCAGCTTACGGCGAAGTACAATCGCAAAATGTGTGGGGCAAAGCTCTCAAGAGTATTGTTAAAGAGGGTTTATCGTCGGAACAAGCGGGCGATCGAGCTATCAAGGAGATCGAGCAAATTTTCGCTAACTGGAAGTAAGATCGTGTCCGTTCAATTACAATTAAAAAAACGGTTTGTAGTGAGGACTTTAGTCCTTCTTCTATCAAGGACTAAAGTTTGATGCTGCGAACATTCAAGATCGCTCTCAATCGACCGGACATGATATAAGATTGAGATATGCAAGTTCTAATTATAGCTGTTTTCTATTCTGTGAAATAGCCAAAAGCCCGCCAGGGACTTAAGTCCCTGGCTAATAGCTAAAGTCCTCTTTTAGAGGACTGAAGAAGGCATTATATCGTTTCCGGTAGCATCGGAATGATTGAACCGCAGGGGACGCAGAGGACACAGAGGGAGAGAAGAGAGAGATGAACACAGGACGATGCAACCGGATTTAATATTAGTCCTCTTTCAGAGGACTTTGGCTTTGAGACAGGGGTTTTCAACCCCTGGCGGACTGCAGATGTGACCAGAGGACTCAAGAACGCATTACTCAACAGAGAAAACCTTTAGATCGATTTCCACTAATTAAACTTAACAGCTAAATTTAGGGAGAAGTAAAAAATGAAATTTATCAGAAAAAGTTTGCTGTCTCAGCTTGTCAGTTACTTTTTTTTCCTGTCGTTGGTAACTGTAAGTATTGTAGCAGTTGCGGCTTACGTGCGAGCTAGAGATGCCTTGCAAAGATCGGTTGTCGATCGACTTGATGTTGCTACTTCACTTAAAGAATTTCAGTTAAATGAATGGGTTAACACTCAGCGTCAAGATGTTCTATTAATAGCTGCCATGCCGGAAGTACGCACTCAATCAGCAGTGCTTTTACAAATGAGAAATTCGCGAAATAACTCGGAATTGGATGCGCAACCTAACCTCGAACCAGGTACTCAGACACCTGAAGTAGCCGAACTGCAGAACAAACTAAAAAGCTTGGGATACTACAGCGGAACGGTAGACGGTTTTTATGGAGAAAGCACGCAAGCTGCTATTTCTAAGTTAAAAGATGCTGTCAGTTTAGCTGCGGGCAATGCAGTTATGCTTGACAATTGGAACGGTTTGATGGCTTACACAACCATTGCTAAGTTCTTGTCAAATTTAGCCGCAGTAAAGCCGGATATGCAAGAAATTTTTATTACTACTAAGGGTGGCATTGTTGTCTTCTCTACAGACAAATCTAAGATGGGTAAATACCTGCCCCTGGGCGATCCTACAACTTTCTTTACTCGCGAAGGTGCGGATACAGTTATACCTAACTTTTATACCTCGCGCCGGACTGGAAAACCGATCGTTACTTTCGCTACTCCTCTGCTGGATTTAGCCGGTCAGCGGATCGGTGTTGTGGCGGTTAATTTAAATTTGGATCGAGTAGATGCTTTAATTCGAGAGCGAACTGGTTTGGGCAAGAGCGGGGAAACTTATTTAGTAGGAAGAGCTGGTATTAGAAATGTGTTTATATCAGGATCTAAATTCGGAGCTAAGGAGTTCTCTGAAGGTATTAACAGCTTTGGAATTGATACGGCTGTTAAAGGAATCAGCGGCACGGGAGTTTATTTAAATTATAAGGGAGTTCCGGCGATCGGCAGCTATCGCTGGTTGAGCAAGCAGGGCGTGGCATTGTTGGCAGAAATGAGTCAAGAGGAAGCCTTTGAACCTGCTAACAAACTGGCCCGAGAAATTTTGTTAATTGGATTGAGTTCGGCAGGGATTTTATTGACAGCAGTTTATCTGATTTCTCGCCGGATTACGCTGCCACTTTTGAATATTGCTGGGGCGGCGATCGAAGTCGCTAGCGGCAATCTCAATGCCAGAGCTCCTGTCTTTACTGAGGACGAAATTGGCATTTTGGGAGAAGCTTTTAACCAAATGACCGGGCAACTGAAACGCTCGAATGAGGAGTTGTTAAATTACAGCCAAACTCTCGAACATCGGGTGACAGCAGCTACGGCAGAACTGCAAGATACTCTCAGTTATTTGACTTCAATTATCGATACGATTGCTGACGGGTTGTTGGTCACAAATGCCAGCGGAAGGATTGCTCGATTTAATCCAGCTTTATCGCAGATGTTCGACATGCAAAACAATGACATTAACGGTCAACTGACTGAGGAGATATTCGGCAGTGAAGTGTCAGACTTAATAGCTAATACCATGCAGCCTCCCCGCACGGTTTGTACTAGAGAATTATCGCTGGCGGGGGGCAAGTTTGCTAAAGCTTCAGCAGTTGCGATCCTCAAACAAGCACCCTCAGATGGCGAAGAGCCAATATATATCGGTTCGGTGGTTTTAATTAGAGATATTACTGCGGAAAAAGAAGTCGATCGCATGAAAACAGATTTCATTTCGACAGTTTCCCACGAACTGCGCACTCCCCTCACTTCTGTCCTCGGTTTTGCTAAATTAATTCACAAGAAACTTGAAGAAAATGTTTTTCCGATCGTCCAGACAGAAGACAAAAAAGTCAAGCGTGCCATCAAACAAGTCGGAGAGAACTTGAATATAATTCTCGCCGAAGGCAAACGCCTCACCGATTTAATCAACGACCTGTTGGATCTTGCCAAAATGGAGGCAGGAAAGATAGATTGGAAGATGGAGCCGTTAACGGTGCATGAGTTGCTCGATCGGGCAATAGCTGCAACTTCTATTTTGTTTGAACAAAAAGGATTGCTGCTAATTAAAGAAATAGAAGAGGGACTGCCCGAGTTTGCGGGCGATCGCGACAGATTAATTCAGGTGGCGATCAATTTAATTTCCAATTCGGTAAAATTTACTGATTCCGGTTCTGTCACCTGTAAAGCTAATAGGATAGGCAGTGAAATTAAGATTAGCATCATCGATACAGGTATGGGCATTGCAGAAGCAGACCAACCCAAAGTGTTTGAAAAATTTAAGCAAGTGGGCGATACCCTGACAGACAAGCCGAAAGGTACGGGTTTGGGGCTGCCGATTTGCAAGCAAATTGTCGAACATCACGGCGGCAGAATTTGGGTAGAAAGTGAGTGGGGCAAAGGTAGTACCTTCTCGTTTACTCTTCCCTTGGAAGTTGCAGCAGAATCGGAAGTTAACATTACCACACTTGAAGTAAATACGTTTATCGAACAGTTGAAAGAACAAGTATCGCCAACTGTAACAACAGGTAGCAGTCACAAAAAAACTATTATGGTGGTGGATGACGATGCCAACATTCGCCAACTTTTGAGGCAGCAATTGGAGACAGAAGGTTACGCCGTTAAGGAAGCAAAAGACGGCAGAGAAGCAGTTACATCAGCCAAACAGGAACCTCCCGATCTGATAATTTTAGATGTATTGATGCCAGATATGAATGGTTTTGATGTGGCGGCAATTCTCAAAAATGACCCGATGACAATGAGAATTCCGATCGCGATTAATTCCGGTGTGGAAGATCGACAACGCGGTTATCGAATAGGAGTAGATCGCTATTTTATTAAGTCAAGTGATAGCGAAGTTATGCTTGAAGAAATTAGCTTGCTGCTGTCTCAAGGTGCTTCTAAGAAAAAAGTTTTAATTGTGGATGAAAATGTCTCGGATGCCAAAACTTTAGCTGATGCTTTGAAAGCCAGAGGATATAGCGTGACAGAAGTCCTCACGGGTGAAGAGTTCCGGAATAAGGTAATGTCAGTCAAACCGGATATGGTGATTGCTAATGCTGATGTTTGGCAGCAGTCGGAAATTTTTCAATCTTTGCGATTTGAAAAAGACCTGGAAAATACTTTCTTCCTGATGTTAGGAGAAAAAGCAGCCGATACTTCTATTCAGGCAGATGGACAAACCGATGAGCAAAATTAATCTTAAACGCCTTGTTTCTCAACCAGAAGTATCATCTCTGATCCGCGAAATTATCAAAGACAGCGACGCAGCTATAACTATTCAAGCTGCTGACGGCACAATTTTGATGGGCGATTCTGCTGCACCTTTGCTGCCTCAAGATCGAGTAAAATTAGGTGGCGAAGTCATAGGATTGGTAGCAGGCAATTCTGCGACCGCGATCGCATCTTTACTTTCTTATTTAGCCAGTCAAGAACTCGAGAAAAAAGCTTTGGGTAAGGAAGTATTGGACAAATACCGAGAAATTAACTTGCTTTATTCTCTGTCTAACAAACTGACTGCCTGTTTGGACGTGAAAGAAATTTCTAAGTTGGTAATTTATGAAGCTCAAAGAATCATTAAAGCTACCAATATTTACCTGCTGCTATTAACTGCCAAGAACCAACTGGAACTCGCGGGTTATTGGGGCGAATCTAGCGAAAATCAAATTACATTCATTCCCGGCAGAGGTATTGTAGGCAGCGTGTTGGTTTCCCAAAATGCAGAAATAGTTAATGATGCGATCGGCGATGCGAGATTTATCCCTGGGGAAGTACCAATTAGCTCTTTGATTTGTGCTCCTCTCAAAACTCAAAATGGAGCGATCGGCGTAATTATTATTAGCAGCAAGCAGCCAGTTAATTATACTGCTCAAGACTTGAAGTTTGCCACTGGTCTTGCTTCTATAGCATCGGCGGCAATTGAAAATGCACTGCTGCACGAAAACAAGCTGCAAGAAGCCAGGATTAAAAGTCAATTGGAACGCTACATCCCGCCACAACTGGTAAATGCGATTATTGCCACTGACGCAGAGATTTCTTTGGCACCGACGAGGCAAAACATTGCAATTTTATTTTCTGATATTAGAGGTTTTACTACTAAATGCGAGGAACTGCCTCCCGAAACGATCGTCGGATATTTAAACGAGTATTTTACTCACATGGTAGATGTGATTTTCAGTCACGAAGGGACGGTAAATAAGTTTGTGGGAGATATGATTGTCGCGATGTTCGGCGCACCTGCTAAACTGATCGATAATGAGAAACAAGCGATCGCGGCTGCTATTGAGATGCAAATGCGACTGAGAACTATTCCCGTTGCTTGGATTAGAGAAAACTTCTTGACAGGAATTGGCATTAGTTCGGGCGAAGTAGTCATCGGCAACATCGGATCGCCGCAGCATTTGGACTATACTGCGATCGGGGATGAGGTCAATTTGGCGTCGCGGCTGCAAGGTATTGCCAAAGGCGGACAAATTCTCGTCAGCCGCAGCGTCTACGAGGCGACGCGGGACTTTTTTAGCTATCGGGAATTTGGCAGCCTTACCGTTAAAGGAAAACGCCAAAGTGTAGAGGTTTTTGAGGTAATATATTAAGTAAGGGCTGGAGAGTTTTGAGTTTTGAGTTTTGAGTTTTGAGTTGTCAACTGTAAACTGTAAACTGTCAATTACCAATTACAACTAAAATGGTGCAAAAAATATTAATTGTGGACGATGAACCTCATATCAGGTTGCTGCTGCGGCAAACTTTAGAAGAACTCGAAGATGAGGGAGTAGAATTAATCGCTGCCGAGGATGGAGAAATTGCCCTGGAAAAAATTCAATCCGAGCAACCAAACTTGGTTTTTCTCGATGTGATGATGCCTAAAATGAGTGGTTTTGATGTCTGCCACCGCGTCAAGAACGTCCTCGAACTTAAGGACATTTATATTATTATGCTGACCGCTAAAGGTCAGGAATTTGACAAAAAAAAAGCTCAAGAAATGGGTGCAGACTTATATTTAACTAAGCCTTTCGATCCCGATGAAGTGTTGGAAAAAGCGCAAAAAGTTTTAGGTTTTTGATAGGGTTTTATCCCGCAAGCCAAATTCAGCAAAATTTCATGAATCAGATATTTACCTAATGATAAGTTTACTCTCGTTGCAGGCTCAAAAAAATCGGCTTTTAGCGGGCGATCGTACTGGATCGGTCAATTTGCATCCAGTAAACCGGGCAGAAACATCTTTCAAACTCAAGCTGCAGGTGGTCGGAGCTTTTTTGAGTAAGTTCCATTCGCAGCGATATCGAGTAGCAACCATGCCGTGTCGCAGCCGTACAGTATTTCACGCGATATTTCATACGATCGCAAACAATAACATAATCCGATCGCCCGGACTGCTTTAGCCTTCGCGATCCCAAGCAAAGACTGCAAAGACTCGCGCCCGCAAACCTAAAATCTTTTCATCTAAAAACCGCCGGACAAGACCGAATGCAGATACAATTCAAACTGCACAAAGGCAAGCTCGATCTGAGCGGTTAGATACTGCGATCGAATCCACGTCTCAACTTTGAGCTCGCCAGCACTCAGTCTATTTTTAGTGATTCCACTCTATTGCTCGCTATGCCTAAAGTTCTAGTATCCGATCCGATCGACCAAGCCGGACTTGACATCCTTTCTCAAGTCGCTCAGGTTGACGTAAAAACTGGTTTGCCGCCAGCAGAACTGGTACGAATTATTGCAGATTACGATGCTTTAATGATTCGTTCCGGCACTCAAGTTACCAAAGAAATCATTGAAGCTGCCAATGCCCTGAAAATTATCGGCAGAGCCGGCGTCGGGGTAGACAATGTAGATGTACCCGCAGCCACCCGCAAAGGCATTGTAGTCGTCAATTCCCCCGAAGGCAATACGATCGCCGCTGCCGAACACGCGATCGCGATGATGCTCTCAATGTCCCGCCACATTCCAGAAGCCACCGCATCTGTCAAAAGTGGTAAATGGGAACGCAACCGTTTCATGGGCGTGGAAGTTTACAAAAAAACCCTCGGCATCGTCGGCTTGGGCAAAATCGGCTCCCACCTGGCCGCCGCTGCTAAAGCAATGGGCATGAAATTGCTAGCCTACGACCCCTTCATTTCCACCGAAAGAGCCGATCAGTTGGGCTGCCGCTTGGTAGAACTCGATTTGCTGATGCGCGAATCCGACTATATTTCCCTGCACATCCCCAAAACCCCCGAAACCCTCCACCTGATTAACGCTGAAACCCTGGCGAAAATGAAGCCCACCGCCCGGATTATCAACTGCGCTAGGGGCGGTATCATCGACGAGGCAGCCCTCGCGGAAGCTATCAAAGAAGGGAAAATCGCGGGCGCGGCTTTAGATGTTTACGAACACGAACCGCTAGAAGCCGATTCGCCGCTGCGCGATGTCGGTCAAAACCTGGTGCTGACACCTCACTTAGGAGCCTCAACAGCCGAAGCTCAAGTGAATGTAGCCATCGATGTTGCCGAACAAATCCGCGATGTGTTATTGGGATTGCCCGCTCGATCGGCCGTTAACATACCGGGAATTTTCCCAGATTCGATCGAAAAACTCAAACCCTACCTCCAACTCGCCGAAACCCTGGGCAACCTCGTCAGCCAGCTAGCCGGAGGCCGCGTCGATTTCCTCAACGTCCAACTGCAAGGCGAACTGGCCAACAACCAAAGCCAGCCCATAGTCGTTGCAGCCCTCAAAGGATTGCTCTCCCAAGCCCTGCGAGAGCGCGTTAACTACGTCAACGCCAGCATCGAAGCCAAAGAACGGGGCATTCGCGTTGTCGAAACCCGAGATGCCTCAATTCGCGACTATACCGGCTCGGTGCACCTCTGTGCCAAGGGAACCCTCGGCGAACACACTGTGACTGGTGCAGTGCTCGGCGACAGCGAAATTCGGATTACCAGCGTTGACGAATTCCCGATCAACGTTTCCCCCACCCACCACATGTTATTTACCCTGCACCGCGATATGCCGGGAATAATTGGCAAAATCGGTTCCCAATTGGGGAGTTTTAATGTCAATATTGCCAGTATGCAAGTAGGTCGCAAAATCGTGCGCGGTGATGCGGTGATGGTTCTGAGCCTCGATGACCCTCTGCCCGAGGGGATACTGGCCGAAATTATCAAAGTTCCGGGAATTCGGGACGCTTACACGGTAAATCTTTAAAGGATTTTAGATTTTGGGTTGTGAATTTGGGGACTGAGAATTGGCGATCGGTAATTGTTAACGAGTAATTGGCACAAAAGCTGAAATTTAAGGACGATCGGGACTCAGGCAACCATCCTAGATGTAGGGTGTACCACAAGCACCTTACCGCTAGCAATAATGCAGGGCGTGCCGGGCAAATCTTAATGCTAGCAATAGCAAGTTGACTCCGCGTTTTGTGTAACTACCGATAATGTCAATCCCAACTGCCAAGCCCTCAGTCTCCCTGAGCCAATCTAAAATCTAAAATCTAAAATCGTTTGCTGGGTTTGAGATTTTTGGTTTTGAATGCGGTGACTGATAATTGGTAATTAGTAATTGGTAACGGGCGAGCGAAACGAGGGAACCGGCAAAAAAGCAGGAATTTGTGCTATTAAGTCAGCCCCATCCACCAAATACCAGTCTCCCTGAGCCAATCTAAAATCTCAAACCTAAAATCTAAAATCGTTATGGCACATAGCTGGTGGGAAATTCGAGTTCTTTGCGATCCGGCCCTGGAAGATATCATTTTCTGGCGGCTGGAACTGTTCGGCTGTCGGGGAACTGCCAGCCAAATGAAGAGCAATTCCTGTTTGATGTCGGCTTACCTGCCGGAAGAAAGAGCCGGTTTGCTGGATTTAGCGGCGCTGTCTCTGTGGCTGCGGCAAGATGCCCTGTGTGCGGGCTTGCCTTTACCAGCAATGCAGTGGGATTTGATCGAAGAGGAAGACTGGGCCAGCAGTTGGAAGCAGCACTGGGAACCTCAAGAAGTTGGCGATCGATTTTTAGTGTATCCGGCTTGGCTGCCGGTGCCGCAAACTTCCGATCGCATCATTTTGCGTTTAGATCCCGGAGTCGCTTTCGGTACGGGAGCTCACGCCACTACTCAACTCTGTCTGGAATCTTTGGAAATGCGCCTCGGTTTTGACGACAGCAAGTCCACGATTGCCGATATCGGCTGCGGTTCGGGCATTCTGTCGATCGGCGCTGTGTTGCTGGGCGCTACGAAGGTTTATGCTTTGGATACCGATCCTTTGGCAGTACGCTCTACAGTCAGCAACAGGCAGCTCAACCGGGTTAGTCCCCAACAGTTGGTTGCCGAACTTGGCAGTGTCGATCGCTTAAAAGAACTTATCGAGGAGCCGATCGACGGTTTGACTTGCAACATTTTAGCAGAAGTAATCATCGATTTAATCCCGCACTTCACCGAAATTAGCAAGCCCAATACCTGGGGAATTCTCAGCGGAATTTTGCTCGATCAAGCTAAACCGATTGCTGACACTCTCGAACAGCACGGCTGGATAGTGGCTACTCTTTGGAAGCGCCAAGATTGGTGCTGTTTTAATATCCGGCGGAGTTAACAATTGGGAATTGGGAATTGGGAATTGGAAACTGCTAGCAGATAACGATCGCCCGTGACATAGCTTGCGATCGTAACTTTTAGTACGCTACATGCAGCAGCGAATCCGCGCAATTTCTGAGTCACAAATTCAAACATTTTTATAGTTTTTTGACTCGATTGATTCCAACCAAACTAATCCAATTAAAATCACTGCCAGCAATCCCATCAGCGCCACAGGAGCAAGAAATCCGCCCAGCAAGACAAGCACAAAACACCCGATCGCGCCTAACATTCGCCTGCCAAAAATCCGATTGGGAATCGGTCGCGGCGCGGCCCATTGAACTACAGACAATCCCACCAAATACAAGCTAATTCCCCCGCAAAGTACCGTGCGGGCAGCCAACTTTAACTGTGCGGTATCTGCTGCTTCGATCGCGCTTTGAATGCCTACGCCTGCAGCTACAATTCCCGCAAAAACTAACACATGACTGTATCCGTAAACATACGATCGCAACAGCGCCCGCCTCTGTTGGCTTTGCAATGCTTGATTGATAACTGAACTGTCAGCACATTCAAAATACAACCACCACAAACTGACAGCAGTAATAAATCCACTGGCAGCAGTAAGTGTTTCTTGCAATTGCCATTTAATATCAGAGACACCACTCGAAACAGAAATAATGGCTTCGCCCAAAACAATAATGACGAACAATCCGAACCGTTCGTCCATATGCGAAACCTGCACGGGTACGGAACGAATTGTCGCGTAGGTAATCGGACCGTTACTAATCTCAATAAACAGCGCAACGCCCCAAAGAATGAATCGAATTGGAGGCGGAAGAACGATCGATGCCACCCACAAAACAAGCGAAATTGTAAAACTGATGGTATATCGTTTAGTGAGTTCGCGAGATTGAGGAACCAGCCGCCACGCTTGAAAATAAAGACCGACAATAATCGATCGCAGCGCTGTATAAGCAGCCGCAAAACTAGCAGAACCGTCGTGCAATGCTTCGGGAATTGTTTGCGCCAGGACGATCGTGCCAAACATCACGCCCAGCATAATCAATCGATAAATTCCCCATTCAACATCGAACTGATCGGCATAATAACTGAAATCGATCCACAGCCACCATACGGGAACAAACAAGACTGCAAAACTACCGATTCCCGCCCAATCGAGATGGTGGTGGAGTGTATGGGCAAGTTGCGAGATTGCAACTACAAAAACCAAATCGAAGAATAGTTCTAACCAAGTGGCGTGTCTCTCGGAGTTGGCTTCATTTTCTGCTACATAGAGTTGCAAGAAGCGTTGTCGATCGCGATTCAATTGTTTAGCTCCTAATTGATAAAATTGTCAGCGGTAAGGGTCGCAGTGCCAATGCTTGAAAACTCAAACCTTGCACCATTATCGAGCGATATAGAAACCCGTTTTTGACTGAAAATACACGACGATTTCGTGAGGATATTTAGCCTGTAGGGGCGGGTTTTTCAACAATCTCCGGTAACACTAAATGTCTCAAAAACCCGCCCAAACCCCACCAAAAACCCCTAATTGACCTTGGCGCAAGAGTTGAGTTAAAATAAACTAACGATCGCCGATCGCGCGTAAAATAACACATATCCAACTAAATAAAAAGCATTTACTAAAATCAACAAACCCTTACCAACATAAGAATCAACAAAGCCAAAAACATGATAAGATGACAGCATCACTAACAGCATTTCCACAACAGCAACGATCGAGCCGTAGTGATTCCTATCCCAATAAGAAATCGGGCTAATAAAACGGTAATTGCTGAACGGGAAAAAGTGTCTGTGAGCGTCATCATGATGCACCGGCAAATCTCCCAGAGAGTGGAGGATCGTACTCAGGCAAAGAATTTGCAAGCTTTGCCAGCCAAAATAATAACCAACCAGCCAGCCGATCCCAGCCAGAGGGATAGAATGAAACAAAGCAACAATATTTTGCACGGCAGGTTCGTAATAGGCTGTTGACCAGATTGTAGCCTCCGGCAAGCGCGCAATGTATTTCGCCCAAAAGTAAAACAAAAATATCGGAATATCCGGCAAAATCCCGCCGGCAACGATGAGCAAATTCCACTCGGGATGTTGGTTTCTGCCGAGAATCGCTAAATTAATAATTGCGTGACTTGGTGTATTCATCCGACAAGATAGCAAAATACCGTTTGTAGTGAAAACTTTAGTCGATTTTGGAGAGGACTGAAGTCCCTACTACGAACCGATAATGACGTTTGTAGTGAGGACTTTAGTCCATTTTGGAGAGGACTGAAGTCCCTACTACGAACCTATAAGAAAGGTTGCATTCGATCGATCAACTGCGCGGCTTGAATCACACCCTCAATGCGATCGACCTCAGCACCATTTTTAAACAACACCAAAGTCGGCAAAGCATAAATATGATGCTGCGAAGCCAACTGTTCGTACTTATCCGAGTCAATTTTGACAACCATCAGCCGATCTTTCAACTGACCGCTGACTTGCTCTAAAATCGGTGCCATCATCTGACAAGGGCCGCACCAAGTAGCGTAAAAATCCACCAGTACCGGCACATCAGAGGTCGATAGCAACTCTTCAAAACTGCTGAACTGTTTTTGCACTGCCATAGGACAACATAAATTTTTTTGGTTCTGGCTCGATTTTAGTGCAAAAATCTTTGAGCGTAGATTTCGAGGATACAATTATGGAATTATTGCCAGAGACGTTTCAAAGATTGCGGGGTCAAGTGGCGATCGTGACCGGTGCGTCGCGGGGAATCGGTCGCGCCGTTGCTTTCAGCTTAGCAGCAGAGGGCGCGAAAGTAGCAGTGAACTATGCAAGTTCGAGCACTGCTGCCGATGCAGCAGTAGCAGAAATTATCGCAGCGGGAGGGGAAGCTGTCGCCCTGGCTGCAGATGTCTCGAAAACAGACCAAGTAGATTTGCTCGTCAATAATGTCATGGAAAAATGGGGGCGGATTGACATTTTGGTGAACAATGCTGGAATTACTCGCGATACTTTGCTGTTGCGGATGAAGTTGGAAGATTGGCAGGCGGTAATCGATTTGAACTTGACGGGTGTATTTTTGTGCGCGAAAGCAGCCAGCAAAATCATGTTGAAACAGCGCAGCGGCCGCATTATTAATATTGCTTCAGTTGCCGGTCAGATGGGGAATCCGGGACAAGCTAATTACAGTGCGGCGAAGGCTGGAGTAATTGGGTTTACTAAAACTGTGGCGAAGGAGTTGGCGAGTCGCGGGATTACTGTGAATGCTGTTGCACCGGGTTTTATCACGACGGATATGACGAAGGATGTCAAATCTGATGATATTTTGAAATACATTCCTCTGGGAAGATACGGGGAAGTTGAGGAAGTTGCGGGGATGGTGAAGTTTTTGGCTGCGGATGCGGCGGCGGCTTATATTACGGGGCAAGTTTTTAATGTTGATGGGGGGATGGTGATGGCTTAGATAGGGATTTTGCAACTGCAGATTAACGCGCTGATGAACGCGGATGTTTGGGGTTGTGAATCTAACTCAGATCGTTTGTAGGGTGCGCGGTGCGCACCTTACGGGATTGCGATTTAATAAAGAAATAGTTCAGCAATTTGCCGAACTTAATGCTGACATTGATATCGATTTTATAATTTTATGTTTTGACTTATTAATCTTGTCGCATACATCTTAAAATTACCCGATCGCCCGTATTTCTACTCACTATTTCCTCCTGTGAATGCTCGATCGAGATTCCAACTGCGTTCGCTAAGACTGAGTGCGAAATGTGCATTCGATCGCCCCCACATCCCCAGGGCAAACGCGACTGTACCAAACCTTTTCCGGCAGCACCAAAACCATTGGTCCGCTGCCGCAGTGTCCCAAACAACCGCTAGCAACAACCTCAACTTCTGCATCCGCCAAACACTGAAAAGCAGCCAGTACCTTTGCCGAACCTTGCTTGCGACAAGTGCGGTTTTGACAGACCAGAACTCGCTTAGAAATTTCTGAATTTTCCACTTTTTTTACTTGCAAATTTACTAAATATATGCTACATTTTTATCATGGGAATAAGTGCAAGCATATAACGTCTATTTTAAGCATAATTTTTTAATGATGTCAGGTTTGTAGTGCGGACTTCAGTCCGCAGAATTTTGCGGACTTTAGTCCGCACTACAAACTAATCGAACAGCCAGAAACCGGGTTTTTTCCACAATCTTTCGCACTTACCAACAAACTCGGACAAAAATCCGGTTTCTTTGCCACTCAATGACTTGCGGCTAGCCAGAAACCGGGTTTTTCCACAATATTTTCGAGCCGATTAGTAACAGTTGCTATCAAGAGCGATCGACCTAGTAAATTTAGCTCATTGTCGATCGCTTTGGCAAAGAAGGTGGTGGGGGTGCAGGCTGAGAAGATCGGGGCATATAGCTCTGTTTGGGACGACAAGCTTCTATAATTTCATTGCGAAACAGGTTGAGTTTATCATTGTTGTTTCCAAACAGAATCAGATTAATGGTACTCGTGTAAATGACAATATAACGCTGTTTGACAACAAAAGCCAAAAAATGAAGTAAAATTTCCTTGTAAGGTTTCCCCAACTATTTTAATAGTTCCTGTACCACTGGTTCGGAGTGGAACTACACCGACTAATTGACCGGGAAGACCGCTGATTTGCGTAACTGATTTTGACTTCATTTTCTTTGATTATTGTTGTACTAAAAATGACAGGGCTAATACTTCTTGATGCGTTGAGAAACAGAGGATTTATGAATCTTAATTCTACTTCTCTATTGGCAGCCCAACTCTTCGTCAAGTCTGAGTCTTAACTCTCTAGAGATAGGTAATTTGCGAATTTCTTTGCAGATACCAGATCTTGATTCTCCGTTTTGAATGCGCTGTCGGTAAATGGCAATTAGCAACGCTTCAAGACCGTATTTAGACAACATTTCTGTAGCTAAACCGATGATTCCAAGCAGTGCGATTCCGCCTAACATACCTGCTGGGCCACCTAAAGCTGCTAAAGCTGCTGTAATTGCAGCCGCACCTGCTAAACCTGTAGTTGCCATCACAATTACCAGCATAATTGCGGGTAATCCTAGTGCTGCTGCTTTTCTAACAAATTCATCCATTTTGCGATCGCTCCGTATTTATAAATTCAAAGTTTTTTTTGGGTATTAGCCCATGCCACCACCAACTATGTCGATGAACGAAACCCAACACTACTTGTTACTTTTCGTTGGGGTTTCACTTCGTTATACCTGACATCTTGCAACAGTCTCAATAGAGGAGGTCTTTGAGGGTTATTTGTGGGGTGGAGGCGGGTTTCTTTAACCTATCTGCAAGCTTCAAAGCCATTGGCGAACCCGCCCCTACAGGATTGTTGAAATGCGTACAAGATCTCAGTCATACCCAACTTACGGGGTGTTAACGGTCTTTTCTTTTTAAACAGCAACTTTTTTGTAAATGTAATCAACAGCTTGTTGAACTGTTTCTATGTTCTCCGCAACTTCATCGGGAATTTCAATGTCGAATTCCTCTTCTAACGCCATGACTAGCTCTACTGCATCCAGAGAATCGGCTCCTAAATCATTGGCAAAATTAGCGTTGATGGTGACTTTACTTGCATCAGCTTCTAGTTGCTTGGCAACAACGACTTTGACTTTTTCATAAATTTGCTGCTTGACTCGATCGCTTGCGGAAGATTCCGTCGCAATGCTATTAGTAGCAGTTGTAGTTCCCTCGAACTCTAATTCTAATTCATCTTCCGATTCATCTCGAACTCTGAAGTAGTAAAAGAGATTAGCAACAGCCAAATCAGAGGCTTTTTCCAAATTCGACGCTACTAAACTTTTATGACCCGCTATTTCCCCTTGCTCGATGATATAATCTTCGTAATCTTCACGTCGCTCCGGTTCCAGCATCAATTCCAATTGAGTGCGAAGCGCATAAAAATGAGACTTCGGCCTCAAATTCTCATAAAATAACTGTTCGTCGGGTATTGCTAAAGCTGTTACGGCTGATTTTTTATCCTCCACAACAGCCAAGTTTGATTTGCTGAAATCGGCACTTTGCAACTGCTTTAACTCACTTGGCGGCAAATCTTTCGTCCATTCAATCTGATTAAACCAAATCTCTAATCCGGCTAAATCGTGGTTGTGAATTCGCGCGATTTCAGGAAATAGAAAATCAAGCTCTTCGTCGGAGTCACAGCATTGTACGATATTGATGCCATCTTGACGGATTTCTTGCTGCAATTGAGCAAGCCGATCGCCCGCCGCCCCAAATTCATTTTGCACCTGATAAGTCGCGATAATACTTTGCTCGATCGCCCAACTGCACTCTAACCGCCGCAACTGTCCCGCCGCGCAAGTTTCTGACAACAACTGCGGGTTTCTGTAGTCTGCTAAAGCCTCAAACAACATCCCCCGCGCTGCATCAATTTCCGCATTGCGGCGGTTGATATCTTGCAATTGCAAGGCCGATCGCATTCGTTGAATTGCTTGCGTAAATAACCCGTAAGCCCGCACTAAAACAAGTCGGTGATTCTCAAATTTCATCTCTTCGACAACTTGGACAATTAATTGCTTAATTTCCGATCCTTGCCCTTTCAAAAGTTGTTCTAAATTGATGAAACCATTTTCAACTTTAACATCCAGCCTTTCTACTGCTTTTTTTAGTTTCAATGTTTGGTGTAAATTTACCGCCGACAAAGCTACCCCAGCCGCAACTCCCACACCAATGACGGCTGTTGTCGCTTGCAGCACCCCCAAACTCGCTTGCACGGCTTGAAAGCCCATGTGGTTTTGGTACATCTGCAAGCCGCCCATTGCAAGCTGCACGGGAGAGACTAATGGCGATAGCGGGCTGTTGTTGACAACCGCGCCAACGGCATTGGCAGCAAACTGTCCCGTCGCTGCATCTCTCGCCATGCCGATCGGCACTCCAGCGGATGTAAACACTTGTACGTACTTGCCAGCCTCGATCGCAGCCTGTACCGCAGGGGGAAATACAAAGTTCATCATCGATTTTTACCCCGTAACATACCCAAAGAATTACTAATCAATTATGATACATTAAATAAAAAAAAATTATCTAAAGGCGCGGCAAATGGACACTTCGCTAATTAGTTCGCAAACTGTTGAGGTTGTTTCGCGGCTGACAGGGCAAAACATCCGCAAAGAGGATATTAATCCTCCGATTCTGTTTCTGGCGGCGCTGATAACTGTGTTGCTGGGAGTCATTAATGCCGACGGTACTTTTGGCGCTGAAGAAAAGCAGCAACTGGTGACAACTTTGAGGGAACTTATTCCTGCTAATAACAGCTTGCAAAAATTGGTAATGCCAATGGTTAAAAGCGTGGCGCAACATCAAGTTTACAATAAATTTCCGGTGTTGTTGGCGCTGACAGCTTGTTTTTCTGATGAGGAAAAACTGCTGCTAATTAGTTTTGGATATCAGATGTCGGCGGCAGATGGAACGATGGACGAGAGCGAAAAACAGTATTTGAAAAACCTTGCCGATCGACTCGGAATCGATGGGCGATATTTGACTGTTTTGGAGGCGAGTTTTAGCAGTAGGGCGCTCGAAGATACAGCAGCTTTAGAAAAAGTGCGATCGTTACTAGATCCGGCACAATTTCAATTTCTCGATGCGATGTTTGTCCGCGCAGCCAGTCACATTCTCCAACATTTGCCAGCAAAACCGAAACACAAAACAAATCAAAAGCATTCAGTTTCATCATATCAGGAGTTGAAAAAATTTCAGGAGTACAGGCAACAACTGAATGCTGTTTGTCAGCCGCTGTATTCAACCCTGCAAGATGGGAGCGATCGCAACGTCATATCTCCTAATTTAACAGAAGAAGTCACAAAAATATCTCGTAAATTAGAATCTCAATGTTTCCGCGTTGCTGTTGTCGGCGAGTTCAGCAAAGGCAAATCAACTTTACTCAATGCTTTGTTAGGTGAGGAAATCCAACCGGTGCGGGATATTCCCTGTAGCGGTACGGTGACTGTTTTGAAATACGGGCCGCAGCAGCGAGTTATTTGCAAATACAAAAACGGCCGCGAGGAAGAGATTTCACCACAGCAATACAAAGAGAAAGCTTCAATTTCTGAGGAAGCGGCTTTAGGTTCTTTTGGAGATGAAATTGTCAACTCAGAAATCAAAGAAATCAGTTTCGAGCATCCGAATCTCGAATTGTGCCGCAATGGAGTTGAAATTATTGATTCTCCCGGATTGAACGAACAAGCGGAACGCACGTTAGTCACCGAACAAGTTCTCAAAACAACTGATGCGGTGATTTTCTTGACTCACGCTCAAAATGCTTTGACAGAAAAAGAGCGGGAACTGCTTTTGTATTTGAAAAAAGAGTTGAATCCCGGTAAAGATGGTGAAGGTGCGAAGAGTATTTTTGTTTTAGTTAATTTTGCGGATTTGCTGCGTCGGGAAGAAAGCCGCAAGCAGGTAAGACAAAGGGTAGAAACGATTGTTAAGAGTCAAAATGCGATCGCGGGTGAAAACCGGATTCATTTTATCTCGGCTCAATCTGCACTGGAGGCTATTTTGGATGGAACGGAGAATGAGTATCTGAAATCTTTTCAGGATTTTACCAAATCTCTGGAACAGTTTTTGACAGTTGAACGAGGGGCGATCGAACTTCAGCAATCCGCCGCCGGAATCAAGCAAATTATTAATACTGGCTGCGATGAATTGAATCAATATCGGGAGATGTTAGAAGGAAAATTGACAGTTTCTCAAGGAGATAAGGCGAATATTTTTGAACAAATTGCGGAAGTAAGCGGCCGGGATGTGAAAATCAAACTTTTAGCGGATGAATTGATGCAGCAATCTTTAGACGAAACTCTTGAATCTTGGAATCAATGGGTGGAAGGATTAAAAAGACGCCTGATTGCAAAAAGTTCTCAATGGACTTCAGAACACAATCATATTTGGAGTCAAAACAAGTTAATTAAAGATTATTCTAATCAATTTGTCCTAGACATAACCAAAGAAATAGAATATTGGGCAAATCAAAAAATCCAAGCAATTTTACAACAAAATGCGACTGTTTTAAATAACCAAATCAATGAAGATATTTATGCAATTCGGCAGGAGTTTCAAAAGTTCGATATGCAACGGAGTAGTAACCTGGTTAGTCAATTTAATAATTGGGAGACCGCAGGTAATATGGGCGGAATTGGCATCGGTGGAAGCGGTATCGCTTCATCGATTTCAGATATTGGAGGTCCTGGAGGTTATCTTGGCGGTATAGGCCTTGGTGGATTAGTAGCGGCGGGATTGGTGTTTTTAGGAGTTGGTATTATTCCAATTATTTTGGCTGCCTTAGCTGCTGGTGGGGGTGGCGCATTTGGATTGGGAATGCTAGATGTTGATGGAATTCATAACCAGATCAAGCAAAAAGTTTGCGAGTTAGGCTTTGAGAAATTTCAGGAAAATTCGGAGTCAATTTTTGATAAAATAACTGAAAGAATTAGCTTGGTATTTGACGATCGATATGAAGCAGCTAGCAGTGCGATCGACCAAGCGATCTCACTGTGGGAGAATTTATTGGAACAGCAGGAAAAGCTCGATCGACAAGATCGAGCAAAATCCGAAGCCGAAAAAGCTTGGCTGGCTGACAAACGCCGGGAATTGGAACAAATACAAAATCAAATCGAGGCTATTTTGATGCGAGGCTAAGACCATAAAACTCGCGTCAAGTAAGGTTTGTAGTGCGGACTTCAGTCCGCAACATTCTGCGGACTAAAGTCCGCACTACAAACCAATCGAAACCCGGTTTCTTTGCCACTCAATGATATCAATCTGGAAACAGATTTTTTGCCGCCAACCAGGTTCGATCGAACAACCTCGATTGATACCGCGCTCCCCCATCGCACAGAACCGTTACAATAGTATGACCCGGCCCCATTTGCTTCGCCAAAGCCACAGCCGCCCCCACATTAATTCCCACCGAACCACCCATAAATAACCCATCTTTTCTCAACAATTGGTAAACCACCCGCACGGCTTCCGCATCGTCAATTTGCAGCGCGTCGTCTACCGGGGCATTTTCCATATTTCCCGTCACCCGACTCGTACCGATTCCCTCAGTAATCGAACTGCCTTGTGTCTTAATTTCCCCGGTTTTGAAATAACTGTAAAGCCCGCTGCCCATCGGATCTGCCAGCACAGTTTTAATCGCGGGGTTCTGTTCTTTCAAAAACATTGATACTCCGGCAAAAGTGCCACCCGTACCAGTTGCAGCCACCCAAGCATCAATTTTTCCTTCTGTTTGTTCCCAAATTTCCGGCCCAGTTGTCTCGTAATGCGCGCGGCGGTTTGCTAAATTGTCAAACTGATTTGCCCATACTGCATTTTCCATTTCTGCCGCCAATCTTCCCGACAATTTGACATAATTATTCGGGTCTTTGTAAGGGACGGCGGGAACTGTCCGAACTTCCGCGCCCAAGGTTCTCAAAGCATCGATTTTTTCTTGAGATTGAGTGTCGGGAATTACTATCAAACATTTGTAACCTTTAGCGTTGCAAATGTGTGCCAAACCGATGCCTGTATTGCCCGCAGTGCCTTCTACAACCGTGCCCCCAGGCTTTAGCAAACCTCTCTCTTCTGCGTCTTTAATGATGTAAAGAGCGGCCCGATCTTTAACGGAACCGCCAGGATTGAGAAATTCTGCTTTGCCGAGAATTTCGCAGCCGGTTTCATCGCTGAAGCTGTTTAAGCGAATTAGGGGAGTATTGCCGATCGAACCTACAAAACCATTTTTGATATCCATATTTTTTGCAGTTTTATATCATATTATTAAGTATTACAATAAATCGATACTTATGGCTAGCATTGCTACCAAATTTTACCCATATTGAGTACAAATCCCGGCAAAACCGGATCGCCGCTGACTGTTGCCGGATTTTCCAAACATTCCTCCGGCAAACTGGGACGGTATATGTAAACTCGGCGATTTTTGCGGTCTATAAGCCAACCCAACTGTACTCCTGGTTCTCTCATATATTCTTGCATTTTTTCTTGCAATGGCTTGAGATTGTCAGAAGCCGACCTCAATTCAACTACAAAATCCGGGCAAATCGGGGCGAATTTTTGCTGTTGTTCCGGTGACAAAGCATTCCATCTTTCCAACTTTACCCAAGCAGCATCCGGCGACCTTTCTGCGCCTGTTGACAAAGTAAAACCCGTACTTGAAGTAAATGATAAACCAGTACCATCTGCTTCTGACCACACCCACAGCGGCCCGAATATATTGCCTTCTCTATTTCCCGTCTCCGAACCAGTGGGTGACATAATTAGCAATTCTCCCGATTTGTTGCGTTCGATGCGCAATTCGCGATTGATTTGACAAAACTCGAAAAACTCGTCGTCTGTCATTTGCAATTTTGGCGGTATTCGCAATACGATTCTTGATGCCAACATAATTGATTTTCCCGATCGCTGCTGCCATACTTCAGTTTACCAAATCTCGTTCATATTGAGTACAAATCCCGGCAAAACCGGATCGCCGCTGACTGTCGCCGGATTTTCCAAACATTCCTCTGACAAATTGGTACGGTATATGTAAACTCGGCGATTTTTGCGGTCTATCAGCCATCCCAGTCGCACGCCGGGTTCCCTCATATATTCTTGCATCTTTTCTTGCAGGTGCTCTAAATCCTCAAAATCGGGTCTTAGTTCAACTACAAAATCCGGGCAAATCGGAGCAAATTTTTCTTGCTGTGCTTTTGATAAAGCATTCCACCTTTCCAGTTTAATCCAAGAAGCATCGGGCGATCGCACGGAGCCGATCGATAATGTAAATCCCGTACAAGAAGCAAAGCTAATTCCCGTTCCATCTTGTCTTGTCCAGATTCCCAGTTCTCCGGTTAAGATAGCATTGCGGTTGCTGGTGATTCCCCCAACAAGAGTCAACAATAATAATTCTCCCTGCTGGTTGCGTTCGATTCGCAGGTTGCGATTTAATTGACAAAAATCAAAAAATTCGTCCTCTGTCATTTGCAAGCGCGGCGGCATTCGCAGTACGATCGGAGATGACAGCATTTTGCCTTTCCTCAAATTTCACTTCTTCATAAAATAGCACAATTTACCTGTTCGCAGTGAAGGTTCGTAGTGAGGACTTCAGTCCGCAACAACTAAGATTGAGGACTAAAGTCCCTACTACAAACCTAGTCTGTTCGTAGTGAGGACTTCTGTCCGCAAAACAAGATTGAGGACTAAAGTCCCTACTACAAACCTGGCCTGTTCGTAGTGAGGACTTCAGTCCGCAAAAAAAGATTGCAGACTAAAGTCTTCACTACGAACGGGGGAGTCAATTAAACCTATTTATTCGGCTGGGGAGTCATCCGCAAATAAGGCTTAACAGGCGTGAAACCTTTCGGAAATTTCTCTTCCAACTCTTTCGGATCGGTAATCGAAGGAACGATTACACAGTCATCGCCATCTTGCCAATTTACCGGCGTAGCCACGCTGTAGTTATCCGTAAGTTGCAGCGAATCAATTACCCGCAGAATTTCATTAAAATTGCGGCCCGTGCTCGCCGGATAAGTAATGCTCAAACGCAATTTCTTCGCCGGGTCGATGACAAAAACCGTGCGGATTGTTAAGTTATTCAACGAGTTGGGATGGATCATGTCGTAAAGGTCGGAAACCTTGCGATCGCCATCGGCTAAAATCGGATAATTGAGAGTAACATTTTGAGTTTCCTCAATATCTTTAATCCAACCCATGTGAGAATCCACATCATCGACGCTCAAAGCAATAGTCTTCACCCCGCGCTTGTCAAATTCAGACTTGAGACGGGCCACGGCACCGAGTTCCGTCGTGCATACTGGAGTATAGTCTTTCGGATGGGAAAATAATACGACCCAGCTATCTCCAGCCCAGTCGTAGAAACTGATTTCCCCTTCTGAAGAGGCTTGGGTAAAGTTGGGAACTGTATCGCCCAATCGCAGAGCCATAAATCGTTTCCTCTAATTGTATATAACCACAGGTGTCCATCATCTCACAGTTATCTGGTTTCGCGATCGAACGGTTAAAAGATTTTAAACTTTGCGGGCGATCGCTCAGCAATTGCTTTACTGTTGTAATTTATCTGCTGTAGCTTCCCCATCCTGACTTTGGTTTCTATGCTTTACTTTTTGATTAAAACAATGCAGCCCGTGTTAGTACCCTTGTGTTTTGTTTGCGCCTGGGGTTTAATCTTTATGATTTTTTCGAGTGTCGGCGGTAGTGTCGCGACTTCCCTGCGCCGAGCTCGACGAATGCACCAAATCCCTTGCGCTAACTGCGTATTTTTTACCGGCGACTACCACCTCAAGTGTCCGGTTAATCCTAAAATAGCTTTATCTGAAGAAGCGATCGACTGTCCCGATTATCGATCGCCCTCCAAAACTTACGGTTGAAAAATTCGATCGCTTCTTGAAACATTTCTTAACATCTCTGTCTTTCTCGATTAAACCTGACATCTTGCACCATTCTCAATTAGCGTGCGAGAAACCAAGTTCCTTACGAGAAATATACGCTTTTGTGCGGAGTCTTTGCCTCCGGTCTTGATTTCTGACATTGGTGCAAGATCTCGATTAAACTTAACTTGCGCGAAAGAGATGTTGGGGAGTGGAACAAGAATGTTAGTTCAAAAGTTAAATAGTTGCGAAGAATTCATTGCTGGGGACGGCACTCAACTGCGAGAATTGCTGCATCCAGACAAGCAAGCTGTCGATTTGCGCTACAGTTTAGCTCATGCCATTTTGCCTGCGGGAGAAACTTCAACGCTGCACTCGCTGACAACTTCTGAAGTTTACTACATCATCAGCGGCGTTGGAGAAATGCACATCGACGGCGAAAGTCAATTCGTGGAAACTGGAGATGCAGTTTACATTCCGCCCAATGCCAAACAATTTATCCACAACTGCGGCACGGAATCTCTAGTATTCATTTGCATCGTCGATCCCGCATGGCGCAAGGAAGACGAAACGATTTATTAAGTAGAACGTAGAAGGAAGAGTTTTCTCATTACCAGGCAGAGCCTGGTAATTTCTCGTTACCAGGCTCTGCCTGGTAATGCAGATCCAGAGGCTCTGCCTCGATCGGCCCCATCGACCCCTACCGACAAATTCTCAAAAAATATTTGCTTTTCTTTGAGACTTGTGATACGATTAAATGTTAGAGTGAAAAAACGCGGCGAGCGTAGCCAAGTGGTTAAGGCAGTGGATTGTGGTTCCACCACTCGGGGGTTCGAGTCCCCTCGTTCGCCCTTCTAAGTCCGAAAAATTCGAGGCAGAGCCTCTAGATCTGCATTACCAGGCAGAGCCTGGTAACGAGTTAAAAATACCAGGCTTTGCCTAGTGTATACTGGTTCCCAGGCTGTGCCTGGGAACCCATGTCTAGAGGCTCTGCCTCGCGAGTTCTAGCGAAGAGGAGGCAGTGAATCCGGCTTTGCATTACCAATCCCAAATCTTCAATCCCAAATCTTCAATCCTCAATCTAAAATCCAAAATCTCAAATCTAAAATCAAAATATGCCTTCTTTAATAACCGAAGATTGGGGATATAAATTTGCGGGCGATCGCGCTATTAATAAGTTTATTCGCGATCTGGAAGGAGAAGCAGCTTTAGCAAAATATTGCGATTGGGAATGCAGGGAACGCGCCGAAATTTTGATGTCCGAAATTGCCGGAAAATCGCACAATCTTTTCTACCTGCGCCGCCAAAAGGTAAATGAGAGATTTTCGGAAGAAGAAATCTGGGAATTAATTGTCGCTACAGATCGAGATGATTTTGAATTGCCCGAATTATTGCAAAAAGCCGATCGCACTTTGCGCTTGCTGGCAACTGCACGCATTGAAGATGGCATTGGCGGCTTAAAATTGCTCGATGCAGGCTTTGTTCCCCTCCCCAGAGGTAGAAAAGATGGGTATGTTTTGCCAGTTAAATTGCGACTTTTAACTAACAACAGATCGCCGATTCCGCCGAAGTCGATCGCCCGCATTCAAAAATTGCCATTTTGGGAAGACAGGCACATTCCAACTAACGAACAATTAAAAGTTTGGAACGCTTTTTTAAAAGTAGAAGAACGCATTGCAGCAGCCCGTCAATTTTGCGTGCGTTTTCGCGGACATAATTACGGTTCCGGCCTGAAAATCGTCACTTTTGAAATAGATGCCAATTCCGCAACTCTTGACGGCTATGAGGAAAATTCCTTACAAATTGGCGACTTTCGCGAAAGGTTGAAAAAGGCGCGCAATGAAGAAATTATCCTGTTTGATTCGGAACTTAGAGGCAGAAGCAGCCGAGACGGAGAAACTTTAGGAACTGTTGCCGAAATTGATTTCGATCGCAGCAAGTTGCGAGTTAAATTAGATGCGGATTTAGCAGATAGAATGGCGGGCGATCGATTTCATTTGCCCAAACAAGGATTTTTGTATTTTGAAGCTGCTGGCGATCTCAGCCAGATCGATCGCAAGAAAAAAGCTTTAAAAATGCTGGCAGACGGGCGCGCTCAAAATCCTCATTTGAGCGACTTTTTATTCGATGCTTCCCAAGCGCGATCGCCCAAAAAGATCGTAAAATTGGAACGGGAATGTTTGTTAAATCGCAATGCCAATCCCGACCAAATTGCGGCTGTTGAAATGGTACTTTCCGCGCGAGATTTAATTTTAATTCAAGGGCCGCCGGGAACGGGAAAAACAACAGTAATTGCGGAAATTTGCTATCAAATTGCCAGTTTGGGCGGCAAAACTTTAATTGCTTCTCAAGCTAATTTGGCAGTAGATAATGCTTTAAGCAGGTTAGTTCACAATCCCGCAATTCGGGCTTTGCGCAAGGGAAAAGCCCATAAGGTGCAGGAAGAAGGGCAGCCGTTTTTAGAAGAAAACGCGATCGGCACTTGGTTGCAAAATACGGCGATCGACTGCGAACAAAAATTAGCACAGCGTCAAAATAATGTCAAGTATTTGCAGCAGTTGCTGGCTGAATCCGAGCAATTTACAAGTTACTTGGCAGCCGAAAAAGCTTTTTACAAACAGCAGAAACACTTGCTCGATCGCCAAGCAGAACTCGCAGCAAAAATCGGTGAAATCGAGACAACCCATTTAGAAATAACAGCAAAAAAAAGCGAATTTGAACCTTTGGTTTCCGGCTTGACAAATTTACTGAACGCGCCGCAAGTCAACTGGGAATCTCCCGAAGTTGGCGAGTTTATGCCCCGACTCAAACCGCATTCAGAGGGCAATATTTTAGTAGAAAACTTTATGGCAAACGTGCGGGTTGCAGCAACTAATGCTACTCAAATTGGGTTCGATCGCCCTAATTGCGGTTCCTTCGGGATTGCTGTTTGGTTGCGGGAAAATGTAGCGCCCAAAATCCCGGAATTTCTGACAGCATTTAACGGCGCTAGTAATGCTTGCAAAGCGATGGCGGAAGTTGCAGAATTAAGGCAAAATTCCCGCAAGCATTCTGATGCCTTGACTCAACTAAAATTGGGCGATCGCGAAAATCAAACTTACCGCCAAAATCTCGAACAAAAAATTCAGAATTTGCAACAGCGCCAAGCAGAAATTGCGGAAGTTGTTGTTGCCGTTGCCCAATGGATCGAAACAGCGGATAGTAAATTAGATAAAGCCATCAAATCTTGCTGGGAAACAGGCGAATTGCTAGCAGATACTATGGTAGAATTGCCAGCAGGATTGCTGAAAATTGCCCGATCGCTCAGAATGCCGATCGTCCCGCCGAAATGCCGCGTTAATTTGCCTGATTTGGAGAGGTTGCAAAAAGCATTATTCCATGAAGAAAACGGCGGTTGTCAGAACATTCAAGGGCAGCAATTTCGGTTTAACGAATTTTTGCGCCTGAATTTCAGTCAAACTCCGATCGTCCTTTTACCAGACGATCGCGCCCTGTGGCAGCAATTGGAAACGGACTTTGCTAATTATACTCAAATGCGGGGCGATCGGCGCAAATTGGTAATCGAAAAAACTCGGATTTTGTTAGACAAAGTTCAAGAAATTTCTCGGGAATTGTCGCAGCCCAATAATTTGCAAGTTGCAGTCGATCGAACGGCAAAAGAATTGCTGCATGTTATTTTGGGAAATGCCAGGGAAATCGTGAAACCGCTGAAATTTGAAACCGAACAGCAGCTTCAAAAACAGCAACAATTATTGGAGAGACTAGAGTTCAGTTTTAACCAGCAGGAAATATCCGCCATCCAGCAGCAGATAGATGCAGCCCAACAAAAAATTGAGTTAAAGATTGGCGAAGTTACTAACTTGCTACAAGCCATTACCCAACAGTCAAATATGCCGGAAAACTTGCGGGATTTAGCCCGACAGTATCTCGCCAAAACATCGCATATTTGGGAACAGCCGCAGCAGTTTATCAAGCAAATCGATGCTTGGAAAGCCAGTGCGATTAAGTTGGAAAGTTCGATCGCTATATTAGATCCGTTTGGTGTTTTAGAACATATCAAAAACAGCCTTAGCGAAGTTTTATCGCCCCTGCAAGCTGCAGCGGATACTGCGCAACAGCAACTGCAAGAATTGCAGCAAGAAATGAGGGAAATTTGCGATCGGCTGCAACAGCAACAGCCAACAGCCGAGTTAATTGCCAGCCGCAGTTGGTGGGAGTCGGCGTGGCAAACTCTCCCGGAAAAATACAAAGCGGATGTTCCCGATAAAGGATTGTTCGACTTAAAGTTTCTGCGCAAAATCCAGCAGCAATTCGACAGTTGGCAGGGCGAATTGCAGCGAGATACAGCAGAATTAAAGCGATCGGAAAAATTCGTTACCGACTGGATTCAAAAACTCCGCAATCCCTCAGAAAAAGACCAAAACGATTTAAGGCAAATTTACATCGACAATGCCAACGTCATCGGCATCACCTGCGTGCAAGCTGCGAGTTTCGAGTTTGCCAAAAACTTTCCCAGTTTCGATGCAGTCATCATCGACGAAGTTAGCAAATGCACTCCGCCAGAGTTGTTAATTCCCGCATTGAAAGGCAAAAGATTAGTCTTGGTGGGCGATCACAGACAGTTGCCGCCCATGTTCGATCGAGGTACGATCGGGGATATTGCTGAAGAAATCGGCTGTACGGGAGACGAACTAGAATTTATCAAACAATCGCTGTTTAAAGTATTGTTTGAAAATGCCAGCAACAGCATCAAAAAAATGCTGACAACTCAGTATCGCATGCACCCGCAGATTATGGGTGCCATCAATCAATTTTACGACGAAAAACTTACTTGCGGCATTCAAGAACCCGATGTCAAACGCGCTCACAATTTGTCTGGTAAAATTATTAAACCAGACAATCATATTATTTGGGTAAAAACGCCGATCGCCCCCGGATTTGAAGAAGAAAAACAAGGAACTTCGCGATTGAATTGGAAAGAAATAGATGCGATCGAACGTTTGTGCGAGCAAATGGAAACAGCTTGGCAACCGCAAGTTGCTGCGGGCGAACCTCCCAAAGAAATCGGAATTATCACGTTTTACGGCGCGCAATTGAACGCAATTCAAGATAGAATAGAATTGGAAAAATTTCCCTCATTGAGCATCCGCACCGGAACAGTTGATATTTTTCAAGGCATGGAAAGACCTGTAATTATTGTCAGCACGGTGTGCAATAATAGTAGGGGAGACATTGGATTTGCCAAGGAACCGGAACGGGTCAACGTGGCATTTTCCCGCGCCCAAGAATTGCTGGTAGTTGTCGGCTGCCACGATTTATTTACCCAACAAACAGGTACAGTCGGAAAAATGTATCAAGAAGTTTCAAAAACAGTGCGCCGCTGCGGAGGTTTTGTAGATGTTGCCAGCGTCACCGACTAAATCGATCGACCCTAATTTAACTTCAATAGTTGCAAAAATCGAGCAACAAAATCCGGGTTTGTCAGTGTTGGCAGCGCGTCAATTCCGCTTGGCAGTGCGGCAAACTCCCTTGGAAGTAGCCGTTAGCGAACCCCGCGAGTTTAACGTACTTGAAGAATTCATTTTGCGGGCAGCAATTGAGTTTGTCCCCGCGCCGACACTGACAGAATTGGCGGATTTGTTGGGTTTAGACGAGATATTTGTGAAAAGTACGGCAACAAATCTGGCAAATTTAGATACTTTGGAAATTGGGGCAACCGGGGAAATTTCGATCGCGCCGCAAGGACGAAATTTTTTCGATAAAGGCGGAGTCAGTCAAGCGCAAGTGCGATCGATTTATGCAGTTTCCGATCCGCTAAACCAAACTATTAGCTTTCATTTTGAGCCTTTAGCAGCAGAAACAACAGACTTGCCGGATTTAGCAGATTTAATATCCCTGCAACATCAAATTGCCGATTTTGCCGATTTAAGCATAGCAGAAATTCAGCCCTTAATTCAAGCATCCGGTTTGGGGATTCACGTACCGGAATCTGGTAAAATAGTGTCTAAATGCGATGTTATTGGCGACGATTTAGATGTTTGGCAAACAGTCTCGATTTATGTTTTGTTAGATGCGATCGAACATCAAACTACAATTCAAGTCAGGCAGGGTAAGAAAATATTAGAAACAGCTTCAAACTTGCTCAACGAACTGGTATCGCAGCAAAAACTTGCTTTAAATGACTTGTACGAATCGAGTGAAAATGCCACCTTGCAAGAAGCAGAAATAATCCCGCAACCAAAAACTCGCAAACAAACATCAAAGAAGAAACGCAAGGAAACTGAGTCAGGTAACAAGTAATCTGCGGACTGAAGTCCGCATTGACTCGTTCAACTCGTTTCAACTCGTCAACTCGTTACCAGGCTCTGCCTGGTAATGCAGATCTGGAGGCTCTGCCTCCCGTGGGTCTCGCGAGGCAGAGCCTCGGGGCATGGGTTCCCAGGCACAGCCTGGGAACCAGAAACTCATGACTCGTGACTCGGTGACTCGTTACCAGGCTCTGCCTGGTAATGCAGATCTGGAGGCTCTGCCTCCCGTGAGTCTCGCGAGGCAGAGCCTCAGGGCATGGGTTCCCAGGCACAGCCTGGGAACCAGAACACCTGGGAACCAGAAAAACTGGGAACCAGAAACTAGAAAACTACCGATTTCAAAACAATAATTCTACTGAGCTTTCACGCATTTCAACATTCGCAAAGTAGCCGCCGCCGCGTAATTGCGTTTAGCAGAATCATCAGGAGCAAAGCGAGTTCCCACTTCATTAAGAGACGAAGCAACAGCACAATAACCAGACATTTGATTGATAATAGCAGCAGCCCAATGATTTTGAGTATCCGAAAAAGTTTTAGGCACTCCAGCAACTAAATTCGGTTGCTTTCCCCGCGCCGTCAAACCAAATTCTGCTGCCCTCCGCAGTACCGCCATCAATTCAGCGCGAGTTACGGGCTGCGTGGGTTTAAAAGTTCCATCTTTATAGCCGCTAACTATGTTGTTGTCCCGCGCAAATAGAACTTTAGTCGCACTCCAGCGCGAGATATCAACATCGCGATAAGGAGGAGAAACAACTGTACTGGGAAATGTTATATTAGCACCTTGTATTCCTTTTAAAGATTCCAATACTAAAGATACTAATTGCTCTCGGGTAACGGCAAGTTGCGGTCTAAAAGTATTATCCTGAGAAAATCCCGCTACAAATCCCAGCGTCACAGCTTCTCTAATTTCCGCAGCGTAAATATCGTTAGCAATATCTCGAAATGTAATATTTCCTCCGGTATTGCCACCGGTATTGCCACCAGTATTGCCTCCGGTATTTCCTCCAGTATTGCCTCCAGTATTTCCATTTCCTCCTGTATTTCCTGTATCGCCCGGTGCGGCTCGATCGCTCGTAAAATAAAAATGACCTAAAACTCGACCTTGATAAGTTCTTTTAGTCAAGCGCCAGCCCGGATCTAAAACAATTTTCATAAACCCGTTAGCATCGCCATTCGTCCGGCCGATAACAATCTGTTCGGCATTCGGATCGCTGGGGGTGCCCACCAGCACCACATTGCCATCAACACTTAGCAAATTTAAGCTGTATTTTAATGCTAAATCGGTGCCGGCCATCCGAATAGAAAAGCCGTTGCTATCGGTAGCGCGACCGCAAATTCCCGTAAAATCAAACGTTACCAACAGCGGATCGACTCTCACCGGATTCGAGCCGCTTTCGCTCCAGCATTGCCGCCTATTAGATACCTGTTCTACAATTAACAATTGGTAGCCACCCAAGCCACGGGGTTGCGCGATCGCAATTACTCGATCTTGACTGATTTCCGTTTGTTCAAAAGTAAATGCTCTTGCCGAGTCGATCGCCCCGAATGTTAAAATAGCTGAAGCAGCAGCCGCGACGGCTGTTCTTAGCGGTGAAATTAGTGGTGAAAGTTTCATAAATTTTCCCTCTTAGCCTCTTATTTTGAGTCTCTTATTTTGACGAGACTTTTTCTATGTGAAAAAGTTCGCGACTCCAGACAACAACATAGGATTTTACCATTTGTTGCAGCAGAAAGGGCGATCGCAGCTAATAAATTAGATTTAGATCCCCCCTAGCCCCCCTTAAGAAGGGGGGGACCGGAAGCGATCGAAGATTTGTAGGTTGGGTTGAACGAAGTGAAACCCAACAGAGACGTATATTACCTGCAGTTGAGCAATTCGGTATGCTTCCTTCTTCCTGATACTTCCTTAGCTATTTTCCTGTTTTCCAACCAGCCAATAAGTTGTCATTTCTCCCTTGCCTTTAACTGCGATTTTACCCCTTTTTTCAAACAGATACTTATCTTTTAAGCGATCGTAAGTAACATCAGTAACTTGAATTCTGCCCGGAATTCCTAAAAACTCCATCCGGCTAGCTACATTCACAGCATCGCCCCACAAATCGTAAGTAAACTTTTTCATACCAATTACCCCAGCAACCGCTTCTCCTGTATTAATGCCAATTCTTAGTTGCAGCGGATGAGCAAACCGCGACTCAAATCGACGCATTGCAGCTTGCATTTCCACAGCCATTTCTGCAACTGCTTCTGCATGGTCATCTGTGGGTATTGGCAAACCTCCTACTACCATGTAAGCATCGCCAATAGTTTTAATTTTTTCTAAACCGTACTTTTCAGTAAGTAAATCGAAAATTGAAAAAATTTCGTTAAGTAAATCAACTAAATCTCTCGGCGGCAATTGTTCTGCCAAGCTAGTAAAACCGACAAGATCGGCAAACAAAATTGTTACTTCATCAAAATTCTCAGCAATTAAATCTTGCCCTTATTTTAACCGCGCTACTATAGATTTAGGAAAAATATTTTCTAATAAAAACTCCAATCTTTCTCGCTCGATCTGCAAAGCTTTTTCAGTATCTTGCAATTTACGTAGGGTTGATTCTGTCAGCAGCACAATCAATTTAACAGCAATCGGAGGGTGTTCGTTTTTAATCCGTTCGATATTGGTAAATGACATCACAGCCAATTCGCCCGCACTAGCAGCCACAACATCTGCCATGCGCTTGCTCGATCGAATCAATGCCATTTCCCCAACAATTTCCCCTGGTTTGCGGGTCGCAATTAGCACCTCACCGTCAAGGATATTCACATCTCCGCTCAAAACAATTCCTAAATCGTTTCCCACCTCTCCTTTTTTCATCAGCAATTGCCTGTCCTGAAATCGATAGCAGGATAGGTACTGGCTGATAATTGCCACTTCTTCAACATCGAAGTTACTAAATAAATTAAAATTTAATATTAAAGTAGTTAGTTCAGACATTAAATAGTGCCAGCGATTGTTGAACCGATCGACACATATTATAAAAGATATGGGGCGATCGCGCCACTCACCCCATATCTTTTAGCGAAACATACTGCTAACAGAACTATCTTCGTGAATCCGCCAAATAGTTTCTCCCAGCAAATTCGCCACAGAAAGCACCGTCAAGCGATCGAAACGGTTTTCCTCAGGAACGGGAATTGTATTAGTAACAATTACCTCTTCCAGCACACCGCTAGACAAACGTTCGATCGCTGGAGGCGAAAACACCGCATGAGTAGCGCAAGCAAAAACCTGCCTCGCACCCTCCCGGCGCAACAATCGCGCCCCCTCAGAAATCGTGCCGGCAGTATCGATCATGTCGTCCACCAACACCGCAGTTTTGCCCTTTACATCACCAATTACATTCATCACTTCCGCCACATTATGAGCTTGGCGGCGCTTGTCAATAATTGCCAAAGGAGCATCATTGAGCTTTTTCGCAAAAGCACGAGCACGAGCAACTCCACCGACATCCGGCGAAACCACAACAATATCCGGCAACTGCTTGTTAGCCAGATAATCCAACAGCACCGGCGAACCGTAAACATGATCGAAAGGAATATCAAAATAACCTTGAATCTGAGCCGAGTGCAAATCCATCGCCAAAACGCGACTGGCACCAGCTTCAGTAATCAAATTCGCCACCAACTTTGCAGTAATTGACTCCCGTCCCGCCGTTTTTCGATCGGCCCTTGCATACCCGTAATAGGGAATTACCGCAGTTATTTGCCTTGCCGAAGCGCGACGGCAAGCATCGATCATAATTAACAATTCCATCAAGCGATCGTTTACCGGACAGCAAGTTGGCTGAATCAAGTAAACATCGCAACCTCGAATCGATTCTTGAATTTGAACGTAGACTTCCCCGTCAGCGAACCGCTTGCGAACCATCGGCCCCAAATCGATTCCTAAATATCTAGCCACCTCTTGAGCGAGGGGAACATTAGCAGAACCGGAGAACAAGCGCAAACGGTCGTGAGCGGAAACCGGTGGCTCAGAAAGCGGAAGCGGTAAAGTAGCAGAACGGATCACAGCAGGCCTCTTGCAGGATGTTTATTCCAACGCTATCTTACCATCCCAAACTCAAAATATCGGTCGTTTTTTTTTGATATATTTAACTTTACGCTCCAGTTGGAAGCGTTAAGTTAGATTGAGCAACTGCATCTGCGTTCGATCGCGCCCGATCGCGATAAAAATCTCATAAACTTGCAAAAAACCGTAAAAAAAGTTAAGAAATTGAAGCACAGTCTCAATATTTTGATACCAACAAAGCAAGGGTGAAATCGATGAGCCTAAAAGAACGCATTGACGCAGAAATCAAAGCAGCGATGAAGTCCAAGGACAAAGTTCGCTTGGAAACGGTTCGCAGCATCAAAAAATTTATTCTGGAAAAAGAAGTCAGCGTGCGTCCTTCGGGGCAAGAAACGCTGACAGAAGCCCAAGAAATGGAAATATTGATGCAAATCGCGAAGCAGCGCCGGGATTCGATCGAACAGTACAGCAAAGCCGGTCGCGAAGAGTTAGCAGCCCAAGAAGCGGCGGAATTGGCAATTGTGGAAGAGTATTTGCCGCAGCAAATGTCAGAGGAAGATGTGGAAAAAGCGATCGCCGAAATTATTGCATCAGTTGGCGCAACTTCCCCGAAAGATATGGGTAAGGTAATGGGCGCAGCCATGCAGCAACTTAAAGGCAAAGCCGACGGCAAAAAAATTCAAGAAATCGTGAAAGCAAAGTTGACAGTTGACAGTTGACAGTTGACAGTTGACAGTTGACAGTTGACAGTTAACTCGAAAGCAGGAAAGTTGTTGGCTGGGATCAGCAGTCAGCAGTGCGATCGTCCCCATTCGCCCATCCAACTACCTTTTTGCGCCAAATAGGGGAAAATCCCCTGTTTGCTGTTCGATCGCCCTAAAACCCCGAAAAACCAAGGAAAAATAGCCGATCGCGCCTGCCGCCCGATCGGTCCCAAACCACCCGCTTTTTCAAAATCGTGCAAAAAAGCGTAAAATGCTAACTTCAATCGGGACTGGGCGCTAATGACTGTGAAGTATGCTATGGACAGTTGACAGTTGACTCAAAAGCAGCCATCAGCCATCAGTCATTAGTTCGATCGGCCTGCGATCGCCTATTTTTTAACAGTGTCTACTTAAAATTATGCAGCCACCTATTGCTATTGGAACTCTCCTGCAAAACCGCTACCGCTTGCTAAACATTTTAGGTCAAGGAGGATTTGGCCGCACTTATTTAGCAGAAGATTTAGGGCGGTTTCAAGAACGCTGCGCCCTCAAAGAATTTATTCCCATTCAAAGCGGACCTTACGTTCTAGAAAAATCCAAAGAACTGTTCAAAAGAGAGGCAGAAATTCTCTATCAAATTCAGCACCCGCAAATTCCCCAATTTCGAGCAATATTTGAAGAAAACCAACGCTTATTTCTAGTACAAGATTACGTAGAAGGGATGACTTACCGCGAACTGCTGGCCGATCGCGCAGCAACCGGTCGCAGTTTCTCCGAAGCCGAAATCCTGGTATTCATCCGGCAAATGCTGCCCGTCCTCGCCCACATCCACGCCCGCGGCATCATTCACCGCGACATCTCCCCAGACAATATCATCCGGCGGCAAAACGACCAAATGCCCGTACTGATTGACTTTGGAGTGGTCAAAGAACTCGCTACCAAAGTCCAGTCTCCCGACGGTACAACCCACGCCACCAGCGTCGGTAAAGTCGGTTACGCCCCACTCGAACAGTTGCAAAGCGGTCGCGCCACACCCAGCAGCGACCTCTATGCTTTAGCCGTCAGCGCGATCGTCCTGCTGACGGGGAAAGAACCGCAAGAATTGCTCGACCAAACCACCCTGCTGTGGAACTGGCAGCAGAGGGTGCAAGTAACTCCCGAATTAGCTGCTGTACTGAATCGGATGCTGAGTCGGAGTCCGGGCGATCGCTACCAATCAGTCAGCGAAGTCGCCCAAGCCCTCGACGGACAAACCAACCCTCACTCTACAAACGTTCAAACCGCACCGCCCCCATCACAAGCGCCCGCCCCGGCAAATATTTCGCAAGTAGCAACCGTAGCAGTGGGGCGCAGACCAGATCCGATCGCCCAAAGTGCCCACTCGCCAAACCAACCCGATCCGGCGATCGAACCCGGTACTGGTTCGATTTGGGACAATCCCATCACCGCGATCGGACTCGGTGCGGGTTTAGTCATATTGGCCGGTTTCGGTTCCTGGGCTTTAGTAGGTTCGTTCCTCAATGGCGATCGAGCTCCGCAGCCCTCTCCTACCGAGTCGCCGATTTTACAAACTCCAACGCCGAGACTGACACCCCTGCCAACTCCCACACCTTCCCCGACACCGACACCCGAACCATCTCCGACACCAACTCCCGAACCCGAACTCCCACCGGAACCGACACCGGAACTCCCGCCAGAACCCGAACCCGAACTACCGCCGGAACCGACACCCGAACTCCCGCCGGAACCCACCCCCGTACCCGAACCCTCTCCAGAACCGACACCCGAACCCACGCCCGCACCGACTCCGGCCCCCGCGCCCAAACCCTCACCCGCGCCAACTCCCGCGCCCAAACCTTCACCCAAACCCTCGCCCGCACCAACTCCCGCCCCCGCGCCCGCGCCAACACCCGCGCCCGCACCGTCGCCCGAACCAACTCCTGCGCCAGCGCCATCGCCCGAACCAACCCCCGCGCCAGCGCCATCACCCGAACCGACTCCTGCACCCGAACCGATATCAACTCCCGCGCCTGAACCCCCTGCTGCTGAAAGTCCAGCCCCGGCATCGCCCGGTATTTAAGGTTTGTAGTGAGGACTAAAGTCCGCTAATTGAGGTTCGTAGTGAGAACTTTAGTCCGCCAATCGAGGTTCGTAGTGAGGACTTCAGTCCGCTAATTGAGTTTCGTAGTGAGGACTTCAGTCCGCTAATTGAGGTTCGTAGTGAGGATTTGAGTGTAAGATTAATTAATAATTCTTGTGCGATCGGAGTCAATCTGATGGTTGCAACAGTAACGCAAAAACTAACGTTCGATCGATTTCTTGTAGAATGTCCCGAAGACGGGAAATACGAACTGGTAAATGGAGAAATTGTCCGGATGAATGCTACGAGAAATCACGATGATGTAGCTAATTTCATGTTATTTGGCTTCAATGATGAAGTCAAACGACTAAATTTAAATTTAACGGTCAACAATACAGCAGTTATCCGAACCGTAACTAAGACTGGAATCGAACAAGGACGCAGACCCGATGTCAGCGTAATCGATCGAGATTTGTGGCGATCGAACCGCACAGATTACTCTGCATTGCGGGAACCAATTCAATTAGCAGTAGAAGTTACGTCAACAAATTGGGATGACGACTACATTGACAAACTAGACGAATACCAACGCCTGGGAATTCCCGAATATTGGATTGTCGATTACTTAGCGATCGGCAGCAGGGATTTTTTAGGAAATCCCAAAATTCCGACTGTATTTGTTGATCTTTTAGATGCCGGAGGCAACTATCAAAGAAGCGCATTTAAAGGGAGCGATCGCATCGTGTCGCGAACTTTTCCCGAACTAACTTTGACTGCCGAACAAATTATAAATGCTTAAATTTAGGATGCGGTAAGCCTGAATCTTGCGGCGCGTCCCTATGAAATGGTCGATCGAACTTCAAGATTTATAAAATGAAAGATTGGTGGTAAAGTGGTAAAATAGACTAATAGTTCTTGTTCGATCGGAGTCAATCTGATGGTTGCAACAGTAACGCAAAAACTAACGTTCGATCGATTTCTTGTAGAATGTCCCGAAGACGGGAGATACGAACTGGTAAATGGAGAAATTATCCAGATGAATGCTACGAGAAATCACGATGATGTCGCCGACTTCACTGCTGACTCGTTTAAGGATGAAATTAAGCGCTTGAGCTTAAATTACGTGGTGAAAACTACAGCAGTTATCCGAACTGTAACTAAGAGTGGAATCGAACAAGGACGCAGGCCGGATGTCAGCGTAATCGATCGAGATGTGTGGCGATCGAACCGCACAGCTTACTCTGCATTGCGGGAACCAATTCAATTAGCAGTAGAAGTTACGTCAACAAATTGGGATGACGACTACATTGACAAACTAGACGAATACCAACGCTTGGGAATTCCCGAATATTGGATTGTCGATTACTTAGCGATCGGCAGCAGGGACTTTTTAGGAAATCCCAAAATTCCGACTGTATTTGTTTATCTTTTAGATGCCGAAGGCAACTATCAAATAAGTGCTTTTAAAGGGAGCGATCGCATCCTGTCGCGAACTTTTCCCGAACTAACTTTGACTGCCGAACAAATTATAAATGTTTAAATTTAGGATTCGGTAAGCCTGAATCTTGCGGCGCGTCCCTATGAAATGGTCGATCGAACTTAAAGATTTTCGACGGCATGGAAAGAACAACAGAAAAATTTGTATTTATTCAACAACATTATTTTGCTTTCAACAACATAGTATTTTCTGATGATAACAAAATTTTTTGCTAGTAGCTTTGAAGCTATTGAAACCAACTTGTATATTGGCTTTTCTGAAGCTGAAGGGGGGGAACATTATTTTATTATGACGAGATCTGAAGCATCTCAAGAAGAGGCTGTTCCTAATAGAAAAAATATCTACGCCGAACTGGATGATGACAATTGGACAGAAGATGCAGGTGTAGATTCGGTCATCCTTAGCCGTCATCAAATTATTATTCGTTTCGGTTCCGATACTGTAAGTCTTCCCGATCCAGACGAAATTATAATTACTTTCTCCTTAGAAGATGCTGACTTTGAGAAGCTGCGGAACGTTTTGCAGAAGATAATGCGAGATTACGAGGATAGGTTGAGTTTAATCGATCGGTCAATGAATCTGCTGTAGTGGTTTAATCTCAAAGGTAGAAGTCAAGCATCCGTTTGATTTTTGGCAATTGTTTTTCTGATTTTCTAAAAGCAAACCAAAGGGAATTAGTAACATCTCGATCGGGCTTGAAAATGAGTGTCAGCCGATTTTTTTCTACTAAATCCGCACACAAATAATCGGGAATTACGCTCAATCCAAATCCTGATTCAACCGCTTGTCTAATTGCTCTTAAATCGGGAACAATCAATTTTGGACGCAGGTCAATCCTCCTGCCAAATACAACGCGCCAAAAACGCCGGATTATTGGCAGTTCCTCGCTGTAAGCAATCCAATGTTGGGATGATAGCCATCGATCGAGTGCATTGAGATCGGCTCGATCGCCCCCTTTAAACCCATGAAATTCAAGATTCGGCGGCCCCACCAACCAGAAACTTTCTTCAAATATTAATTGACATTCAATATCGGATAAGGTAACTTTTTGCGTGGCAATTACCAAGTCTAATTTCCCTTCTTTGAGTTGCTGTATTAAATCGTTTGTCAGCCCAAATCGAACAGTATAAAAAGTGCGATCGTCCTGCGGTAATTGACTGAGAATGCGTTCTGTAAAAAACTCTTGCGGCGCGCCAATTCTAATTGTTTGCGGAGTTTCGAGCGCTGAATTTTTGTGGGGAATTGATTCAAGCTGTTCGATCGCCCCGACAATTTGAGTATAAAGTTTTTGTCCCGCTTCCGTCGCCACCATCCGCCTCGGAGTCCTGTCAAACAAGCGATTTCCCAAAGCAGACTCTAAAGCCGCGACATGCTGGCTGACTGCGGGCTGCGTGAGATGCAAAACTTGCGCGGCCCCAGATACGGTTCCCACCCTGTAAACCTCTATGAAACTGCGATACCATTCAAAATTAATCATAAATCTATTTATAGCCGCGCGAAACTTTTATAATTTGTATTTTAGATAAATTCGACTTAGGATCGAAATAACAAGCAAAAACAAGACTTGCGCGATCGGACTTAAAAACCCGGTTTCTGCGTCAAAGTTCTTGCGCCAGTATCGATAACCTGTAGGGGCGGGTTTACCAACAATATCTGACAATAATTGTTAATCTCAAAAACCCGCCCCCACCCCGCGATCGATCCCCAATTTACCTGGAAGAAATTATGACTGCTAAAAAAGTTCTGATTGTGTTAACCAGCCGCGATACACTTGGCGAAACTGGCAAAGAAACAGGCTTCTATCTCCCAGAAGTAACGCACCCGCTAGACGTATTTACTCGGGCGGGATTGGCGGTAGATTTTGTCAGCCCCAAAGGCGGCAAAGCCCCGATGACAGGAATCGATTTAGCTGACCCGCTAAACAAAGCATTTTTAGACAATTCCGAGTTAGTTTCCCGAGTCGAAAATACTCTCAATCCCGCACAAATTGACCCCGCAGAATACAGTGCAATTTTCTATGCTGGCGGACACGGTACGATGTGGGATTTTCCCGATGATGCGAGACTTGCTGCTATTGCTGCTAATATCTACGAAGCAGGTGGAATCGTTGGCGCTGTTTGTCACGGACCGGCCGCGTTAGTTAATATCAAGCTATCGAATGGCGAGTATCTAGTTGCTAACAAGACTGTATCTGCTTTCACTAATGAAGAAGAATCAGCAGTTGGGCTGACGGAAATAGTACCCTTTTTGCTGGAATCGAAATTAATTGAACGCGGCGCTAATTTTAGCAAAGTTCCTAACTTTCAGGTTAGCGTTGTAACGAGCGATCGACTCGTCACCGGTCAAAATCCCGCATCAGCCGCTGGTGTCGGCGAACAAATGGTAAAATTGATAAACAGTTGACAGTTGATAGTAGAAGCGTGCGAGCGTCCCCGATCGCGATCGTTAGTCGATCGTTGACAGTTGACAGCGAAGTTTATCAAAGATCTGGCGATCGACAGTTACTGCGAGTTAATCGCACTTATTCTCAAATTTAACAGGCTCGATCGAGCAACTCAACCCAAAATTTGAGAAACCAGACAACCTAATTTTCAAATCGAATCGGAATGGGTGTAAATACCTGTTCCGATTCAAGTCGCTTAACCGCATAACTTAAAAGCTTACTTGATGTAGGTTCTTCTTTCTTTCCGATTCAGGTTGTAGGTTTTAGTCTTTAATACCAAATCCATCGCAATAGCACTACACATCTAATCTCTTAACCCCTTTATTCATGGAAATTTGCCCGATATATCTGTAGTATGACTTTATGAAATTGGTATAACACCTACCACGGTTCCACCTACCACCAACTTCGCTTTTGCTTCTGACTGATGAAAACTGTCAACTGTCAACTGTCAACTGTCAACTCTTCCTTTTTCTTACCTGTTTCGATTTGATTCGGTTAACCGCACTCAAAACGGGCGATCGAACAGAGAACATTACAGTAAAATATCCGTCATGCAATTTGAGACTTGAGATTTGGGAATGAGAATGCGGATTCATCTGGATTCATCTCAAGTGCTGCCGATCGAATTGCTCGAACCTCAATTCTTTAAATAATCGGAATAAATTTTAAATTGTATCCCGATCGTTGTAAAGATCGAGCGAATAACGTAATAAGGCATCATGTTGTTTGAGGCAAACAGGGTATGGAATTAAACTTACAGAAATTTTATAAAGCTTGCAGTCCCAGCTATACGCTGTCGATCGCAAATTCCGAGGACAGACAATATTATATCGATTTCTCTCCAGTTCGGGGAGGCAAAATCGTAGAACAATTGCAGCGGACGATCGACCTTCTCTCTCCCGACGAACCGACTTGCCAACTTTTTACCGGCCATATCGGCTGCGGCAAATCTACCGAATTGTTGCGCTTGCAAGCAGAATTGGAGCAAGCAGGATTTCATGCAGTTTACTTCGAGTCTAGCAAAGATTTGGATATGGCGGATGTCGATATTACCGACATTTTATTGAGCGTTGCCCGCCAAGTGAGCGAAAGCATTGAAAGAATGAAAATCAAGCTGCAACCGACAGGTTTTAAAGCTTTGTTGAAGGGAGTAGCCGATGTTTTTCAAACTCAAATCGACTTGAAAGCGGAAGCAGCAATGCCCGGTGTTGGCGAATTAAATGCCAGTACGGAAGGAGAATTTTCTCTATCTTTGGGAATCGGTAAAATTACCGCCAAAGCTAAAGATGCTCCCAATTTGCGATCGGAGTTGCGGCAATATTTAGAACCGCGCACCAACGTCATTTTAGATGCGCTCAATAAAGAGTTGCTCGAACCGGCAAATAGAGAACTGAAACGCCAGGGCAAGCGGGGACTTGTCGTAATTATCGACAACCTCGATCGCATCCACTTGTGTTTGAAACCGACGGGCAGGTTGCAGCCGGAATACCTATTTGTAGACAGAGGAGAACAGTTAGCAAGACTCAACTGTCACGTAGTTTATACGATTCCTTTGGTGTTGATTTTCTCTAACGATTTAGGACAACTTACCAATCGATTTGGAGTCGATCCGAAGGTATTGCCGATGGTGCCGGTGCAGTTTCGCGACGGTTCCGAATGCGCTGAAGGAGTAGAATTGCTGAGGCAGATGGTACTCGCCCGCGCCTTCCCAGATTTAGAGCCGATCGACCGCTATAATTTGGTAGGAAGACTTTTCGATGCTCCCGAAACGCTCGATCGACTTTGCCGAGTTACTGGCGGGCACGTTCGCAATTTATTGCAACTGCTTTATAGCTGCCTGCAAAGAGAAGATCCCCCACTTTCTCGGGAAACTTTGGAAACAGTAATCGTGCAGCGCCGCCACCAACTAACTTTAGCGATCGAAAACGATGAATGGGACTTGCTGCGCCAAGTTGCTGCTACCAAAACTGTCAGTGGGGAAACTAAATATCAAACTTTGTTGCGGAGTCTGTGGGTTTTTGAATACCGCTACGGCGAAGATTACTGGTTTGATATCAATCCAATTTTGGCAGACGCTAAAGAGTTGACAGTTGACAGTTAAGAAAAGTTTTGAGTTTTAAATTTTGAGTTTTGAGTTAAAGACATTTCTTAATTCACAACTCAAAACTCCCGATAGTTGACAGTTGGTAGTGCGATCGTCCCAAAGTTGACAGTTGACAGTCGATCGTTGACTGCATACAGGTTGTAGTTTACTGTTGGATTTTTATCTAAATCACTCTATTTTTTGGTAAACTATTAACTTTGCTGGCACAAACAAAAAGATCGCTTCCCGCAACCAGATTAAACCCACAGTTCCACAGTCCGGCAGGGGTTTAAACCCCTGCCTCATAGCGAAAGTCGGTTAAAACCGACTGTTAATTACCCGAACAATTTCCATGTATTTTAGTCCTCTTTTAGAGGACTTTAGCTATGAGACAGGGGTTTTCAACCCCTGTCGGACTCTCGGAACGATCGACCGACTCTCAAAACAATAAACTAACTATCAAAACAAACAATAAAACTTCCTTAACCGCTTGCCAACGATCGACTATCAACAATTAACTGTTAACTCTTCCCTCTTCCCTCTTCCTTCTTCCCTCTTCCTTCTTCCTTCTTCCTTCTTCCTTCTTAACAACATCAACTATCAAACATGATTAAAGGCACTACTAAACTCCTCGGAGTAATCGGCTATCCCATCGCGCATTCTCTCTCGCCTGCGATGCACAATGCAGCAATTTCCCATTTAGGAGTAGATTTTGTTTACCTGCCATTGCCAGTAAAACCAGAGGATTTAAAAACAGCTATTGCAGGATTTAGCGCGATCGAACTTCGAGGATTTAGCATTACAATTCCCCACAAACAAGCTATTTTACCACTGCTAGCGGAAATCTCCCCGATCGCCCGCGCAATCGGTGCAGTCAATACAGTTTACATGACTGACAAAGGTTGGTGCGGCACCAATACAGACGCTGAAGGCTTTCTCGCACCGCTACAGACTTTCACCCCCCCAACCCCCCTGCCTTACCAAGGGGGGACTCAAGAGGTTCAAACTACTGTCGCATCTACTTCCCCTCCTTACCAAGGGGGGGTTAGGGGGGGTTCCGATTGGACTCAGAAAGTCGCGGTAATCTTGGGAAACGGCGGCGCGACTAGGGCTGTGGTTGCTGGATGCCTTCAATTGCGCTGTGCAGAAATTCATGTTGTCGGGCGCAGCAAGCAAAATTTAACGGCATTTCGGGAAAGCTGGGTGAATTCGCCACTACCTGCAAACAATTTACAAGTCCATACTTGGGAGAATTTGTCAACATTAATATCGCAGGCAGATTTGCTCGTCAACGCGACACCTGTAGGTATGTACCCGCACTGTGAAAAGTCACCTGTAGATACAGGAACGATCGACCGCATCTCCCCAGGCGCGATCGCTTACGATCTAATTTACAATCCAAGTCCTACTCAGTTTCTCAAAGATGCCAGCGCCAGAGGAGCAATTGCCATTGACGGACTGGAAATGCTAGTGCAACAAGGGGCCTCCGCCTTGAAAATTTGGCTCGATCGAGCATCCGTTCCCGTGGATGTCATGCGCCAAGCGTTACGCCAACATTTAGGATTGGAATGAATGCAATTTGTCAGTGAATTCGCGCTAAGCTAGGGAGTAAAATATCATTTCTCTGCCATTATGAAATTTCGAGCGATCGCTCTTGTTGCTGCTACTTGCCTGATAGGAATTTTTAGTTTAATATTCGCCCCACCAGCTTGGGCGCTGACGCCGATTAAACTTTCCAACTTATCCTATCGCGAATGTCCGCCGGAAATGGCTGCCGGCACAGTTACTAGCGGCAGTTCGATGGAAGCCAACTGTTTTCTAATCGTTGGCAAAGCAGAAAATACCTCCGGCAAAACCGTTGTTAATGCTGATATTTTCGGCCGCATTTACGATGCTGATGACAATCCAGTGATGCAAAACCGCACTCGTCTGGGTTCGATCGAAGAAGTTCCTCCCGGAGTCAGCGATTTTGAACTGCGAATTTCTGTTGCCGCCAATCAACCCACACCTTTGAAGTTAAAGCAATTTAAAGCTTCCGGTTTTACCGGCAAAGTTCGGCGCTGAGAAATTACAACAGAAGGAAGAAGTTCGATGGATACCATAACACAGGCTTGAGCGATCGAACGCTAACTGCACTGCCAAAGAAAAGCAACTTCTTCTTGATGATTTGGACACTGCAAGATATAGCCCCTCCCGGCATCACCCCAAAGAAAAGGAATGTTATCGTCAGAATCCAGTTGAAAAATAAGCTGTTTCATTTCTTGATGGCAAATCGGACAGTCAGGGTATTCTTCACTCTGCACCCAAACTGGCCAGCCAGCTAGCTTATCTCCACGATGATACATACCAATGTCATCAAAGAAATCAAAGTCATCCCAACTGATGCTAATGCCTTGAATTTCTATTTCATATGAATCTGGGTAATCATCAACCTCTTGCCAACCAACAATTAGTCGGGGTGGAAATTCCCCTTCGCATAGCTTAGACGTACTTTCTCCAGTTTGCGGAATCTCAAACTCTGCGGGTCTTCCATGAGATTGCACGATTCTTACTAAGAAGCACTCATTTCCGCAGCCTATATACTCAATATAGCGAACAGTTCCTTCTAAAAAATTATCGAATCTAATAAACGTCGAGTCAGTTGGTCGATCGCGCTCGATATAAACATGATTTGTACAATAAAAAAGTTGGAGAATTCCCCTACCAAATTTTTCATCTAGTGCTGCTGGAATTTCTTGTAAATTCAGTTGAAAAAAGAATCGCATTGGATTGTCGCAATTCGGACAACACGGCCAATGTTCGCCTGCACTCAGCCAGGGTTTACCTCCAAATTTAGAACTTCTTAAATCGCCATCGCCTTCTTTGATAATTGGCTGCCACGCCGATCGTTTCAAATGCCCGATCGCGTTTATTACTCGATCGTATGCTGGATCTGGAATCCCGTCAGGCATGATACAACCAGAAAAATTTGCATCTGTTAGATCTGCATTTGTGAGTATCGCATTCGTTAAATTAGCCCGAATCAGCCTTGCATCAGTTAGCACCGTTCCTGTCAGGTTCGTTCCGCTGAGATTTGCCTGACTCAATTCTGCGCTCGACAAATTAGCGTTTTCTAAGTTTGCACCGCTTAAATTTGCCGCCCTCAAATCCACCGATCCTAAATTAGCGTCTCTCAAGTCTGCCCCACTCAAATTGATGTTTTGAAGTGTTTTTACACCATTTAAGTAAACGCCTCTAAAATCACGCTCTCCTGCCTCATATCTTTTAATTAGGTCATCAGCATTCCGTTTGATTTTTTCAATTTCTGGGAATAAGAGTGCCATGTCTGAAGGGTAGTTGAATGAGTCTGTCATATTTTTATTAAATACAACTACTTGGCGTACTGAATACGCTCGCTCGATAATTAAACAACTTCAGGAGCAAAACTTTCAAAAGGGTGTTTTTCAGTTGTCATTATTTGAAGTAAGAAGGAAGAAGGAAGAACAACTAATGACTAATGACTGATGACTAATAACAACTGCCAACGAACGACTGTCAACTGTCAACATAATATTAACTCCCCCGCCCGAAAGCAGGAGAGCAATCTAACAATCTCAAATCTAAAAATCTCAAATTCAGTTCCCGACCGTTACCCCGACAACAAGCTTGGGACGAGATGCTTGAAAAATCGCAGAAACTAACTACAATGCTGTTTGCACTCCGGAGGCTAACAAACCGAGCAAACCGATCGCGAATTGAGCTCCGATCTGCAGTACAAAGATGGCAATTATAGGCGAAAAGTCCATGCCTCCCAAGGGAGGAATCACAGAGCGAAATAGATTCAGGTAAGGATCTGTGAGCTGGCTCAAAATCGAAAACGGAGGATCGTACCAGTTGATGTTGGGAAACCAACTTAACAGTATCCGCACGAGCATCAACAATACATAGATTTGCACAAATGTCTGCAGCGTGTTTGCCAGCAGGACTATGGAATAACTCATAATTTTTTTGAGGTTTGAGTGAAGTTGAGAGAGGGCTAGAATAGAGTTTAGCATAGTTGGGAAAGTCAGCCTCACGCTCTCAGGGTAGAACAAGAGAGATCGATCGCCCGTTCCCCAGATCCTCAGGAATCTTCAGCAGCCGTTCGTTCGCTGTTTTGTACCTGCACGTTGCCGTTAACGTCCCCCAGTTGCAGGCGCACGTCGTCTATTGCCTGATTGAGTTGGGCTATTTTATCTTCCAAACTCAGCCTTGCAACTTCAATGCGTTCCGCTTCGAGTTGGCCGCCTTTTCTGTTATTTCGCTTCTTAGCTTTTGCTTCTGGGGATTCGGGGAGTGCAATTTCAGCCGCCCGCCGGGACAATACCGCGCCCAAAACAGCGCCCACCAAGCCCCCAACTGCTGCCCCAGCAATAAATCCCCCTGCAAAACCGTCTCGATTGCTCATAATTCAACTCAACTGCTCGATATTTCCCGATCGTTTTCACTTTAACAACTTTTTGTTGCGAGCTTTCACAGCAACCACCCACCATCAGTCGAATAACTATTGACTGATGACTGATGACTGATGATTAATGATTCTCTAAGTGCCAAAAGTTCGATCGCCCGCATCTCCCAATCCGGGCACGATAAAGCCATTTTCGTTTACCACTTCATCAATTGTCGCCGTGTAGATATTCAAACTCGGATACTCCACACTCAGGCGCTGCAAAGCCGGAGGCGCAGCCACTACAGAGATAATCCGAATTAAACTCGGGTCAATTCCCCGATCGACCAATTCTTTCATTGTCGCAGCGATCGTCCCGCCAGTTGCCAGCATCGGTTCGCTAATTATTACCCGCGTTTCTGGCTGAAACTGTTCTGGCAACTTATTTAAATAACAAGTAGCTTCCAGCGTCTCCTCATTCCTTACCATGCCCAGGTGGTAAATTGACGCCAGCGGAACTACCGTTTGAATTCCTTCCAGCAAGGCCAGTCCCGCCCGCAACACCGGCACCACCACTAACGGGGCTTCCGGGTTGATAAAGGTTGCCGGACATTCAGCTAAAGGCGTTTGTATCGTTGTTTCCACCGTCGGCAGCCATTCTCGAATCGCTTCGTAGGCCAGCCAGCGCCCGAGTTCTGTCATTGCCGATCGAAACAAAACTGAAGGTGTGGCTGCATCGCGGGCGACAGCCAGCCAGTGCCTGATTAATGGGTGAGGGGGAACGTATACGCGCAGTTGCAATGACATTATTTGGAAAATTAGCGAAATTTTTGGCTTGTAGGGGCGGTGCCAAGAGAGCCCGCCCCGATTGGGGCGATCGGGCGAAAATGTGCACCGCGCGCATCCTGCTGTCTGTGCAACTTACCACATTCCCGATCGCGCTTACAATACAAGTCGATCGCCCCGCCCGCCCCTGTTGACAACCACTTTTATCAAATTATTGAAAATTCCTTTCAAGAGTATTGACAGATATTTGCAATAAGGCTATATTAGCTTTTAGTGTTCTCCTCTCAAAGGATAGGCAGACGGGGGCAGTCGGCAATGGTAGACTGTTCCCGCATTTTTTTTGAAGGAAGAAGGAAGAGTTTTGAATTTTGAGTCTTGAGTTAAAGACAGTTCACAATTCAAAACTCAAAACTTAAAACTCAGAACTTCCACTCCCCCCTCTTCAAAACAGATCTGGGATGGCGATCGACTGTAAAATTGAAAAATTATTAAGATTTCTAACCTGCATAATGTCAGCCCCCACCCCATCCCAGCTATTTTCTGCCAATTCGGGCCCCACAGATCGAGAGTTTGATGTTATAGTCATTGGTTCTGGCATTGGCGGACTCGTCACTGCCACCCAGCTAGCTGCCAAAAAAGCAAAAGTCCTCGTCCTCGAAAGCTACCTGATTCCCGGAGGTAGCGCCGGATATTTCGATCGCGAGGGCTACAGATTCGATGTCGGGGCGTCCATGATTTTTGGCTTCGGGCAACACGGCACCACCAACCTCCTCACCAGAGCCCTGCAAGCAGTAGATGTCACCCTCGAAACCATCCCCGATCCGATCCAGCTTCACTATCATCTACCGGGCGGTCTCGACCTGCAAGTTCCCCGGCTTTATGAAAAATATTTGCAAGAACTAACTGACAGATTCCCTCACGAACGCGAAGGCCTGCGCAAATTTTACGGCGAATGCTGGAATGTCTTTAACTGCTTGAATGCGATGGAACTGCTGTCGCTGGAAGAACCGGGCTATTTGATGCGAGTCTTTTTCCAGCATCCTTTTGCCTGTTTGGGATTGGTAAAATACTTGCCTCAAAACACGGGCGACATCGCGCGGCGCTACATTAAAGACCCGCAGTTGCTGAAATTTATTGACATGGAATGCTATTACTGGTCATTAGTTCCGGCAGATTTAACGCCGATGATTAATGCTGGCATGGTGTGTTCCGATCGCCATTACGGCGGCATCAACTATCCTAAGGGCGGAGTCGGTCAAATTGCCCAAAAATTAGTAGAAGGATTGGAAAAAGCCGGGGGCCAAATTCAGTACAAAGCTAAGGTAACAAAGATTGTTACAGAAAACGGTCGGGCGATCGGAGTCGAGTTAGTAACGGGCGAAGTTTACCGGGCAAAACGCATAGTTTCTAACGCGACGCGGTGGGATACTTTTGAAAAATTGCTGCCCGCTAAAGAAATGCCTGCTAGCGAGCAAAAATGGCAGCAAAGATATCAAAAATCCCCCAGTTTCTTGAGCTTGCATTTGGGAGTAGCAGCCGATGTCCTGCCTATCGGCACGGCTTGCCACCATATTTTGTTAGAAGATTGGGAGAAAATGGAAGCGCCGGAAGGAACTATTTTAGTATCAATTCCCACGCTGTTAGACCCGGATTTGGCACCCGAAGGATTTCACATCGTTCACGCTTTTACATCGAGTTGGATGGAAGAGTGGGAAGGACTTTCGCAGCAGGAATACGAGGAGAAAAAAGAAATGGCTGCGGGAAGAATTATCGATCGACTGGAGAAGATTTTCCCCGGTTTGGATGCGGGTTTGGATTACATGGAAGTGGGAACGGCGCGATCGCACCGCCGCTTTTTGGGACGCGATGACGGGACTTACGGACCGATTCCGCAGCGCAAGTTAATGGGTTTGTTGGGAATGCCTTTTAACCGCACTTCGATTCCCGGTTTGTATTGCGTGGGTGACAGTACGTTTCCGGGACAGGGTTTAAATGCGGTAGCGTTTTCTGGCTTTGCTTGCGCGCACCGCATTGCTGTAGATTTAGGTTTTTAAACAGTTGGTAAGGAGTTTTGAGTTTTGAATTTTGAGTTTTGAGTTAAAGATCGAAAATTTTCAATCCCTCAATCGAAAATCCAAAATCGCAAATCGCAAATCGCAAATCGACTAAAACAAGCAATTAAAAACCCGGTTTTTACTGAGAAACCGGGTTTTTAACTTAAATTTAGCGGTTAGCATCTTTCACACAAAACTATTACTGATCGTAGCTGCCGCCTACGCCGATTTGGGTGTTGTAGATTTTGGCATCAGTAATAATCATGTTTTCCATCGAAGCGCCCGATACATCGGCCGTGTTAATAATGGCTGCGGTGAGATTTACCCGATCGAGATCTGCTTCATTCAAACTGGCGTTAGTTAGAAAAGCTGCTGTTAAGTTGGCACCGGTCAAGTTGGCACCGGTTAAGTCTGCGCCTTCGAGATTGACGTAAGATAGATTTGCTCCTTGCAAATTGGCTTCTCTCAAATCTGCCCCAATTAAATGAGCTCCTGTTAAATCTGCTCCTGACAAGTCGCATTGGAAACACTGCCCGGTTGACAGCAATTGTTTGACTTGCTCGGGATTGTTCGCTTGGGCGGGACCTGCCAACAGTAGGGGCGCAACTAAGAAAGTAGCTGCTATTAGATTGCGTTTCATCATGGCTTCTCCTCAGTCTGTTGGACTTTTATGCATTCTTCTATAGCTACATTATGACATGAAGTGTTTTCGCAAAGAAAGCGATCGAATTCACAACTTGGCTGTGATGCTGCAAGCTGCGGGCGATCGCGCCTTGGAAACTTAAAAATTAGCAAAACTTAATACTACTTGAGTTTTTGATGAACTATCGTAACGCTGCTGCATTCGCTCGATCGGTAGCGCCAGAAATTCAAATGATGCTTCTCAAGATAGATGTGAAGGGCGATTAAAAGCGCCTTCCCAGTCTCAGAGCGATCGCTCGCCAAGAGCGATGAATCTAGCCGATCGAACCTAGCTTAGCAAAAACAGCAGAGGATCTAAAATTAGACCCGATGTGCTGCTAACAAAAATTCCAAAAGACTGTAAAGTATGATTGTAGCACAATTTTTTTAATAATTGTAAGATTTCCCAGCAAGCATTTACGCGGGCTGAGAATTTACACTTAAAATAAGAACAGCTTGATAACTACAAAAATACTGGGAGAACAGCGACCTGTTGCATCTTTCGCAGCGTTGCAGTCAAAAACACCTGTGACAAAAGCAGGAGACCGACTAGCTCTCAAACAAAACATCGGGGTGCAGATTTAACAAACATAATTTTAATTAGCTCGAAGCTGTGCGGCGATCGAACAATCCACCTGCTGGACAAGCAGATTTTTGGAAGGTCGCGCGCTTGGGGCGATCGCCAAAATCAATCAACTATGCAAAACCACGATTCCTCCCAATATCTGCCAACTTTAGAGCGAGTAATTGACCGTTTCCCCTTGACAGTTGCACCTAATACCCCATTAGCCGAAGTAATTACTCTGATGCGCCAATTGCGCGAAAGTTGCCCCGTGGATGATGCAGGCTTTTCAGCGACAAATAGCTACGGTCAACTAACAGGAATCACCGATCCGCTGACCTCCGGCGCGAACGGAGACGCTAGAGGTAGCTGCGTCTTTGTAGTCAGCGAATTTAGCGGTAAATTAGGCGATATATCGACAAAAAATCGTCAATTACAAGGGATATTCACCGAAAAGGATCTGGTTAGGGCGATCGCCTCGGGAAAAAACTTAAAAGGCCTCAAAATCGCAGATGTTATGAGAACTCCAGCAGCAACTCTGATCGAATCCGAGGCAAGAGACATTTTTAGCGCCCTCAGCTTGCTGCGACAAGAAGGAATTCACCACCTTCCAGTATTGAACGATCGCGGCGAACTCTTAGGAGTAATTACCCCGGAAAGCATCCGTCAAGCCATGCTGCAACCCGCCAATATTTTAAAAATGCGTCGCGTAGCAGAAGTAATGACAACTCAAGTCATTCAAGCGCCCGTTACTGCATCAGTTAAGAATTTAGCTCAATTGATGGCGCAACATCGAGTTAGCTGCGTGGTCATTACAACCGAAACAATATCGCCTGGTAATTCCCCATTTCCGATGCCAATAGGTATAGTCACAGAACGAGATCTGGTGGAATTTCAAGCCTTAGATATCAATTTGTCGCAAACGATCGCCCAAACAGTCATGAGCACCCCCGTCTTCAGTCTCAAACTAGAAGACTCGCTGTGGGTAGCGCATCAAGAAATGCAGCAGCGTTTGGTGCGCAGGTTGGTAGTAACTGGGGAACGGGGAGAACTTTTGGGATTAGTTACCCAAAGCAATTTGCTGCAAGTGCTCGATCCGATGGAAATGTCCGGCGTCATCGATGTATTGCACGCGGGTGTTGAGGAAAGGACTAGCGAATTGCAAAAAGCGATCGCCTCTCTGAGTTTAGCTAACACTCAACTAGAAAACGAAATTGCTACCCGCGCCCGCACCGAGGCGCAACTGCAACTTTTAGAATCTGCTGTAGTCAACGCCAACGACGCGATCGTGATTATGGATGCGGGACACAGCGACATCTCCGATCCCAGCATCATCTACGTCAACGAAGCTTTTACGCAAATGACGGGATACTTGCCGGAAGAAATCATCGGGCAAACGCCGAGTTGCCTGCGCGGGCCCGACAGCGACTGCGATCGAGTTGCCAAAATTCGCCGCGCTTTTTCGCGCCGGGAGCACCTGCGTTTGGAACTGATCAACTACCGCAAAGACGGTTCGACTTATTGGGTGGAACTCAACAGCGTACCGGTTGCCGACTCCGAAGGGAACGTCACTCACTGGGTGTCAGTACAGCGGGATATCACCGATCGCAAGCTGATGGAACAGGCATTTTTTGAGGAAAAAGAACTCGCTCAAGTTACTTTACAGTCGATCGGCGACGCCGTAATCGCTACCGACGCGCAAGGCTGCATTGCTACCCTCAATCCCGTCGCCGAAAAACTCACGGGTTGGTCAACGGCTGAAGCTAAAGGTTTGCCGCTGAGTAGCGTGATGAGAATAGTTCACGAAGTTACCAAATTGCCGATCGAAAATATCGCCGAGACAGCTTTGCGCGAGGGTCGGATTGCCGACCAAGTGTACAACAGCTTGCTGATTGCCCGCAACAACCGCGAATTTGCGATCGACCACTGCGTCGCCCCCATCCACGCCAGCAGCGGCGAGATTATTGGGGCCGTCGTAGTGTTTCGAGATGTCACCCAAGTGCGGACTCAGGCGCGCCAATTAACCTGGCAGGCGACTCACGACGCCCTGACGCAATTAGTCAACCGCCGCGAATTTGAGTACCAGCTAGAACACGCCCTGCACAGCGCTCAAGGTTACGGTTTAGAACATGTCATGCTGTACTTGGATCTCGATCGCTTCAAAATCGTGAACGATACTTGCGGTCACGTGGCGGGGGACGAACTGCTGCGCCAAGTCAGCCAGCTATTTAAAAGCAGCCTCCGCAAAACGGATATTTTAGCCCGTCTGGGCGGCGATGAATTTGCCGTACTCCTGTACCAGTGTGCCTCCGATCGCGGGCTGGAGATTGCCGAATCGCTGCTGCAAGCGGTTCAGGGCTTCCGCTTCGGGTGGGAGGAGAAAACTTTTTCGATCGGTGTCAGTATCGGTTTGGTAGCAGTCAACCCCCAAACTTCCTCAGTCTCTGCAATTTTGAGCGCTGCCGATACAGCCTGCTACGCTGCGAAAAATAAAGGACGCAATCGGGTGCAAGTTTATCAAGCGTGCGATCGAGAACTCCTGAAACAGCGGGGCGAAACTCAGTGGATAGTGCAAATCAATCAAGCTTTAGAAGAGAATCGTTTCTGTTTGTATTCTCAGCCGATCGTCCACTTGCATAGCCCTCAAACATCAGAAATACATTGCGAAATTCTCCTCCGCCTCCAACCCGAAGCCGGTCAATTGGTATCGCCAATGGCGTTTATTCCGGCTGCGGAACGCTACAACTTAATGCAGGCGATCGATCGCTGGGTAATTCGCACTTTATTTAGCAATTTATCGCAAGTTTTTGCTTCCCATCCACCTGCGATCGAGCGAGAATCAGATAGGGAGCTAATTGCTGCTTTGCCTGCTGTTACAGCATTGCCAATTTCTCCGCCTCAAGCTGTTAATTATACTGGCGTTAATTATAAAGGTGTCAATTATACAGATGTTAATTATACGCATTTGTATTCGATCAATCTTTCTGGGGCAAGCATCAACGAAGACCGATTTATTGACTTTCTCTACGAGCAGTTTGCCACCTATCAAATTCCGCCGCAAATAATTTGTTTTGAGATTACCGAAACTGTAGCTATTGCCAATCTCAGCAAGGCCGCGAGCTTAATTTGGAAATTCAAAGAATTGGGGTGCCGGTTTGCACTTGATGATTTTGGTAGTGGGATGTCTTCGTTTGCTTACTTAAAGAATTTGCCTGTGGATTTTATCAAAATTGACGGCAATTTTATTAAAAATATTGTAGAAAATCCTGTTGATGTGGTGATGGTGGAAGCGATTACAAAAATCGGTCACGTTATGGGGATTAAAACTATTGCTGAGTACGTGGAAAGCGAAGCAGTGATGGAAAAACTCAAGGAACTTGGAGTAGATTGCGCGCAGGGTTATTATTTAGGTCGGCCTCAACCTTTGAGCTTGCCATCTGCTGTGATGGTGGAAGAGTTTTCGATGAATTCTTTAGGTTTGGAAAGCAAGCTAGCTTCATGAATTATATCAAGTCCGGTCGATTACCAATAATAAAAAATGCTTGTAGTGTGGACTTCAGTCCGCTCCCTGAATGCGGACTGAAGTCCGCACTACGAACCTTAATTCGATCGCTCGGATGTTTCTACAGCTTCAATGTACTGGCTATCTAATAGAAAAGCACCTTTTTCAAAGCGAATGCCCCAATAATTTCCGGGACGCCGATCGAGTATAATTCCTTCTGCACCAATTGCAATTACGCTAGCGGGACGCAGCATCGGTTTCGGTTCGGCAGTTTTGACGTAGGGCGGCATCGCTACAACTTTAACTTTTTGACCGACGGTGAATTCTTTTTCCATGATGGTTATTGCCTCAATAAAACACAGGCTGACACGGATTTTGACACGGATACACGGATGAGTAGAATTATTTTACTACAGTTCTTTGAAGTCTAAAGTTTGTTTGGTATCCGGCTCTAAAATAAAATTTCTTCTTGCTCTTGTTTTTGAGCTTTCAGCCAGTCAGGGACAAATATCCACTGATGGTTATTTTGAAACTCAGTAGCTTGAGGTGAGGGAAATACACGTCGCGTTAACAATTTTTTCTCGCCAAAATTCATTAATAAACCAATCGGTAGTGCCGTATGATTTAGGTAAGTAATGACTTGTCCCAAATACTTTTTATGGAGTGTAGCGAAGGCTTTGATTTCCAAAATAACTTTGTTCTCAATAATAAAATCTGGGATATACAAACCAAGTAATTGCTCGTTATGGTAGACGGGAAGTTTTTTTTGCGGCTCGAAACCGATTCCGTCTTGTGTCAGTTGTGTTTCAAGTTTTTCTTGATAAATTGCTTCTTTGTAACCCGGTCCAAGCTGTCTGTGAACTGCCATACCTGCACCTATAATCCGATAAGTTAGGTCTTCATGTGGAGCCTGAATCTTGTTGCTCATATTTTCCTGTGAAATGGTTGAGATGCTTGATTCTTTATTTTGGCACAACAAATAGAAAAATCATCGGGGCACTACACGGATTTTGACACGGATGCACGGATGGGGCTGAGAGATTTACAGACGAATGGGTTGAGCGATCGGGCTTAACTATTGGTTGATTCGATTATCTGTTGGCAAACCTCCGTGTATCCGTGTGTATCCGTGTCTTGCTGCTTGTTCTCTTTGGGTTTCAGTTTTCCCATAACTACTTCCTGCTTCGCGCGCAAATTTCTTGGGAAAACTTAACAATTCTCTCATTTTACCGGGCAAAAAGCAGGACTAAAATTAGAAAACCTTTACAAAAATAAATAATCAGGCGGCTCGTAAAGTGGAGGACTGCCAAACACCTTTGCCTGCTGCTTCTGGGCGCTATCTAGCGGATACAGCCGCAAACTATGTTGCTCAACATTCAGCACCTTCAACCACCGATCTCGCAACAGTTGTTCCAGGTTGTTCCAGATCGATCGCGCTACAATGATAGACCGGATAAAAATGGCCGATCGAAAAGTAGAGGGGTAAATGCTATGGCTACAAGTCGCCGCGTAGAGCGAGTAGCTTCGCTGATCAAACGCGAAGTCAGCCTGATGTTGCTGAACGGTATTAAGGACGATCGCGTTGGCGCAGGTATGGTTAGCGTTACCGATGTTATTGTTTCGGGAGACCTCCAGCACGCGAAAATCTTTGTCAGCGTTTACGGTACTGATGAGGCTAAAGCCGAAACTATGGAAGGTTTGAGGTCTGCAACTCGCTACGTGCGGGGCGAGTTGGGCCACCGGGTGCAACTGCGACGGACGCCGGAAGTGGTATTTTTGGAAGACAATTCTTTGGAAAGAGGCGATAAAATGCTGTTGCTGCTCAACAAGCTTTCTCAAGAACGCAAACCGGATGAAGATTTTGGTGAGGGTGAAAGTGCTGGTGAGGAATAGTTATTAGTCATTAGTTATTAGTCATTAGTTGTCATTAGTTATCCGTCAACAGGTGTTTGACTGTTAGATCCAGATCCCCCCTAGCCCCCCTTAAGAAGAGGGGGACCGGAGTTCTCAAAGTCCCCCTTTTGAATTAAATTCAGATCCCCCCTAGCCCCCCTTAAGAAGAGGGGGTGACCGGAGTTCTCAAAGTCCCCCTTTTGAATTAGATCCAGATCCCCCCTAGCTTAAGAAGGGGGGGACCGGAGTTCTCAAAGTCCCCCTTCTTAAGGGGGATTTAGGGGGATCGAGACTCAGGCAACCACGAGAGATCTAAAACATTTCTGACTTCCCGTAAGTCCTAAACCAATTCCCAATTCCCAATTCCCAATTCCCAATTCCCAATTCCCAATTCCCAATTCCCAATTCCCAATTCGCTATGATTGATAATCTTTCCTTACAAGAACTGGTGGCTCAGATGTTCGTGATACGGGCTTCTGGTTTCTTGTTCGACCACCAAATTCGCTACCCCGAGTGGGAACCAAAGGCCGATCGACTTCGCTATTATTTGGAAAATTTGGGTGTCGGCGGCGTAATTTTGGTGGGGGGAAGTGCTGCGGAATTGGCAGTTCGATCGCACCAATTGCAATCTTGGGCTAAGTTGCCGCTGTTGTTGGCGGCTGATATTGAGGAAGGTGTCGGACAGCGGTTTGGCGGGGCGACTTGGTTCGGGCCGCCGATGGCGATTGCGGAAGTTGCCAAGCGCGATTTGGATCTGGCGGTTCGCTATGCGGAAAAAATGGGCGCTGCAACCGCGATCGAAGCTGTGGCGATCGGTCTTAATTGGATTCTCGCACCGGTAGTTGATGTTAACAACAATCCCGACAATCCTGTAATTAATGTTCGGGCTTTTGGGGAAACGCCGGAAATTGTTGGCAAGTTGGCTGCTGCTTTTATTCGGGGCGCTAGCGAATATCCGGTTTTGACGGCGGCGAAGCATTTTCCGGGGCACGGGGATACGGCGGTTGATTCTCATTTGGAATTGCCGGTACTGCCGCATTCGCCCTCTCGATTGGCCGAGGTGGAACTGCCTCCATTTTTAGATGCGATCGCTGCGGGAACTGATGCTGTAATGACCGCTCATTTGTTGATTCCGGCTTGGGATGCCGAATTTCCTGCTACTCTTTCTCGCAAAATTTCGATCGGGAAGCTGCGCCAAGAATTGGGTTTTGACGGTGTGATAGTGACAGATGCTTTGGTGATGGGCGCGATCGCCAATCGCTACGGGGCTGATGAAGCTGCTGTTTTGGCTGCTGAGGCTGGTGCTGATGTGTTGCTGATGCCTCTGAATCCAGAAGGGGCGATTCGGGCTGTTTGCGATGCGGTCGATCGAGGTCGCATTTCATTATCACAAATCAAGGAATCTGTCAAGCGAATTTGGCAAGCTAAGACTAAAGTTGGTTTGGCGATCGAGCCTCAATTGGATGCAGCCTCAGGTAAAGAGGGCGTCGGCGATGCCAAACCGATCGACTTGAGCGTGTTAGCAAGTCCGGAGGCAAGGGGAACTGCTGCTGGTATTTTGCGATCGTCCTTGAAATTTGGCGGCAACTTGCCTTTGCGGGCGAAACCGCCGTCAGAAGAACATTTGTTGCGGAATTTAATTGTTGTGGACGATGTTTTGGGATGCGAGTTTTTGGAAAACCGCACTCCGGCGATCGCCATCCCCGCACAGTTCGGTTACAAATTGCAACTGATTGACGATCGCGCCAGCGCAGTAGTGGAAAGTGCAGGAGATGAAAGCTTTACGCCGACTTTGCTGCAAGTCTTTATTCGCGGCAATTGCTTCCGGGGCAGTGCTGGTTTAACTCAAGCCGCTAAAGATTGGTTTAAGAGATTGTTAAGCACTGGAGAACTGGAAGCCGTCTTAATTTACGGGAGCCCTTATGTTTTGGAGCAGTTTTTGCCGCACTTACCAGAAAGCGTTCCTTATATATTTTGTTTCGGGCAAATGCCGATCGCCCAATCTATCTCAATGGAATTGCTGTTCGATCTCAAGCCAACGGGCGAGGTTTGAAGGGTAAGGACGATCGCCCGCTACCTAACTCCTGCCTCCTGCGTAAATATCAGTTACAGATATTTACCTCCTAAGGTAGATGACTAAAATTTCAAAATCAGTGCAAGTGACGCTGTTTTTTACTGTTAGCTTCAATCGGCAGCGCCAATAGAGTTCCTGCAGGCTGGAAAGCTCTGCAGTCAAGTGTAGTGCGTCCAAAGAAAAATGCCGATCTAGGCGGCTACTTCTCAGTTTGATAAAATTTATTAATTTTGGTCGAGTAAATTGTATATTTGTATACTGACAAAAATTTACTTACGTTTATGCAACTATGGACTATATTATTACCAGAGCCATAAATTTTTAGTAAAACCGTGAGGGCGCACTATGATACATTCAACTATCCAAATCCACTACTCTTTAGATGTGATCCAAGATGAAGCGCGGCAGCTCGTCCACGAAGGCGTACTCAGCCGCCAACAGCCGATCTATACTCTATGTCAGTTTATTCCGCCCCGTGAATGGGCTTGTGTGGAAGGCGAATTAGAAAAATGCGACTTTTTACTGCGCGATCGGATCGGCGACTTGATCGGTGCGGAAAGCTGGGACAACGACTAAAATTAGCTTTCTCTCACCGGAGTTTTTGGCTCGATCGAGCTGAAACCGCACAGCAGTTTTTAATTCAGAAGTTTTCGATCCAAATGGCAAAAATGGCAATCTGAAAGCTATAGCTTCAAAAATGGGGATGGATTGTTGGACTTGACTCCTGCTGGCAAAGGTGCAGGAAATAAGGATATATATGCCGGAGGAATTCTTTTAGAAGCCAATCCTATTATGTCAGATAGCAAGAAGTAAAAATTTAATCCCGCTCTGAATTATCGGCGCGCAAACTTTCCAACTCTGCTCTCAGCGCCGCCATTTGAGCAGTTAATTCTTGAATTTCCTGTTGCGCGTCAGAGCGTGAAAATGGTTTGGGGATATTGTCAGCGGGTTCTCCCGATTTCTGTTCCGATGTTGTGTCGGATTGCGGATCGGAAACGAACTCGCTGTCATTTTTCTCGTTTTCGCTTGGCTTGCCAAATACATTATCTACAAAATTTCGGGCTTCTCGATCGATCGATTCTCCTTTTTCTAAAAGTTCGTCGGTTAACAGACCCAAATCTGATTGTAATTTGGCGAGATTTTTTTCTCGTTCGATCGAGTCTTGCAAAGTATCGATCGCAAAGGAAGCTGCACCTAAAGTTAGGTGAAATCCCGTTTTTAGTAGTTGAGGCAGGTTATCGGAATTCATCTGTCTTCCTTTTTGGAGGCGCGCACCGCACCGGGAATGCTTTCTGAGTTGCTAATTCAGAAGCTGAGGCAAGCGGGGCGAGCTTTGCTTTGTTTATTATACCAGATCGGCGTTAAACACCTCTGTTGGCGATTGGCTGCTTGCAAGCGCTCGACTGTCAAACAAACCCAAACAACTCTTTTCCTGGCAAGTGAAAGAGGTTTTAAGTCAGATTTGGTATTGAATAGACAGGGATCTTGTCGGCGGTGCTTTCGATCGAAGATACTTTGACCGAAGATCCTTTGACAGCAGATCCACCTCGAACAATATGCCGCTATTCGATAACAATGTTGATTCTACCAGCACTGGGTTAATTGACAACCCCTTAATGTAAAATTTTGTGAATTCAAGGATATAGTGAGCGATCGCTTGAGGGATCGAAAACAAACAGGCGATCGAAATCGAGGCGTACTGTTAGCCGATCGCCCGATCGCACCCGCACGCTAGCAGGTATTTGTACCTGTAAAATAGTTTCAGGCTGCGACTCGGGCACAATAGCGCGAATTAAAGTTTCTCGCCCCAAAGGTTCCACTACTTTTACCTCAACATCGAGAGGTACTTTTTCTAAAGCCCAAACATCGCTTTTAAGATCGTCATCTGCTGTCGTTTTCCCGCTACAAAGCTCGATATTTTCGGGGCGGATGCCCAGATCGAATCCTTGTCCTTCTTTGGGATTTAACTTTTTCTGAATTGAGGGCGGACAAGTTAAAAATTGATTGCCGACTTGAAAAGATTCGCTAGTGTAAATTGCAGGCAAAATATTCATCGGTGGATTGCCTAAAAAAGTAGCAACCATCCGGTTAGCAGGTTTGGCATAAATACTTTGCGGGTCGCCAATTTGCTGAATTTTCCCCCCTTTTAAAACTACAATTTTATCAGCTAAAGTCATAGCTTCTACTTGGTCGTGAGTGACATAAACTGTAGTAATTCCGAGGCGTTGGTGGAGTTGTTTGAGTTCGGCCCTGGTGTCGTCCCGCAGTTGGGCGTCGAGGTTAGAAAGCGGTTCATCTAATAGGAAAACTTTCGGTTCGCGGGCGATCGCCCTGCCGAGTGCTACCCGCTGTTGCTGTCCGCCAGATAGCTGTTTGGGCTTGCGATTTAGGAGGTGGTCGATCGAGAGCGATCGGGCGACTGTTTCGATTCTATCTTGAATTTTTGAGTTTTCAACATTCCGCATCCGCAATCCGAATGCCAGATTTTCTGCGACAGTCATGTGCGGGTAAAGGGCATAATTTTGAAACACCATTGCCACATCTCGCTGTCGGGCTGGAATGTTGTTAACTAAATTATCTCCGATGTAAATATTGCCCGAAGTTGCAGTTTCCAAACCCGCGATCGTCCGCATAATTGTAGATTTGCCGCAGCCTGAAGGTCCGACTAACACCCAAAATTCACCGTCCGGGATTTTGAAAGTTATATTGTCGATAGCGATGACATTTTGGTAGCGTCGGGTAATGTTTTCTAAGCGAACGTTTGCCATTTTTAAGAAGAAGGAAGAAGGAAGAGGGAAGAAGGAAGAAGGAAGAGGGAAGAAGGAAGAAAGAAAAAAAGAGAGTTGGTAGTTATTTATAATGCGAGCGTCCCCGATCGCGAGAGATTATCATCAGTTTGAGTGTCGCCGATCGTGAGAGATTAAAATCAGTGCGAGTGTACCCGCTCGCAAGAGATTAAAATCAGTGAGACTGTCCCCGATCGCGAGAAATCACAAACCAGAAGTTAGAATTAGTTCCCGATCGCGAACCCATTCATCAGTCAGGGAAAATAGAAAATCAACAAATAATTATTGTACATTTACCAAACGTTCTAATTCTGAAACTGTGAGGTCTAGTTCTTCAACTATTGGCGTCGATTCAGCTTTGCGAAAAGCTTCCACTAAAGAACGATAATACCAGAGAGAACCATCTTTGCCACCTTTAAAGCGCTCCCAAACAGCATCGCCCAATTGACGAAAATCTTTGACGATCGATCGAGCATTATAAAGTTTATCAGCAGCCGAGACCAATCTTACTGAATTGGAGGCTTGAGGAAGGCGATCGAGATAAACTTGTTTTCGCTGCCGCCAAGGAGGTTTTGGCGTGGTGTCAGCGTCGGTACAGCCATCTACAATTGCTGTAACATTATCGCCAAACCGGTGGCGGATGGCTTCGCGAATGGGCGCACCGCCGCAATCTTCGATCGCGTCGTGCAGCAAAGCCGCGATCGCTTCATCTTCATTGGCCCCGTATTCTAAAGCTATGCTGGCAGTACCCAACAAATGAGCGATGTAGGGAACGCCGGAACCTTTGCGGATTTGGGTTGAGTGCAACTCGGCGGCATAGGTGAGAGCTTCAGAAAAACGGTTTGAAAGCAGCATAGAAAATCACCTTGCTACAATTGCTATAATATATTCGATCGTAGCGCAAAGTTGGAAAAATCAAATTATCTTGCTTGCTCAATTCGATCGGGCTACTAAAAGCGATCGCTCTTTCGATCGCCTGCAAACTTAGAGATATTAAAGAGAGGTTGCGATCGTGACAGCTACTGCAATTTTACCCGCAAACGAAGACCAAAAACTAGATGTAGGAGCGCAACCAGAATTAGAAAATATACCAGAAATTCAGCCAGAAACTGCGTCAGAAAAAGTTATATCTCTCGACGATTTTTTAGTCAAGCCTGCTGATAGAATGGAGTGGGTTGACGGTAAGTTAGTGGAGAAAACAGGAATGACATTCAAGCACGGTTTGGCTCAATCTAAATTAACCCGTTACTGGGGAAATTATAAAGACTCCAGCGGACAGGGAGGAGAAGTGATTACCGAAACACTTTGCCGAACCGCTCAACGAGGCCGCCGTCCCGATGTTGCTTATATCACTCCTGAATTACTGCCACCCTCTGGCAATGTGACAGCATTTTCTCAAAGTTTTCCCTTGATAGCAGAAGTTGCTTCTCCCGACGATAGCGGTGAAGAGTTATTTGCGAAAGCTCAGGAATATTTGGCATCGGGATGTTTGGAAGTTTGGCTGTTGTTTCCTGAAGCGAGATTGGTATTTGTAAATGCAGGGGAACGCTGGCAATTATTTAATGCTGATGAAGTTGTTAGCACTCAAAAAGTGCTTGCAGGTTTTAGCGTGGCAGTGAGTGAATTGCTGGATTGAGGAACTGGTTAAAATAATTGACTATCGAACGTCAGGCATTGAAAAAAGATTCTAATTTCTGAAATTCAGCATAGGGGAATTCGCCCGATCGATTTTTCTCAAAACTCTTTTCTCTCAGCAAAGCAGCAATTTTTTTCATTTGGAAGTAAACGACAGTTGAGAAATGACTGATTTTGATTTCAAATTCCACTAAGATTTTTTCTCGATCGATCGGTTTACCATAAGCAGATGAGAATTCCGTTATAATAACTGTTACCTGATGGTGCTGTTGTGGATTTCTGATTATTTGCCAGCGATTGCCTCCGGGTTCATCCCACCAGATAAATTCAACGGCTGAAGCACCTTTTAGAATAGCAATCGTTGCGTCAATAAAATCTCCGATCGGATCTCCAAAAACATGACTGATATATAACTCCCGAGTGCGATCGCCCAGATAGAGTATGCACGTACTCCAACCGTGAGGTAAAAGAACATACAACAGATCGAACTCATCATATTGCATGCCAAGTTGCTCCAGATAATTTTAAATATACAACTTAATTATATAAGTTAATTATCTTTCACCGATTACAGCCGAGTATTTGTGCAAAAATATTTCTTAACAGAGTTAACTAACTCCATAATATCTACCGGTTTAGCAAAGTATTTGTGATATCCAGCTTGCAAAATTTGGCGTTCGTTCGCTTCCCCAGCATAAGCCGTCAGCGCGATCGCGGGCAAATCTCGCCGATCGTCCGTTAATTGAGTGCGAATATTTTTAATTAACATATAGCCGTCCATATCGGGCATTCCAATATCGCTGACGAGCAAATCAAAACGGTCTCGATCGAGCGTTTCCAAAGCTGCGATCGCGCTAGAAACTGTTTGTACTTCGGCACCGCAATCCTCGAACGCACAGGCGATAAATTCACAGGAATCAGTATCGTCATCGACTACCAAAATCCTCAAACCTGCTAGGAAACTCGAACCAGCATCCACACCTGCCTCGGATTCGATCGCCGATTTCTCCGCAGCAAAACTCTTTGGCAAACTGGGAAATTCAACCGTAAAAGTAGCTCCCAAACCTTCACCCGGACTATCAGCTTCAATCGTACCCCCGTGCAGTTCTACCAATTGTTTGACGATCGCCAATCCCAAGCCCAAGCCGCCGAATTTGCGAGTTGTCGAACTATCTTCTTGGCGGAAATGCTCGAACATATGCGGCAAAAAATCCCGATCGATCCCTTTGCCGCTGTCGGTAACTTGAATGCGAACGCGACTTTCAACCTGCATCAACCTAAGTTCAATTTGACCGCCTTCCGGGGTAAATTTCACGGAGTTGGATAACAGATTCCAAACTATTTGCTGCAAGCGCGCCGGATCGCCGGAAACCTCTCCAACACTGGCATCAAAAATTGTTTTAATTTGAATTCCTTTTGCTGTTGCCGCTAATTGCACGGTTTCTGCTGCAGCAGAAATTGCGATTTTTAAATTCACCGGAATTACGTTGAGCGCGAGTTTGCCTTGCAAAATTCGAGACACATCGAGCAAATCTTCGATTAATTGAGACTGCAATTGGGCATTGCGCTCGATCGAACGCAGCGCATCAGCAGTTTTAGCAGAGCCCAACTTGCCCGTTAGCAGCAGTTTCGACCAGCCTAAAATCGGATTTAGAGGAGTTCGCAATTCGTGAGACAGCACCGCTAAAAACTCATCTTTAATGCGGTTGGCTTTTTCTGCTGCTTCGCGGGCGGCTTGTTCTTGCTGCAAAATCCGTTCGCGATCGCGCTCTAACTCAACTCTAGCAGTGATGTCGTTGGAGATGCCCACCAGACCGATGATTTCTCCAGCTTCATTGCGGTAGGGAGTTTTGATGCTCAAAAACGTTCGGATGCCGTCGGGAGATTCTTCTACCGCTTCCATTTCTCCCGATTCCATAATCCGCAGGTCGTTTTGCGTTACAGTTTCTCCCAGTTCCGAGGATGGGTAGATTTCGCGATCGCGGTAGCCGATGACCTCAGCCTCAGTCTTGCCCAACACTTGAAGCGTGGCTGGATTGGCGTAAATAATTCGTCCTTCCCTGTCTTTAACAAAAATTGGCGTGGGTATCGAGTTGTTAATTGCGTTCAAAATCGCGTTTTTTTGCAGCAATTCCGCTTCAACTCGCTTGCGGTCGGTAATGTCCAGGGAAATGCCGACGGCGCGGATCGGGTTGCCGCTGCTGTCGCAAACGGTGTTGCCGAGGGCTGCAAACCACCGCAATCCGTAGTGCGGGCGATCGATCCGAAACTCGGTGTTAATCTGGGTGCGGTGTTCGATAGCGAGGCGGATTTCTCGATCGACCCGTTCCCTGTCAGCAGGCGCGATCGATGTTAACCAGTTCTCGTAGGATGGCATCAGTGACGGCTCGAACCCGCACAGCGCGCAGTATTCCTCGGACCACCAAACCCTGTCCGCCACCAGATCCCAGTCCCACAAACCAGCGCCGGCAAATTGCTGGGCGATTTTGATGCGTTCCTGGCTTTGGCGCAAACTCGCTTCGATGCGCTGGCGGTCGGTAATCTCCTGTGCCGCGATATTGATGCCAATAATTTGTCCGGCAGCATCCTTCAGCGGATACCAATTTTCTGTCCAGGCACGGCTGACGCCCGGTTGGGAAGGTGTTTCACCAGTAATTTCGAGGTCGAATACCGGTTCGCCTGTTTCTAGAACTCGGCGCAACACCGGTTCAGCTTCGCCTGCTAAGTCGGGTAAGAGCTCGCGCACGCTGCGCCCGAGGTGTTCCTCCACGGAAAAGCCGTTGATTTCCGCTAGCTGTCGGTTGATCCGCACGAAGCGCAAATCCCGATCGAGAACTCCCAAACCGACGGGGGCTGTTTCGTAGATCGAGTTAAGTTCTGTTAGCTGTTGGCGAATTGTTTCCCGGCTGGCTTGCAGGGCGGCTTCGGTGCGCTTGCGGGCGGTGATATCTCGCGAAATGCCGATGACGCCTATAATATTGCCTTCAGCGTCCCGCCGCGGATATTTTGCCACCAGCAGCGATCGCATTTGGTCTTGTTTGGGTATTTCTTCTTCAAAGACTATTGAATCCCCGGTTTCCAGGACTTGGCGATCTGTTTCCCCGATCTTTCGCGCCTGTTCTGGTAAAAACAGCGCCGCGTCATCGAGCCCCAGCATTGCTTCGACAGTTGTTTCCAACCACTCTGCTGCTGCGGCATTAGCAATGACGTAGCGCCCTTGCAAGTCTTTGACAAAAATCACGTCTGAGGTGCCGTCAATGACCGATCGCAAAATGTTGTTAGCGGCTTTTAAGTCTGTTGCTGCAGGCTGGGGTGCCACAATTCTCGGTAATGCGACTTTTCCATTTGACTCGGGGGCGGAATTTGCCCCGGCAGCTTTCTGTGCGGTGACATCCTGAAAATAAACGGCGATTCCCGATGGTGTCGGGTAGGCGCGCACTACATACCATTTATTGTGGGGCTGGTAAAATGCTTCGGCGCTAGCGGTGACACCCGATGCGGCGAGGTGGAATGCTCGATCGAAGGCGCTGCCGATAGCTTCGGGAAATTCTTCCCAAATGTTATTGCCAATCTTCGGATCGGCTGCTGATTGCCTTAACAACTGTTGCGCTGGGGGATTGAGGTAGGTAAAGCGCCAGGATCGATCGAGCGTAAAGAACGGATCGGAAATGTTGTCTAGAATGTCTGGCCCTGCTGGCACGGATGTTTTTCCCGCTGCTTTGTCTGGTTTGCTGGCTGGGGCGCACGCGGGCGCGGGAATCCGGGTGAAGGTTGTAACGACGGCATAGGGAACTGATTCGTTCGATCGAAATAATGGCTGAGAATTCAGATTCAACCAAATTAATTCTCCCTGCGGCTGATAAAGTCCCATTACTGCATTCAGGCAAGGCTGCCCGGTTCGCAGCGCCACCATTGCCGGGTGCGCCTCGCCGGGAAAATCCGAGCCATCTTCGCGCACGGTTTGCCACGGGCAGTGAACGGGACTTGTGCTGTAGAGTTGCTCGGCTGTCAGTCCCAACAGTTCTTCGGCGCGGGGATTGCAAGCTTCGATCCTGCCGTCTGCCAATTGCAAAACCATCCCTGCGTCTGTTGGCATTGGGGGCGCGCAGTTCGATCGCGATCGCCCAGAGGCTTGGGAAACAGAGAATTTGTCTTTCGATTCCGATTCAGTCTTGCCTAAATGCTGCATTGATTCCTACCCGCGATCGGAGTGGCTGTAACCGCTAATTAATTTGCTAAAAACTGTTGAGTCGATCCTCTCCGCTTCGCTCCGCCCGCGTGAACCGCTGGCAATTCTCACCTCAGCGGGATGTTAAATATTTCTAGTAATTTCACATTCTTGCTTCTCTATCTTAATATAGAGGACTGTCTCATCGCTGCTTTTGCCAGAAACTGAGGCTGCTTTCTACTTGCGGCAAAAAGAGCAGTCCAGAGTGCTATCTAGAGTGCCGTGCGATGATATTTTTATTAAAATCCTTCTTAAGTGTAACGATCGAGCGACTTCCCGGCAATATCTAACTGTTAAATGCTGGGTTTTAATGTTGAGCTTCAATTAGGACATGCGCCGGACGATCGAGAACTCGATTGCTGCGTCAATCTCTCTGGTAAGAAGAATAGAGATGGAAAATTGAAGATGGAAAATGGAAGATTGCAGAAGTAGCTGGAACGGCGGTAGGTACTCAATCTCAAACCTTGATTTAGTAAGCTTTTGGAGCATTAAGATAGTTGGCTTCTTAGGTGAAAATACTTATAATCAGGCGATTTTCCCCTAACTGGGTCTTTGGCATTCACAACTATTCAATGTTGCGATCGCTTTCTTAGCGAAAATACTCCCTCCTGTTGGTATAGTAAGGAACGGTGCAAATATGTTTTCAGGATGAACATCACAAATCTTGCCAGTAAATTTGAGTACAAAGCTCTCTACAAACCGAATCAATTAATTTGCGGGACGGGGCAAACAGCAGTTGTTAGCGGCTGGACGGTAAAAAGCGCGATCGGCAAACATTTACAGCCTAGCGAATTTGCCGCGATCGGACAACTTTACTCTCCCACTCGCGGCATTAATTTCTTAATTAGAAACTTGCTCTACAATCCCCATGTCCGCTTTTTAGTAATTCTCAATGCTACTAAAGAAGACCGCAATTCCGGTGCTTGTCAGTGCGCGATCGATTTTTTTCGCAACGGTTTTGCAGCAGGAAAAAGCGATACAGGTAGAGATTGTTGGGTAATTAAATCTGCTGTTTTCGGCTGCATCGATCTTGAAATAGCAGCCCCTGCTTTAGAAAGATTGCGGAGTTCGATCGAACTTAAAGTAGCTGAAAATATAGCAGAAACAGTGAATTTTGTCAAGATTTTTTCCCAAAAATCTCCTGTGGAACCTTGGGGAGAACCGGCAACTTTCGAGCTAGTTGAAACAGTGCCGACTGTACTGCCCGGACAGAAATACGGACACCGCATCGAAGGCAAAACGATCGCCGAAACTTGGGTAAAAATCATCCACAGAATTAAGACTACCGGCACCTTGCGACCGACAGGTTACGACGGACAGTGGCAAGAATTAATTGATTTGATGGCAGTAATTACCGACGAACCTGAAGAGTTCTATTTTCCCGAACCGAATTACTTGCCGATCGACCGTACTTTTCTCGAACAATACAAACCGCAAATCCTCGAAGATGCAACCTATAATGAAGGAATTAAATACACCTACGGACAGCGCATGCGATCGTGGTTCGGACGCGACCAAATCGCAGAAGTTATTGCCAAACTAATTAAAGAAATTGACGCAGCCAGCGCCGTAATTAACTTGTGGGATGCGGGCGGAAACATTAATAGAAGGCCCGACGGTTCCTCGGACCACCAACACAGCGGCAGTCCTTGTTTGAATCACATTTGGGTGCGAGTTGTAGACGGCGAACTATCCCTCACTGCCACTTTGCGCAGCAACGATATGTTTGCAGCTTGGCCGGCAAATGCGATGGGTTTGCGGGCATTGCAGCAACACATTCGCGACGAAATAGCCAAACATTCCGATTACAATTTGACCTTGGGGCCGCTGATAACTTTGAGCCAATCAGCCCACTTGTACGACGATACCTTTGAAAATGCCGAACAATTAATTCAAAACCAATATGCTAAAATCTGCCAAGATCGAGATTTTTTCGATGCGGCTGGCAATTTTTTAGTTGAATTAGCGGGCGATCGCATCGTGGTGACGCAAACAACTCCCGGCAGCGGCGAAGCTGTGACTTGTTATTCTGGCAAAAACCCTCTCAAGTTAGTGCGGGAAATTTGTGCGGCTTCCCCGGCAATTCAACCAGAACACATCGGTTATTTGGGAATAGAATTGCAGAAGGCTGCGGAGTGTTTGAAAACTGGCAAGCAATACATTCAGGATGCGCGATGAACTTAGAAGAAGCTTTGATGAATTTAGAAGAAAACCGACCGAATTGGGACGAATACTTTTTAATGATGGCAAAGTTGGCAGCAACTCGATCGACTTGTTTGGCTTTTCCTGTCGGTGCGGTAATAGTTAAAGACAGGCAAATTTTGGCAACGGGTTACAACGGTTCGCCATCGGGTTCGGTACACTGCACTGCTCAAGGTTTTTGCTATCCCGGTTTGGACAGTTGCGACGCCAGCAAAATCTTGCCCTCAAGGGCCGTTCACGCTGAAGCAAACGCGATCGCCCAAGCAGCAAAACACGGAATTTCTACAGGCGGGGCGAGCATTTACGTTACTTTAGAACCCTGCATTTATTGTTTGAAATTAGTCATTTCTGCTGGGATTCGCGAGGTGTTTTACGAAACTGTTTTTAACAGCGGAGAAAAAGCGGCTTTAAGGGATTCTTTTGTCAGTGAAGGTTTGGTTGAGTTGAAACAAATTCAGTTATCTGAAAATATGGCAAAAAGGGCGGCTGCGTTTTTGATGAATCCTACTTCTATACCGCAGGATACTTTAATGGGGATGCTGCGTTGATAGTTGATACGAAGGAAGAAGGAAGGCACGACACGGATTATGACACGGATACACGGATGAATTATCCGTAGGAACTGGGTCAAAAGTCAGAAGGAATACCGAAGTTGGAAGAAGGAAGAAGGAAAAATTGAGCAAACCGTAGGGGTGAAGCATTTGGGCGACAATTCCTGTCTCCCAGTTTCGATCTCATGTCCAAATGCTTCACCCAGCCCCCGCGACAATTTACGATCGCACTTGGAAGAGGGAAGAAAAAAAATTCTCCCCATCTCCCCACCCCCTATCTCAAAAGTGCGATCGTCCACAAAATTTTTCAAGTTCGATCGGGTTGCTTTCTGGAACGCTTCAGGATGCTAATCACTTCTCCTGGATTGCGCGTTCGCGTCAACTTGCTCCACGTACCCACTTCAGCTATACCAAAACTGTGCAAGCTGTGAATGATTCCGTTAACCCATTTAGGATCGCCGACCAAAATCATTCGGTTGGCCGGCTTGCCCAAATTCCCTAACACGTCGGCTACAGACACCGCAGGTGTTCGATCGGTCTGTGCAGGTATTTTCTCTGACATAAGGTTTTACCGCGTTTCTCAGTAATGTTTGTAACTACAAACATCTTACTGCAAGTATGTTTGTAACTACAAACATTTACGCGATCGAATTCCTCTGAGAAGATTGGAGGCATGGGAAAAGCAGGAAAAGCACTCAAGCAAGTCTTGGGAACTTACGGCATCAGCCAAAATCGCCTCGCGGTGACAATGGGCATTAATCGCTCTACAGTTTACCAGTGGGTAAACGAAGCCAGCGATCCGCTGGCTGAAGCGGTAACGGAAATTGTCAAAGCTTTAGAAACTATTGATGAGTCTGCTGCAGAAGATTTTATCAATCTGTATCTGGAGCGACTTCCTGATAGAAATAATTTTCAAAATGAGGATAATAGTTAACAGGAATTGGGAAGATCTGGAAAAGCCTTAAAACAGGTACTAGAAACTTACGGCATCAGCCAAAACCAACTGGCGATCGCAATGGATATAGGGCGATCGACCGTCAACCACTGGGTGAACGAGAAGAGAGATCCTCTAGCTGAGACAATTCCCGACATTGTTGCAGCATTAGACAAGATTGACAAAGCGGCGGCGAGAGATTTCCTAGTTTTGTTTTTGGGTCGTTTTGCCGATCGAGGCTATCTTTGGGACGATCGAGACAGTTAAATTATGTAAGTTAATAATGTAAAACGAATATCGAGATTGCGAACTTATAGCACGGGCAAAAACAGTTCCGACAAATTAATTTCAATTGCGGGAAAAGCTAGCATTCTAATTATAGCATTATCCTGAAGCACAACTTCAGATTGATAACCTTGCGGTCCCGGATGTCGATAAATATATGCCTCGCGATCGACTGCATCCAAAACCCAATATTCAGCAATATTTGCCCGAGAATAAATCGGAGCTTTTTCGTAGCGATCGATTTGTAGTGTCGAATAAGAAACCTCAATTAACAGGAAAATTTCGCTTGGATTTGGATGATGAGTTGCGTAACCATGCGGGTCGATCGCCACAACAGCTATATCTGGTTCTGGTTCCGAAGTTGTTAAAGTAATTGGTAACTGCGTCCGAATGTGAGCTTGTCCGGCAAGTAATTCTTTGATAAAATCTGACGATCGCTGGGTTGTAGCAGCATGGGGAGGTGTTTGCGCGCTCATTTCAACAATTCTACCGTCGAGCAGTTCAATTTTATTATCCTCATTGAGAATACCAGCTTCAATCATGCGGTGATATTCTTCAACTGTCCAAGTTTTTGCTTTTGTTGCCGTCATAATATCTGCCTGCATCCAATTTTGTCATATTATAGCAATTGCGAATTCGAGCGAAAAAGCAGAAGCGATCGAAGTTCGATCGCTTGCCCGATTCTATTACAGAAATCCTAAATGATTTGCAATTCCATCCTTCTGTTAAGCCAATCCCCGAATCGGCATTTGCTGGTGCTGCAAAACCCCCGCATACAAGTTTTCCAACTCAGTAATATTTTGACTCAAAGTATAGCGATCGAGCGCCCGCTGCCTCGCCTTTTGGCCCAACATCACCGCCATCTCCGGGTGATCGCAAAACAGGGGTAACAAAGTTTGCAACTGACTGCGCACCCGCTGAGTGTGCAAAACTACCCCCGCCCCAGACTCCAAAGCCTCGCCGTCAGCGCCCGCATCCGTCGCCAAACAAGCCAAACCGCAAGCCATCGCTTCCAGCAGCGACAGCGACAGCCCCTCCACCAAAGAAGGCAACACAAACACGTCCGCCCCCCGCAAAATCTCGATCCGGCGGTCCTCATCAGCAATAAAACCCAGCCAGACAATGCCCTCATCTTCACCGTAAAACAGTTGCAGCGAAGCAGCTAGGGGCCCGTCGCCCACGATCGCCAGCAGGTTTCTCGGGCCCAAATCGCACTGTTTCCAGGCCTTCAGCAGCGCCTCGACATTCTTCTCCGGCGCAATCCGGCCCTGATACACAAAAATTCGATCGGCCCCCAACTCCGATTTCAACGAAGAAGGTCCGGGAGAATACTTAATCGCATCTACGCCGTTGGGAATCACCGCTACCCGTTCTTCCGGGACTCCCAGGCGCACCAAAATATCCCGCTGAATCTGAGAAAACACGATCGTGCAGTCGTAATGAGCTAAAAACGGAGCGTACAATTGATACATCAAGTGTTGGGTTCCCGATGTCAAATTGCGGAGTTTGCGATCGAACGGCGGGTGAAAAGTCGCCACCAAAGGCAACTTTAATTCTTGGCAGATTTCCGGCAGCAAAAAGTCTAGAGGCGAAAGCGTCAGCGAAGCGTGAACAATATCCGGTTGCAGCCTCCGCAGCGCTTTCATCAGCACTTTACTCGATTTGAAAGTAGGGATCGTGTAAATTTGCGACTTGTAGAGACAGGGTAAAGAAACTTCGTTGCAACTTGCTGCAGGAAGTGACCCAGAAAAAGGAGTTTGAGAAATTCCTTTTCCCCATTTTCCATTAGCCACATTCCACGCTGCGTTGTCCGTGTCAAGTTCTGCTTCTTGGGCAAAATGCAGGAAACTGACCTGATATCCTCGGTCTAAAAGTGCGTTAGTAACTTCCCTCGAATAAGTGACGTTACCGCAAAAAGGTGATTTTTTTCCCAACCAAGCGATGTGCATTCAAGTAAATCAGAGTTTGTTATTCAAATTCGATCGGCTTTGCTATTGCTACCGGAAATATACCAGGTTAAGACACCTCCCGCGATCGCTAACACGCCCAAACCTAAAAATACTGCCGGCAAACCCAGAAATGTTTCAGCGGCCCCAGCCAAAACTAACGGCAAACTCAAAGCAATATTTGTGGCATTGTTTTGCAGTCCGAAAACTTTTCCCCGCATTTCTTCAGGCGTTTCTGCTTGAATTGTCGTTTGCATGGGAACGCCGACTAACGAGGCAAACCAACCCAACACGGTAATTAACAGCACTGACATCCACAAACTGTGCGTGAATGCCGACATACCGATTAGAGCCGCTGACATGCCGGCAGAACCGATTAAACTGAGTTGGGAGTGAGACAATTTGCGACCCAGAGAACCCACGGACGCTGCCCCTGCTGCCATCCCGACTCCGGCGGAAGCGAGCAAAAACCCGAATTGCGAAGCTTTCATGCCGGGAAGAATTTCAGCCAGCCGCACGGCAACAATTGTCAGGGCTGCGAATATCGAAAATAAAATTATCAGTTGGATTAAAGCGTTGCGGACTGAGGGCTTGTGTCTGATGTAGCGCAGCCCGTCTTGCAAATCTGCCCAGGGGTGCGGCGGTTCGTGTTCCGGTTCGTTTTTTTCTCCTGTTTTCATTGACAGCAGCAGCACTCCGGCGAGGGCGTAGCTGCCGCCTACTGCTAATTCTTTGCCGATGCCGAGTCCGCCACCTAGGTTGTGTACGAGGGTGTCAGCCAAAGCTAGCAAGGGTTCTCCGACGGCAAAGCCGATAATTACCGAACCCATCATGGTTGTGGTGTAGAGCGAGTTGGCTGCCAGCAGGTGGCGGCGTTCTACGATCAGGGGAATCACCGCTTGTTCGGCTGGGGAAAAGAATTGTGTCAGGGTGGAAACTAGGAACGTCACTAGCATCAGCAGGCAAAATCCCAAGGGCAACTGTCCGAGTTCCCAGCCTTGGGACGCCCACAGCAGCAGGGGCAACATTAATACTAAGCCTCCCCGCAGCAGGTTAGTGGCTACCAGGACTGCTTTTTTCGACCACCTATCGACGTAGACGCCGGCGGCGGCACCGAACAGCACTGCGGGTATGGTTTGGTCGGGGGCTTGAAATCTGCTGGCGGCAATGGCGATCGTCAGTACGAGGTAAACTTTATCTGCTAGTTGGGAAAATACTTGACCGCTCCACAGGGCTAGAAAGTTGCGGTTTTTGAGAACTGGCAGAAATCCTATTTCTGTCTCTGGTGTTTCGTCTGGTGCAGGTGCGAGGACAGCTTTGGAAGGAGTTTGCGGGGGTTCTGCTGCGGGTTCGGGGCTGCTGCTGTTGTTCCAGGCGGTTTCGGGATTGGCGGGATATTTTTCCATTGCCGGATCTGAGGGCTTGTTCCATTCTCGATTGCTCGTTTTATGAGAGTGGAAATTTGGAAAATTTTCCCGTTCTTCCATCTTGTGCTGGGTGACGGCTAAAACAGATATGTTTAAATCGGTATCGGACAATCGCATCATAGGATTAGGGGGAGCTCGCCGGGAATTGTTGGGGTTGGGGGGTGGAAAATTCTAATTGGGGCTAAAGCCCCCGAGTTTAAAATTTTGTAACTTTTCTATTATCTAATGTTAGAACTATCTTGAGAATTTACTCGCCGTCGCTGCCTGGTTCGGATTTCGCTATTTCGATCGTTCTCCGGCTCGATCGAACCTCGGGCGATCGAAATGTACGTGGCGATTCTAATGTTGGGTGAGATCGGGTTTGTCAATCTGTCCCTGTTTCAAAGGGGCGGATTTAGATCGACCGTGGGGCGGGGGCAGGTTTTTGAGATTGTCAATTAGTGGCGGAAATGGTTGAAAAACCCGCCCCTACAGGAATCGCGGAATTTACTGTTATCTCAAAACTCAACGCTTTCCTCCACGCTTTCTAAGTAAGTGTCGATCGAACTTCCCGATCGCACCGTGCAGCCTAAATGATACTGCGCGTACTGTCGCAAGATATTTTCTACTGATACCCACGACGCTCGATCGGCTATCCCCACTGCTGTTAGTTCCGCACCAGCTAACTGTTGCAAAGCTGCCAACTGCATAGCATTTATGTAGGCATTTGTCAAGGGTTTGCTCGCGGAAATTTGGGAAGCATTGGTAGCGGATCTGTAGAAGCTGCCGATTTCAGCTTTGAGTTCTGCCTCTAAGTTAGCGAACTCGGGCAAGCTGAGTGTTCCCCCAGAGGATATACTAAACCCGATTTTCCAGTCCGGCGCGGTGAAATTTGGGGTGATGGGGCGTTTGCTGGCGCAGCAGGCTTGGACTTGAGGCGCGATTCCGGCTAAAGCCATCAGGTGAAAAATGCCCTGGGCGAGGTGGGCGACAAGGACGGCGGCGGAGTCAGTAGAGTCGGTTTCGGGGCGATCGGGCAAATTCTCCAAACGGCTCAAATGCTCTTCCAGCAAGCAAAACAGCTCTTCTTGAGGTTGCTCGGAAAAACCCGTGGCGATCGCGATTTCGGCCAGATATTGAGCGGCTGCAAGTTTGCCGAGGTTTTTGCTCAAGCCCGCATGGGATTGTACGGTTTCGGCTTGAGTAATTTTATCGAGCGATCGACCTTTAGCAACCAGCAGTTCGTTGACGACAAATAATTCGCTTCTACCGCCCAATTTCGATCGGTGTCTGCGCACTCCCGGCGCTACCGCCCGAATCAAGCCGAATTCCCGCGTCAAAACAGTCAGCACTCGATCGGCCTCTCCGATGGGCGTACTCTTGAGATTGATTCCTGTTGCTTTGTAAGTTCTCATCACGTGAAAGAGGGGGAGAGTGGGAGAGGGGGAGAGGGGGAGAGGGGGAGAGGGGGAGAATTCTTCCTTTCTTCCTTCGAGACAACTGTTAACTATCGACATCGCGAACGGAGAAGATCGCGAGTGCTTAAGCTGGCACTTCTAAACTGTCAACTGTCAACTGTCAACTAATAACTACATTATTGCGATCGCGAATTAAGTCGGGGCCGCGAGAAGTTCCCAAACGAGTAGCGCCGGCAACGATTAAATCTAAAGCTTGTTCGTAAGTGCGAATTCCACCTGCAGCTTTAATTCCCACTCTGCCTTTTGTAATTTCCCCGAACCACCGCACGTCAGCAATTGTTGCCGCACCGTAAAAACCCGTGTTGGTTTTAAGATAAGCGGCTCCAGCATCCATGCAAATATCGCCAGCTAATTTTTTTTCCGCATCAGAAAGCAGCGAGGTTTCGATAATTGCTTTCACAGTTTTACCTGTTTCTTCGCAAATTTGGGCGATTTCTCGGTGGAATTCGTCGATTTTTCCCGATCGCAAAAATCCTAAGTTAACCGCCACATCTAATTCTAATGCTCCGCTGTCTGTCGCTTCGAGGGCTTCGTAGAGTTTGACCGCCGGCGCTGTCGCACCGCTGGGAAAGCCGATTACCGTACAGACTTTCGGTTTTTTTCCGTGCAAGAGATTGGCAGCTTGGCGCACCCAAGCAGGATAGACGCAGACTGCTGCAAACCCAAATCTGTCGGCTTCCTGGCAGCAGTTTTCGATCTGTTCGGCAGTAGCGGTGGGGTCGAGCAAAGCGTGGTCAATAAAAGGAGCGATATCTATATCTGGCCGATCGGCAGCCATTGCAGTTTTTTCTCTGAAGTAACGACTTTATTATCTCTCAAATTGGGAAATCCTCGATCGCCCTACCTGATGAAGTTGCAGCAATCGCCCCACCAACAATTTATCGATGAAAATAAATTCCTCTGCAAACAATCGCTGTTGTCAACTCAAAACTCAAAACTCAAAACTCAAAACTCCCGAACAATTCTCAACTGTAAAAAAGATCTGCCTTGAGATAGATTCTTTCTCTATCTTTCGGTATACTTAGCTAAACAGAGTTGAAGTTGCGCCTGCTTCTCTCATGCTAGGGTAGAGGCTGCTTGCAGGTTGAGATTTTACTCTGAGTTCTGCTTTAAAAAAACCAAGCTCGTACTAGCATGAATCATTTAGAACTCGAACAAGAAATTGGGAAGATGGCTAGAGCGATGATGACTCGCAATAGCTTAATTGGTAAAGATTTAATTGCAGCTCTCAGAGAGCGGATGTCTGTGGAAAGCGTAGCTGCTATAACGATCGTCAGCATCGAGCGTTTGATTTGGCATGACTGCGAGTCTGTGATGTGGAGTTTGAATTATGTGATTCCTGCTGACGTGATGGCAGAAATTCGCAGAATTACGGCGCTAGTTGCCTGCAAGCGGTTGATGGGCAAGGGTTTTGTACTCGGTAAAGATTTTAGCATCGACGCTGGAGGCAGGCTGCTGTTGGGCAATAATGCTCGAGATGCTGTGCTTGTTGGTTGAGTTTTTGACTGAATCTATTTGGTTGCGTTGGTTGAGTTTATTTTCTTTTTTAGTCCAGAAAACTAGGGGGCGCAGCGCGCATCTTACCGCCATTAAGTAGGGTGCGCGCTGCGCACCTTACCGCCATTAAGTGGCAGATCGAACAACTGTTTGCGCAAGTCCTGTTCTATTCGCTAAAACCGAAAATTTTTGAGGTCGTCGAGTAGAGTTTTTACGGTCGATCGAGCGGTATCAAAATTTTCAGGCTTTCCGTGTAATTACAATTTAACTCCCAGCATTTTCTCAGGTAAAATCATACCTAAGATAGATGCAAAATTAAACTTTTTATGAATTTAATCCAAAACATGGAAGCTGCTTGGCATTACCACCAGGGCTCGCGCCAGCTAGAAGCTAAAGATAACGAAGGCGCTCTGGCGAGCTTTGACAGAGCTCTAAAAATGCAGTCAGATCACTACAAGGCTTGGTTTGGGCGAGGCATGGCTTTGGGGAATTTAGAGCGACATCAGGAGGCGCTGGCTAGCTTTGACGAGGCTTTGGCGGTGCAGCCGAATGCGAGTTTCGGCTGGCACAATCGCGCGATCGCTCTGGGAAAAATGGGCCGTCACTTGGATGCTCTCAACAGTTTTGACAGAGCTCTGGAGTTCAATCCTTGCGAGGCGAGTATTTGGCACAACCGCGCACTGACGCTGATCGATATGCGCCACTACTCTAAGGCAATCGCGAGTTTCGATCGCTCTTTAAATTTGCATCCAGAGGCTCCTTGGGCTTGGTACAACCGGGGTACGGCTTTGTTGGAGCTCAAGCTTTACTATCGGGCGCTCAACAGTTTCGACAGGGCGATCGAATTCAATCCCGACGATGCGAAGGCTTGGTACAACAGGGGATTGGCAGCAAGTGCGATGGGGCTGTACAAACAAGCGATTGCTAGCTTCAATCGCTCGATCGCTCTCAAACCCGATTCCGAAAAAGCTGCGATCGAGCTGAAAGTTGCTTTGGGGAAATTGGTAGGCACAACTCCCATAAATCCGAAGTTCGCTCCAACTGTTGAGTACCAGGGTGAAGATTATTTGATTTGGTACAATCGGGGCGTGGAATTGGGGAAAAAGGGCTGTTACTCGGAGGCAATCGCTTGCTACAACGTGGCGCTGGAAATTCAACCTACTTTGGCTAATGCTTTGTACAATAAAGCTTGCTGTTACGCGCTGCTCGGTTTTGGAGATTTGGCAGTTGACTGTTTGGAGAAAGCTGTCAAGTTTGCTCCTCATTTTTACCGAGAGTTAGCTTTGGCTGATTCTGATTTTTTGGGTATTAGAAAAATGGAGCGTTTTGTATATCTAATTGAAGGTTGATGCGTGTGAGTTCGGGCGGTTGAGGGTGGATTTCTTAAGCCTTCGATCGCTCGGGGAACCCCTGATTAAAGCAGATTAATGCTGATTAACGCTGATATTTTTCACAGAGGAAAGTGCAGGCTTGGGAGATGTTGAGCCTGTGAGATTGCTCTTTGCGTAAGTTCTGTATAATTTGTATTGTATTCCGCTCGATCGTGGCAAAACCAACTCCTCCGATGCTTTTAAAGTATGGTTAAATAACGCCATAATGTAGGGACACAGCACTGCACTAATGCCGAAATCCGGGAAGTTAACCTCACAGGTGCGAATCTAACTGGCGCAAATTTGAGGGGAGCTTCTCTGTATGTTGTTAGCCTTCCCCATGCTAACCGAAGATAATTAACCCAATTTTAAGATTAACTATTAACTTGTAGGTTGGGTTTGCTTCCTCCACTCAACCAGCAATCTAAAGTTGGGTTTCGCTACCCTTAACTCAACCTACCTGATTCTCTGCTTGCCAAGCCGATCTGCTACAATAATAAATAAAACTTTGAGCGATTATCTATGGACAATCGAGCCAAAATTTATACTCTATATTTTGTTTTGACAGATACCGTAAATTCGATCGCGGATACCGTCAAACACAAACAGGATCTAATCGAAAAATATGAAGCAGTCTCATTTTTTGATAAATTTTTGAGTCAAGGTAAAGCTCAATATAGCGATTTAATGTACGATATAGTTGCGGAAATTGGCATTAGTCACGAGAAAGCCCAACAAGAATACGGCAGAATTGCAAGAAGAATCGAAAGTTTTTTAGGGAGTTTGAGAGACGGTCAGAATGTAGGTTTAATTTTTGCCCTGTGGACGGGTTTGGAGTTGGCCTTGAGTTTTTATGCTTCAATTTGCGAAACTCCGGCAGGCTTGGTTTACAATCTAGAGGAGCGACTGAGGTTAGAGCATCAAAAATATTTGTCATTATCGCAATCTAATTCTGAAACATGGCAAAATACCGATTCAATAATTAAATCAAAGCTGGGTAATTTTTAAGTGAAAGCAACTAATGAACTCGCTCTACAGTATGGTGATTCAATGGTCGGATGAAGATGGTTGTTTTGTGGTGTTTCTGCCGGAGCTTGCTGGGTTGGTGATGCAACCTTGCACCGATGGGCAGACTTATGAGGAGGCGGCAAGGCACGGACAAGAGGCTATTGCTTCTTTGATTGAGTGGTTTGAAGCGGAAGGAAAACCGCTGCCACACCCGAAAACTATGCCGCAGCAACCGTTATCTGTAGCTTGAAAAGTAAAGGGGGAAATTTTTAAAATGCTAACGACTAATGACTAATGACAACTCTCAAACGATTTTCGATTTTAAATTTTCGATCGGGGATTGGAATTGAATATTTTCCCTTGTCAACGATCGACGATCGACGATCGAGTCCCACCTATCAACGATCGACTGTCAACTGTCAACTGTCAACTATCAACTCTCATCCTACCGCGAAACTGGCGGCTGCAAAACTGGCTCTACTACAGCTATCTCGGGTGACTCTAAAACAGGCTCTAAAACCGTAGAAACTATCGGCACTTCCTCAACTACCGGATGAGTTTCTAAAGTCAAGCGAGACTGCGACGCACCCGACAATCTTTTTAACAACTTCGGTTTCGGATCGTGCAATAAATAAATAATTCGATCGCCCCCTAGCCAAGTCTGGGACTCCGACATTACCTGCAAGTATCCCTGTCTTTCTAACAGCAGCGGTACTAATTCCCCTGCGCGAATTAGCGCTTGCAAGTGAGCCGCCTGAAACTCAAAACCCAAACTTTTTAACTGCGTAACTCCCAATTTTACCTCGCCGTCGCTGAGATATTCGTTCCAATCTTTCAGCGACAAATCCGAGATAAACGCTCGATCGATCTTGCTCTTATTTGCAGGCGTGTTGGCCTGCGGTTCTTGAGGAAACAGTGCCAAAACTCGCGGCGGTTTAAACTCTTCAGCAGCGCGCTGGGCTACTACTAAATTTACCTCGCCGTTGTTAGTTAAAGCTAAAAAAGTTCCCATCGATCCCAGCCCGGCTGCTTCCAAAACACTGTGGTCGAGGGCGCTGCTTAAGAATACTCGCAAACCTTCTTTTTCTGCTTGTTCGCAAGCTTCGGGGTTGGTGTCGATAATTGCGATAGCTTCTCCCCTTTCTTGAAACAAGCGGGCGATTAATCTGCTTAAGGGATTTGACCCGACAATGACAGCACCGGTTGCCGATTTTGAAGTGACGCCCAACAGTTGAGCCATCCAACCCGCCGTGAGTCCCTGCACGAAAACAGTCATAATTATTGTCAGGAAAACTAAGGCTTTAATGGAGTCGCCCCCGGTGATTCCCCGTTGGGTAAGTAAAATAGCAAATAAAGAGGCGATCGAAGCTGAAACAATTCCCCGCGGCGCTACCCAACAAGCAAATAATTTCTGCCGCCAATTCAGCCCGCTGCCCTGCGTGCAAACCCAAATATTAATCGGTCGCACGATCCACATTAAAGCTAAAACTGCTAACAAACTTCCCCAACCGAGTGCGACCACACTAGCGAGGGATAAATCGGCCGCCAGCAGCACGAACAGCACGGAAATAGCAAGGACTGTAAGCTGACCTTTAAACCTCCTCAGCAGCCTTTCTTCGGGTATTGAAGCGGCTCTGAGTACCATGCCCGAAAGTACAGTCGCCATCAGTCCCGATTCGCTGCGGATTTCTTCTGCCAGTCCGAACAATCCCCACAAACCGGCTAAAACTACTAAATTTTTTAAATCTTCTGATAAAAATTGCGCTCTTTTTAAGATAAATCCCAGCAGCCAGCCTCCCGCAACTCCGATGACTGTGCCGACTGCCAATCGCACCATTAAATCTCTGAACAAAACCAGCAAGTCGGCATTGCCATTTAAAATAATATTCAGCACCAATACAGCGAGGATTGCGCCAACGGGATCGATTAAAACGCCTTCGCCTTCTAGCAAGGCCGCAACTTGTTTGTCAACGGATACTTGTTTGAGCAAAGGACCGATGACTGTCGGGCCCGTAACGACTACTAAAGAAGCATACAAAAATGCGATCGGCCAGGGAAATTCTGCCAGCCAATGGGCGGCCATTCCGCCACCAATTAGAGTAATTAAAGTGCCTAAAGTAACTAAATTGCGGATGCTGCCCGAAACTCTGCCCAAATCTCGCAGTTCCAAATTCAGCCCGCCTTCAAATAAAATTAAGGCTACTGACAGGGAAACCATGACTTCCAAACCGCTGCCCAACAAATTGGGATGCAGCAGTCCCAAGCAATCCGGGCCTGCTAAAATGCCGAACAGCAGCAAAAAGACGATCGCGGGTACTTTTAAGTACGCTGCGAGGACTTGAGCGCCGATGCCGCAGGCGACGGTTGCGATCGTCATCAGGGTGATGTTAAAAGGAATTTCCATAAATGTAGGTTGTAACAGGCTGCCCGATCGATTTTCAATGTTCGATCGCGGGTGTGTGAAATGCACGCGCTATTTCCGGTAAAGCGTGCAAACTCAGCGCGGCCTTGTTTTTTTGCTGGGATTAAAAAGCGTTGATATTGGCTATAACTTTACCAGATAATTCTCTAGAAGTCAAAGATGGCAGTTACCCATGCTGAAAAATTCACTCGATCGCAGGGGCTGGCTCGATCTGTGAAACTCAACTACGGCAAGAGTTCGATGGTCTTTCTGCGATCGGTATTTTTGATAAGTGTCAAGTAAATCCATTTAATTCAAAGCCCGAGCCAAGTCAACCAAAAGCTTACCAAAAAGTTGGGTTTCAAGCCCCGTTATTTCCTATTCCCAATTCCCAATTCCCAATCCCCAATTCCCAATCCCCAATTCCCTCGTTGATAGACATTCCTGGCGATCGAATGTAACATCAATTGTGATGCTAAGTAGCAAAGTAGTTTTTTGCAGGAGAAATTTTGAAAATGCACCGCGATCGAATCGAACCGGGTCCGGGACAAGAATCAGTTTGGGATTACCCGCGCCCTCCCCGTCTGGAAGCATCCACCAAGCACCTGCAAATAATTTTTAATGGAGTAACGATCGCCGATACCAGCCGATCGCAGCGGGTGCTGGAAACCAGTCACCCTCCCTGCTACTATATCCCTCCCGATGATATTCAAATGCAGTATTTGCACAAAACTTCGCGGGGCTCTTGGTGCGAGTGGAAGGGACAAGCAGGTTATTACACTTTGGTAGTAGGCGACAAGCAAGTAGTAAATGCTGGTTGGTTTTATCCCCATCCCACTCCGGTTTTCGAGACTATTAAAGATTATGTAGCTTTTTATCCGAGTTTGATGGATGCTTGTTATCTAGATGGGGAATTAGTGCAGGCTCAAGCTGGAGATTTCTACGGCGGTTGGATTACTAAAGATATTGTCGGACCTTTTAAAGGAGGTGCAGGAACTTGGGGTTGGTAAGCAAGTTTTGAATTGTGAATTATCAGTTGCAAATTAGCAGTATCCTAACCGAGCAAGTCTCGATCGCCAATAATGCAATCAAAAATACAGGTTATGCTACTAGATCGATGGTAAGATAGGCTAATAGCTGACACTAAATTTGTTACTGCTGCAATCTTCATTCAGGTACGCGCCGTGTCTGTGGAATTTATTGCGCCGCCTATTTGGCCTGAAAAACTCTCCGAAAATCTCTCTTTGGAGTCTACTCTTAAAGAATTGTCGGTCTTCAATTTTCAAGTCGAAGCCTCCCATTTAGGCAAAGAAGTAGCTCGGTTATTTCAAGCCCATCCCCTGCTGCCGGGAGTTATCTTAACTGTAGGAGGCGAATTTTTGGGCATGATATCCAGGCGGAGATTTATGGAACACATGAGCCGCCCTTACGGAGTAGATATTTTTGCTTATCGACCGATTATGGCTCTGTATCAAATAGCGCGCGCGGATGTTTTAATTTTACCGGGAGTAGCCTTAATTGTCATGGCTGCTCAGCGAGCGGTGCAGCGAACTCCGGAACTGCTTTACGAGCCGATCGTGGTAGAATTGGAGCCTCAAGTTTACAGGCTGTTGGACGTACATCAAGTGCTGTTAGCCCTATCGCAAATTCAACAACAAGCTACCTGGTACATTAGCGAACTTTATTACAATTTATCAGTTACCAAGTCCGAGTTAGAAACGGCCAACGCTCAATTAGCCGCTGCCAATTCCGAATTGTACCGCCTTGCCAATTCCGACGGCTTGACTCAAGTTGCCAACCGTCGCTGTTTTAACGAATACTTAGATAACAAATGGAAGTTGCTGCCAGAAGCAGCAGCAGAAATATCTTTAATTTTGTGCGACATCGACTATTTTAAAAAGTACAACGACACTTACGGGCATCAGGCGGGAGATGCTTGCTTGCAAAAGGTTGCTCGAGCGATTTCCAAAGCTGTAAATTGCGCGACTGAAGAAGTTGCAGGGGAAACTTTGGTAGCGCGTTACGGAGGCGAAGAATTTGCGGTAATTTTGCCCGGAATTTCACCGGGACAAGCAGTTTCGATCGCAGATAAAATTCGAGTCGGCGTCAAAGAATTGGCAATCGAACATCTCAATTCAGCGGTGAGCGATTGCGTAACGCTGAGTTTGGGCGTTGGCGGCGCGATTCCCGATTTGGAGACACCCGCAGCAAAATTGATAGCAGCGGCCGATCGAGCGCTGTATACTGCTAAAGAAAAAGGGCGCGATCGAGTGATTTTAGATACCGATGGATGTTAGTCAATCGATCCAGACTGAGGCAGAAACCGGGTTTTTGCAAAAATCCTTCGCTGTCGCCCCGAGTTCGAGTAAAAACCCGGTTTCTTTGGTACGGGCGCGCAAATACTGTTGCAGAAAGCGACCTTGCGGCTCGATCGAGTTCTTTTCCGATACTTTCCATCATAAATTATCTGGCAAATCGCCGATCGACTTGCCAATTCTCGCCAGCAATTTCTCTAAAGCTTTGATTTGCTTGACCGTGAAAGTCGGCAGGTTCTTGCCCAACTCCCAGCGACTGATGGTTTGAGACGAAACTCCAAGTTCTCGCGCGAAATCTTCCTGACTCATCTCCAACTCCTCTCTGAGCTTCCTCAAATGCGACTCTTCATCTTCAGGTCGCGGAACGGGCTTTTTCGGCATAACCTCGATCGGACATTTTTTCTATAAGACAAAAATTGGTTTTGAGTTCATCAGTGCCGAGTCAGAGCACATTCAGAATTTATTAAAAGAATTTCCCGACAGTCGAAGTGCGATACGAGATAATCGCTATACAGTGAAACAAGATAATTGGGAAAGCGCGATCGGGCGCGCTTGAAAATTTTTGTTGTCGGTCGCCCCATTTTTAAACTGTTTCGCACCAAGCTCGCTCTACCGTCCAGTGCCTGTCTGAAGATTCATAAATTCTCAACCCATCCAATCCTGCATTTTTCACCATCATCTCAACTTCATCCAGCGTAAAAGCCGCTCGCAGCGAATCGCTGAATAACTGTTTCTGATGTGCGTTGCAATCTCCCGCGTACATCTCAACTAAATTATCCCTAATTTCCGCTGTTTCCGGTCGCAGCAAATCCCGCAAAAAGATGCCGCCGTTAGGTTTCAACACCCGCTTGACTTCCTGCAAAAACGGCAGCGGATCTGGCAAATGATGGATAATGCTGTTGGAAATCACCATGTCAAAATAGTTGTCTGGATACGGCATGGCTTTAGCATCGATGAGTTCGAGTTGGATTTGCGATCGCAATCGGGCTTTCTCCACATTCTCTTGTGCTACTTTCAGCATATTTGCCGACAAATCGATGCAAGTCAATTTCCATTCCGGCCGCAGTTGACAAAGAGCGATCGGAATTCTTGCCGTTCCCGTCCCCGCATCCAAAACGTTTCCAAAAACTGGCCCCAAAGCAGCCGCACTCTTCGCAAACGCAGCATTAACCTCAGTAAAATCCATCGAATCGTATGCGACGGCTTCTTCCCAAGTATCCATAACTTCCGGTTCGAGAATTCGCTGCATAAAATTTGTCCTGTTATCTGGCATTTGCATATAGGAACTTAGTTTCGCCTGCAACAGCTCTACTAGCTCCGGTTCCATATATCTATATATATCTGGAATTTGCAAGCAAATCATCTGTTTTCCTTGCAGACTTGCAGGAAATTTAGCGCGCAGTCGAGCGGCGTGCTTTTTTTCCATGACGAAGATCGAATCCGCCCAACCGATTAAACCTTCAGTTACTCTGATTCTCGCACCTTTTTCGGTTCCGGCCGATCGAACGCTATACCCGCTAATTTTTTCGCAGATTTTCTCTGCTGTCAAACTCCGCCACTTGTTCTGGCTGCAAACAAACAAAATTTTAGTTTGCTCCATAGTTTTGGATAAAATATAGCTGTTCTGTTACGATACCGCTTTTGGCAAATATCGAATCGCAGGCGACGGTCTCTTTCTAAGTATCCATAACTTCAGGTTCGAGAATTTGCTGCATAAAATTTGTCCTGTGATGTCGAGCTGGATAATTTTTGCTGTCGTTTTCGAGGTATTTTCGAGTTCGATCGTCACTAGATTCAACCTAAATCTGTCTTTAGCTTGAGAGAGAAATGAGTCGATCGCGCACAGCCATAGCTGAGGTAGAAACCGGGTTTTGTGTTAAACTATCGCCTCCCGCCTGCGATCTCGGTAACAACCCAACTTTTGGATTTTTCGTGCGTAAGTCTTGTTCTGTTCGCTCGCATTTTCCCAAAAAAATTTTAAAGTGCCCTCAGAAACAGGAAACTAGAACTAGACAGAAATCGACGCTACCGCTACGCGAAAACCTGCAGCTCTCAATCTCTGGAACGGCGAGTAGTAGTGACAAGTGGCACTACGGCAATCAATCGGAATATTGTACCAGGAACCACCGCGCATCACTCGGAAATCGTTGCTGCCAGGTTCCCAAGAACTTCCGTCAGTCGGTGCGCCACTGTAATTATCGTGCCATCGATACTTGATGTAGATTTTCCCTAACCGTTGGGCTTTGTACTTTAACATAGTGCAAAACCGATCGACTTAGCTAGTTTGTGCTTTTCGATCGAGTTCTTCACTGCATATTTGCGGTAATTTTGGAGATGTTTTAGACCTAAAATTTTCGATAAGTTTTGCCTTAACAAAACAAAGCTTTTTTGCAGGAAGTGAGTTTCGGTACGCTCTGGCTTTTCGCTCGCATACCATAAAATTTGCAATTTGTCAAACTCAGCTCTTTTTGCGTTACAATTCTTATCTTTTCGGCAAAAGTCAAAATCCGTTTTTTGCATGAAAAATTTGACTTTTTACATTGCCAGAGTTCGCCTATTTTACGATTTTAAAGGAGTTTCGAGTTGAAACAGCAAAATTAGTAATAACAATAGCAAATTCTAGTAAATGACGGTCACTTACTCAAAGTATAACACAAACCTCAGATCCAGCAAATCCGTTGAATAATTGAGAATGATGTCAATAATTTTTGCTGTCTCGCGATTTGCTGAATATTTGGAGGGTAACGCTAGATCGAAAATTTAAAACAAAATCGATTTTGTGATTATTTTTGTTTATCAAACGGGTTGAGGCTGCTCAAAAGAGCGATCGACCCGCGGCTGCATAGCTCTCGATCGACCTAAAATACTTTAGCTTGAACAGCAAGAAGCCTCACACCTACTGCCCGAAAGGGAGGTGTTGAGACGGCAGTCGCTACAAGTCGGGTAACCCGCCCAACGCGCTGCCTCATGAATTGCGCGTGAGTTGACGACAATCCTCTGACCAATGCCGTTGGCGTAGCCTGTCCGAAGGACATAGGCGAGGTTACAGGACAGGTCGTCAACGAACAAATATTAATTTTCTGGATGTTGCTAGCCTTCAACATATATTTTTGTAGTGTTGACATAGCGACAAGGAATATCTCGATCGATTGGTGTATACTGCAATAGCTGAACTGATTTAACAAGGTGGTGAAAAACAAGTGCGGACAGCTTACCAGTACAAACTACGTCCCACAAAACAACAAGCGCAAGAAATAGACCGATGGTTGTCTATGTTATGCGCTCAATATAATTACTTGCTGGCCGATAGATTCAACTGGTACGAGCAAAATCGTTGTCCCCTCAATGCTTGCCCCCTTGTTTGTCATCTCCCAGAATTACGCAAGAATCCCGACTATTACAGTCAGAAGAAAACCTTACCTCAACTCAAGAAAACTCATCCTTGGTACTCTCAAATCTATTCACAAGTCCTTCAACACAAAAAAGTTGCAGATCGACGCAAAGATTTTCATTTCAAAACGGCTAACAACTTATTGAAAAAATCTGATGTTATTGCAGTTGAAGATTTGAATGTCAAAGGACTTGCGCGTACTCGATTGGCAAAGTCTGTGCTTGATGCCGGATGGTCAAACTTTCTGTCGGTACTGACAAACAAAGCCGAAAAAGCTGGTTTGTTGGTAATCCCAGTGAAAGCATCTGGCACAAGTCAAGATTGTTCTAATTGTGGTGCGAAAGTTCCTAAAAAACTGCACGAACGCTGGCACGACTGCCCCCATTGTGGATGTAGTCTTGACCGCGATCGTAATGCAGCGATAAATATAAAACAAAGAGCGGTGGGGCATCCCGTTCTTAAAGCCAAGAGTCTACGCACAGCGATAGCTGGACTGTCTTGGAAGCCTACACTGACTCTGCGAGTACAGTGTAGGAGTATGTCACGGACGAAACATTGCCTTGTCCCTACTGCCTCTCTTGGAGCGATCGAGATCGCCCTCTCCCAACTTCTGCTATAATAAAAATAAAGTGAAGTCGTTATGAGTTTAAGAAAGTAGCTATGACCCAACAAACCGTAGAAAACCTAGTAATTATCGGCTCCGGCCCTGCTGGCTACACGGCTGCCATCTACGCCGGCAGAGCAAACCTTAAACCAGTAGTCTTTGAAGGCTACCAAATGGGAGGCATTCCCGGCGGCCAACTGATGACGACCACAGAAGTAGAAAACTTTCCCGGCTTCCCCGAAGGCATCACCGGCCCGCAGCTCATGGATCGGATGAAAGCTCAAGCAGTGCGTTGGGGTGCAGAGCTACATACAGAAGATGTAACCTCCGTAGATTTGAGCCAGCGTCCGTTTACCGTGCGATCGGACGAACGAGAAATCAAAACCCACACCATAGTCATCGCCACAGGCGCGACGGCAAAAAGGTTGGGACTGCCCAGTGAACACGTATTTTGGAGCCACGGAATTTCCGCCTGCGCGATTTGCGACGGCGCTACCCCGCTATTTAAAGGAGTAGATTTAGCAGTCATCGGCGCGGGAGATACAGCAGCAGAAGAATCCATTTACCTGACAAAATACGGCTCCCACGTACACATGTTGGTAAGGCGCGATCGGATGCGGGCGAGCAAAGCCATGCAAGACCGAGTGCTGAACAATCCCAAAATTACCGTGCACTGGAACAGCGAAGCGGTAGATGTGTTGGGCGAAGCGGGCGGCAAAATGGACGGCGTAAGAATTAGAAATATCCTGACCGGCGACGAAAGTGACTTGATGGTGAAAGGATTGTTTTACGCGATCGGTCACACTCCCAACACTCAACTGTTCAAAGACCAGTTAGAACTCGACGAAGTAGGTTACATCGTTACCAAACACGGCTCGGTAGAAACTAGCGTTGAAGGAGTTTATGCTGTCGGCGACGTGCAAGACCACGAGTTCCGCCAAGCAATCACCGCAGCAGGCAGCGGCTGCATGGGGGCAATGCTGGCAGAAAGGTGGCTGTCCTCGAACGGCTTGACTCAGGAATTCCATCAAACCGAAGAATCGCAGCAACCCGCAGCAGAAACGGAAGCTCCGAAAGTCCGCAAAACCAGCGAGAACTTCGATATCAACGACACGCGGCACGAGGGAGGTTACGCCCTGCGGAAACTTTTCCACGAGAGCGATCGACTGATTGTGGTCAAGTATTCCGCTCCGACTTGCGGCCCTTGCCACAGCCTCAAGCCGATTTTGAGCAAGGTAGTAGATGAGTTCGACGGCAAAATCCACTACGTGGAAATCGACATTGAGGAAGATCCAGAAATTGCTGAAAATGCTGGCGTTGTCGGTACGCCGACGATTCAGTATTTTAAAGACAAAGCTTTGCTGACCGAACTTAAGGGAGTGAAGCCAAAAAGTCAGTACCGCGAGTTAATTGCCAGCAATTTGTAGTCAGTGAAGCTCCTGCACCAACTCTTTTGAGTATGGTGCAGGCTTCTCGATCGCTACTTCAAGCGAGTTCTTCCATTTTTCCTTTTTCCTTCTTCCTTTTTCCTTCTTCTTCCATTTTTCCTTTTTCCTTCTTCCTTCTTCCTTCTTCCTTCTGCAAATATGGCTCCCACCCATCTCCGAATGCCGCGATTTTTTAACTCGATCGCCCCGTCCAACCTGTCAATGAAAATGATGTGGGTTGGTTTGACATTAACTGCTGTGTTCGTACTGATTGCCGTCTTGTCTCCAGCCCTGCAAGCTTGGGGGTGGCTGCAAAATCCGACAGATGCTTTAATCAATCCGATTCACGAACCGCCGTCGGCGACTTATTGGTTCGGTACGACCCGCCAAGGTTACGATGTGTTTTCCCGCACGTTGTTTGCCTCCGGGGCTGCTTGGCAAGTGGTGATTTTAGCTACTGCTTTGAGCTTGTGTATCGGCGTGCCGCTAGGTTTAGTTAGCGGTTATTTGGGGGGCAAGCTCGATCGGGTACTGTTATTTTTAATGGATACAATTTATACTTTGCCGGGATTGCTGCTGTCTTTGACTCTGGCTTTTGTTGTGGGAAAAGGAGTTCTCAATGCCGCGATCGCTCTGAGTATTTCCTACGTTCCTCAATACTACCGCGTTGTTAGAAATCACACCACCAGCGTCAAAACCGAACTGTTTGTGGAAGCAGCTCGAGCTATGGGAGCTGACACTTGGACAGTCCTGTCTCGGTACTTATTTCTCAATGTAATTCAGAGCGTGCCGGTGCTATTCGCCCTCAACGCCGCCGACGCAATTTTAACCTTGGGAGGTTTGGGCTTTCTCGGTCTGGGACTTCCCGAAGAAACGCCGGAATGGGGACATGACTTGCGTTTGGCCTTGGATGCTTTGCCAACCGGTATTTGGTGGACGGCTTTGTTTCCCGGTTTGGCAATGACTTTAATGGTAGTGGGATTGTCTTTGGTAGGAGAAGGCTTAAACGAGTTTGTTAACCCCCGGCTGCGCAACCAGCAGTAATTTGTTTCGCAGCTAAATTAAAAATGCGACAATAGCGCAATTTTACTTCAAATAAATTTGACTTTTTGGTCTAATCTTCACATTGCAGCAATATATATAAAGTAAGTGTGAAGTTAGCTGGCGATAGGAACGCAACCAGGCGGTCGATTGCGATGGCGATCCTAAAATTTCCCCAAAAATTTTCGCGAAATGGGAGATCGAGAGTTGCGCCTCGATCGAGCTCTAGATAAAATTTATCCGGTCGGTCTTGACCCCCGACACGACAAACTCGTGTTTGCTAAAAAACTCGACTGAAGTGTAGCGGAGGGTTTAACCCGTTCTTTTAAGACGGTTTTTAGGCTCCCTGGACACAGAGCAGATCGTTGAGCATAATAAAAGAATCTCTCTCCTCCTCACAAAGGAGAGTGTTAATTGCTTAAATGAGACTGTGCCGTTAAAAACTTAAAGTGATTTAATGCCAAAATGAGAGCCAATTCCTGAGAATTGAGCTAACTTAGCAATCAAAGCCCCTGTTGCACCGATCGACCCGCAGCACTTCACTTGGGGTAATTCTCGGCAACTCATCCAGAGTTGCCGTTGCACAACTACAACTACGAGATTTATTCAATCGCCAATTGTGTTATGACTCAAATTGAGCAGACTTAAACGCTAGTATCGCTAGGATTAATATCTGGAATTGCGAACCCTTGGCTTGAGGGGGATAGCCTACTTAATCTTGGGATAGCCGACTACCCAACATCGTAGGAAGTGAACGCCAGTTAGCTTTGAAGCTGGTTCGAGCAAGTTTCACAAAGCAGCAAAGACGATGGGTGCACCTACACGGATGGCATTAGCCGGAATTCTGGCAAATCTCAAACAGTCCGACAACTGTCGGTCAATTTTCGCCACACCCGTTCACCCAAATATTCTCAGAATACAACCCCACTGCGTCCGTGCCAACTGCTGGCGGGAGCGGTCGCGATTGTGTTTCGCGTCTGGCGAGCCGGAATTGTTAAGCTAAGCTTAGAGAGTTGCCCGCGCTCTTGACAAATATGGGAAAATATCTTCCATTTTTTGTAAGAAAGGCTACAATCTGAAAGGTCTTGGCAAGATCCGATCCCGATCGCGCTTTTGCTTGAGTTCAAAAGTGTGGCGGTCGGTGCGACAGACAAGCTGTAAAAGTGGCAAAAATTCCCAGCACAGCTAAGATGTTTAGTACCGGCGTTTCACTGCAGGCGAAACAAAAGCCCGACACCTTCAATACGGAAGTTGCTCGCGGAATGTGCAAGCAAGCTGGCAGCAGTAAAAACTTCAAGCAGCAAGTAAAAAAGCCAGTATTTGTAGAGATGCGATCGATCGCGCCTCGATGTACTTATCTGGGTCAACCATCGCAGATCCTACCGCAAATAGCTGCTTTTAAAAAGCAAAACGCTCTGTTCGAGGTAGCGCTTCTCAATCCGGCGAAGGTCGAAGGTGGGATCGCAATTTCAAACACGAGTTCAAAATTACTTTAGAAACTTGACTGTTTTTAAAGTTCTCGCAACTCGACCCGCAAAAAAAACAATATTTTTTGCTGCGGTAATGCCAATATTGGCTAAGTTGTCTAAACTACAAACAGACACTATCTCACTGTTATTTATTCTTCAATTCAGGAGCATGAGGAAGGCGGCATGATCCAGGCTAACACTTTACTCGAAACCACGATCGAACCCGAAATGGAAAAAATCGAGTTGCTGCGCAGCGCTCAAAGCGTTCTGCCGGATGGCGAGTTGGAATTTTTTATCGACGAAGACGACGATCGAGAAGAATTTTTAGACTCTCCATCAGATGACGACGACGCTAAGTCCGGCAAAAGTGCCAAAGCCCGCCGTCGGGCTCAGGCCAAGAAAAAGCATTATACTGAAGACTCTATCCGTCTTTACCTGCAAGAAATCGGTCGGATCAGACTGCTGCGGGCGGACGAAGAGATCGAACTGGCTCGCAAGATTGCGGACTTGCTGGAATTGGAGCAAGTTCGAGAACAATTGCTCTCAGAATTAGACCGCGAACCCAAAGATAATGAGTGGGCAAAAGCTGTAGATATGGCACTGCCTGCGTTCCGCCACCGCTTGCATGTTGGCCGTCGCGCCAAGGAAAAAATGGTGCAGTCAAACTTGCGTTTGGTGGTGTCGATCGCTAAAAAATACATGAATCGCGGTTTATCTTTCCAAGATTTAATTCAAGAAGGCTCTCTGGGCTTAATCAGGGCAGCAGAGAAATTCGACCACGAAAAAGGCTACAAATTCTCGACCTACGCGACTTGGTGGATCCGTCAAGCTATTACCAGGGCAATTGCCGACCAATCCCGCACCATCCGCCTCCCCGTTCACCTTTACGAAACGATTTCAAGAATTAAGAAAACTACCAAACTGCTGTCTCAGGAAATGGGTCGCAAGCCTACAGAGGAAGAAATTGCGACGCGCATGGAAATGACGATCGAGAAGTTGCGCTTCATTGCCAAATCCGCACAGTTGCCCATTTCTTTAGAAACTCCGATCGGTAAAGAGGAAGATTCCCGTCTCGGAGATTTTATCGAGTCCGACGGCGAAACTCCAGAAGACCAAGTATCGAAAAATTTGCTCAGGGAAGATTTGGAAAGCGTGTTAGATACTCTCAGCCCCCGCGAACGCGACGTGCTGCGCTTGCGTTACGGTTTGGATGACGGACGGATGAAGACCTTGGAGGAAATCGGTCAAATCTTTAACGTCACCCGCGAACGGATCCGGCAAATCGAAGCTAAAGCACTGCGGAAGTTGCGCCATCCCAACCGGAACAGCATCTTAAAAGAATATATCCGCTAGAGTATTTGTCTCGCATCACCCGAAAGAGTGATTGCCCGTTAAGGGGGCTGGTATTTCCAGCCCTCCGATCGAGTTGCAAGTTAGCGGAATCGATCGGGATTTTCGCTAGTCTTTGCGTTCGATCGAGCTAGCTGCAGGGGACGTTCCAGGAAGCTCCAGACAGAGGAGACTTAATTTTAGAACAGTAGGCTCGTCAGGCTAAACCGATCCCGGACACAGAGGGTTAATCCGGCCGTCGCTCCCCGTTGAAGTGTCAATTCGCTGTCAGGTAATGTCCTGGTTTTAAATAGCAGGAATTCGTTAATTTCTTTTACTGGGACTGTCACTCTAGATTTCGGCATTTTTAATGCAAAAATTTGGGAGTCCGTTTTGGAACTCCCAAATTTGGCAGTGTCTGAAAATTTTTTAACTTGGCAATTACATGATGCCCCAGAAGTGAAGCAGGCCTTGACCGGAAACTAACTCAATGATGAGAGCAGCAGAAAAACCAATCATTGCCAAACGACCGTTCCAGTTTTCGGCCCCTGCGGTGAAGCCCCAATTCCAAGCATTGCGCTTTTGTTCTTGCATGGTGCGAACTCCCTTCGTTAAGTTTTGTTAGCGTTATGTAAATTAATATAACAAAAGATTGGCAGAAGTGCAAGTTTCTGAATGAGGAACCGGGTTTTTTACCGAATCAGGGGGCTGGAACCCTTATTTTCAGAAAAAACCCGGTTTCTGAACGCACGTGCGTTCGGGACTATCGCGTTAACGAGGCGAGGGGTAGCGGCCGATCGCCCGACTGATGGGGAAGTACAGTTCAAGGAAGAAGGAAGAAGGAAGAAGGAAGACGGAAGACGGAAGAAGGAAGAAGGAAGAAAGAAGAAGAAAGAAGTAAAAATTCTCCCCTCTCCCCCTCTCCCCCTCTCCCACTCTCCCCCTCTTCCTTTTTAAAAATCTTTGATACTTGCTAGATATCGGGCGATTGCTTCAGTGGAAAAATGGGGTAGCAAACTCGGATTTAGGATAGCACTAAGCGAGTATTAATTAGCGCGGGAAAATGGCTAACTCGGTGTCGGGATCGAATAGGTGAATTTTTTCCGGCGCGATCGCCAGCCAAATCTCCTCGCCAACTCGCACGGCGCGATCGGGCGGTACTCGCACCTGCATGCGGATTGCCGGCGCATCAGTCAAAGTCACCCACAAATAAGTTTCATGTCCCAAAGCTTCCACAAGATCCACTTGTACCGACAGATTTTTAGTTGCCGGGGGATGGATGCTCAAATGTTCGGGGCGGATACCTAAAATGAGCGATCGACCGTCATATTTCTGTAAATTTCTCGCCCAAATATCCGGTAAAGTAAAGCGAAACTGCGGGTGAGAAATTAACAGCGGTGCCGTAAATTCCACTGGCAGAAAATTCATCGGCGGAGAACCGATAAAAGCTGCTACAAATAAGTTAGCCGGATTGCGGTAAAGTTCTAGGGGTTGAGCTACTTGTTGCAATTGACCTGCATTCATCACAGCAATGCGATCGCCCATCGTCATCGCCTCAGTTTGGTCGTGAGTTACATAAATAGTAGTCGTTCCCAACTGCCGCTGCAACTGCACGATTTGAGCTCTAGTTTCCGCCCTCAATTTAGCATCAAGATTCGACAGCGGTTCGTCCATTAAAAAAACCTCAGGATTTCGCGCCATCGCCCTTCCCAAGGCAACCCGCTGTTTTTGTCCCCCCGATAATTGTTTTGGCAAGCGGTGCAACAGCGATTCTATTTGCAACAATTGAGCTACTTTCACAACTCGATCGCCCACAGCCTTTTCCCGCGCCGATACATAGCGCAATCCCGTTGGCAGTTGGCGCGTAATTCCTACTAAAAAATCCTCTAATAAATCCTGAATTAATTGATTGCTCGAATTGGAATCAGCTAAGTTCTTGCTGTCTCTAACAATCTCTTCTTCCTTCTTCCTTCTTCCCTCTTCCTTCTTCCTTCTTCCAACTTCGGTCTTCCTTCTATCCGTTACATCCGTTACATCCGCTACAAAATCCGTTGCCGAACCTTCTTCCTTCTTCCTTCTCCCCGATCGGCGCAATCCAAAAGCGAGATTGTCGTAAACTGTTAAATGGGGGTAGAGAGCGTAATTTTGAAATACCATAGCGATATCTCGGTCTTTTGGAGGCAAATCGTTAACCAGCCGATCGCCCACCCAAATATTGCCGGCCGTGAGGGTTTCCAAACCCGCGATCGAGCGCAACAAAGTGCTTTTCCCGCAGCCAGAAGGCCCTACAAGCACCATAAATTCCCCGTCTTCTACAGTTAGGTTAATGCGCCGCAAAACGCTGTTAGAAGCAGAACTAGAGGCAGCAGAGGAGAGGTTTTCTTCTGAGTCTGTCTCTTTTGATTTTTCTCCTTGTCTGAGGGGAAAACTTTTGTAGATATTTTCTAATATTACTTGAGCCATCGATCGATTTTATATTTTAGATTTTAGATTTTAGATTGGGTAATTGGTAATTGGTAATTGGTAATTGGTCAACTGTCAACTCAAAACTCACCCACGGGTGCGAACTACTCAGAGTTCAAAACTCAAAACTCCTCTCTTTCAATTCAAAACTCAAAACTCAAAACTCAAAACTCAAAACTCCTCTCTTCCAACTCAAAGCTCAAAACTCAAAACTCCTCTCTTCCAACTCAAAGCTCAAAACTCAGAACTCCTCTCTTTCAACTCAAAACTCAAAACTCAAAACTCCTCTCTTTCAACTCAAAACTCAAAACTCAAAACTCAAAACTATCCAATGACCTTGATAATTTTTTCACCAGGATTGAGTTCAAAAACGCGATCGCCCGCAGCATCTTTCCCCCAAAAAGCAATAGCATCAACAGTCGATCGCAGCCAGCGTCCGGTATTAGTTAAAAGTTTAACATCCGCACCGGGAACAGCTCGCAGCAAGCCGACCAAAGCATCCTGGGGATCGGCAAAACGAAAAGCTTGAGTCCCTATTTCGCCCCTATTAGTCAGCCTCACAGAACCAGCAGGCATCCGCTTAGCCCAACCCAACTCCGAAAATAGTGCCAAACTATCCGCCGGATCGAGAGTAATGCAACCGACCAACTCTTCCTGTTTCCGCAGCCTAGTTGCTTGAGAACCCTGTGCGGCGCGGCCCATAGGTGGTAGTTGTTCGTCATCTATTTCAAAGCGGAGCACTCGCCCGCCGGAAGTAGCAATAACTACCTGTTCTCCCGGCTTGCTCAAACTCGCACAGCGCAAACGATCGTCCTCCTTCAGCTTAACAACAGTAACGCCGCGATTGGTTAACTCAGCAAATTCTGCCAGCGGCAAGCGCTTAATTTTTCCTTGCTGGGTCAAAGTAATTACATCTCCGGCTGCGAGATTTTCCGGCAAAATAAAGTGGGCGATAGAGATTTCCGACAAACTTTTCCCCGTGCTATCTTTAGCAGCAGTCGGCGAGAGCAAACTAACTATCGGAGTTCCGCGATCGCGACCTTGAATCACGGGAATATCAGCAACTTTCAGCGGGTAAACTTTGCCTGTTGGAGTTAATATTACCAAATTGCGATCGGTTCTTGTCAGGTTGGCAGTGACAATAAAATCTTCATTTTTTTCACTTTGCTGGCTCGATTTTTCTCTACTTTTAGAACGCGGTCGATCGCTCGTGGCGGGTACGCGCCGCACGTACTGTTTGTGAGTAAATTCAACAATAGTTTCCTCTGGTTCGGAAACTGGTTGCAAACTCTGAGAAACCGCTGGCGCATCGGACTGTTTTGCCGTCGAATTATTCTTACCACGAGCTGGCAGTTCGCCGCTTTCCGCGGCTGGTGCAACTGACACCAATTTAGTGCGGCGGGGGTTAGCATACTTGCGTTTTAGCGATCGCAATTCTTTTTTCAAAGCCTTCAAAAGTTCGCGCCTGTCGCCCAACAACCGCTGCAATTCCTGAATTTTTGCAGTTAATTCTGCAAACTCATCCTGTAAATTTTGGCGTTCCAAACCAGTCAAACGCCGCATCGGCATCGCCAGAATCGCATCAGCTTGAGTTTCGCTCAAATTGAGTCTAACTTGCAGCGATTGCTTAGCAGTGCTGCCGTCGGGGGCGCGGCGGAGAATCTCGATCGCCGCATCCAGATTTCCCAAAGCCAAGAGTAGCCCTTCAACAATGTGACAGCGGCGTTCGGCAGCCTCAAGCTCGTGAGTGTAGCCTTTAGTAAGCGTGACCTCTCGAAAATCTAGAAATTCCTGCAACAGTTGTCTCAGGGTCAACTGCCGGGGCTGACCGTTAACAATCGCCAGCAAAATCGCGCCAAAATTAGTTTGCAAGTCAGTTTGCTGGTAAAGGCGGGCCAAAACAACTTCCGGGGGAACCTCCCGTTTGAGTTCGATAACCACGCGAATACCCGATCGATCGCTCTCATCCCGCAGATCGGCAATTCCTTCCAGGCGTCCCGCATTGACAAGCTCAGCCACCTTTTCAATCCAAGCAGCCTTATTGACTTGAAAAGGAAACTCCGTTACCACCAGCGCCGTTTTAGTACGCACCTTGCGGTTTCCCGGCAGTTCCTCAACTCGCACCACGCCCCGCACCGCAATGCCACCCCGCCCCTTCGTGTAAGCATCAACAATGCCTTCCGTAGCGACAATCTCCCCGCCCGTCGGGAAATCAGGTCCCGGAATCAGTTCCAGCAACTTCTCGTCAGAGAGTTCCGGGTTTTCAATCAAAGCGATCGAACCGTCAACCACTTCCCCCAAATTGTGAGGCGGGATGTTGGTAGCCATGCCCACAGCAATACCAGTACAGCCATTGAGTAGCAGGAAAGGCAACTGCGCCGGCAGTACCATCGGTTCCTCCTGCGAACTGTCAAAATTGGCTGTAAAATCAACGGTTGCATCGCTAACTTGAGCTAGCATAGCTTCGTGAGCGATCGCAGCCAATCTAGTTTCCGTATAGCGCATGGCAGCCGCCGGGTCATTGTCCACCGAACCGAAATTGCCATGACCGGCAAGCAAAGGATAGCGGCTGGAAAACTCCTGAACCATGCGCACCAAAGCATCGTAAACAGCTTGGTCGCCGTGGGGGTGGTATTTGCCCAAAACATCCCCAACTACCCTGGCACACTTCCGGTAAGGGCGATCGGGCGTCAAACCAAGTTCGTGCATCGCGTACAAAATCCGACGGTGAACGGGCTTTAACCCATCGCGAACATCCGGCAGAGCGCGCCCGACGATCACACTCATGGCATATTCGAGGTACGATTGCTGCATCTCGGTGTGCAGGGCCGTGGAAATTACTTGCCCGGAAAGTAGGTTGAGTTGTTTGGCCATGAGTCCTTGTGTCCGTTAATTCCTGAGTGCTAGCTGCTGGCTCAATGCTGAGTCGGGTCGCCTGTCTCGAATCAAAAAAGTGTGCCGGAGGCGAACCAACAGTTAGAGTTGCTGGAAGCGAACCAACTGCGAGACCAAACTGCTCAGCACGCGGGTAAAAATAAACTTAACTTGTTTGGTAGAGTAAGGGTGGACACTCCCCGCCGTGAAACGGACGGGGATTCTTGAGAATCCAAACCTTAACAGATCTTGATTCGCAACGGCTGTGCCAAACAGCCTCTAGACAGTCCGGTAAAACCATTCTGCTTGCTTTTACGTCCAATGTTCGCCGCGCCTTGCGCGTCAGCATTAATCAAATGTCCTTCCTTACTCCGATACAATCCTCGCTTAATTCGCGAACCCGAAAACTGGTAAGTAGCTGGTTTGTCGGCATTGTAGACAGGCAGTTCATCACCATCCAAATAGCTCGATTTAGAGGTGTAACTTTCTTCTTGTTCCTTGTAAATCAATCCATATCGTTCGCACAAAGACTTGAGTTTATTTCTCAAGTTGTGAAAAGGTATTTGCACAAAATTTTGGTTGTTGCGACTACCGATATTAATCTCTTGCTTGATGCCGGGATTGAACCCAACTATCAAACTAGCGATTTTCCGCTCGATACAGTGGTTGATTATCAACCTAGCCGCTTTGTTGAGGTAGTCTCTAACTCGGTTGCTTCGATTGATATACAGCCGACATTGACGCTCGGTAAGCTTGGGGATTTTCTGCCGCTCCTTGATGGATTGCAATCTAGCATTTTCCTTGTTAAACCATTGGTTGATAGATTTAAGTTTGCGACCATCCACAATAAAGGATGCCCCATTGGTATCGACACAAGTAGCCAGATTATCCAATCCCAAATCAATAGCTATCGCACTTTTTTGAAGAGTTTCTTGTGGTTCGACTTCACTTTGAGATATGTACTCTACTTCAAAAAATCGAGCGTCATACTTGGGGTGAATCCTAACTTCCTTGATTGCTTCGGGGTTGAGTCTTGCCGGAAAATTTATTGTCACCTCTCCAAATTGCCGTTTAAAGGCATGGGACATCGGTACTTTAAACTTTCCATCTTTGACTTTAATTCTGGGGATTATCAGCACAAAATACCCATCTTTAGGCAAGTAGTGAGGCAGTCTCACTTTCTGCTGAAAAACTCCAGACTTAACCGCTTCTATCAAGGCGTAGAAACTGTTAAAGGTGCGATCTACTACCTTGAGGGTTTGCTGTGCAATATCAGTATTGAGAAGTTGATAGTTCTCATTCTCTTTGCACAAATGGTAAACTCCTTCATAGCGCAAGTGCTTGCGTTCCTCGAAAAAGTATTGGCGGACGGTGTAAAGACCCACATTGTAGAGGTTCTTACTCAACCTGCACAACTCTCTCAAAGCCAAGAATTCAGCTTTGCTCAGATCTCTTAATTGATTTTTCTGAGTTGAGTACATAACCATTACTTTCGCCAAGATATTTATTATACAGCGAAAACTACTGATTCACCATCCTTCGTTTCTATGCACAGATCTATTGCTCATTCGTCGCCCACCCCTTCTCTTGGGAACTCTCAAGATTGTCGGTTTCGGTAAGGGGTGGAACTCCTCACTCGCCTCCTATCCCTCAGAGCCGTGAAACGGACAGGGTTTCTCGGAGGTTCTCGATGAAAATGGGCAACTCTTGCCTTCGATCGCACTTACCCTTACCCTAACCTCTAACTTGCCTTCAATTGCACGTACCTCAATTGAAAATCACACATCTCTTCAGAAAACAGCAAAAATCCGCACGCTCGCCACGATCGTGCCAGCGTTATGCAAGCAGTTCATCTGACCGGTCGGGTCGCGATATGGGACAGTTCGCTGTTTGAGTCCGGTGCTGCGATGCGCCTGGATCGCCACCTCGCACTTTACACCCTCGGCTAAAATTTTTAGTGGCTGCGATTGCATTTGCAGGCGATCGGTTGCTTTACCGATTTCGGTAATGCCAGTTTTAGTAAACATTGCTTTATTCTAAGAGCAAGCAGGAAAGAAAATACTTGTCACTGACCCCCAAATTCTGTTGGGGGATGGGAGGGATAGGCTGACCGACTTTTGAATTTGAGGCTAAAGTGGCGTTGGTCCTGTCTTTTCGAGGAAAAGCGAACTGCTTGGATACAGTAGCTGGAAAGATCTTAAAAATGCCATCGCAGGCTTTTTAACCGCTCTTTCCGGCAGTATGTAGCGTTAGCAAAGCATCGCGTTAGCGAAGCAAAAAATTGATGCGGGTTTGTCTGTTCCCAGCTTGCAGCACTAAAAACTGACTCCCTTGTTTGGGATGCTTGTTAAAACAAGCTGAGTCGTTTTTCATTCCCCAGCGCTTGAGTTGGGAATTTCCAAACATCCCATGAGGTTTTATGAAGACCGTTCTGATTGTAGAGGACGATTTGGTTAATGCTCGGGTTTTTTCCAAGATTCTGACTAAGCGGGGCGGCTTAGCCGTGAAACATACGGAAAATGTCGAAGAGGTGATACAGATTGCCCAGTCCCGAGAAGCTGATTTGATTTTAATGGATGTGTCTCTTTCGCGCAGCGTGTACCAGGGGAAAGCTGTTGACGGCATCAAGATTACCCAAATGCTCAAGGCTGACCCGCAAACATCCGCGTTGCCGATAATTTTGGTAACAGCTCACGCGATGGCTGGAGATCGCGAAACTTTTCTCGATCAGAGCGGTGCTGACGGTTACATCTCGAAACCCGTAGTAGACCACCAAGAGTTTGTCGATCGAATCAAGGCTTTGCTCCCGGAGTGAACTTTTTTCTCGGATCGCCACCGCCAACCGCCAGTCGTATCAGGCTGGCGGGCGATCGGTTTTTAAATCCCTCGGCATAAATTATTCTTTACCACCTCTGGTTTTACGGTCTACTTTTTTCCCAGTGCGAGCATCCTTGCTGGCGAGCCAAGCAGACCGACTTTTTTGGGAAACACTTCGAGGTCTTGGCAGTTTTAATTTACCGAAAACTTGGGTTTAAAGCCCCGTCCTTCTAGGACGACTTTGTGCTAGAAATTTAACGTAGCGAGTTCCCACGTCAGATGTTCGTTCTAGAGTTTAAGGCTAAAGGCAAACCAAATCAGTACGCAGCAATAGATTCAGCACTTATTCAGCAAGCCCTAAATAATAAAAAGCGCCCTCATATATCGGGGCGCTTTTTGTTTGGAAAAACCTGATGAATTGCGAATTAATTTACGGACGATCGCCCGCCAAACGATTAATCCTCATACTCATCCTCATCGTAACCGATGATATCGTCATCATCTTCATCAGCCAAAGCGGTGAGGTCGCTATCATCGCTTAAAGAGCCAAACTCTTCATCCTCTTCGACATCTACCTCCTCCTCAAAATCTTCATCAATAGAGTAGGAAAAATCATCGCCAGACAGCGGTCCCGATCGCTCGCGACCTCCGAAAGAGTTATCGATTGTATAAGCGCGGCGGGCGCGGCGGTCGTCCAGCACTACGTCTTCCTGCAAGTCGCGATCGTCCCCGTCGTAAACACCGCCGTCAAAAGCCGCGTCCTGAACTCCCGCATCCTCGTAAGCGTTGAACCCGGTGCCGGCCGGAATCAAGCGCCCGATAATCACGTTCTCTTTGAGTCCCCGCAACCAGTCAGATTTACCTTCGATCGCGGCCTCCGTCAGCACTCTGGTAGTCTCCTGGAAGGAAGCAGCAGAGATGAAGCTGTCGGTATTCAGCGAAGCCTTGGTAATCCCCAGCAGCACCGGAGTGTAGTCCGCCGGCGCGCCGCCGGTAATCGACATGGCTTCGTTGACCTGTTCCACTTGCCGCAGTTCGACAAGTTCCCCCGGCAGCATGGTGGTATCGCCCCCGTCTTCAATTCTCACTTTGTTAGTCATCTGGCGCACGATGACTTCGATGTGCTTGTCAGAAATATCAATTCCTTGAGATTGATATACCGATTGCACTTCATTGACCAAGAAAGTCTGCACCTGCTGGAAGCTCTCCAAAGCCGACTCAAAGGTAGGCTGGCGCTCTTTGAGGACGTTGAAAAACACTTCGAGAATTTCATGGGGGTTTGCCGGCCCGTCGGTCAGCGCTTCAGCCCCCCCGACCCGCTGCCCGTCGGAGACGATCGGGTTTTGTCCCGGCAGCAGGGGGTATTCTTCGATCCGGCCGTCATCTTCAACTACTTTGAGCTCCACGCCGTCGCCGTCGGTAGTTACCTGAGCCGTACCCGGACGTTTTGCCAAAATGCAGGCTTCTTTAGGCTTGCGGGCTTCGAGCAGTTCTTCGATCCGCGGTAAACCCTGGATGATGTCTCCAGTTTTGGCGCGCTCGAACACTAGGATAACCAAGTTGTCCCCGCGCTGCACCAAGTCGCCGTCATCTGCGTGGAGTACGGCACCGGCCGATACTCGGTAAGGACGGGCAACCCTGAGGAACACTTTCGTCGGTTCGCTGGCTGTTGCCGGAACGATTTTGACGACCTGGCCGGACTCGGAAAGTACGGTTCCGGGTGCAATTTCGGTGCCAGCTACGAGCAAATCGCCGGCGCTGACGGTAGGAGTGCCACTTACCTCCACAGTGCTTAAGTCGGCTTCCCGCATGACTAGCAGACGGCGCACCGGTTCTGCAGCACCTTCGCGGATGCCCCGCACGGTGCCGGCTTCTTTGCAGAGGATTTCGGTGCGGGCGACTACAGCGCCTGGGGCAATTTCTTGACCGTCGGTAACTAGCAGTCTGGTGTGGGTACTGCCTTGGGTGGGGTCGGCGGCTACGTCGCGGCGGATGACTAGGGATTCGAGGATCACTAGCTGCAAGCGCATTGCCGGACTTTCTCCCTCTGCGGTTTCCTCTGCCTCGTCCTCTTCCAACGGCAGCAGTTCGATGTCTGCTGCTAGCTGCGGGGCTTCGGTGCCGATTTCTAAAATTAATTGGGTGCGCAGCAGTTCGAGTCCTTCAACGGATTTGACGCGCTCGCCGTCTTTGTAGGGCAGGCGCTGCACTGCTTTGAGGGCGATCGATTCGTTGAGAGCGGTTTGCGAGGGTACGGGGGGTTTGTCGGGTACGGGATATTCGACGACCGGACGCAGCAGCAAGGCTGGACCTTCGGGAGTTTCGATGTATTCGGCGTAGCCGAGTTCCTGCGCTACCAAGCCGGGGACGATTTCTTGACCCGCATTGACGATTTGACCTTCCCCGAAAGTTAGGGGCGGGCGTTCCAGCAGGTGCAGTTCACCAGGTTTGATGACAATTTCCCGGAGAATGTCGTTTTTCTGGGTGACTTCTACAGCACCGGCGGTTTGGCAGAAGATGTCCTTGACGACTTCGGTGCCAGCTTCGACGTACTGGCCGTCTTCTACCAGCAGCAGGGAAAGGTCTTTGTTGACTTCGTGGCACTCTTCCGGTATCCACAGTAGGGTGCCACCTTTAACTACTTCCAATCCCTGTTTCGCTTTGCCGCGCCCTTTGACTTCCACACCGGCGTATTTGACGATGCCGCCGGTGGGGGTGCGGTAGGTGTCGTCCAGCAATTCGGCTACGACTTCGCCGTTAGTGACTTTGCTGCCGGGGGCGGTTTTGAGGGAGAAGCGCTGGTTGTTAGTGGTTTCGATCGTGTAGTGTTCCCGACCGCCTGCGGTTTCGGCGCGGACTGTGGCCCGATCGAGCAAGACTTGGGCGGTGATGATTTCGATTTCGCGTTCGTCAGCGATGCGGACGACGCCTCCGTGTTCGGTTTGCAGTTTGGTTTCTGCCAGGACGGTGTTGGCTTCCACCCGATCGCCGTTTTTGACGCTGGGTTCGGCACCGGGGGGCAGGTTGTAAACTTCCCCGGACAAGATCCAGATCAGCCCGCCTTTGCTGGCGGTGCGGGTGGTATTGCCCTGGCGGTCGGTTTTTTCTTCCGGTACGATGTCAGCAAATTTGGCTTCACCGGCCAAGTCGGATGCTACGTCGGTAGTGACCTTTTCCGTGGTTTTGCGAGCGGCGCGACCCGCGATCGGGACTTCGGCGAGGACGCTGCCAGTTTTAGCTTTCTGTCCGTCTTTGACCATCAAAGTAGAACCGATCGCGATCGCCAGTTCGATTTTCTGGCTCTTGCTGGCGTCGGAGATGAATTCGAGTTTGCCGTTGTTTTCGGCAACGAGGGCTTCTTCGCCGTGTCTGGTGCGGAAGGCGCGGGTGCGCAGGTTTTTGAATTTGACGGTGCCGTCAAAGGGGGCGCGTTCTTGTTTGGCGACTTCGCCGGTGAATACGCCGCCGGTGTGGAAGGTGCGCATCGTAAGCTGGGTGCCAGGTTCCCCGATCGATTGGGCGGCGATGATGCCGATGGCTTCGCCCATGTCCACCATCGAGGAGTGGGCGAGACTCCAGCCATAGCAGTGCTGGCAGACGGAACGGGTAGCTTCGCAAGTCAGGGGCGATCGCAGGTAAACTTCGGCTACTTCAGCTTTGCCGATTTCGTTGGCGAGTTCGTCGGTAATTGGTTGGTTGCGGACGGCTTTTTGTTCGCCAAAAGCCACGATTTCCCCGGTTTTGGGGTGAATGACATCACGGGCGAGGACGCGACCCAACAGCCTGTCTTTCAGCGCAATCAGAACTCGGGCACCGTCGGTCATCGGTCGGACTCGAATGCCCCGCTGCGTGCCGCAGTCTACTTCGCGAACGATGACATCCTGGGATACGTCCACCAAGCGGCGCGTGAGGTAGCCGGAGTCGGCGGTGCGGAGTGCCGTATCTACCAAGCCTTTGCGAGCACCATAGGAGGAAATGATGTATTCGGTAACGGTCAGCCCTTCCCGGAAGTTGGTTTTAATCGGCAAGTCGATGATTTCCCCTTGAGGGTCTGCCATCAGCCCGCGCATACCTACAAGTTGGCGGACTTGGGAAATGTTACCCCGCGCCCCGGAGAACGCCATCATGTAAACCGAGTTGAGGGGGTCGGTGGCGCGGAAGTTGCGGACTACTTCGTCTTTGAGGTCTTCTGAGGTGCTGTTCCAGGTGTCGATTACTTTTTGAAAGCGTTCGACTTCAGTGATTTCGCCCCTGGTGTATTTTTGTTCGGTGATGCGGATTTCGGCTTCGGCGGCTTCCAGCAAGTCCCTCTTGGAGGGAGGCACTTGCAGGTCGTCCACGCTGATGCTGACTCCAGCTTTGGTGGCGAAGCGGAAGCCCAGGTCTTTTAGTTTGTCCGCTACTTGGGCCGTGCGGGCCGTTCCGTGGTGGGTGAAAGCCCAGGAAATTAGTTTTTTCAGTTGGCCTTTGTCTACGACTCGGTTGCGAAACACAATTTCTTTGTCTTTATCTGCTGTCATGATAGTTTTGTAGAGTTTTGAGTTTTGAGTTTTGAGTTTTGAATTGAGGGAAAATTCAAAATTTTTCGGAAGTTCTTCGTGAGTTATGAATTTTGGGTTTTGAGTTTTGAATTTTGAACTGTCTTTAACTCAAAACTCAAAACTCATAATTTCTAACTCCTCAACTACTAATTGCCGATTCGATGGTTTTGTGATATATAATTCGGCCTGGAGTCGTGCGAATGAACTGAGTAATTAACTTCCCGTTCGAGTCTTCCCGAACGCGACGGAATTTGTATTCTTTTGTTACCGTACCGTCAGGTGAAGTTTCTACTTTCAAAGGTTCTCCATCGGGTTCGGTATTTTCTACCGATCCGTTGAAGCGCACCCACACGTAGGAATGCAAGTCAACTAAACCTTGTTCGTAGGCTACTACTGCGTCGGTGAGGTTGGAAAAATAGCGGCCGGCCCCTTTTTGAGCGTTCGGGTTTTCGGCTGTCAAGTAATAGCAACCGAGTACCATATCTTGAGAAGGAGTGACGATCGGCCTGCCCGTTGCCGGCGACATAATATTGTTGGAAGCCAGCATCAGCAGTCGCGCTTCTGCCTGAGATTCCAAGGACAGGGGGACGTGAACGGCCATTTGGTCGCCGTCAAAGTCTGCGTTGAAAGCGGGACATACTAAGGGGTGCAATTGAATTGCCCGCCCGTCTACCAAAATCGGTTCAAAGGCCTGAATCCCCAAACGGTGCAGCGTCGGCGCGCGGTTCAGCATTACGGGATGCCCTTCGATCACTTCCTCCAACACGTCCCAAACGCTGGAATCGCTGCGCTGGATGAGTTTTTTGGCTGCTTTGATGTTGTTGACGAGTCCTTGGCGGATCAAGCGGTGGATGACGAAAGGCTGAAAAAGTTCGATCGCCATTTCTCTCGGCAAACCGCACTGATGTATTTTCAGTTTTGGCCCGACTACAATTACCGAACGCCCGGAGTAGTCAACCCGTTTTCCTAGCAAGTTCTGCCGGAAACGACCTTGTTTTCCTTCGATGATGTCCGACAGTGATTTCAACGGGCGGTTGTTGGCCCCGACTACAGTGCGGCCTCGCCGTCCGTTGTCGATCAAAGCATCTACGGCTTCTTGCAGCATCCGCTTTTCGTTGCGGATGATAATTTCCGGTGCCAAAATCTCTTGCAACCTTGCCAAACGGTTGTTGCGGTTGATTACCCTGCGGTAGAGGTCGTTAAGGTCAGATGTGGCAAAACGACCGCCGTCTAGCTGCACCATCGGCCGCAAGTCGGGCGGAATTACGGGGATGACGCTAAGAACCATCCATTCGGGTTTGGAACCGGTGGCGATAAAGTTGTCAATTACCCGCAAACGTTTGATTAACTTGGCACGTTTTTGCCCTTTAGCATTGGCGATATCTTCCCGCAGTTTGTCAGCTTCTTCGGCGAGGGGAATGTTTTGCAGTAAAACTTGCAATGCTTCGGCACCGATGCCTACTTCTACGCCGGTGAGTGTAGAATCTTCGCTGTACAATTCGTCTTCAATTTCCAGCCAAGCATCTTCGGTGAGCAATTGCTTGTATTGCAATTTTTCAGCATTGCCGGGATTGAGAACAACATAAGCGTTGAAATAAACGATTTGTTCGACATCGCGCAGGGGCATATCTAACAGAATTGCCATGTAACTCGGGATACCTTTGAGATACCAAACATGAGCTACTGGAGCTGCTAATTTGATAAATCCCATGCGGTGGCGGCGGACTCGAGATTCAGTAACTTCAACACCGCATCTTTCGCAAACAATTCCTCTGTGACGAACTCTTTTGTACTTGCCACAATGGCATTCCCAATCTTTAGCAGGACCAAAAATTCGCTCGCAAAACAAGCCGTCCATTTCCGGTTTTAATGTCCGGTAATTTATGGTCTCCGGTTTTAAAATTTCGCCGGTTATCTGACCGTTGGGTAAAGTTCTCTCTCCCCACTGGCGAATTCTTTCTGGTGAAGCCAAACCAATTTTTACGTAATCAAATCGTTGTTCTATTTTAGCCATTTTTGACTCCTATTGATGACTTGTTTGAAACTTCTTTCTGGAACTTAACTCGTCGTTCGGACGAGCTATGGTACTGCATTGATGTCATTCTTTTTTATAGGTGACATAATTTTTAATGTCAGAAATAACATTTCTGGATACTCCTAATTCCCGAGCTATTTTACCAATCGATTCTCCCCTTTTAATTCTTTCTCGCACTTCCTGTGCTTGAGCAAAAGTCAAATGGCGATCGAGATATCCACCCATACGAGGAACTGGAACTTCTTCACCCACCTCCTTCCAAGTGACGTGATATTTAATATTGTGTATGGCTCCCCAGCCCACACCGTATTCTTTAGCTAGATCCTTCATCCTCTCTCCTGCTGCTAGTCTTTGTCGGATTTCTCGTACATTTTCCCAGTCTAATTTGGCATTTGACAGGGGATGACTTTTTCCTTGAGTTCGTCCTTTCTTTGAAGCATCTAATAAATTTTGAGTGCGAGTACCAGCCCAAAGATGTTCTGGATTGATACAACTGGGATTGTCGCAGACATGACAAGCATCCATATAAGTAGGGATTTCATATCCCAGCTTCTGGGCTAAAACAGCACGAGTAACTGATTTAAATTTCCCATTTGTGAAGTACCTACCGTAGCCAGCGCCGTCTTTTGCACCTTGAAAAATTATGCAGCCGTTGTCTTGAATTTCTCCTACAAAGCCTGGGGAAATTGTGGTAAGGTTATTGGGTATATTTGCCTGAAGTATTTTAGTAATAGTTTCATGTTGTACCCCATACTCTTTTGCTAGGTGGTTCTTGATTGTTCCAGATAGATATTTAGTCTGAATTTCCCGCAGTTGTTCGATCGACAATTTACTAGAACCCGGAATGCTTTTGCCTCTGGGAGTTTTCCGATCGCGCCCCATCATTTGCCCGGTATTCTCAGCAGCAGAACCTGCTACAAGATGTTCTGGATTGATGCAGCTTGGATTATCGCAGGTGTGGCAAGCGAAATAACCTGACTCTAGAAATCCTGTTATTTTTGATTCGAGGACTAAACGGTGAACTAAGACTGTTTTGCCGTCGAGCCACTTGCGCCCGTAACCATTTTTCAGCTTGCTTCCTCGCCAATTAATACAGCCTGTAGATAGATCGATTTCTCCTTCTATTCCAGGAATAACTGTTACAATGTTCATGTCAGCGCCTCTGTCTTTGTGGAGCGTTGATTCGCCTCAGCAGTGGTACGAACACGGCTGAGGCATTTTTATGTGAGATTTAAGGAGTTTTGAGTTTTAAATTTTGAGTTGTGAGTTGTTTTTAATTCAAAACTCAAAACTCAAAACTTAGAACTCCCTTGCAACTATCAACTGTTACAGATCCTCGTCGAGTTCGTCGCGGGAAATCGATTCGTAGGTAGGCCGAGAGGGCGATCGCCGACCCCCAGCATCCGCCATCAAATCGACTTCGACGTGCTCAGACCCCTCAGCAGAGGTGTTGACCTTGTGAACGGCAATATCCAAACATAGCGACTGCAATTCCCGCATCAACACTTTGAAAGATTCCGGAGTACCGGGGCGGGGAATAGATTTACCCTTGACGATCGCGTTCAAAGCCTCGTTGCGTCCCTGCATGTCGTCCGACTTGACTGTCAGCAATTCTTGCAGGGTGTAAGCAGCGCCGAAAGCTTCCAAAGCCCAGACTTCCATTTCCCCGAACCGCTGGCCGCCCTGTTGGGCTTTGCCACCCAGGGGCTGCTGCGTTACCAGGGAGTAGGGGCCGGTGCTGCGGGCGTGGATCTTGTCGTCTACCAAGTGGACGAGTTTGAGCATATAGGCGATGCCGACTGTCACGGGGCGATCGAACGGTTCTCCCGTCCGCCCGTCGTAGACTGTGGTTTTACCGGGGTGTTTTTCGTCAAACACCCACGGTTTGCCTGTTTTTTCCCGCGCTTCAGTGAGTTTGCCGTGGACGGTTTCGCGGGATTTTTCAGCCCCGTGCATTTCATCAAAGGGAACCATTTTGAAGCGCATGGACAGGTTTTCGCCCGCCCAACCCAGCAAGCACTCAAAGATTTGACCGACGTTCATCCGCGACGGTACGCCCAGAGGATTGAGCACCAAGTCTACAGGCGTGCCGTCGGGCAAGTAGGGCATATCTTCCATTGGCAAAATCCGGGAGACGATACCTTTGTTGCCGTGGCGGCCGGCCATTTTGTCGCCGACTTGGATTTTGCGTTTCTGGGCGACGTAGACGCGGACTACCATGTTTGCGCCGGGGGGCAGTTCGTCCCCCTGTTCGCGGGTAAACACGCGCACGTCTACGACGCGGCCTTTTTCGCCGTTGGGGACGCGCAGGGAGTTGTCGCGCACGTCGCGGGCTTTTTCACCGAAGATTGCCCTGAGTAGTTTTTCTTCGGGGGGTTGGTCGGATTCACCTTTGGGCGTTACTTTGCCTACTAAGATGTCGCTGGCTTCTACCCAAGCGCCTTTGCGGATGATGCCCTGTTCGTCGAGTTGGCGGAGGGCGTCTTCGCCGACGTTGGGGATTTCGCGAGTGATTTCTTCGGGACCGAGTTTGGTTTGGCGGGCTTCGATTTCGTATTTTTCGATGTGGATCGAAGTGTAAACGTCCTCGTATACCAGCCTTTCGCTAATCAGCATCGCGTCTTCGTAGTTGTAGCCTTCCCAGGGCATGTAAGCTACGAGGATGTTGTGGCCCAGGGCCAGTTCCGCCCCTTCAGTGGAGGAACCGTCGGCGAGCACTTGACCCGCGACAACTCGATCGCCCTCATAAATCAGCGGGCGCTGGTTCAAACAGGTATCCTGGTTAGAACGCTGGTATTTTTGCAGTTCGTGTTCGACGCAGCCTGCATATTTCTGCTTCCAAGCCGTGGGATTTTTGGTTTTGAGCTCGTCGTAGTCCCGGATCGTGAAATGCTCGTCCATGTAGGTGGATTCTGCTTCGGGGGCCAGGCTTTTGACGATGATCCGGGTGGCGTCGATGTAGACTACCTCGCCGTCGGTGCGGGACACTACTACCATGCCGGAGTCTCTCGCTGCTTGAGCTTCCAAACCGGTGCCGACTAGGGGGCGTTCGGGTTTGAGCAACGGTACGGCTTGGCGCTGCATGTTCGAACCCATCAGGGCTCGGTTGGCGTCGTCGTGTTCCAGGAACGGAATCAGGGATGTGGCGACGGAGACGATTTGCACCGGGGATACCGCCATGTAATCTACCTGCATGGGGGTGGTGGTGGTGAATTCTTGGCGGTAGCGGACGGCTACGGTTTCGCCCAAGAGGTTGTTGTTTTCGTCGAGTCTGATGTCTCCGGGGGCGACGCGCAAGTCGTCTTCTTCATCGGCTGTCATGTATATCGGGGCTTTGTCCCGCAGTACCTTGCCTTTTTCTACGGGATAGAAAGGAGTTTCGATGAAGCCGTAGGGGTTGACTCGGGCGTGGGTTGCCAGAGAACCGATGAGTCCGGCGTTCGGACCTTCTGGAGTTTCGATCGGGCAGATCCGGCCGTAGTGGGACGGGTGGATGTCCCGCACTGCGAATCCAGCGCGTTCCCGAGTCAAGCCTCCAGGGCCTAGGGCGGACAGGCGGCGTTTGTGTGTCAGTTCCGCTAGGGGGTTGGTCTGATCCATGAACTGCGATAGCTGGGAGGAACCGAAGAATTCCTTGATGGCAGCTACCAGGGGTTTCGGGTTGACGAGGGAGGCGGGGCTGAGAGATTCGGGATCGGAGACAGTCATCCGTTCGCGGATGATCCGTTCCAAGCGGTTGAGGCCGACTCTGACTTGGTTTTGCAGGAGTTCGCCGACGCTTCTGACGCGGCGGTTGCCCAAGTGGTCGATGTCATCGGTGGAACCGATGTCAAATTCCAGGTTGATCAGGTAGTCGATCGCGGACAGGATGTCTTGGGGCGTGAGGACGCGCACGGTGTCGGGGACGGACAGCCGCAGTTTTTTGTTGAGTTTGTACCGGCCGACTTTGCCCAAATCGTAGCGTTTGGGGTCGAAAAAGCGGGAGTTGAGGAGTTGTTCGCCGCCTGCTACGGTGGGGGGTTCGCCCGGTCGCAGCTTGCGGTAGAGTTCCATCAAAGCTTCTTCTTCGCCGAATTGTCCTTCTTTTTCGATCGTTTTTTGGAAGTATTCGGGGTGGCGGAGGGCGTCGTAGATTTCGCCGTCGGTGAGTCCGAGGGCTTTGAGTAAAACTTGGGCTGAAAGTTTGCGGGTTTTGTCGATTCTCACCCACACTAAATCGTTTTTGTCTGTTTCAAATTTCAGCCACGCGCCCCGGTTGGGGATCAGGCTGGCGTTGTAGGTGCGCCGGCCGTTTTTGTCGGTTTCCGATTTGTAGTAGACTCCGGGCGATCGGACGATTTGGTTGACGATGACCCGTTCGGCACCGTTGATGATGAAAGTGCCGCGTTCGGTCATCAGGGGCAAGTCGCCGATGAAGACTTCTTGTTCTTTGATTTCGCCTGTTTCTTTGTTAATCAAGCGGGTGGGGACGTACATTTGCACGGAGTAGGTGCTGTCCCGCCGCTTGGCTTCGTCCACGTCGTATTTGGGGCGTTTGAGTTTGAAGTCTTTGCCCATGAAGTGCAGTTCTAGCTTGCCCGTATAGTCGGAAATTGGGGAAAAGCTGTCGAGTTCTTCAATCAAACCTGCTTCGAGGAACCAACGAAAACTAGCCCGCTGGATTTCGATCAGGTCTGGCAAGGTAAAAGCGAATTCTGTATAATCTTGTTGTTGGTTGGTCATGGGTGTTTTTTTCGCAGTTGCTTTAACTTTTTTACAGGCGCTGGGGTTTGGCGTTTTTACCTTTTTTTGGTGGTTTTTTTGAGAAAATTCATAGGTTTTCGATCGACTATTAATGCAACAAAGGAGATTTTTGTCGCTTGCTAGTCGCTTGAATCCGTGCTGGTTTTAAGTTTTACCGCTTCGATTTTGGCTCCGTTCTGTGGTTTTTTCTTGGAGGGAGCTGTTACCGATTTGACTGCTAAAATTGAGTTTACGCCTATCAAAAAATTGCAGGGGTTCCAAGTTTTTTGTGAGGGTTTGTTTGAGGTATTAGTTGAAGTTGTTGCTTTGGAAGTTGTTCCTCGATCCGAGGTTTTGCGTACCAACTTGACCCCGCAGCGAGCGCTGCTAGAGCGCCTGTGCCCGATCGGTTTGTTCTTTTGATTATAGGGTGCAAATGCGATCTGCGCAGGCAAAGCCAACTGTGACGCGGGTAAAAGATGAATGCGGTTTTCGCTTGCCGCAGATAGATGGCAGCATCCATAGTTTTTTTTCATTGTCACCCTTCTACTTTATGCTTTTTGCCTTCTACTTTTACTGGTTAAGTCGAGTTCGGCTTTTCCAGTTCGTATTTGCTGCTGGTTTCGCTAAAGTGAAAGGCCGAATAGCTGACAGGCATTTTCGGTTGTCTGCTGGCACAAAGTTTCTAGAGAAACTCCTCTCAATTTAGCAACTTGCTCGGCTACGTAGCGGACGTAGGCTGGCTCGTTGCGTTTTCCCCGCTGGGGTACGGGGGCGAGAAACGGGCAATCTGTTTCAACTAACAACCGATCGCTTTTTACCTTACAGGCTGATTCTTGAATCTGCAAGGCTTTTTTAAAGGTGACAGTCCCGCTAAAGCTGATGTAGAAACCTAAGTCTAAAAACCATTGGGTTTCTTCGGGGGTGCCTCCCCAGCAGTGCATGACGCCGCGCACGGGACCGCGAGTTTGCCAAAAGTTCCGCAGCATTTCGGCCATGGGGGCTGCTGCGTCGCGACAGTGGATGATGACGGGTTTGCTGAGTTGCTGGGCGATCGCGAGTTGTGCTTCAAATACTTTGAATTGCAGTTCTCGATCGTCCGCTTTGTAAAAGTCCAGTCCGGTTTCCCCGATCGCTACTACTCTGGCATCGGAACTTGCTAATTTCAGAATCTGGCTGGCCGTTTCCCCTTGCCATTTATGAGCATCTAGGGGGTGGAGGCCGACAGCAAAGGAGACTTCGGGGAATCTGTCAGCGATTGCTTGAATTCCGGCAAACTCTTCTGGTTCTACGCAAGAATGCACCAACCGAACCACACCAGCTTCGCGCCAGCGTTCTCGGATGGCTTCTAACTCTAACTTATACGTATCAAAGTTGATGTGAACGTGAGTGTCGATGAGCTGCATGGGCGAGTGGGAGAGGGGGAGAGGGGGAGAGGGGAAGTTCTAAGTTTTAAGTTTTGAGTGCGTGAATTTTGAACTGTCTTTAACTCACAACTCACGCATTCAAAACTCAAAACTCCTTACCAACTATCAACGATCGACTATCAACTATCAACTCTTCCTTCTTCCTTCAACTTAAGATGCGACAGGTGCTTCGTGTTTCTTGAGGGTTCTCGCCAACCGGGATTTTTTGCGATCGCCGTTGTTGCGGTGCAGCACGCCTTTTTTGACAGCTTTGTCGATTTTGCTGTAAGCCTCGGACATTCTGAGCTGTACTTCTTGCATTAATTCGGGACTCGGGGCTGCTGCGTACTTGTCCACGGCTGCAAAATATTTTTTCATCAATGTTTTTACCGCCGACTTGTAAGACTTGTTGTACAAGCGATTGCGTTCGGCAATTTTGACTCGTTTGGCGGCGGACTTAATATTGGCCATAATTTTTTTGCTGCTGGAAGTTAGGTCTTATAGGTGTTTCCGGGAGATTGGAAACCAGAGATTTGAAGTCAGTGTGTTTTACACGCAACTTTCAAGTATACAACAGGCGGGCCTGTTTGCGCGAATCGATGCAAAAATATTTTGTCGCCACTCAGACCTCGGAGCGAGTCGATTGTTGGTCGAGCTGTGCTTTGGCCGTACAGGTCGAACCTGCCCGGTTGTAATGAACCTGCTTTCGATAATATTCACCCCTCTAAAATTGCAGAGATTCTTGACAGAACGATGGTAGTTGAGGATTTGGCGATCGAGAATCTGGTGAAAAACCACAAACTAGCTCTGGCTATCAGCGATGCTAGTTGGGGTGAATTAATCCGCCAGTTAAATTACAAGTGTGCGTGGTACGGGCGGGATTTAATCAAAATAGACCGTTGGTTTCCTAGCTCTAAACGTTGTGGAAACTGCGGTCATATTGTTGAAAAATGGCCGTTGAATATTAGAGAATGGACTTGTCCCGAATGCGGGACGAACCACGACCGAGATATCAACGCGGCAAAAAATATTTTGGCGGCTCTTCTTGCCGTTTCAGTCTGTGGAGCAACCGTAAGGTACTAACAGAGCAAGTCTGTTAAGGGAGGTGCCGTGAAGCAGAAACCTAAATTGTGAGGTTTGGGAATCCTCGCCCTTGTAGGGCGGGGTGGATGTCAATGAGCAGTATAGCACTAAGTTGCCCAACACGGGACGGGAAGCCCCCTGCTAGGAGCTGTCCAACTTTTCTGTGAGATGCTCCAACACGGAATCAAAGATTGCTGTGCGGCTGCAGCGTAGTGGCGGGTCCCAGCAATCACTTCTGAGGTTTCCCGATCGCTCCAACGCACAGAAGATCGAAAATTGCCGAGTATTCAGAATCTACTAACTTAGCATCTTTCTATTTGAAAAATGCAATTCCCTGAAGAATCCAAGTTAAGCTATAACAAAGAGTACGGGTTATTTTTGCTTCGGCAAGAGGGACTTACAGAAGGAAGAAAGGAACGAAGGAGGAGGGAAGAAGGCAGAAGGCAGAAGGCAGAAGGCAGAAGGCAGAAGGTAGAAGGTAGGAGCCCCAAGGCAGAAGGCACAGGGAAGAAGGCACGAGGAAGAAGCAAAAATTCTCCCCGACTCTCCCCATCTCCCCATCTCCCCATCTCCCCCTCCCCCCCCTCCCCGACTCTCCCCATCTCCCCCTCTCCCCCTCTCCCCCTCTCCCCTCTGCCTGTGCACCCGGTTCTCTGGCGGGCAATTCCTGAAGGAAAGCATTCCTAATTTCCATGCTGCGAATCATTACTCAGTGGGTTGAGGCACAAGCTGAACTGCGACGGATCTGCGATCGCACCCATGACGAATTTGTCGTTCACAAAGAAGCCACCGTGCGGGAGGTGCTGCAAGCTGTAAGGCGCAAAGGCGATAAGGCTTTGCTGCACTATACTGCTGAATTCGACCGCTTGACCCTAAGTGCGGAAGATTTGCGCGTTAGCGGGGCCGAATTGGATGCTGCTTACCAGCAGGTGCCGAAAGAATTATTAAATGCGATCCGGCTGGCTTGCAAACAGGTAGAGGCGTTTCACCGACAGCGCGTCCCGAAGTCTTGGGTGCAGTTTGGTGATGATGAGGTTGTTTTGGGCAAGCGCTACACGCCGGTCGATCGGGCGGGGATTTACATTCCTGGGGGTCAGGCGTCCTATCCGAGCTCTGTCATCATGAATGCGGTGCCTGCAAAGGTCGCTAAGGTTCCGAAACTGGTAATGTGTACTCCCCCCGGACCTGAGAAGAAAATGAATCCTGCGGTGCTGGTAGCGGCCCAGGAAGCAGGGGTTGATGAGATATATCGGGTGGGCGGGGCGCAGGCGATCGCAGCTTTGGCCTACGGTACGGAAACTATTGCGAAGGTGGATTTAATCACTGGACCGGGAAATATTTATGTGACGCTGGCGAAAAAATTAGTTTACGGAACTGTGGGGATCGATTCTCTGGCCGGTCCGTCGGAGGTGTTGATTATAGCAGACGGCGCTGCAAATCCAGTGCAAGTAGCTGCGGATCTGCTGGCTCAAGCCGAACACGATTCGATGGCGTCGGCGATTTTGCTGACGGTGGATTCGGTGCTGGCGAGAAAGGTAGTGGCTGAGGTAGAAAGACAGTTGGTAAATCACCCGCGCCGGACTTTGACGGAAAAGGCGATCGCGAATTACGGTTTGGTTGTGGTCGTAGATTCTTTGAAATCGGCGGCGGAACTGTCTAATGAGTTCGCTCCGGAACACTTGGAATTGCAAGTAACAGAGCCTTGGGATTTGCTCGATCGCATCCGGCACGCCGGTGCAATTTTCTTGGGTTGCTCGACGCCGGAAGCTGTGGGAGACTATTTGGCGGGTCCGAATCACACTTTGCCGACTTCTGGGGCCGCACGCTATGCTTCGCCTCTGGGGGTAGAAACTTTTATGAAGCATTCGAGTTTGATTCAGTATTCGCCTGCTGCGCTGAAGAAGGTGGGCAAAGCGATTAACGTGCTGGCGGAGGCTGAGGGTTTGCCTTCTCATGCAGATTCGGTGCGCCTGCGGATGGAAGGCGAAGCAGAAGATGAATTTTAGGTTTTAGATGGTAGATTTTAGATTGGCGGTGCTGGTGGGATGTGACTTGCCAGCAGCCAATGATAAATTTAATTTCTACGATCTGAGATTTAAAATAACATGATATTGAATACAGTTTTGGTAGCGATCGACAATTCAGGGTTAGCAGAAAATGTGTTGCAAGCTGTAGATCTATTGCAGCTAGAACCGAAGTCAAAGGTGGTTCTAGTTCATGTTGTTAGTGCAGCGGCTTCGGATTTTGAAATGCTGGTCGATCGACCTCACGCTCAGGGAGATGAGGTGCCTTACCGAGAGGTAGAGAAGTTGCTCCAATATTATCAGGAAACGCTGTCTTGCGAGAGCGAATTGGAGATTGTTTCGGGCGATCCGGCTGAGGAGATCGTGCGGTTGGCTAATATTTATCAAGCGGATTTAATTGCGATCGGCTGTCGGGGTTTGACAGGTGTGAAGCGGATTTTGGAGGGTTCGGTAAGTGCTGAGGTTGTAGCTGAGGCTCCTTGTTCCGTGTTGGTGGTCAGAGGGAAATAGGTAGGTGCGATCGCTGTTGTGTTTCATCTTCTCTATGGATCGGGTAGTGGAATTGAGCCATTTCACCCCTTTAATATCTTTCCTTTAATATCTTTCTTCAGGCGGTAGAAAATCAATTAAAATTTCATCGGGTTCATCGATAAAGTCTTCATCAACCAAAGGCCCAACAGACGCAGCAGCAGAATTGCTCCAAATCGAAACTACAGGCGATCGCACTTGCAATTCTTTGACTATTCCTTCTAGTTGTGATATTGCAGCCCGTAGAGTTGTTACTTCGGCTTCCAAAGCATTGAGGCGAGTGTCATTTGTATTGACATTTTCACCCAAATATTGAGCCAGTGCCTCGAAAATAATTTGGCTTGACTCTTGTTTTCTTTGGGCCGCTAGATGTTCAATTTTTGCCTTCCAGTCTTGGGGAATCTGGCAACTGACGATTGATTTTTCTGCCATCGTTAATATTGTTAATTTGCAATCGCTCGAAAGCGTTGTGAGTTTATAATAATTGTACAAGCTCTTTGTAAGATACGACTATACCGATCTGCCTGTGCCAGCCAATTACACCGAGATTGCAAAGCGCCTGTGAGAAGCTGCTGATGAACTGAGGGCGAACTCGAAGCTGAAACCATCGGAATACTCGATGTTATCGCGGGAATAGCTGATGCGATCGTTAACGTATGCATTTCTGTTGGTTGATGCTAGCTGTCAGCGAATTTCTGCATAGAAACGCTTGAGAAATGTTGGGGAAACACCTATACCCCAAAGAATGCCGATCGAGAGATAAATTACGATCGCCTTGAGTACGCCCCACTTAGCAACTCGACGGTCAGAAGATTGCACGGTGCGATTTACTTGGCAAATTCGTCCGTAATTCATAAGTTTAAGACACAGATCTGCCTCTTCCATAATCGGCATTGTCGGATCGAATCCACCGCAGGCTCGGAAGTCCCAACGGCGACAGAAAATAACTTGGTCGCCAAACAACAAACGAAAACCTTTAGAGTATTCGTAAGGACGCAATACCATTGGCATCAAGTAAGTTTTGAGGACGTTAAGGAGAGCGAATTCCCAGCGAGTGGTCGTGACTCCTGTCATGATAGAAATAAAGCCACCCGCCGCGATCGCAGGATCTGCTAGCGCGCGATCGACAATTGCAACTAAATCATCCGGTACAAGGGTGTCAGCATGAAGGAAACAGAGTACATCTCCAGTGGCCATTTCTGCTCCCAAATTCATCTGCACCGAACGTCCTTTCTGTTGAGAAATAACGACCGGAACAGCGGCTGCTTTAGCAATGGCAACAGTCTCATCGTGACTGCCTCCATCCACAACTAAGAGTTCCCAAGCAGGTGGTTCCAGAATACTCAGGCAACGCAAGGTGCGTCCTAACGTTGCTGCCTCATTCAAGGCTGGAATGATAATGGAAACGCGACAGCCCATAATCGATCTAACGAATGTGAAGGTGAGAAATCAGAAGTCACGATAATGTGTCGCGATGGCTTTCGCATCTATCTTTTGTAGTCTTTTCTCAATTAGAGATTTTCAGAAATTGATTGCCATACAAAAAAGGTCTGGTTTGTAGTGCGGACTTCAGTCCGCAAGAGGCTGCGGGCTGAAGTCTGTACTACGAACCTTCTGATTGCGCTCGATCGACCTGACATGAGATGGATAGGCGATGGAAATTTGCTGGGATAATTTAATTAAGTAGGTAGGTGGAAATAAATCCGCTATGTAACAAAATGTCAAACTATTGTTACCCCCTGCGTTGGCGAAGCCTGCCCGAAGGGCTTATGCTTCGCTGCACTTCGTTTCGCTCGCTCCGGACATACCTATGTATCTTTCCACTCATTTAATTAATCAACGTGCAGCCAATATTATTGGTGCAATCCCTTACTTTGCAATTCCTGCTCGATCTGTTGTATTTCCTGCATCTCTTCGCCAGCAACTATCCCGTAAATTTCCGTATAAATTTTTCCATATTTAACCTTTTCTAAAGCCGACAGAATTATCAAATTCTTGCGATCGAGTTCTGGTTTCCGGGCAACAATAAAGTAATTTACAAATAATTTAGAAAGACGATCGCCCTGAAAATTGCCGAGAATTACCGATCGCGAAAATTTGGCGATCGTCCTGGGGAAGCCCACCAAATGTTTGAGTTAGATTGTATTTAACGAACAGTAACTGACGCAGAAAGCTCATAGGGATGAATTAAGGACAGTCATAGTGGTTGCCGTCTTTGTCTATGCAAGTTTTGGGAATTCGCTTGTTATTCATTGCTATCTCGATTTGTGCTGTCGGTGTGGCAGTTACACTGGCAACGGCTGCTAAAGTTGACGGGGCGAAATCGAGGGTTAAGACAAACAGAAGTGCGATCGTGCTTTTGAAATTCATTTTTTTTGCCTCCAGGTATGTTTTGTAAATAAGAGATAAATGAGTTATCGATAAATGCTTTAACCGGGTAGCTTGTCCGAGGACAAGCTTGAAAAACTAGGTTTTTGCCGAGCAACCCGGTTAATTGGGTTGGGAGGCTTATAAAGCCTGTTCTTGAGGGATGCGCTGTATTTTTTGATAATGTTTAATGCCAGCCGGATCGCCCGATGCGTGATTGGTAGCTAAGGCTACAATTAATGCAAGCAAGAACATTTCCCAAGTAAAAAGTGACGGTTTAGGCTTGTCTTTTGGTTTGTCTGTAACGGCATCGACGTTGACTTTGATATCGAGTTTTCCTTCAAGTTCTTTGCCTTTAAAAACTCCTTCTTTAACATCAAACTTGACTCGCATTGCATTGGCTGATTCTTCTGACATGACCGTTCTCCTCGTAGTAAGTTAAGTAGCAAGTTGCGATTGCTTCGCGCTGTTTGCTTGCTTCGATGTTTACTATCTTGAGGCAAATACAATGATTTTAAAATCGGTTTAAGTAGGTTATAATTAGCTTGTTCGATCGCTATATTTCGCTGCAAAAAGTTGGTTGAAGTAGGTTGCGCGAGGCTCTATTTAGTAGTAAAAAGTATGTTGAAAATCAGTAAGTCGGGAAAAGTGGGAAAAAGTAGGTTGCGTCCAAAATGGGTTATCCTGAAGGAGGATATCTGTAGAACTCGCAAGCATGGACGTTAAAACGGCGCTGGAATTTGCAGAGGCATCTTTTATTGCTGAGACAGGGAAATCGCCAACCGATTTGCAAAAAGAAATATTCGCGCAAGCCTTGGAAGGGAAGACTTACGAACGCATTGCCGAGGATTGCAACTGTACGGACAGTTATGTCAAAGAGGTAGGTTCGGAGTTGTGGCGGATTTTGTCATCTCGATTGGGGAGAAGAGTTACCAAAAAAAGCTTCAAAAATGTACTGATGGCGTCTTCTCTCCCCCTGCCAACTTCCCCGCAGCAGCAAATGCCGGCAAGTGCGACAATGGCGCGCTGCCAGCAAGATTGGGGAGAAGCCCCTGATGTATTTGTTTTCTACGGGCGCAGGGAAGAATTAACCGAGCTGGAGCGGTGGATAGTTGCAGATAGATGTCGGTTGGTGGCGCTGTTGGGAATGGGGGGAATTGGCAAAACTGCTTTGTCTGTGAAGCTGGCACAGCAAATTCAGCAGGATTTCGATCGCATTGTGTGGCGCAGTCTCGATAGTTGTCCGCCGTTGAATGCATTTTTGGCTGAAATAATTAATTCGATCGATCGCCAACAACCGGCGCAATTACTAGAAACGCCTGCTGATGCGATATCGCGGGCGATCGAATGTTTTAATACGCATCGGTGTTTGCTAATAATTGACGGCATCGACGCAATTATGGAAACTGGTAAACTGGCAGGGAAATACCGAGAGGAATATCAAGATTACGGTAAATTTTTCCAAAAAGTGGCGCAAGGGAACCATCAAAGCTGCGTGTTGTTTACCAGTTCCGAAAAACCTCAAGAAATTTCTTTATTGCCAACGAGAAATCGTCAAGTGCGCGCTTATAAAATAGGCGGCTTGGACGGAGACGCAGCAAGGCAAATTCTCCTCGATCGAGACTTGGTTGTTGAGAAAAAAGAATGGAACGATTTTATTGACAGGTACGAGGGCAATCCTTTAGCGCTGTGGATTATTTCCGCAACAGTTGCCAATTTATTTGCAGGGAAAACTTCAGACTTTCTCAAAACCGGTACGGTATTTTTGGGTCAAGTGGAAGGAGTTTTAGACGAGATGTTCGATCGCTTGACTGATGTGGAAATCAAGGTAATGTGTCGGTTAGCTGCAATTAACAAGCCGATTGCGTTTAGCAGGTTGCGCGATGAAATTTCGGCGGATATATCGAGTTCGGTATTGATGAATGTTTTGGAGTCTTTGAGTTGGCGATCGTCGATCGAAACAGAAGTGGGTAAAGATTTATTTAGGTTGCAGCCCGTGATTCGGAAGTATGTTGTGAATCGGTTCGGTCAAAAATAGAACAACTTTTACCGATCGATATAGCGATCGCAAATGAGAAAGTAAATATCTTGCCCCCTCCCCTTAGTAAGGGGAGGGTTGGGGTGGGGTAAAAAATTTACAAATGATTTATGACTGCTATATTTGTTTAGATCGTGCTATAATCTGGCATCAATTAGGACTTGCGGGCGATCGAGGAATTTTGATTTGCAAGTCCCGATCGATTTCACTTTCATGCTCGATCGAATGCGTGCAACTATGAAAATAGCTAAAAATTTCAAAAAGTTTCTGCTGTTCGCCCTAGCGTTATTTTTCGCCACAACGCTGCTAATTAAAGTTACTAAATTTCATAATTATTTCGGCATCAACCGCGCTGATACCAGCGAAAAAGTTATCGCCCTCACCTACGACGACGGCCCTTATCCTCCCTACACAAACCAACTTTTAGATGTTTTGGACAGCCACAAGATTCAAGCCACTTTTTTTCTCATCGGCCGCAATATCGAACAACATCCCGAAATTGTGAAAACAATTCTGGCGAGGGGAGATGAGTTGGCAAATCATTCTTATTCTCACAAAGATATGATGTTTAAATCTGACGATTTTCTTGTATCTGAAATAGAAAAAACCGACAAACTTTTGCGTGATTTGGGCGTAAAACAGGAAAGTATCAGTTTTCGGCCGCCTTGGGGCAGGAGATTTTTAGGTTTGTCTTATTTGGTTGCGCAAAAGCACAAAAAATTGATTATGTGGGATGTTGATTCTTACGATTACGAGAAGCAGCTTAGCGCTGATGATATCGCGAATCAAGTGATTAAAAACGCGCGATCTGGCTCAATTGTAGTGATGCACGACGGCGGGGGCGATCGATCGAAAACGGTAGCAGCAACAGACAAAATTGTCAAGGTTTTGCGATCGAAAGGTTACTCGTTTAAAACAGTTTCCGAGTTGTTGAAATAATCGCGATCGCCCGTTTTTCCAAGTTCGATCGCCCCTAAAATCAAATCGAATTACTTGTAGGCTAGAAGCATTTGGGCGACGATATCGGACACAAAACAAACAATTTCATGTCCAAATGCTTCGCCCTGCCCTCACGAAAGAATCTCGATCGCGATCGAACTTTCGATAGAAGCAAAATATTCATTGACGATCGCGCGTAAATCATTATTCGATCTAATTAATAGCTTTCTTCATAACACAAGCAACGTTCCCATAACTTTCACCAACTAGCCCTTCGAGAGTTTCATGTTGAATATCTTCATCCTGGCCGAGTTTGCTCGTCCATTTTCCATCAGGTAGCTGTCTGGCTGCGTGTGTCGGCTTCCCCGCAGCATCGGCATAGATGGCTATTTTTTGAAATCCCGGTTCTAAATTCGGTCGATCGCAAACTTCATAACCTATTGTTTGATAAGCTTGCATGAAAGCATCGATCGTTACTTCGCGCGGTACTCCTGCAGGCCAATAATCAATATTTTGCGAATCAGGCCACCACCATCTCTCGTTATCTTCTGCCGCCCAAGCAATACAATTATAATCGATCGTATCGGGGCTAGTGATTTCATAACCTGTATTTGACAAGTTAGGAAAATCCCGTTCTATCCAAACTTTTACCCGAGCAATCCAGGCTTCGTTTCCTACCATTTGTAACCTTTTTCTCGACCCCAGTTTAACCAAGCTGCAATCATTTCTTTGGTTTTTCCTCGCTGTTCGGGCATTACTGGATCTTCGCGAGTAATTGATTTGAGCGCCCAAAACCAGCGGCCGGAATTGTTTGCCAATTCTCGTAACAATAACGGAATCGCATCGGGACCCATGCCAATAATTTGCTGGTAGGTTGGGTGCAATGACAGTTGTTCGGTGGATGAAATGCCACGAGTTTCGGTTTTCCATCGATCGACTAATTGGTAAAAAGTTGTTTCTAATTCTGTTTGTTGGCGGGAACGATCGAACTCACTTTTTTCGGATAAGAATAATTGCTCGATCGCTTCCTTTAATTTAGCAGGAAGTTTGTCTGTTTCTGAATTGCCAGCAAATGGCATTAATGCTGCGATTATTTGTCCGTTGCGAGTCAACATAATGGGCTCTTGAGTGTTTGCATATTCTGCTAGCAGATCGATCGCTTCGCTAATTTCAATAATTTTCATAAGAGTTTTGAGTTTATGCTTATTCTACCATGTTTTTCGATCGCCCGTTTCCCAAAAATTAGATACCCTCTGCTTCGATCGCCTCCAAAATTAAATGGAATTCCCTGTAGGGGAGAAGCATTTGGGCGACAATCTCGGATGCAAAACAAACAATTTCATGTCCAAATGCTTCGCCCTGCCCTCACGAAAAAAGTTCGATCGCAATTTCGCCCTGCCCTCACGAAAGAATCTCGGCGCGATCGAACTTTTTATCGCAGCGAAATATGTGGCGATCGCACTTCAATAATTGCAAAATATTTGGTAATTGTGACTTATTTGTGGGGGCTGGGTGAAGCATTCGGATATTAGATGGTAGGTGGGGAATCAATAATTGTCGCCCGAATGCTTCACCCCTACGGATCGATCGCGATCGCCCGTTTTTCCAAATTCGATTCCGCAACGCTTCGCGCATTTCCCAAAAGTTGTTGCCCGATCGCTATAACAAAAAGTATAATTAACTGATGGATTGAATCCCAGGCTCAAAAAATGAATGTAACAAAAGCTATAAAATTGGTGAAATACGTTGCAGATGCTAACGGCAATAAAACTGATGTGCTTGTCCCGGTGGAAGTTTGGGAAGCTATTTTAGCTGCTTGGAAAGAAACGATCGAACGATTGGAAGATCGAGAAGATTTGAAGATTTTACAAGAGTGGTTAAAACAGCGGGATGCGGGTTTAGTGGAAACAATTTCTCTGGAAGATTTGGATCGGGAATTAATCGCAGATGGCCTTGTATGACGGACGTGGTTGCAACCGTGTCTTGTCATGCAAAACCCACCGCAAGCAGGTTGAAAAGTTAATTTTCTAATAATCGAGCGATCGAAACTGCAATATCGGGAAATGCTAGCGGATAGATATTGCCTTGAGTTAGGGTTTCTCTGAATTGATAGCCTTCATTGGCGGGCGATCGAAATACTATCAATTCCCGAGTTCGCAAATTGATGACCCAATATTCGAGAATGCCAGCTTGCGCGTAAATTGCGGTTTTAATTTCCAAGTCTTTACTCAAAGTTGAGTTTGAGTATTCTATCAACCAAAAGATATTTTCTGGATAGGGGTGATGTTCTTGGTAATCTCGTCCCAGACGTTGAACGATGGCGATATCTGGTTGCGGTTCGGAGTTGCTTGATGGTAATGTAATTGGTTTACCTTGGCGGACTTTAGCCCGATCGCCCAGCAAATAAATCAGATATTCTCCACCCTCATCACTGGAGTAAGCATGAGATTCTCCCTCTGGGGCCATTTCGATTATTTCTCCACCTATTAATTCAACGTTTCGCCCTTCCAGAATACCAGCGGCAATCATCTGGTGGTAGTCTTTAACTGTCCATTTTACAGTCGTGACGCTCACGGCGGTTTTTCCTCTGATTTTATTGGGATTTTAGACTGTTGTTGCGGTTGTCGATCGCACCTCTTTTAATATAATTGTAGCAAAGGTCGATCGCCGATTTCCCAAAATTTAGCGATCGCCCAGAAAATTCGTACAGTTCGATCGCCTCTTGATAATTTAATCTCTCTATCGCACAATTTCCTCCAAATCGGGACGAAAAATCAAGCGATCGCCCGGATTTGATATCATTTGTCAGGCGATCGGCAAAGCGCGAATTTGTCTGGCGTTCGTCAGCGGGTTGCCATGTTATAATCTCCAATTTGTAGGGACTATTTCGCCACAGATTTGTGCTGAGAGGAATACTGATAACAGTAGTTGTATATCTCGAAATTGTATCATTCTGAAAAATAATTGTGGGACGCACTCCTGCTTGTTCGGAACCTTGTGTCGGATCGAGGTTTGCAATCCAGATTTCACCTCGCCCGATCGTCATGCCAAATTCTCATGTTTGAGAAGTTCTGAATATTCGCTGATTCCGAGTTCCGCAAGTTGTCGGTCTTCTGCGGCAAATTCGCTGTAGAGTGCAGCTAAGTTAGTTTCATCGATCGCAGGAATACTCACTAATCTGCCACGGAATTTCAGGAAGGCAATAAATTCAAATACTTGTTTGAGTTGTTCTCGATCGAACTTCTCTAATTCTTGTTGGATTAACTCTCTCATGACAGTTATTTTTGTTGTCAAGTTTTCTGTATTATAGCCCGATCGCCCATCCACCCAAAAATGCGATCGCCCATCCACAAAAAACCCGATCGCACATTTCTCTCAAATTCGATCGACCTTCCCCAAAAATTGCTGACAATCTAAAATCTAAAATCTAAAATCTCAAATCAATTGACTGCGTATTCTGTAAACTTTCTGGTAACAGGCGACTTAAAAGCCAGTACGATATCGTTTTTTGGCACTCCGAATTCTACTAACTCATGAGCGATTCCTGTATCTGTCCTATCCTGCTGAATCCAGATTTTATCATTTTTGAGTTCGATGTGAACTGAAACGCCGTAGACTCTCGATCGGTCGTTCCAGCCTGCGAGAATCACCAGGTAATTGCCGCTTTCTCGATCGCAAATAATTTTTACTTCTGTTCCTTCTCGTACCACCATGTCACGGAAACTGTTCAGAATTTTTTCGATCGCTTGAGTATAGTTTAGTCTCTCCATAACACGATTTCCTCCAAATCGGGACGAAAAATAATGAGCTTGATATCGTATTCTTCTACTCGTCTTTGAATGAAGTTAAATCTAAATAATTCCTCGTAGGTTTCTAAAGGAACTGCTAAATATACTATAAACTCTGGCATAATATCTCTCAATGCCGATCGACAGTTGAGAAATTGACCGAGAGCAGCATGAAATTGATAGAAGTCCGATCGGTCTTGAAAGCTCTTAACTTCTACAGCTATTTTGCGACCTTCTTTTTCTACACTGATTAATTTTTCGGCGGTCAGATCGATAAACATTGCTCAACCTTCGTCATCGACTTGCACCCGAAAGTTTTCACGAATAACTATCCATCCATCTTTTTGTAAAGCAGCTTTGACAGTATCGTGAAAAATATCTTTAGCAGGCATTGAAAAATTCCGTGGCTCTCACTCTCTATTTTATACCAATTAAAACCCGATCGCCCGATCGCTCATTCCCCAAAAGATCGATCGCCCATCCACCCAAAAATGCGATCGCCCATCCACCCAAAAATGCGATCGTGGTGCCCCAGAAACCGGGTTTTTTCCGAAATACATCGTTACAACCACAGATTCGGGCAAAAACCCGGTTTCTTCGACTAACGCCCGCCGCTAACTCCCTCCAATCGCAGGAAATGCACCCGGCCCAACGCATCGCCCGCTACAACTGTCACTCCATCAGGGGCGATCGCACAGCACTCAAACGCACCATCTCCGCTGAAACTAGCAACTTCTTTGCCACTAAGCAAATCCCAGATTTTCAGGGTGTGATCCGCTGAAGCGGAAATCGCTGTTTTTCCCTCTGGTGCGATCACCACTGAAATTACTCTTCCAGAGTGACCGATGAGAGTTTTCAGTTCTGAGCCTGTCTTGGTGTCCCAGATTTTCAGGGTTGTATCCCCTAAAGCGGAAATCAGTGTTTTTCCATCAGGCGCGAGCGCCACTGCCATTACTCCGGACTTATGACCAGTGAGGGTTTTCAGTTCCGAGCCTCTAAGCAGATCCCAAATTTTCAGGGTGTTAGCGTCTGAAGCCAAAACCGCTATGAGACAATCAGGTGCGATCGCCACTGCTGTTACCGAGGTAGTACGGTTGGTGATGGTTCTCATGTCAACGCCACTATCTGTATCCCAGATTTTCAGGGTTAAATCCACGATTTTCCGGGTGATCCTATCATCGGGACTCTCATACTCGTTTCCATACTTATCCCTACACAAAGGGGGGTGAGAGAGATGTCTGTCAAAGATTTCCTTTTCATACCATGAAGCAGAAATCGCTGTTTTGCCGTCTGATGCGATCGCCACTGCTTCTACCGCGCTAGTATGACCGATGAGAGTTCTGAGCTGGTCACCCGTGTCGATATCCCAGACTTTTAGGGTGTTATCGTCTGAAGCGGAAATCACTGTTTTGCCGTCGGGTGCGATCGCTACTGCGTTTACATACTTAGTATGACCAGTGAGGGTTCTAATTTTGCTACCTGTCTCGGTGTTCCAAATTTTCAGGGTGTTATCTCTTGAAGCGGAAATCACTGTTTTGCCATCGGGTGCGATCGCCAATGCATTTACATAGTTAGTACGATCAGTGAATAGATTTCTCACAAAAAGATAGTCAATAGCAGGCGTCCTAAATGTTGCACAAGAATTATAAGAGATGTCTAATAATTCGATGCCAGTGTCGGTGTCCCAAATTTTCAGGGTGTTATCACTTGAAGCGGAAATTGCTGTTTTGCTGTCTGGTGCGATCGCTACTGCATTTACGTAGTCAGTATGACCGATGAGAGTGAATAGTTCGGTGCTTGCGTCGGTGTCCCAGATTTTCAGGGTGTTATCACATGAGGCGGAAATCGCTGTTTTGCCGTTGGGTGCGATCGCTACTGCATTTACGTAGTTAGTATGACCCGTGAGGGTTCTAATTTCGGTACCTGTCTCGGTGTCCCAGATTTTCAGGGTGTGATCCCATGAAGCAGAAATTGCTGTTTTGCCGTCTGATGCGATAGCTACTGCCTTTACAGAGTTAGTATGACCCGTGAGGGTTCTAATTTTGATGCCTGTCTCAATGTCCCAGATTTTCAGGGTGCAATCCCTTGAGGCGGAAATCGCTGTTTTGCCGTCGGGTGCGATCGCCACTGCATTTACTGGGTTAGTATGACCAATGAGGGTTCTAATTTGGATGCCTGTCTCGGTGTCCCAGATTTTTAGAGTGTTATCACTTGAAGCGGAAATCACTGTTTTGCCGTCTGGTGCGATCGCCACTGCATTAACCCACCAAGTATGACCGGTGAGGGTGAATTGTTCTATGCGTGCCTCGGTGTCCCAGATTTTCAGAGTGTGATCCCTTGAAGCGGAAATCACTGTTTTGCCGTTTGCTGCGATCGCAACTGCATTTACCTCCCTAGCATGACCGATGAGGGTGAATTGTTCGGTAGCTGTCTCGGTGTCCCAGATTTTCAGGGTGTGATCCCATGAAGCAGAAATCGCTGTTTTGCCGTCTGATGAAATGGCTACTGCATTTACCCAGTCAGTATGACCGCTTAGAGTTCGCAAACAGCCTTCTCCCGCCCGCTCTAAATTAGCTTTCAAAGGTCGCAGCCAAAGGGCATCTTTCCACTGCTTTGCTTGTTCCAACATCGCTTGAATATCAGGCATTGCATAATCCAACAACCTCCCCAACAATTGTCCAGCCAGTTGAGTTTTATCCTCCACCAAAACGTGCGCAGACTTGCGAATTGCCCCTTGAATCAATCTCAGAGTTTGACTTTGCTCTTCCGACAACAACACATCAGAAATTCTCGCCAAATCGTAATCCTCAATTAGCGCTTGTACTCCCAACAATTCCAGTTTCATCTCAATAAAACCGAAATCCGTCAACCAAGCACAATAACGATTAAAATCCTTCAATTCCTGAACGAAATCCCTGGGTTGATATTTCAAAAAATATTCTCTATCTTCTTGACTCTGCTGCCCCAACCACACACTTAAATCGCTCATATCGGCGCTCCATCTAGCCTGTTATTAATACTTTGGCGGTTAAGTTCTTCAACATTCACCCCTGCAGATTGCACGGTTTCATCTTGTTCGAGAAACAGGCGAAAACTGTTGTGATAAATGCTGTACCGAATTTCGCCACCTGCTTGCTGCTGTCGCAAAAAAGACTCCCATTTCTTGAGCACCTGCTGTACTTTGAAATCCGTCTCGCGAACCGATTTTGCCACCCAGCGGCGCGAAACAGGTTCGTGAGCTTTCGAGAGCACGTAGATAATGTTAACTTTCAACTCTAACAGCGGATCGTCTTCCCTGCCGATCATCTGTTCCCAGTGTTTTTGATAATATTCCTGCAAACCCTGTGGCAAATCATTTAAATTCATATCATTGTAAGTGCAGCTTTCGATCTCATCAAGCACGTAGCGGAGGTATATAAATTTCTTTTCGCTTTTTTGGGCTACCGCTGTCACAAACTGTTCCCGCTGCAAATTTTGACTGTTAATCCAAGTCTGAATTGACTTGCTTTTCTCGGTGCGTTTTGCCAGATAAGCCTTGACATCTTCCAGACTTTCTGCATCGTACTGCATCAAATCAAAAATTGTGCGGTTGGCTGCCGGCATTGGCAGAAATTCCGGCCGTTTGGACACAATAAAATAAACGTTATCCGGCAAAACTTCCGGCAAATACAAAACATTGCTGCCGCTGCGTTGCAAGCTCAAATCGATTTCATCGAGGGCATCCACCACAAAAATCAGCTTTTTACCCCTCACTTTAGCGCTGGCTTCCCCCAGCAAGCGCCCGAGGAAGTTGCCGTTTTCGAGCGCATTTTCCGGCAGTTGCGGGTAATTTAATTTAAAGCCTTGAATTAACTGAGTGCAGGCATTTTCCAAAAAAGTTTTGGCATCGATAATTCCGTCCGATCGCGAGTTAAAATGGGTAACGCAGCGCCGCTGAAAAATCTCCGCGCATTTTGCCATAATCGCGCTTTTCCCAACTCCCGGTTCCGCTTCTAAAACAAAATAGCCTTTGGTATTTTTCCGCAAAAATTCTGCTATTGCTTCAAACACAAACAAGCGACCGGTAAAGTCTTTAATTCTGTCTTGAATAATCGTCTCGGATGTGAGGGAAATCGGCAATCTGGGCGCGGAAGCATCGATAAATCCTTGCAGCAATTCCCGAACCTGCGCTAATTTGTCGTCGATGCTAATTTCGATCGATTCCAATTTCGCCATTACTTGACAAACCTGCTGCCCGGTAGCCACCGCCTCCAATTTATCCAGAATTTCCCGATTTTGCAGCCCCAAATCTTTGAGTTCTGTCAAAGCAATTTGGTGCAGGTTCGGGATAAAGCAAATTATTGCGTTCGGCGATCGCAATTAATTCATCCGACTTCGCAACCTCTCTCAAAAGATAGCCGATCGCCTCGCCAGCCGCCTTAGTTAAATCCTGATTTCCCAGAATATTGTGATTTTTTGACAGTCGATCGGACATTCGGTTGGCAAGGTCGCTAGCCGCCATATTTCCAGCTACACCAGTAGCAATAGAAGCTAAAATAGAAACTGCTGGAAGTGCGATCGCGCCTCCCGGAATTCCCGCCGCAGCAGTCGAGGTGAGGACATTAGAAATAATTTGTCCGACAGTCATCACCGCGCTGCATCCAATTAACCGAGTTTTAATATTTGCTAAATCTAGCTGCGACATGAGTTAAATAGTTTTCTCGCTTTGCTGCAGTTTAGCGCGGCGAGAGGATTCGTACAAGGTCGGGGGCGATCGAATCGATCGGTTTGCATCCAAATCTGCCGGGGATTCAAATCCCTGTCGAGCGAGCGAAAGTTGGTTGAAATTAACATCTTGCACCTTGCACCGGCAGTCAATTGGGGGGGGTTCGTGAGGTTGGGGCGGGTTTATTTAACCTGTTTGTTGCCTCAGATCGGTTGGCGAACCCGCCCCTACGGATTTGGGCAATTGTTATCAATGGTTAATGGTAAAATAATGACAGTTAATTTAGTTTTTGAAGCCAGCGAAATTGTGAGCGATCGCGCTTTTCCCACTTGGCTAGCCCAACAAAAAATCAGCCTCGCCTGCACTACCTATCAAAATTGAATCTGAATTCAGCAACCCGGTTGCTTAAAATAATCGGGAGTGCACATTTAAATGTGCAACTCCCGATTGCTAAATTGCTATTAAACTGCTAGCGCGCCCAATCAGTACCGCGCCAGATTGTAAAAAACAAAACACTAGAAATCAGCGCGCCCAACAGCCACTTCACTGAATTTTTCAACAGCGCCAAACGCTGATTTGACTGCACTGCTTGACTTTGCTTCTGCAAACTTTCCTTTGCCGGAGTGATTCTTGAAAGAATTTGAGTTTTCAATTCCTGTGGGTCTTGGGTGTTGGTTTGAACTCCCAAACGAGCGAGTTCCCCTCCCAAATTTTTTAAATCTTCCGGCGTTCCCTTGTTCAGGCGTTCTTCAACTTGCTGCAATTGAGCTAATTGTTGGTTTGCCCGATCGGTGATTTGCTTGTTGTTATCATTATTGACCCGAATAGTATTAACAATTCCCAGGGGTAGCATCAACAGAAACAACAGCGCCAGCAGCAAGCAAATCCAAGATAAAAACTTTAAAAAAAGCTCTTCTAATCCCCGGCGTTCGTACTCTTCACCAAAAAAAATCAGCGCCAATCCCAACAGCGGCACCGGCACCCGTTCCACAATTGCCCCGATTGTCTGCAATTCCCAGACGGGATTGAGAAACTGAGGGGGCAGCAGAATTGAGATCGTATCTATCAATGACAGAACTAACAAACCGTAGCCGATCCAGCGCAGTCTGTATATAGAAAAACCTTGTTCGCTTTGCATATCATTCATCAAACATTGGGAAATTTTCAGTTATTGACAATGGCAGTTACTGTTAGCAAAAATTCAACTTCGATCGAGATTTAGGGAAATCGCGGTTGCCACCACTGATGCCAAGAAACCCAAGCAGTCTCTAAAATTTTAGTAGCATCTTGGGGAGTGGTTTTATCCAAAGGAACGGACATTTGAACCCACAAACACCGCTGGTCTTGAATATTTCCCTTTCCCAACAGCCAAAATACAAGTCGATCGAATCGCAAATCTTGAGTATTCCGATTGTATCTAAACTGTTCGGCATCGACAGTGGCACCGCCGCGCGGATTGATGCAAGAACTCAAATAAAGTCGGTTTTGCTGCTGCAAAATACCGTGATAGCCCACCCCTGGAATATTTGCTACAGCTAGTTTACCAGGAGATGACTTGAGAATAGTATGTCCTTTCATCATACTTTCAACATCTCCGTTAGTTCCCAGCACGTAGCGGATTTCTACTTCCAGAGCAAGGCTATTTTTTTGGTATCGATACTTTCTGCCTACTTTCACCTGAGAAGTCTCGGCGATTTGCAGGGGCAGGCTATCCACCATTTGCCACTGAGCAAGAGGAACCGACTCAGGAAAATTATACTCTGCTGCGGAGCGGTTTCCGGAATTTGGGTAAAAAATCGACTTACCCGTTACCAACAAAACCCCTCCTAACGTAACCGCTAACAGTGAAATTCTAACTGGTTTCCAATAAGTAACAGCCATTCAGTAAGTCCACCTAATTAAACGTACATCGACGATCGATTCTTCCTGCTCCTTTCTTTTTTCTTCCTTCTTCCTTCTTCCCTCTTCCTTCTTCCCTCTTCCTTCTTCCTTCGTTTTAGCAATTCTGTTTTTCCTTATTTTGCGGTTCGTTTTTCAAGATGGCAAACCAACAGAATACCCCAAAAATCAATACTGAAATCATCGAAAAGATGACGGAACCGTTGCCTTCGTGCCAGTATTTAAATGCTTCCGGTTGTGATAGCGATACCAGCACTGCCATTAAGCCCACTCGCGCTGCATTCACTACAAACGCAATAATTACTGCTACGATCGGCACGATAATTTTCTGCCCCAAAGTTGTAGGGAACATTAACAAAAATACCACAGCTAGACCTAATAATTGCAGAATAGCATTAACACCAGAACAGCCGTGATATACTTCCACAGTTCCCTTGGGAAGCATCAAATAAACTCCTTGGCGAACCACTTCAAAGCCTAAATAGTGCAGCAGAAAAGCCGAAAATTTAGCCGTTAATTTGGCTACATCAACAAATACGCCGATCGCGCCTGGAGGGATTGCTGTATAGGCAAGAATCAGCAATTCCTGCCAGTATTGTTTCACTCCTTTCGTTCCCGAAGCCAGCAAAGCCAAACTGAGTCCAAATAACAAAGGCGAAAGTCTCAGAAAAAAATCGTAGCCCGATATGGACGAACTTTTGAGCAGTGTAAAAGCAATTAATATCGCCCCCAAACAACTGCCGACAATTCCGCTTTCTAAATTGAGAGATTCGTACCTTTCCCAAATTAGAAATGCTACGACTCCCCAAAACAGCAACATCGTGCCGAATAGGTCAGTATTTTCTGTTCGAGAAATTAGAGTCAGGTGCAGGGCGATCGAACCTGCTGCTATCCCTAGCAGCCAGTATTTAGGTTCCTGTAACTGTTTGAGCCAGTTAATTTCCGTCATTTTTTATTTCTCCTTCACCAGTAGAAGACTACCCAATGATGCGGCTCGTCACTCTTTTGAAATTATCATACCTTTGGACGCAGCAACTAGATTTTTTAACAAAATATTCGATCGCAGACTTTAAAATGATGAAAAACCTGGTTTCTTTGTAAGGTGCGCAATGCGCACCTTACACCTTAAATCCCGCTCCGAAAAACTGCGTCCTCGGCTATCAACTGTCAATTGTTATTGATGAGCGTAAACTTTTCGGTAATAAGTTTGATATTCTTCCGAAAGCAGAGGTTCCCACCATTCTCGATTGGCTAAATACCATTCCACTGTTTTCCGCAAACCCTCTTCAACTGTTACCGAAGGAGTCCAACCCAACTCGGTTTTAATCTTAGTGGCATCAATTGCATAGCGCCGATCGTGTCCCGGTCGGTCTTTCACGAAAGTTATCAATTTCTCGCAGGGACGCACGGGCAAATCGGGTGCCAATTCATCCATAAGCTGGCAAAGCATCTTGACTAGATCGATATTTTTCACCTCGTTATTGCCACCGACATTGTAAGTTTCGCCGGGTTGACCGCGATGGATAACTGTATCTAATGCGCGGCAGTGATCGAGAACAAACAGCCAATCTCGGACGTTTTGACCGTCACCGTAAACCGGCAGCGGCTTGCCCAATAACATATTGATGCACATTAACGGAATCAGCTTTTCTGGGAAGTGATAGGGACCGTAATTGTTAGAGCAATTGGTAATAATTGTCGGGACGCCGTAGGTGTGAAAATAAGCGCGAGCGAGGTGATCGCTCCCGGCCTTGGAAGCGGAATAAGGGCTGTTCGGTGCGTAGGCAGTTGTTTCAGTAAATGCCGGATCTTCCGGGCCGAGACTGCCGTAAACTTCATCAGTAGAAACATGGAGAAAACGCATTTGCGATTTGAGAGATGATTCGCTAACTGTTTCCCAATGTTTGCGGAAGGCTTCTAATAAGGTGAAAGTTCCGACAACGTTGGTTTGGACGAAGGCACCCGGCCCTAAAATTGACCTGTCAACGTGGGATTCGGCGGCGAAATGGGCGACGGTGTTGATGTTTTCTTCTTGCAGCAACTTGTCGATCGAAGCTCGATCGCAGATATCCCCCTGCACGAACCGAAAATTATCTTTGCCTTCCCAACTTGCCAGAGTTTGCCTGTTGCCGGCATAGGTTAAAGCGTCGAGTACCACCACTCGATCGCCAGGATAGCTGCTGCACCAGTGATGTACAAAATTAGAGCCGATAAATCCAGCTCCTCCGGTAACTAACAACCGCTTCGGCGATCGCTCAATGCTTTGATTCCCGCTGTCAGCCATAAAAATAATTGTTTTTTCAGTAATTAAGTCTTTTCCAGACTAGCCTTAAAATTGTTGCGCTACCAACTGTTTGCCACCCCAAAATTAAAATTTCCGAGGTACTACATAGAATTTGCTAATTTTTGCCCGTCGGACTGCTGGGCCCGCGCGAGAGCAAGCGATAGGGGATAGTTTGTCCGAAAGCTTGCAAACACCGGAGGCGAAATTTTGAGCGGCGAAGTTTTAAAAGTCGATCGCCCGGTAGTATCGATTTTAGTCGCGATCGGGCAGGCGATCGAACGGCGGCTGGCGGTGCCTGCCGAGTTGATGGATTTAGAAGGAACTGTTAAATTGTGTTGTTAATTGTCCTTTACCGCTCCGGACACAATGAAAAAGTTTCAAGTGTTAGCTGGCATCGTTGCGGCAGTCGCACTCTCCGGCGGCATCGCATTTGCTGACCCCGCATCTGCTTACACCTGCTCCTTCGGCAAGTCTAAAGCAGCTCAATCCGGTTCCGGCACAACTGTAGTCGGTTCCGGCGGCTCGGACCAAATGAATCCTTGGAAATCATACAAAGTAGCAGCCCTCGGTTTCCTGGGTTTGGCCGCTGCTTTGGGTGGTGGCGCTGCGTACATGAGCTATCGCGCGGGCAAGAAAGCTAAAGCTGCTTGCGATGCAATGAGCGATAATTTTGAAGTTTTTGAAGAAACAGTTGAGCCGACAGCAGGTGCAGCCGTTGCTGAATCTGCCGAAGTTCCCGTCGCGAGCGAATTGGCTGCAATCCCAGCAGTCGAAAAGGACGCGCCTGTAGCTGAGGCAGCAGAAACCGTCGCAGTTGTCCGGGAACACCCGGAAGCCCCCGGCGGCGAACTCGATTTGCCCGCTGTTGAAGTTGGCGAATGGAATGCAGGATCTGCGATCGCAAAATAATTAAATCAAATTTCTGTTGGTGAGGTTTGCGGTTGCGCGATCGAGTGCGGCTGCAAACCTCAAAAATTAGGAGTTGTGCGTCGAGCTCAGAAATCCGGTTTTTGCGAACATCCTTTGCGATGACCCCAAATTCGGGTAAAAACCCGGTTTCTTTGGTATCGGCGTGCCACCCAGAAACCGGGTTTTTCAAATTGGGCAAGCTGCGATCGAGTATTTGCCTAAAAAACCCGGTTTCTTTGGTATCGGCGCGCCACCTAGAAACCCAGTTTTGCAAATCGGCAGGCTGCGATCGAGTATTTTTCTCAAAAACCCGGTTTCTCTAATCGCCCGATCGGCAGAAGGCAACCGTTCCGCTATCCTGCTACAGTATAAAATATAAGCCCAGAGAATATAGTTGCCGATCATGAATTCTTGGCGCGATCGATTCAGTCAATTTACAGGTAAAACTAGATTTGTAGTTTGCCGCTTGTTCGTCCACCTAGCCGGCGAAGAAGTAGCACCGCTGTTGGGAGTTCTCAACCGCACTGCCAGAAGCGCGATCGACGCTGATGGCGATATAGAAGTTTTAGGAGAAGGTCTGGTAGAAGTTTGCAATCACTTGTTGCAATACGACAATTACTGGCAAGCCGCAGCCAACGAAGGCGATGTGTTTTGGGATGAAGGCCAAGCAGGTGATTATGTAGAGGAACTGTTTACCGATTCGGCCGAGCGCTATCTCGGCGAGCCCCAAAACAGCACGGGAATTTACGATCGAAATTCCCCGCTATCCTTGCCTGTAACTAGAAATGTAATCGTGATGGTGGCAGTTGCTTTTGAAGGCGAAGTTCCCGCACTCGAAACCGATTTAGCAAACATCAGCGCCTTAAAAGTCGGTTTGAAAGCACTCATTAATTTACACTACCAACAAAGGCTCCGCGCCATTCAAGTGCATTTTTCTCCCGCACAATTGGGAGACGAACTTACAAACGAGCAAGTCTTGCTCAATTTCCCCGAACTCATTCCCCTGTAAAACAGTTGATAGTTGACAGTTGTCTCGAAGGAAGAAGGAAGAAGGAAGAAGGAAGAAGAAGGAAAAAGGAAAAAGGAAGAAGGAAGAGTCGATAATCTAACCTAGCCCCTCTTAAAAAGGGGAGACCGGAAGCGATCGAGGCCCGCGCCGAGATGGAGAACTGGAAGTTCTCAAATTCTGGCAAAGCTGAAGGACTGAAAGCACTCAAAGTCCCCATTCTTAAGGGGGATTTAGGGGGATCGAAAATGGGGAAAAAACGAAATTTATCGATGATTTGACTCTTGCTCCTATCCCACTAGAAAATTATCCACTACTTCTTCTTTCTTCCTTCCTTCGCGTCCTTCGCGTCTTCGCGGTTTAATTCAAAAAAAAAATCCGCTGGAAACGGAATAAACAAGCACCCAAACCAATTACCAAATACTTTTTATGCTACGAAAACTGACAGTTCTTTTAATGATTTTTAGCTTGTGCTTTGCGGGAGTAGCCTGCGGTTCCGAACAGGCAGCACCGCCGCCAGATCGCAATGTTAATACCGTTCGTCCCGCACCGAATAACAGACCGAATAATAATTTGTCTCAAGGTGAATATTCCGTACAGCAAGCTACCTACGACGATGCCAACGGCGAATACAGTTTGATGCTGCTGAATACTCCCCCCGGAAGTTCCCCGGTTTACCGGACAACAGACTTGCAAATGGCTCGTTTAACTGATGAAGAAATATCGGCCGGCAAGAAAAGTTATCTCAGTTTGGATAGGGGTCAAGCAGTTTTGCATTTGACGGAAGATTTTAAAATTGAGTACGTGCACAACGTTACCGAAACTGTCACCAACCCTCAAACCGGTCAGCCTCAAACAGTGGTAGTGAGACAGCAATCCGGTTTCTGGGCACCGTTTGCAGGTGCTGTGGCCGGTCAGGCGATCGGCAGTTTGTTGTTTTCGCCCAGATATTACGTGCCGCCAGTCTATCAGCCTGGGGGAATTATGACGGGATACGGCGGGTACGGCAATACTTACGGCCAAGCAGTCCAACAGTATCAAACTCGCTACCAAACCCCGCCGCCTGCGGTGAGAAACCGCCAAGCTTTGAGAACGACCGGCCGCTTGCGATCGCCCGGATACAACCCGCCAGCAGCGCGCCCAGCACCGCCAAATGCCAATCGATCGACCGGTTCGGGTTACGGTGGAAGTACATTGAGGCGATCGCAGCAGCCGCGCCAAAATCAATACAAGCGACAGCCGAGTTTTGGTAGCGGCAGGCCGTCCCGCGCGCCCAGCCGCAATCGATCCTTTGGCAGCAGCAGGAGGCGTTAAACAGTTGACAGTTAACAGTTGATATCGTATCAGGTAGCATCAGTTGTTGATACTTGTAGGGGTAGCATTCGGGTGATAATTTGGGCAATAAATTTCAGGCTGTGTACCCGAATGCTTCACGCTGACTCCATGCAACGGATACAACCGGACATGATATAACAGTTTTTAAAGTCGAATTAATGAAAAAAATAAATCCCTAGATCTCAACAAATATCTAGGGATTTATTGTTTATTGGAAAAGGATTCGATCGCACTTAAACTGATGGTGCTTTTATGCTGTAACTAATAATTTAGATGCTGGCTCATAGTATTGTCCAATTTTTCCGCAATGCCTTCAACCCAGTTTTCATCTTGTTTGGTATAGCTGCGCGGCGCGTTAGCACCTAAAATTAAAACGCCTTCATTTCTCAAAGGCTGGCAGATAACTCCTTGAGTATTTTCGGGCAAATAATCAAATTCAATTTTGCCAGGATAAATATTGAGATTTACCAAATAAACAGGTTTGTGTTTGTCGAGAACTCGCTGCACGATCGCCCCAGGTTTTACTTCAGAATTCGCGCCTAAAATTCCCCGTCGCAGCAAGGCTTTTCCCCGGTAAAAAACCACGATCGACCTCGTAGCAGTATTTGTCAGCAACAAACGTGATGCCCAAGCTAATTCTATTTTCACAGCATCCGGCAAATCCGGTGCTAGCTCGAAACCTTCTTCGCCGATAAGCTGTACGGAATCGGGCGATCGAGCTTGTACTTGCTGCCACAACAAACCTGTTAAAATTAGCAGAGCGCTAACAATTACTCCCAAAGCGTCCGATCGAGCTTGAGAATCAGTTATTTGTTCTGTCAGCAAGCGGTTCACCATCAGCAGCGTACCTGCCAATCCTCCCGCCACTAAAGGCAATTGCCGCAAAACTTTATTAGGGTCAGATTTCGTCATCAGTCAGTGGTAATTGGTAACTGGTTTTTGGGTTAAAAATTAGGCAAAAGATGGGGTCATCGCCAGCAATTCTTCAACAGAGAAAGGTGGCCCTTGAGGAATTGCTGCTTCAGCATCCATGAGTTCTTTCATTTTATCAAAAATCAACAAAGTTTCTGCTTCTCCATCTGTTAGTTTATCATAAAAATTAGGTATGAAAAACCAATAATCAAAAGCAATTTCTAACAAACCGTTAGTTGCTAATTGCACTTGCCAATACCGAGAATATCTGCCATCGACAATCTCAAATAACGGGGCTGGATTGTGTATGGGATAATAAGTATAGCGCTCATCGCAAATATAGTAGAATAAATTTCCTTGCCATTCAGAGATGGCATAGACAATATACTCTTTACCTACGATTAGTTTAAATTCAGTTTCTGCAGTGATGTCTAACGGTGGATTTAGGTAATTTTCTGGAAGTTCGGTTCCTTTTTTGGCAATGCAGCGAATTTTCATAATATATTGACCTCACTGTTTCTTCGGGGCTATTTTGGGATGTGTGCGTTTGATTTTGGGCTCTACATTTTGCAGAGGGCGGGCATTTCTATACCAATGGATTTCAACGATAACTCCCTCGATAATTGCGCTTTATTTGCTAGCCATTTTATACCAATCTTCAGGCTGACCGCCATAGTTGGCAACCAATCTAGGAGCGTCTCCTAGAGGTCTGCTGGAACCACCTTGAATCATCATGGCAGGTTGAGATTTAGCGTCTTCCAAAAGTATTTGTTCTTGTAAATTATTTGGCATATCATCGGGAATAGCACCTTTGCTCGTATTGCGATCGCAAAGTACGAAAATTCGGCTGATTTTTAATTATACAATTCTGGACTATATTGCCAACTACCACAGGAAAAACTGCCTACCCGTGACTTCACGAGAGGCAGTGAATTTAAATTTCTAAAAACACTTAAGATTTATACAGCAAAAGCAGTCAGCATCAAGAAAGTTACCAACAAGACGGCACAGGCACCTTGAAAAGCATATTTGCGCTGCTGTTCGGGTGAAGGGTACTCGGCGTAATACATTTTCGGGGTACCGGCATAGTTGTTCAGGGTTCCGTTTTCGTTAGTGGTATACATCGCTTGTTTTTCCTTTGCTCTCTTATGTAAATAAATGTAACAGAGTGTTAAGTAATGTAAAGGCGATCGCAAACAAGCAGAGATACGATCGCGATCGCAGTCGATCGGATACTTTTACCTTATGAGCCCCCGTTATTGATACGGGGGAGTTTTAGATAGTTGAATGATTCAGTCCTCATAGCGAGGACTTATAGCTAAGTTCCGCTGCAGTCGTCTTCAGACGACTTTCGCTATGAGACAGGGGTTTAAACCCCTGGCGGACTCTGAGACTCGTGCAAGATCTTAGTTCACCCCACTTCCCCAGGTTCGACAATGCGCTGGAACAGATAACCTGTGCCGCGGGCCGTTAAAATCAGTTCGGGATTGCTGGGGTCGTCTTCCAACTTCGCCCGCAACCGCGAGATGTGAACATCCACCACGCGGGTGTCTACGTGGCGTTCCGGCGTATATCCCCACACTTCCTGCAAAATTTCCGATCGCGAAAAAGGTTCGCCAGAACGGCTGACAAGCAGTTCTAACAAGCTAAACTCCATGCCCGTAAGCCGAATCCGCTCGTCGCCTTTGTAAACTTGGCGCTTGTTGGTGTCGATCCTAATATTAGTGACTTGAATAACTCCAGAGCTGGGAATGCCCGAAGCGCCATTTTTGTCAACCCTCCGCAGTACGGAACGGATGCGGGCTTCTAATTCTTTTGGAGAAAAAGGTTTGACGACGTAATCGTCGGCACCCAACTCCAAACCCGTGATGCGATCGGCCACATCTCCCAAAGCTGTTAGCATGATGATCGGTACGTCCGACTCCTTGCGCAATTCCTGACACACACCGTAACCGTCGAGCTTCGGCATCATCACGTCCAAAACCACCAAGTCGGGTTCGCTGTTGCGAAATGTATCGAGAGCTTCTTCGCCGTCAGCAGCGGTGACGACATCGTAGCCAATCATGGAAAGGCGAGTTTCCAAAATGCGGCGGATACTGGCTTCGTCATCGACTACCAGAATTTTTTCTTTATTGTTTTCCAATGTCCCCAGCACTCCTTAAGTTACATTGCAGATAATTTTAATTTTTGTACCCTATCATTAAGACACAAATTGAATCATGTGCGGCCAATGCTCTGAAAGCTTTATCATTGCTTTAGTTCAGACTTTTTCAACTGTTAAGACAACTATTTACTATTTTAAACATTTTTAAACAATGCCTAAACCTCGAATACAGTATATTTGTCGGGAATGCGGGTACGAGTCGCCACAATATTTTGGCAGGTGTCCTAGCTGTCAGAAGTGGGATTCTTTTGACGAGCAGGTAGAACAACCTACTGCGATGCCGCGGGGGGGTTCGACTGGGGTGACGGTGAGGGATTTGGGCGTTGCGCCTCCCGATAAGTCGAAGGGTCAGCCGAGGGTATCTTTCCGATTATCGCAGATTGCCGACCAAACTCAGTCTCGCTGGCCTTCTGGTTACGGGGAGCTCGATCGAGTTTTGGGAGGCGGAATTGTTCCGGGTTCGCTGGTATTGATCGGCGGGGAACCGGGTATCGGTAAATCGACGCTGCTGTTGCAGGTGGCTAATCAGTTGGCGCGCAAGGATCGGATCTTGTATGTTAGTGCGGAAGAATCCGGGCAGCAAGTGAAGTTGCGATCGCAGCGTTTGGGCGTGGCTACTCCTGTTAGTTTGTCAAGCAACGGCGGTCATAAATCCGACAGCAACGGGGAAGCTAAAAACGGGGAAGCTAAAAAGGATGTTGAAGATAATTCAGCGGAGAATTTCTACTTGCTTCCCGAGACGGATTTAGAAGTAGTTTTGCGGGAATTGGAAGCGCTGAAACCCAATGTCGCGATCGTCGATAGCATCCAAACTATTTATTTTGCTAGTTTAACATCTGCTCCGGGTTCGGTGGCTCAGGTGCGGGAATGTACCTCGGCTTTGATGCAGGTGGCGAAAAGGGAAAATATTACTTTATTTATTGTCGGTCACGTGACGAAAGATGGCGCTTTGGCGGGACCGCGGGTTTTAGAACATTTGGTAGATACTGTACTGTATTTTGAAGGCGATCGATTTGCTTCGCACAGGCTTTTGCGATCGATGAAAAACCGTTTTGGCGCGACTCACGAAATCGGCGTTTTTGAAATGGTAGCAAACGGTTTGCGGGAAGTAGACAATCCGTCGGAGTTGTTTTTAGGCAATAAAGATGAATTTTCTCCGGGTACTTCGACGACAGTTGCTTGTGAAGGAACTCGTCCGATCGTAGTAGAAATTCAGGCGTTAGTCAGCCCTGCAAGTTTCGGTTCTCCCCGTCGCGCTACTACTGGTGTGGATAATGCGAGATTGCAGCAAATTTTAGCAGTTTTAGAGAAAAGGGTGGGGATTCCTTTATCTAAATTAGATGCGATCGTCGCGTCGGTAGGCGGTCTGAAAGTAGAGGAACCGGCGGCAGATTTGGGAGTGGCGATCGCAATTGTAGCTAGTTTTCGCGATCGAGTGGTGGACGCGCGCACGGTTTTGCTGGGAGAAGTCGGTTTGGGGGGACAAGTGCGGCCGGTTTCGCAATTGGAATTGCGACTGAGAGAGGCGGCAAAATTGGGGTTTAAAAGGGCGATCGTTCCTAAGAATCAACCCGTACCGGAGTTGGGAATGCAGATTGTGCCGGTAGCAAAAGTAATCGATGCAATTATTGCTGCAATTCCGGCTACTCCGACTCAGTTGAAGTCAGTTGAGGTGGAGGAGGATTTGTCGAATTGAAATTATGTTAAGGTAGCAATAACTGGGCAAACTCAATCTAAAACTCACACCATGAAAGCCTACGAATTTCCAGCAAAAATTACATCAGAAGGGAAAATAGACTTTCCCGACGATCTCTTAAAATACTTGGCAGTTAACCAAGAGGTAAGAGTGATTGTTCTGGTGAAGGAACAAACAAACTCCGAAGCAGATGAAGTAGAGGAAAAAACAGATTGGCATCGTCTTGCAGCCGAACAATTCTTTGCCGATTTCAGCGAAGCAGACGCAATTTACGATGAGGAGTGAGCTATGACTAATTATCAGTTTGGAGAATTAGTTATAGTCGCATTCATCTTTGCAGGTACAACCGAAACTAAACGCCGTCCTGGTTTGATACTGTTGGACACGGGAGATGAAGACACGATCGTTGCTAAAATAACCAGTCAAATCCCTCGTACAACCTTTGATGTCGAAATTCAGGAATGGCAACAAGCAGGATTAAAGCGACCTTCAGTGGTTCGCTTACATAAACTGAACACATTACAAAAAAGTTTAGTGGAAAGGAGACTGGGAATATTAACCCCAGATGATTTGGCGCAAGTGCGAGATAGAGTCAAACAAATCTGGTCTTTTCTTTGATGCACATACAAGCTCGCAATCTTCGTCAGTTATTTCCATCTAAAATCTCAAATTTCAAATGGCAAATGGAGGCAAGAGTTATGTATCAAGTAGATTACGATCCGAGATACAACGTAGCTTATATATACTTGCAAGAAAAAACCTCACAGGTTGAAACTATCCAAGTGAGCGCTCAAATGAATGTGAACATCGCCCCTGACGGTACTATTTATGGAATAGAATTACTCAATGCAAATCAACAATTAGGAGCAGATAGTCAAGGTAAACTGATTGTTGTCAACGAAGCCTTGGGAGAATCTTCCGAAATTCAGCTTGCACTTTAATGACTTAGATATTTTGTAAAAAACTAGATCTAATATTGGTTGGTTACAGTGAGGAAGATTATGTTTGCGATAATCTTTGAAATATGCCAAATTTGATAAAACACAAGGTTATATCCCGTTTGGGCGATTCCGAGGCATCCGATCGACCTCTCACTTGTGCGGAGTATTTTGCAGGGATCGGTTTAGTAAGATTGGGTCTAGAACAAGCTGGCTGGAAAATTGTTTTCGCAAACGATCGATCGCAAGACAAATTTGAGATGTACTCGGCTCACTTTCAGGATGCCAGCAAGCATTACAAGGTGCAAGATATTTTTTCTGTTTGTCATGCAGACATACCCAATACATTACTAGCAACGGCTTCATTTCCCTGCATCGATTTATCCTTAGCAGGCAAATTGCAGGGAATTAGCGGCAAACACTCCAGTGCTTTTTGGGGCTTTACTCAAATTCTGGAAAAGCAAACAAATAAACCTCATTTTGTACTGCTGGAAAATGTGACAGGTTGGCTGACTTCCAATAGCGGGCAAGACTTCCGAATCGCAATTGGGGAGTTAAATCGATTGGGCTACGCCTGTGATGTTTATGCGATCGATGCAGCTCATTTTGTACCTCAGAGCAGACCGCGAATTTTTGCGATCGGAGTGCATACATCCCAGGTGAATCAGAATGTATCAATTTTTGCAAAACGTTCTGCCTCGCTGAAAACTCCAGCACTTGAAAAAGCTGTTTTGGCTAATCAAGATTTGCGTTGGAATTTTGTAGAAGTTCCACCCCTACCTGAAAAAGTGAAAACAGATCTGGGTTGTGTTATAGAAAATATGTCGGATGGTGACGATCGTTGGTGGTGCGATCGAGAAGTACAACGCCATTTAAATATGATGTCATCCGTCAATCTTAACTATCTCAAAAAATTGCAGGACTTACCATTTTATTCTTACTGCACGATGTACAGGCGAATTCGCCAAGGAAATCAACGAGCAGAAATTAGAAAGGATGGTATTGCAGGTTGCCTAAGAACAGCTAGAGGTGGCAGCAGCCGGCAAATGTTGGTCAAAGTCGGACAAGGAACGATCGGAATGCGCCTGATGACACCTCGCGAATATGCAAGATTGCAAGGCGTTCCAGATAATTACCCCATACCATCACAAATCAATCGAGCTTTGACTGGCTTTGGTGATGCTGTTTGCGTACCTGCTGTTACTTGGATTGCCGAAAATATTTTGAATCCTCTTGTTAAGTCGCTTCCAGAAAATACGTTAGTTCTCCACCGCTAATTGCTAGAAGCATAATTCCTTGGCTCCTGACAAACCCATAAGTTACTGATCGTCGGAACCTTTGCCTGTCTGGAGTTTCATAGTTTTGCAAAAGTTCGGGCAGCCATTTATCAAATGTAGAAAACATCTTGCTGCGCTCGACCAACCAAACCTCAACATTCATGTAAGTTTCACTTCTGGCAACAAAAATATGGTCTACATCCCTCTCATCAGTTAATTTATTTAGCCCTCGATTTCTATGATATTGATATTCAAAGCTACCTCCTATAACAGCAGACTTTACTTCATGATTCATCAAATCTGCTCCATTACCAGTTCTCGCTCGATCGTTCAATAAAATTGCAGCAAATACCTCCCAGTCTTTTGAGCCTACACTCCCTTGCAAGGAAAAGCCATACTGCCCGTAAATCTCGGCTTTATCTCGACTGTACTCAAGAATATAAGTTCTGTAAAAAGAGTAAGCTTCCCGAACTTGAAGCATTGACACACAAATCACCCTTAAGATCGCCAGTCTGATATAATACCATAAATCATAAAAAAATCAATGCTTTTTATTCAAAATATGCATAAGTCAAAAATCAGGAAAAATCAAATATCAAACGAACTAAACGACATCATTCGAGGTGCATCGGGCGGCTTTTTATTCGGCATTCCCCTGCTGTATACGATGGAGGTTTGGTGGCTGGGTTCCCATACCGAACCAGCGCAAAAGTCGATCGCGATCGCCGCTACTTTTATCGCCGTTTTCTTGCTGACTCGCACCGAAGGTTTTCGCAAAACTAAAAACATCCGCTGGCGGGATGCTGCAATGGATGCAACAGAAGCGATCGCGATCGGCATTGTTTGCACTGCTTTTGTGCTGTTTTTACTCAGGGAAATTACCCTAGAAACTCCGCTGCAAGAAACCTTGGGAAAAATCATTTTTGAAGGCTTGCCGTTTGCGTTGGGAGTAGCGCTGGCGAACGGTTTTTTGAGCGGCGATCGCTATCAAAGTTCCCATAGCGAAGGCGAACCCACGATCGATCCAACTGTAGCAGATATCGGTGCTACTTTAATCGGCGCGACAATTATTGCTTTCAACATCGCACCAACCGATGAAGTACCGATGCTAGCTGCAGCAATTTCTCCGCCTTGGCAATTAGCAATTATCGCCGCTTCGCTGTTAATTTCCTACGGAATTGTCTTCGCAGCCGACTTTACATATCAAGCAAAACGGCAGCAGCAACGGGGAATTTTTCAGCGTCCCCTCAGCGAAACAGTAATGGCATATTTAGTATCGCTGGCGGCTTCTGCATTCATGCTGTTTTTCTTCCACAAACTCAGCTTTAACGATCCTTGGTCCCTTTGGTTGAACTATACGTTAGTATTGGGATTGCCGGCGACAATTGGCGGCGCGGCGGGGAGATTGGCGGTATGACGGACAGCAATACAGAAAGCAAGGCAGAAAGCAATGCAGAAAATAATAGCGAACAGCGGGAAAAAAGAACTCCTGCGGAATGGATAACATTTACGATCGCCTGTTTCATCCTGGCTGCTATAATCGGATTGGTACTCTACAACTGGCGGACTAAAAAGCAGGAACCTCCGATTATTTCCGTGACTCGCAACGAACCGATTCGCGAAGTTCAAGGGCAATTTTACGTGCCGTTTGCAGTTACTAATACGGGCGGCGAAACGGCAGAATCAGTACAAATTGTAGCCGAATTGCGCGTCAACGGTGAAATTGTAGAATCGGGCGACCAGCAAATTGATTTTTTGTCAAGCGGCGAAATGGAAGAAGGAGCATTTATCTTCAGCCGCAATCCGAGTCAAGGAGAATTGAGCGTGCGATCGAGCAGCTACAAATTACCTTAAAAACTTTTTTTAATTAGCTTCCTAATGAGGACTTAAGCCCTGAAAAAAGGCTGGGCATAATTTTACAAAAATTTGTTTATTTTCGCACTTGCCACAATTGCCGAAATACTAGCACATAATTCATGAGTTTTTTTTAGTTGAATTATACAATTATAACTTTACAACTGCATTAAATGTCTGATAAAGTGTGTGCGTAAATCCTATTAAATTTATTCTGCAAATCAAATGTCAAGGCTGTACCAATATGTAGGATCGAATGACATCAGACTTGCTGTTGCTAAATTTCCCGCCGGTACTACAATTGAATCAGTAAGCCAGCTTGAGAATTGGATTGCCAAAAATAGCAAAAAACTAAAGGATTGCAGCTCGCTCGCGGCAACTTTTGTAGTAGACTTAAAAGGTCATCTTTGCATTGCCGATCGCCACTCAGAACATATAGCTTGTGCGGGCACAAATTCCGTACTGTCTGCAGGAGAAATATTTTTTGAAGGCTGCAATCGTGGCTGGGAGGTGGTGGAAATTACCAATCAATCGACAGGTTTTTGTCCCGAACCCGAATCCTGGCCCCAAGTTGCGATAGCGCTCGATCGAATACCGATTCCTCACCCAAATAAATTCACAATTGAGTTTGTATTTCGTCGCTGTCCGGCTTGTGACCAACTGAACATTATCAAAGATAATTTATTAATATGTTCGGTTTGCAATAGCGATTTGCCAGACGTTTGGAATTGCGATCGTTGCTGAGTCCAATAGCGGTAAGGGTGGTGGCGCGCATCCTGACTGCAAACAAAATTTTTCAGGTCGATCGAATTTCCTGAAATAAATTGTTTTAAGTTGCTATATCCTACTGTTTCGCCGCATTATTTTCCCACTTCCAAACGCAGCTAGAAATTAAATTCGTACAAACATGAGCCACAATTGGCACTAACAAATTCCCAGTATCTAAAACACTGTAACCTAACAGCAATCCCACCGCCGTTGCCCAAACAGCATACGGCCACTGCTGCATTCCACCTAAGTGCAAAATACCGAAGCAAAAACTCGATACAATTAAACCCGTAACATTCAATCCCCAAGCCGAAAGCATCACGCCTCGAAATAGCAATTCCTCGCTAAGTCCCGGCAGCAATCCCAGCCAAATTAAATCCGGCCAAAACAAAGGTTTCAGCACTACTTCCAAATAAATATCCGCACTCCGACGGTAGCCCGGCCAAAGGCGATAAACCATCGTACTCCCGGCCGTAATTGCCAATCCGATCGCGAATCCTTTAAGCAGATCGCTGCCGATCCATTTGACAGGCAAAAGCGTTACCGAGCCGAATTGCAACCACAGTTTAGCTATTACCAACAAGATAATTGCTGTCACGCCCATTGCTACTAAAACTTGGGTGCGCGTCAGCGGTTCTATTTCGGGATTTTCGGGAAGTTTTTCTGCCACTTAATCAATTTTAGATTGGAGATTTTTGATTTGAGATTCGTGGAGTTGAGCGGGACAAACAGGAGTTTTCCCTATGAGATTTTAGAATTCTGGAGTTGAGTCAGGCAAATACCGCAGGGGAGAGATATTTCCTGTTAAGGAAGCGGGACTGATGCCTGCCTTGAGAGCGACTAACACTCCGATCGCCTCTAAATATGAGTTTACCTGCAAAGCTGCGATTCCAAGTTTTTCTGCCGGCACCTGCATTTGAGTTTTGTTGTCCTTAACGGTAATAATTGTTACGGACGATCGCTGACTTAAATTCAGAATGGCACTGCCGCCGCAGGCTGTCGCAGGTATCACTACAGCATCGACTCGATCTTTGGTAATCGGTAATTGGTAATCGGTAATTGGCAATCTGGCGTGTTTTCTTGCTTTATTTGCCTGTTTCTCTGCGTTTGGCAGCGCGACTAACTGCGGAGCATTACTGAGACCCGCCAGTACGCAAGGTAAAAAAGTATACCCGATTTCTTCGGCGGCCGATCGGGGTGACAGGTGCGGATCGAGGGGTAGCGGTAACAAAGCAGGGGCGTGGGCGCAGGGAATTTGAAATGTCCTGACAATTAAGTGGCTGATGACAGCTTCGGCACCGGCGAGGGGGTCAACTCCTTTACCGCGACGGTAGTTTTCCAGGGCGATGCTGCCTTGATCGTCGGGAAATCTGGCAACAACTGCGATCGCCTCGACTTTTGCTTGGGTAATTAATTTTTCGGCGGCGCGCAACAAACTGCCGGGATGAGCGATCGTCCCCCAAGATGCCCCCGATTCTGAGATTCGCAATTCTACTTGCAAAGGGCGATCGGTCACCATGCAATCTGTTACGTTCGCGCCCAAAGTAGCTCTCACAGCGTCAGCTGCTTGCCGTTGGCGCAGTTGCAAGTCGGGTTCAATGCCGGCATCGAGAATTAAACCGATACGGTTTTGATGTACGGGCTGCAAACCCCAGCACCCGGCGGCAAATTTGTCAAGAGCGTAACCTTCGACGTAGAGGGCGTTAGGTATCGGCCAATAAAGTTGAGCGCCGTTGAGGACGTTGGGGTGAGTGATGAGAGTGCCGACAATTTGGGCGATCGCCCTAGCTGCGGGCAGCGCATCTCCCGCACAGCCCCCGATCGCAGCACCAACCCCCGTAGGGACAATTAAAACAACAGTCAAAGGGCGCTGGTTCACGCTGTTGCCGGGGATGCCTCTGCAGTCTGGACTTCTACCAGCACGTAGCCTTCTACCAGGGCTTTTTGGCGATCGACATCCACATCTGTTACTGCCCAGCGCAGGGGTTCCCCATGCTTTTGCAGTTCAGTTTCAATAGCCGAGTGCAGTTCGTCGGTGGTATCTTGGAGGTCAACTTCTGCGGAAATGAAATGGGTAGTCATAGAGGGAGGCATAATGGTTTTACCGCGATCGGTATTTATGTCAATTTTAGTCTATTTCTAAGACTTACCGAACTGGCGATCGTACACAATATCTTCTTTTTCTGTTTCTATTTTCAAGTTCGATCGGGGATAAGCAACGCACAGCAACACGTAACCTTCTGCCTGAAGTTCGGGACTGACCCCCATGCCATCAGTTTGATTGACTTCTCCTTCAAGAATTTTCGCCGCGCAAGTAGTACAAACCCCCGCATTGCACGAACTCGGCAACTCAATACCCGCAGCGCAAGCCGCCCGCAAAATTTGTTTGTCTTCGGGCACTTCTACGGTATAGGTACTACCTTGGTGGAGCAATTGGACTGTGTAAGTCTTGGACATATTTCTTATTAATGGTGGCAATTCTCGATCGGAATTGGTGTTCTCTCGGCAAACAAAGCACTAAACATATTACCGCTCTCGGTGACTTTGTGCAAATTTGCCAATTCTTTTTTGTATTGACAATAATTTTTAACAACTGAAGATTGCAAAAAAGCGCTACATTGTCAAGTAGGTTTTGGCAAAATATTAGAATATTTTAATTATTTCTTTGCGATAACGTAGAGATCGGTTTAAATACAAAAGCCCAACTTCCAAGCGTGCCAAAATGTCATTTTTTTTGATTCTTCGTCGCACAAATCCTTTTAAGACAACAACTCATCAACAGCGAGGCTAAAACCAGCCAGCACTAATTGAGTGTTAATTGTTGAACCGGGATTAAAAGTTAACTTGTCAGTTGCCGTCATTATCATTATCCAGCGACTTTCAGGAAAAACAATCCAAACTTCAACAGAACCCGAATCTAAATATTCTTGTGCTTTGAGAAAAATTTCTTCTGCAATATCGGTAGGAGAAACTATTTCAGCAACTAACGGCGGACTTTGAGGCAAAGTAGGAACATCGCCGTATTCCGAGACTAATTCAGGAGGCAAATAAGCTACATCGGGGCGGCGCACTCGGCTGTTGGTGCGGCAAGGAACTTCCGTGTAAACTTCGCCGCCTTGTCCGCTAGATATCTTGTAACTTCTCCAAGAATAATCTAGTTTAGACTGAATTAGACTGTGTTTTGCTGTCATGCCATTTTTCTCCAGAATTTGTCCGTCCACCCATTCCATATGGTCTGGGGGACTAGCTGTAAAGTCTTCTAGAGAAACATTTTCTGATAAAACGGGTGCCATTACCACAGCTATTTACTCCATTGTTGCAGAATTTACTAATATTATAGTATGTTGGGTCGATCGATAATGCCCAATCCCCAATCCCTCCGCTTCGCTCCGCCCAATCCCCAATTACCAATCTACTCAATATCAATTTGATTCGGTGGCGGTTTCGGTTTGTCCTCATGCAAAGTTTTGCGTCCAGAACTAGCATAATCCTTGTACAAATCCACCAGCATTTTTGTCAACTGGGACAAAGAAAGTGGCTCTCCATTAATTTGAGCTTTCATATAAGTTTTGAGAACTTCAATGTAAGCCAAACCGAGGGCTAGAGTCAGAGTTGCCGCCGTCGCACCGGAAATAGCACCGCCCACCAGCGTACCCGCACCGGGAATCATTTTAATCAAATTAGTAACAATATTTCTGCCCACAGCCGTGATGCCGCCAGCACCGCTAATAGCTGACAGCATCGCCGAAATAAATCCCTTATCAAAAGGCAGTCCAAAAATCACAGTAATATTGGCAATCATTGCCGTTTGTACTGTCACCAAAATCGGCGCGTCAGCAAAAGGTACGGGAGTCGCCCCCACAATAGCCGAACTGGCAACATAAGCAGTTACATACTTGAATGCCATGTCAGCTTTGAGGGCGATATTGGCAATTTGTTCTTTGACAAATGCTTTTTGAGCTACTTCTGGCAGCAGTTGAAAAGTAGCATCTACCAATCTATCCAAACCGTGAGCTTTAACTGTATAATCCTCATCGATTTCTTCCGGTTCTGCCATGACGGGGATGATTTGACTGACGGGCAAATTCATGTGTTCCAGTTTTTTAAAGAACTCGCTCGGCTTTTTCGATGCAGTTTGAGTGAGAACCAAAATTACGGGGACATCCATAATTTGCATTTCTTTCAGCCAGTTCTCTTCAACTGCTTCTATTCTATTTGCCCCGTGATTGATACAGTACCAAATGACGTGAATGTGTTCTTTTGGGTGCAGCAATCTTTGGTCTTCAATTAATTTAGCAACGTTTAAGCGAATAACTTTAATTTGTTCGGCATTGAGTTCGAGTCCGGGAGTATCGTAGACTGCGATCGGGCAATTTGGTTTGGTATATTGGCGGATGCCGTGAGTTACGGGGCGGCCGACTCCTGTTTCTGCCAAGCGCTGGCGGAAAACACAATTGATTAGGGTACTTTTGCCGACGCCTGTTTTGCCGATGACTAAAACATTACACTGTCCGACGTTAGTTTCTGCTTCTTTGAAGGCGTCATAACTTTTATTTAAAAGGTCGTCTAGGGAAAAGTCATCTGACATGGCACTTGGCTCCGAGAATGGGAATGAATAGGCTGGAAATATAATATTACCGCCGCATAGCTGAATAGATGCCCGCCGAATAGAATTCGGGGCTGCACAAACGAAGTCCCGTTGAGAGGGACTGGGTGAGTCTCAAAAATATTGTAGCAATTTGATTTGAGAATTAGCGAACGGGTTGGAGAATAATTCTGTGCCGCGAACGGAGATAAAATGTTGTGCGATCGAGATATAATTTAATTTAAGCTAGCAGTCGATCGACCTCAATGCTAAAACCCAATAGGACTTGTTGAGTGTTGGCAGTATCGCCGGATTTAAATGTCAATATTTGCTCTTGAGTCATCACGAATATCAAACGACTTTCGGGAAAAACCAGCCCAAATTCCTGACAGCTTGAGGCTAAATATTCCTGCGCTTTAAGAAAAACATCTTCCGCAATATTGGTCGGGGAAACTCTGCGGCAAAGTAGGAACATCTTAGAAATGTTCTAGCAGATATTTCTCTGGCGCGTAAATCTTGCGCAGCGATTGAAGTTCGATCGCGCTTAAACACAAATTTAATCACCCCTACCAATTTTCCCCACTCAAACAACTCGTGAACAGAAACTGCTTGATGAAATTTATCTGCATAGAAATCAACCCAAAAATAGGGCGCGTATTGCTCTTTCTTGCGCGCCAGCCGCCGCTTCCAAAAAGCAAAATCCAAACCTGCTGGTGATTCCACTCCCAAAATCGGTGGCAAGTCGGCGTAGCTGACAAAGCGACTCACCCCTCGCGCATGTACGTACAGGAATAGCCGAGCGACTTGATACGATAAAATCCCAATCAACTAAATCTGGTTTTCGGTCAATGGGATTAATATCGTTCAAGTGGTGATTGAAGTTGGATTTCTAAAGGTCGATCGGCGCGAATTTGCAAGCCGGGAAAATCGTGTTTTACTAACATTTTTTCTGCGGTTTCAGCAGTGGCAATCGACCAAATCACCCAGCGACTTCCTTGGGGAAGACTGCTTAAAGTTGCAGGATTTTGAGTCAGCCAAATTAAAGGCAACTTGGGCGGGTTCTCAACAGCATCCTCGCCTGCATTCACCGCAGCTAAAGTTTCCAATACCACCCGGTTGCCCGCAGCAACTCCTGTCCCGGCAGTCCAAAGTTTGACGTTTAACAGGCGCTTGCTAGCATAGAAGTAGAGCGATGCTGCTACTGTCACGGCTGCTTCAAAATCCTCTAGCTGCCACGCGGCGCCGCTGTCGAGAGCGATAATAATTTCTTGACCGCCGGCGGCAACTTCCAACTCCCGCACCCGCAATTCCCCGTAGCGGGCGCTGGTGCGCCAGTGAATCAGGCGGGTGGGGTCTCCGTGGCGGTAAGGCCTCAGCGTGCGGGTGAGACCTTCGTTAGCAATTTGCGATCGACTGCGATCGAAAAATTGCGGGCTGTCTTCTCGACCGACTCGATCCACTAAAGGGCAAACGTTCAAAGGCAAAACCTTCGGGTACACAACTGCCACTGCTTTGACCGGCTGGCTGCGACGGCACCAAAACAACCCCAACGGCGCTGCTGTTTTCAACTGCACCTCATGCCAGCGATAGACACCTCGCTGCTTGACTTCCAGGTAATATGTATCCGCGTAAATACTTTGAGCTGGTATGAGTTCGATCGATCGCGCAACGGGTTTTCCCAGTACAAATGGCAAAATATCTATTACTTGCAACAGGGTTTTAGGTTGGCGGGCGCGATTTTCGATTTCTAGTTCCACAGTAATCCGATCCCCCGCACTCACCGGCTCGATCGGACGGCGGCGCACTTCTAACGCCTTAAGCGATCGTACTGGCAAAACCGCGGCTATTCCCAATAGTGCCAAACTCGTACCGCTAATAGCGTACAGCCACCCAGCCATTGTATTTGTAGCAGAACCAAAAAAGAAAACCGTCAGCCCGGCCAACAAGCCGCCCGCATAAGCAGGAGTTACAGCGCGAGTTTCGAGCCAACCGGCAATTTTGCGACCGATGTTCTTCATAAAACTTGAATAGTTAATTGCTAAAATATCGCCTAAAACAGCCAAATTGTAAAATCTTCTAATAATTTAGCAGCGGAATTAGCAGTTAGCGATTAGATTAGAAATCGGCCATTTTTTTTGCCGTTAATCTACATTGACCGGAGACAAAAAATGAACCCATTAGATAATCCTACACCCGTTCGACCAGACGCTCAAGCCCGTCGCTCGCCCCCGCCACCGCCTCCCGTGGCTGCATCGGCTGCTGCTGCGCCTGCTGCTGCTGCGCCTGCTGCTGCTGCGCACCCCGCACCTCCAGCACCAGTACCAGCACCCCCCCCGACCGCCCAAAAGCAACCGGAGCATCCGCCGAGTACGATCGAGCAAATGGTCAGAGATGCGCATTCAGCCTCCGCATCTGACATTCACATTCGAGTCGGTCAAGTCCCCAGATTTCGGATTAGGGGCGTGATGCAAGTAGCCACGAGTCACCCCAAAGTAACACCAGAAATTTTTCAACAATATTTAGCAGAAATTCTCAATCCCGAACAACGAAAACAGTTTGCAGATACCAAAGAATTGGATACGGCAATTTTTTATCCGGGCTTCGTGCGGTGCCGGGTAAACTGTTTTGATTCTCTCAGCGGCGGCGCGATCGTACTGCGTTTGATTAGTTTGGACATCCCGACGATCGATGCTTTGAGGCTGCCAGAAGTGCTCAAAAGTATCATCCTGCGATCGCAGGGATTAATTTTGATTACAGGGCCGACTGGTTCCGGGAAATCGACAACATTGGCAGCAATGATCGACCACCTCAACCAGATGGAGCAAAAGCACGTAGTTACAATTGAAGACCCGATCGAATTTATTCACCCATCTAAAAAATGCTTGGTCAGCCAGCGGGAAGTGGGGCTGCACACCCACGAATTCCAGCAGGCTTTGCGGGCAGTTTTGCGGGAAGATCCAGATGTAATTCTGATCGGGGAAATGCGCGATCGCGTGACGATTAACACTGCATTGCAAGCAGCTCAAACAGGTCACTTAGTGTTGGGAACTCTCCACACCCGCAGCGCCATTAACGCTCTCAACCGCTTGTTGAATATGTATCCGCCCGAGGAACAGCAAGCGATGCGGATTCAAATTTGCGATTCTTTGGTAGCAGTAATTGCCCAACTTTTGCTGCCAACTGTTGACAACCGCCGCGTAGCAGTTCACGACATTTTAGTCAATACTCCTGCAATGCACGATTACTTGATGAAAGGCATGGACGATGAAGCTTTCCGGTTGATGGAACACGATACTTACGAAGGAATGCAGATTATCAACCAGGCACTTTACAAGCTCGTGCTTGAAGGTAGAGTGACGATCGAAGAAGCAGCAAAAACTTCTCCAGAAGCCAGCGATTTAGATCGCCGGTTGCGGACGGGAGGCTACGATGCTGCTATGGCTCGCGACTTTGAAGGCAGCAAAAAAGAACGCAGCATTCGCGCCCGGTAGTAGGGAAAAACTTAAGGGTAGAGAGCTGGATCTCTGCCCTTTTTTTGTTGAGATTTTAAATAGAGGATTTTGGGGATTTGAGATTTGAAATTTGAGATTTGAGATTGTTGAATTCCTGATTTGGGAATTGGGTATTTATCGCTTGATGTGGGGATTTTTGATTAATATTTTTGTTGTTGGCAGATAGAGATTAAACAAATTGAGTAAAATTTTGCGATTATCGTTTAATTAGCAACTTTAAGTTATTAATTGACATTTGACTCGATTATCGATCGGCACTATCGCTAATTTCTTCCTCTCCGGCTCTCCCACTCTCCCCCTCTCCCCCTCAAATATCACAGACAATCTAGATGCTGCACAGCTTACTTCCTGCTCGTCGGCTTTACGCGAAATTTAAATTATCGCAAAATCTTGTCAGTATTCCAAAGAAATGTTAAAGATTGCGAGCGGAGTATTGCCAAAAGTACGTAAAATGCGATTATAGTGGAGATGGCTTTATTAAAACAAAGTTCAAAAAATCTGCTTTAAGAATCAGCTAAAGCCTCAGTATTTATATAATCGAAAGGAGCTAAGAACGTGCCAGCATTCGATTCCTCAGTATTTGAAGAAAACAGCAAAGCAGAAATAATTGCTCGCATCCAACAGCTAGTTACCCCCGGTTCTCCGGAACCGCAAGATCCGGAGATTCTGGCTGCTTTGCGAACCCTCACGCAACAGCTAATCGCAGCCTACAAAGCAGACGGGCTATTAGCCAGCGACCCTTTTGCCGACGTGCGCGATCGCTCCGTTCACCTCTACGCAGCAGCCATTAGCAGCAAAATCGCAGGAAAAACCCTCCTAGTAACCGGTGGAGAAGGATGCGTCGGCAAATTCTTAATCGAAAAACTGCTCGAACTCGGCGCTGGGAAAATAGTATCTGTTGACAAAGCACGCTGTCAAAATCCCCAAGAAAATATTCCAAGTTCTGACCAAAAAGATGGAGTCACTTTCTACGCTGCCGACATTCGCAACATCCAAGCGTTGCAATATATATTTGAACAAGAAAAGCCAGAAATTGTCTTTCACCTAGCAGCGCAACGCTCTCCCGGACTCGCGGAAATCCAAATCAAAGAAACAGTTACCAGCAGCCTGTTAGGTATCGAAAATATTATCCAACTTTGCGAAAAATCCGGTGTAGAAAACTGCGTATTCTCTTCCACAGGAAAAGCATCTCGTTACTTTACAACTGAAGTTTATGCAGCTTCCAAAAAGTTAGCTGAATGGCAATTTGCCAAAGCAGCGCAAGAAGGAAATGTAACTTACGCAATGGTGCGCTTTACTCATATGTTGGAAAATAGCTTGTTCTGCGAGCAAATGTCCAACAAAGTACAGCAAGGTAAAACAGTCAACGTTCACGCCCCCCACCGCTACGTAACCGCTCAAAATGCAGTTGAAGCCGTAAATTTATTGCTGAACGGACTGGTTTTATGCGTTCCCGGAAAACTTAAATTTCTGACGGTGCGCAATCTGGGATGGCCGACAGAAACACTAGAAGTAGCACTTTACAAAATCCTGGAATCAGGCAAAAACCTGCCGATTTATTTTCAAGGACTTTTGCCGGGATACGAAGAACCTTTTTTCCTCGGACAATTTGACTGGAAAAATCCCAGGGAGATTCACTTGCTAATTAATGCGCTGGAAGATCCTTTCAGATCGATCGATGATTCCGGGACGATCGAACTCGCAGAAGTGGCTCCTTTCTCTTTCCTGGTATTGAGCAAACAAGTGTCCCGCTTGGTAAACTTAGTCTCAGCTCCTGACTGTCCCGAAGCGCAAATTAAGGAGGTTTTGATAGCAGCCGAAAAAGAAATCATCGCTTCCTCTTTCTCCTGGACTCCGGCTCAGGAATTGCTGAAAATTTTGCTGTGGGGCATCAATCCCAAAAAACTCGAAGGTTACGGCAGCAAGATTACCGACTACAAGGAAATTATCGAACTCCTACTGCATGGAATGTACGGCAGAATTGACCGCTTGGTGTTGGATGGTGCTGGAATTATTCCCAATCGATTTGACAACTTAGTTAAAAGTCTGCTCGCAATCGATTCACTTCAAGCAGAAGTCGGATATTTGCGCTCGGTATCAAGATATATCAGAGAATTTTCCCTAACAGAAAAGTTTGTTAAGGAAGTTGCTTAAATAGTTGAGAGTTGACAGTTAACGGCGAGGTTTTTAAAACGGGGATTTATAGTAGGAGTCAGGAGTATGTGGGAGTATGTAGGGTGCGCAATGCGCACCTGAAGGCTGTAAGTAGCCTGTCAAGCTATTGATTGCGCAAGTCCTGATTTGGATGCGGACTGAAGTCCTCACTACGAACTAATTCGATCGCAGCAAAAAAAAATTAATGGAGGTAAAAAAGTGCTGGGAAATAACAGTTTAGTTTCGGTGTCGATCGAACTCTTATTATTAACAGTCTCCCTGATTCTGCTAATCCCGATCGGCGTTTTGTTTCTCGAATGTACTGCTGCTTTACTGTCAAGTAGCGGCACGACAGCAGACGCTAAATCGCCCCGTCCCAAAGTAGCTGTTTTAATTCCCGCCTACAACGAAGCCGCCGGAATTGCAGCTACAATCTCCACAATTTTACCGCAACTAACACCGGACGATCGCTTGTTAGTAATTGCCGACAATTGCACCGACGAAACAGCAAATATAGCCCGCAACAGCGGTGCCAGCGCGATCGAACGCCAAGATACCGAACGCAAAGGCAAAGGATACGCCCTAGATTTCGGCTTGCAGTCGATCGAATCCGCGCCCCCAGAAGTAGTAATTATGGTAGACGCCGACTGCATTTGCGAGCCGGATTCAATCGAAAAATTAGCCAGATTTGCTGTTGAAAATCAACGCCCGATACAAGCAACTTACCTGATGGAACAGCCGCCAAATCCTACTCCAAAAGACTCGGTTTCTGCTTTAGCATTTTTAGTGAAAAACTTAGTTCGTCCCAGCGGCTTAAAAGAGCTAGGATTTCCAACATTGCTAACAGGAACTGGCATGGCTTTTCCCTGGTCAGTAATTCGCGGCATCTCTTTAGCTAGCAGCAATATAGTTGAAGATATGCAAATGAGTTTGGATCTGGCGATCGCCGGAACTCCCACAGTCTTCTGTCCCGAAGCCAAAGTCACAGGCTGTTTGCCAAAGCAGCAGGAAGCCGCAAAAAGCCAAAGAACGAGATGGGAACACGGTCACTTGCAGACTTTGCTAACTCAAACTCCCCGACTTGCAGCAGCTTCTTTACAGCAGAAAAGATTTGACTTGATGGCGATCGCCCTTGACTTAGCCGTTCCTCCATTATCGCTGTTAGTTGCGATGTGGCTGGGTGCTTTTGCAGTCTCGTTACTAGCAGTAATTTTGGGAATATCGGCACTTCCCGCTGTGTTTTTAGGAATAGAAGGACTGCTGATTTTAATTTCAATAGTCGGTGCTTGGGCTAAATTCGGTAGAGAAGCAATTTCCGGTGCAACTTTGCTATCCGTACCTTTTTACATCCTGTGGAAAATTCCTTTGTATTTTGGTTTTCTGGTCAAGCGGCAAACTAAATGGGTGCGGACAGAACGCGATGCTTAATAGTCGCTTCCCCCGACATGACAGGAGAAGTTCGTATGGCAACTCAGTTGAAGTACCACCAGCCGAGCCTTGACCTTCTCGGGATCGAGCCGGTATCGAAGCGAATTGCTGTACCTTCCTCACCTACTAACACTTGATTAGCACAACTGTGCAGGATTAAATAACTATCTTCAGGATGCAAGCTAACGTAATCCCGGCGCATCATTAGTGCTTTAACTTTCATGCGAGCCAGCACGTATAAAGTTTTATTTTTGAGGCAAAGCGGGTAGATAAAATCATTTATAACTTGGAAGAGGGAAAGGGGCAGAGAGATGATGAAATTTTTCTTCCTAATTCTTCCTTCGCGCCCTTCGCGTCTTCGCGGTTAAATAATACTAATTCTTCGGGTGGAAAAGAAGTAACCAAACCTTACACACTCAATCGCACCGCCAAATTTTAATCGTCTCATCCGCACTCCCGCTAGCAAGCACGTTACCCAAAGGCGAAATCGCCACCGAATATACCGTACCCAAATGCCCCAAAAGAGAAGTCAGCAACTCCCCGGTTTGCAAATTCCAAATCTTCACCGTATTGTCATCACAACCGCTGGCCAAAGTCAAACCATCCCGACCGATCGCCACTGAATTGCCCCGACTCACATAATTTTGTAAAATATGCAAAGCCTCGCTCGTTTCTAAACCCGTTCCTTTTCCCTTGCGGGCGTGAGAAGTCAAAATTCGCAGCAAACTACCTGTATGTAAATTCCGCAGTTTAATAGTATAGTCATTGCTAACGCTAGCCAGCACCTCGCCATCCGGCGCGATCGCTACTGAATTCACCCCAAGATTTAACCCCGAAAGAGTCCGCAGCAATTTGCCCGTTTCGACATCCCAAATTTTGCTCGTCGCATCCGAACTCCCGCTAGCCAAAATTTGACCGTCCGGGCTAAAAACTACCGCATTTACATTATCTGAATGACCGATCAAAGTCCGCAGCAACTGACCCGTCCGCAAATTCCAAAGTTTAATAGTATTGTCAGGTCCGCCACAGCTAGCAAGTACGTGACCGTTCGGGTCGATCGCCACCGAAGTTACTTCCATAGAATGACCGGGAAAAGTACACAGTAAATCGCCTGTGTGCAAGCTCCAAAACTTAATTGTTTCGTCGGAACTGCCGCTGACTAGCAGTTTGCCATCTTTGCTAATAGCAACAGAATTTACGCGATCGGAATGTCCCGTGAGAGTGCCGATTAATTCTCCTGTTTCTAATTCCCAAACCTTAATAGTTTTATCCCAACTACCGCTAACCAAAATATCTCCAGCCGGACTAATCGCCAGAGAATTCACAAAAGAAGAATGTCCTGGCAGAGTGCGATCGCACCGCCATTTCTGATTTTTCAACTTGTAAACCAATTGCTTTTTCTTTTTCGATACCGCCTCAGCCTCCTCTCGGCGCTTGCGTTCCGTCTCTTCCAAACGCTTGCGTTCCGCCTTAGCTTTAGCTTCTCTCGCAGCCAGCCTGCGCATTTCCCCCTCGCAAGCTATGCGCTGCTGCTGCTGGATTTCTCTGAGGGCTTCAATATACGGCACCATCCACTCTTGAGACAACCATTCTTTAGCAAGTTCTTCATATAAATTAAATAGTTGAGGTTCGTGAGTAAAATCAATGCTCAAATAATACAAATCGGCTAAAAATGCCGCCAATAACTTGTGAATTGTCACGATTATTTGCCGAATAATCCGCAAGCTAAGTTTTTGAGTTTTTCCCTCTGCTTCTAACTGATGGTATACTTCTTCCCAGTTCCAAGGCTGCATAGCAATTACAGAAACATTCTGGTTGATGACTCCCCAAAAACCGACATGAAAATTAACTTCATAATCACTGATATCGCTGTACAATATAGCCGTAGGTACGGGAGATAAAACTGTTTGCAAGCGTTCCACATCAATATCGGAAATTGCCTGCTTAAAATAGTCACCGTAAAACTGAACCGGACACAAATCCCCGTGCTGCGGGTAATACTGGTTTAAAAAAATCCTCAATTTAGCTGGCAGTTCTAAATTGAGATTGTGACGGAAAGAATCGGGACAGTCAGCGCTAATTTTTGCCGGAGAAGCTAATATTAACAATCGGTGTTGTTGCTGCTGCAAAATCTGCTCTGTTTCTTGCCTGCTTAAATTTGAAAACCAGTTATCCTTATCCCACAAAGTTTGAATTTCGTTCAATTTAAGCCGCACAGCTTCTGCTTGAAATTCGCGCATTAATTCGCGACACAAACGGCTGAGGGCGCGCCGATCTCTCAATTCTTCAGCTTTAATGCGATTAATTTTTTCGTCCTGTCCGCCTTCTCCTTCTACACAGGCGATCGCGATTAATTCTTGTTCTCTAGCCTGCTGGCGCTGCAAATATCTAATTTGTGCTTTAATCCAGCGTGGGTCTTTTTTTACTTGCTGGTTCACAGCCGAAGGACTAGAGGGATCGATATCCCCAAAGCGTTCTTTGACAGCGCTAGACCCCAATCTTTCTCTCAATTCGTTAGCGATCGGTTTCAACAGTTCTATTAGGGCATCTGATACGGAGCGAGGAAGTACCATTTTAGATTTTAGATTTTAGATGAGCGAGTCAATTTTAGATTTTAGATTTTAGATTTTAGATGAGTGATTCGATTTGAGATTTGAGATAAGTCATTAGATGTTAGATTGGGGATTTTAGATTAGTGACTCGATTTGGGATTTGAGATTTTAGAGGAATTATTCGATTTATGGGAGATGCCTGACAATCAGGACTATTTCCTAGAGAATCGGCTTCGCGAGCTGCGGGGAGATGCCCTCGGCTACGCTTCGCCTCCAAAAAATACCATCTAGAGCCGATCGCCAGCGCGCCGAAACTCATAACTGCTGCCTTTAGAGTTGGACGAGCGTCAAGCTTTACAAGCCCAGCAGCAGCTTAACTTAACAATCTTTATATTCTTTACATTTTACTCCGAATCTCCGCGTACAGCACCTATCAAATAAGCTAAGAGATGTCCGATTGGTCTTTTTTTACCAATTTTTTTCTAATGCCTAATCCGGAGAAAGCTACCCCCGATTGAAAAGCGAGCCAATTTCTCCATCTCCCCCTTCAGGCTCTCGATAAATAGCGAGTTAAATTCTCCCCCTCTCCCTCTCCCCCCCTCTCCCCCTCTCCCTCTCGATACATAGGGGCTAAAAACCCGAATTTGTTTTATTGCCATTTCGCTCGCTCTTGTCTATAATCGTAACTCATCACCATAATTACGGTATTCCGACCCAATAACCGTATTTTGCAAGTAGAGGCAGAAATATAATGATTCCTTGGCAACGCCTAAACCAGCACCTGCGGAGGCAACAGCCGAAAGGCAAACGTCAATTGCTGACTTCGTTAAGAAGCTTTGTGTCACTATTTTTAGTGGGAATAACATTAAGTGTGGCAGTAGCATCCTGCAGCACCGGCAGCAGCAACAATCCCGCAGCCAGCCCCGGTGCAAGTCCCGGTACAAGTCCCGGTACAACTTCCAACAAAGGCAACGTAGAATTAACCCTAGTTTCCTTCGCCGTTACCAAAGCCGCCCACGAAGCGATAATTCCCAAATTCGTCGAACAGTGGCAAAAAGAAAAAGGTCAAACCGTCACATTCAACCAAAGCTACGGCGGTTCCGGTTCCCAAACGCGGGCAGTAATTGACGGATTAGAAGCCGACATCGTACACCTCGCCCTCGCCTTCGACACAACCAGAATTGAGAAAGCCGGACTCATCCAACCGGGCTGGGAAAAAGAAGTTCCCAGCGAAGGCATTGTCAGCAAATCAGTAGCAGCAATCGTCACCCGCGAAGGCAATCCCAAAGGCATCAAAACCTGGGAAGATTTAACCAAAGACGGAGTGAAATTAATTACAGCCGATCCCAAAACATCAGGAGTTGCCCGTTGGAATTTTCTAGCACTTTGGGGCTCAGTAATTAAAACCGGAGGCGACGACACCAAAGCATTAGATTTTACTACTAAAGTCTACAAAAACGTCCCGGTTCTGACAAAAGATGCCCGCGAAGCCACCGACGTATTTTTCAAACAAGGTCAAGGTGACGCCTTAATCAACTACGAAAACGAGATTATTTTGGCCGCTCAAAAAGGCGAAAAACCGACTTATACCATTCCCGATGTCAATATTTCGATCGACAATCCAGTTGCCGTAGTCGATAAAAACGTTGACAAACACGGCACTCGCGAAGTTGCCGAAGCATTTGTCAAATTTTTGTACACTCCAGAAGCGCAGCGGGAATTTGCCAAAGCAGGATTTCGTCCGGTAGATGCGACAGTTGCAGCCGAACCAGAATTCGCCCAAAAATATCCGTCCGTTAGCAACCTATTTACAGTTCAAGACTTAGGAGGTTGGGGAGAGATTCAGAAGAAATTCTTCGATGACGGAGCTGTTTTTGACAAAATTCAAGGTGCTGTCAAACAGTAACAGGACTTACGTACAAACTCTATTTGTAGGGTGCGCAGTGCGCACCTTACCACTACAGATAAATTCGTAGGTTGGGTTGAATGAAGTGAACCCTCGGCTTCGCTGGACCCAACTCAGATTCGTAGGTTGGGTTGAACGAAGTAAAACCCAACTCAGGACGAACTCACTAGTTGGGTTTCGTTCCTCAACCCAACCTACAAACAGAAATTTATTTGTTCGTAGTGAGGACTGAAGTCCCCTACAAAATCGCAGTTTTTAAGGACTAAAGTCCTTACTACAAACTAACAAAGCACAATGACGGTAATATCTTCACCCAGAAATCCTCAATCTCCGATCGGGCAAATCAAAAGAGCGATCGGGAAAATCACGCTACCTTGGGGAATCACCCTCGGCTACCTCAGCCTCATGCTGATAGTTCCAGTAGTAGCAATGCTGCTGAAAGCCAGCACAGCCAGCCCCGCCGAATTTTGGCAAATTGCCACAAGTCCGATCGCCCTTTCCGCCTACGATGTCACCTTCGTTACCTCATTAATTGCAGCATTAATTAACGGAGTATTCGGCACATTAATTGCCTGGGTTTTAGTCCGTTACGACTTTCCCTTAAAACGGATTGTCGATGCAGCAGTCGATTTACCCTTCGCACTCCCAACATCCGTTGCCGGTTTAACCATCGCCACAGTTTACAGCGATAACGGCTGGATCGGTTCGCTGCTAGCACCCTTGGGAATCAAAGTATCATTTACCCGCTTGGGTGTAGGCGTAGCAATGATATTTATTTCCCTGCCATTTGTAGTCAGAACCGTACAGCCTGTGTTGCAAGAAATGGAAAAAGATATCGAAGAAGCAGCTTGGTGCTTGGGTGCTTCGCAATTTCAAACTTTCTGGCGAGTAGTTTTGCCGCCCTTGCTACCGTCGATTTTAACCGGAGTAGCGCTCGGATTTTCGCGGGCAGTTGGCGAGTACGGTTCTACTGTAATTGTAGCTTCTAACGTACCGTTTCAAGATTTAATTGCTCCAGTCTTAATTTTCCAAAGATTGGAACAGTACGATTATGCAGGAGCAACAGTTATCGGTGTAGTAATGTTAGGGATTTCGCTGGCAATGCTGTTCGCAATTAACGTTTTGCAAGCATGGAGGAGACGCTATGACGGCTAGTATCGATGTATCGAAAAATTCCAAGTTTCCGCCCGCTGGTTCCGCGCCAAGCAAGCAAAAAGACTGGGTAAAGCCAACGTTGATTGCAATTGCGATCGGCTATCTCGGACTTGTTTTATTTATCCCCACTGTCAACGTTTTTTACCAAGCTTTTAGAAAGGGAGTCGGTCCGTTTTTAGGCAATTTAACGGGTGAAGAATTTCTGAGCGCAGCACAACTGTCCTTGCTAATTACTCTGATAGTTGTACCTATCAATACAGTATTCGGCTTGTGCGCGGCTTGGGTAATCGGTCGCAACAAATTTCCGGGACGCACGCTGTTAATCAGCATTTTAGACGTGCCTTTTGCCATATCTCCGGTAGTTGCAGGTTTAATGATAGTGCTGCTTTACGGCCGGTTGGGATGGTTCGGCCCGTTGCTGGAAAGTGCCGGAATTAGGATTATTTTTGCCTTTCCCGGAATGGTGCTGGCTACTGCTTTTGTCACTTTACCATTTGTCGCCCGCGAAGTAATTCCTGTTTTGGAAGAAGCGGGAACCGATCAAGAAGAAGCGGCGAAAACTTTGGGAGCAAATGACTGGCAAATTTTCTGGAATGTGACGCTGCCGAATATTCGCTGGGGTTTGCTTTACGGAGTAATTTTGACTAACGCTAGAGCGATGGGAGAATTTGGCGCTGTTTCTGTTGTGTCGGGAAATATTGCTAAAAAAACGCAGACTTTGCCGTTGTTTGTAGAGGAAGCTTACAAACAATATGCGACGCAATCTGCTTTTTCGGCAGCAGTAATTCTCGGTTTGTTAGCTGTAGTTACTTTGGTACTTAAGGAGATTTTGGAACGGAAAACTAGCATTAAGGAAGTTGAGGAATAGTTGACAGTTGAAGAGTGCGATCGTCCCCAATTACTCGTTACCAGGCTCTGCCTGGTAATGCAGATCCAGAGGCTCTGCCTCGACAGTTCCCAATTACTCGATTACTCGTTTACTCGTTACTCGTTTTACTCGTTACCAGGCTCTGCCTGGTAATGCAGATCCAGAGGCTCTGCCTCGACTGTTTCCAATTAAGTCAAGCCTCGCGAGGCAGAGCCTCGGGGCATGGGTTCCCAGGCACAGCCTGGGAACCAGTTTAAGCCTCGCGAGGCAGAGCCTCGGGGCATGGGTTCCCAGGCACAGCCTGGGAACCAGTTTAAATCTAAAACCGATAAATATAGGAGGTTAAAATGTTAGCTAACAATACAGATCGCCAATCTGAATTTGAGCCGATCGACCATTTTCATAAAACGCAATCCTCAGATATTCCCCGCTCGGAACCAGGAGATCGCAGACCGATTAAAACTCGCATTCGCATTCGCATTCCCAAACAATACCATCAGGAACCTATCATCTCTCGTTTGATTTCGGAATGCGGTTTGACAGTTAATTTTAATGCAGCTTTGTTGGGCGTAAAAACCCATGATGACGGTTGGTTCGATCTGGAACTTAACGGTATGACAAAACAGATAGAAAATGCTCTGATTTATCTCAACGATTTGGATGTGGAAGTTTGGAGCGATTCGGCTAATCCCGATGAGGAAACTTGGTAAATTGTCAGTCGCTCGCCGATCGCTCTGGAATTACGTAACGATCGCTTACTTTGGGTGCGCGCTGCGCACCTTACTTTTATAGTTTATGGGTTTCCTCAATCTAAAATCTAAAATCTAAAATCTAAAATCTAAAATCGACCCGATCGTCCTGAAAATTCGACACATCCCCATTTCCGAAAATTTACCTTAATGTCGGCAGAAGGCTCCCGCTATAACTGAGGGGGACCGATCGAGCAATTATGCGAGTACCCCCGACAGTTTAGCGGTGAGATGAATGCCGATCTGCTAACAATTGAGCGATAGCGAATCCACGATCGTTCTACCCGTGCTTGTGTTGGGTAAAATGTGGTATCATTCTACCATGTTAGTAATAGAAGCAAAGTTAAAAGGAACTCAATCGCAGTATAGCAAGTTGGATGAAGCAATCCGCACCGGACAATTCATCCGCAACACTTGTCTGCGATATTGGGAAGATAATAATGGCGTCACTCGTAACGACCTCCAAAAGCTTTGCTCGGTACTAGCAAAAAACAAAGAAACCCCTTGGGCTAAAAAGCTCAACTCTCAAGCTAGGCAGGCTCACGCCGATCGCGCATGGTCTGCCATTGGGCGTTTTTACGAAAACTGTAGATTGGGTAAACCAGGCTTAAAAGGCTACCCAAAATACAAGAAGTTTAGCCGTTCTATTGAGTACAAAAACAGCGGCTGGAAGTTATCTGCTAATAGAAGACAGATAACGTTCACCGATGGTTTTGAAGTCGGAACGATGGACTTATGGAGTTCTAGAGATTTTATCTGGTATGCGGAAAAACAAATCTCTAGGGTTCGAGTTATCAGACGTGCTGATGGCTACTACGCTCAGTTCTTAGTGAACTGGAATAGAAGAGAGGAGCATGAATTTCAAGGGAAAATGACAGGAATCGATTTAGGATTGAAAGAATTCTACACCGATTCTGATGGAAATACTGTTGACAACTCTCGATATTTGAGGAAGTCCGAACGTAGGCTCAAGATGCTGCAACGCCGGACTTCCAAGAAACAAGTCAAGGGAAAGAAGCAGTCTAATCGATACCATAAAGCACGTAAGGCTTTAGCTAAACAACACCTGAAAGTAAGCAGACAGCGTGAAGACAAAGCTCGTAAAGATGCTTTGGCGCTAGTTAGATCTAACGACCTAATCGTCTGCGAAGACTTGAAAATACGAAACATGGTGAAAAATCACCACTTAGCTAAATCTATTAGCGATGCGTCTTGGTATCAATTCACGCAATGGCTTCAATATTTTGCCAAAGTTCATGGTGTCATAGTTATCTCTGTTCCACCCCACAACACAACTGTTGATTGTTCGTGTTGTGGAGCAAAAGTGGCAAAGACTCTGAGTACTAGAACTCACAGATGCAGTAAATGTGGAACAGTTTTAGACCGTGACTGCAACGCTGCAAAGAACATCTTGACAAAAGGATTTAAGCTATTAGCTGAATATCTAAACAGTACCGTAGGGCATACGGAATCTGGAGCCAAAAGCTCAAAAGCGCAGGGAGAAACTAACCTCTGGCTCAAGAACGGAGACGCTCTTGTTCTAAGTTGGCTCGATGAACTGCGAACCAAGAATCCTTGGGAATCCCCCGCTATATTGCGTAGCAATTAGCGGTGGGAGGATGTCAATGATTTACACGATCGATCGACCGCGATATCCTATCTAGGCCCCAATAGCAGCAACCATTTCTTGATAAATCTATAAAATAACCCATGCTGATATATAGTTTTGCGAATAGCGGAACTATATTGCAGTTTCCGACTTCTAAACGGCTACGCTTAAACAGCTACATTACATTTATTGTCAAGACGCATAAAAATGCGTTTTTGTCAAGAATAAATTTAGATTAAGCAAGGGCGATCGACTGTACCAGCAATAAAAAATGGCTGTGGGCGATCGCTGCTGCGCTTGGTTTGTGTTATCAATTTAATCTGTGCGCCTACCAGAGGTATTTAGTGTATGAAACTTCAGCAAGAACGCAAGGACCAGTTACTGTTCGCAGATCCCAAAGTTAAAGATTGTGAAGAATTAATTCAGAATGCGGCTGGGAATACAGAAGTTATTATCCTCAAGGGCGATCGCGACGGCATCGAGCAAATCGCAGAAACACTTCAACAGCGAAACGAGATTGCAGCAGTTCACATTTTGTCTCACGGCGCGGCAGGATGCTTGCAAATTGGCGCAACAGAACTGAATCTCGACAACATTGAAACTTACCGCGATCGCTTAGAAAAATGGTTTGCTTTGCGGGCGATCGAACCCGACTCGAACTCACAAATTACTGCTAAACCGGAAATTTTGCTTTACGGTTGCAACGTAGCAGCAGGAGAAATCGGTCTCGCCTTCGTCCAAAAACTCAGCCAACTCACGGGAGCAAATATTGCCGCCTCCAACAACTTGACTGGAAATGCGGCTTTGGGCGGAGACTGGGAACTCGAAGTAACCACAGGCAAGATAGCAACACCCGTAGCATTTGCCCCAGAAATTAGAGAAGCGTACAGCGGGGTTTTAGTCACCACATTTAACGAACTAAATGATGCGATAACTCTAGCCAACGCTTTGCCCAATGCAGACACGATCGCCATCACCGGCAACATCACCTTAACAGCAGGACAAGTTCTGCCCAGAATTTCCACCCCCATCACCTTTACAGGCGGCGGTTTTACAATCAATTTCGGGACTAACCGCGGCTTTTTCGTAGACAGCGCGGCAGCAGCAGTCAACTTTTCCAACCTGACACTTACTGGGGGGCGAGCGACAGGCGCAGCCGGTACAGGTGGCGGAGGTGGCGCAGCCGGCATGGGCGGCGCACTATTTATCAATAGCGGCACTGTTACAGTCAATAGCCTTACCTTCAACGGCAACAGCGCTACAGGCGGTGCGGGCGGTGCTGTTGCAGCCGCAGCAGGCGCAGGTGGCAATAGCGACTTTGCAACTCTGTTTCCCTTCGTCTCCGCAGGCGGTCCCGGTTTGCCCGGCCTTGCCGGCTTGGCAAGTATCGGCGCAGCAGGCGGCCCCGGCGGCCCCGGAGGCAATGGCGGTGCTGGAACTGGCGGATTGCCAGGAACAGGCCTTAATGGCGGAACGGGAGGCGCTGGAGGCCTTGGTGGTGCCGGTACAGGCGGTACTAACGGCGGAGTTGGCGGCACTGGTGGAGTTGGTGGCAATGGCGGCTTTGGTGGCGGCGGCGGTGGCGGTGGCGCTGCGGGTAACGGTGGCGTCGCAGGTACTGGTACTGCAGGTGCTGGGGGCGTTGGCGGCCTTGGCGGCCTTGGCGGATTTGGCGGTGGTGGCGGGGCTGGCGGTCTTGGCGGTACTGGCAGTGTCGCAGGCGCTGCGGGCAACGGCGGTACGGGCGGTTTCGGTGGCGGTGGCGGTAGCGGTGCAGTAGGAGGACTCAGCACTGCCCTGGGAGGTTTTACCCCAGGTGGCACCGGCAGTGCTGCTGGTGGGGGTGGCGGTGCCGGTTTGGGAGGCGCAATTTTTGTCAATACAGGTGCCACCTTGACTCTGAACAACAGCACTTTGTTCGGCAACACAGCCGTAGGGGGTGCTGCAGGCGGTGCTGCCGCTACGCCCGGTGCAGGTGCAGGTGCTGCGATTTTTGTCAATAGCGGCGCGACTGCAACTCTGACTAACAATACGATTACTGCCAATGCTGCGACTGCTACGGCTCCTGCTGTTGCCAGCGGTGGGGGAATTGCGACAAACGGCGGTACTGTTACCGTTAACAACACGATCGCCGCTGGCAATACCGGCGGCGCAAGTCCCGATGTGTTCGGGGCATTTGCAGCAGCCAGCACGAACAATTTAATAGGGAATCTGGCTGGCAGCACGGGCTTTGCACCTACCCAGCAACTACCGGCGACAGTTCCTCTCACAAATGTCATTGTCAGTCCCGCAGGATTGAATCAGGCTACAGGCGTTCCTTTCACCTTCGCTTTGGCTGACAGCACCGCTACAGTCACCAATCCGGCGATTAACGGCGGTTCCGCTGCTGCGGCTGCGGCTGCGGGCGCGACTGACCAGCGGGGTACAGGCTTTCCCCGGACGATCGGCGCTAGCGTTGATATCGGTGCTTACGAATACGGTCCGATCGTCACTGGCGTTAAATTTAACGACATTAACGGCGATGGTGTCAGACAAGGTAGCGAAGGCGGTTTGGGAGGCTGGGTAATTTCCGTAGGCACGAAAAGCGCTACCACAGCAGCCGACGGCACTTACACCATCCGGGATGTCAGGACAAACACTCCAATTACAGAAACCTTGCAACCCGGTTGGGTGCAGACTCTCAGTCCGACTCCTGCGAATACGGGTATTGTTGATGTTGCTGGAGCTAACTTCGGTAATTTCCAGAGAACCACGATCGCGGGCAAAACCTACACCGACATCGCAGGTAACGCCGTTTTAGATCTTCCTACCGACACTACACTCAACGGCGTCACAGTCAACTTATACAGAGATACCAACGCCGACGGCATACTGCAAACTGCCACCGATACAGTTGTCGGCACCGCACAAACCACCGCAGGAGACGGAGATTACCTGTTCTCCGATATCGGCCCCGGCAGCTACTTAATCGAAGCCGTTCCCCCAGCCGGCTCTAGCATCTCGTTTCCCGCGACCCCAATTGCTGTTACTGCCCAAAGCGGTACGCCAATCACTGCTCGCAATTTCGGAATTTTCCAAAACATCACCGTCAGCGGTCAGAAGTTTAACGACCTTAACGGTAACGGCGTCCTAGATGCCGGAGAACCGGGATTACCGGGCTGGCAAATCTCCCTCGAACCCACAGGCTTTATTACAACAGCAGTGCCACTAACGGCTACTACTGATGACTCTGGCAATTACACTATTGCTAACGTCGGTCCGGGTACATACAGGCTGCGGGAAACGCCACAGGCTGGTTGGCAGCAAACTTTCCCCGTGCCTCCAGCAGTCACTACCATTACTCCGGCGAGCGGCACAAACATTACCAACACTGCCGCCCTGCCCACCAACTTCGGCAATTTCCAGCTAGGTAGCATCAGCGGGATTAAATTCAACGACGTTAACAGCGACGGCATCCGACAGCCGGCAACGGAACCACCCCTCGGAGGTTGGCGGATTTATCTGGATGCTGACAATGACAGTACATTCGATGCGGGCGAAATTAACCAAATAACTGATTTCACGGGTCAGTATCAGTTTACCAACCTCCCGGTCGGCACTTACACTGTCAGGGAAGAACTGCAAACCGGCTGGACGCAAACCGCACCGGCCGCCCCCGGTTCCTACAGCGTCGCCATCCAAAGCGGTACTAATTCCCAGAACAACAACTTCGGCAACTTCCGGGCAAACAGCATCAGCGGGATTAAATTTAACGACCTCAACTCCAACGGCATCCTCGAAGCAGGAGAACCGCCGCTGCCAAATTGGCAGATTTATCTCGACACCAACGGCAACAACGCGCTTGATGCGGGGGAAACCTCAACTCTGACTGACGCTGCCGGTCAATATACTTTTACCAATTTGCTGGCAGGAAGTTACAGAGTGCGGGAAGTCCAGCAGCCGACTTGGACTCAGAGTACGAGCAATTCCGGCGCGATTAACGTTACCAGCGGGCAAGATATTACGGGCGTTAACTTCGGCAACTTCCAAACTGCCAGCATCAGCGGTCTGAAATTCAACGACCTCAATGCCAATGGCGTCCGAGACGACGGCGAACCGGGTTTGGCAAATTGGCAAATTTTCCTCGACCTCAACGGAGATAATCTGTTTCAGCCTAACGAACCCGACAACATCACTGACCCCAGCGGTAATTACACTTTAGCCAACATTCCTCCCGGTACTTACAAAGTGAGGGAAGTGGTGCAAAACGGCTGGAGGCAGACGACGCCCAACCCGCCGGATGTTTTGGTTGCTCCGACAAGTGTGGTGACGGGAATTAATTTCGGCAATTTCAACACCCAGACGCCAACCCCGACTCCTCCGACTCCTCCAACTCCTCCAACTCCTCCGACTCCTCCGACTCCTCCAACTCCTCCGACTCCTCCAACTCCTCCAACTCCTCCAACTCCTCCAACTCCTCCAACTCCTCCGACTCCTCCAACTCCTCCAACTCCGACTCCGACTCCGACGGTCGCCTTTGTTTGCCCCGATGAATTCCCCAGGATCTCGCCGCCGAATTTGCCTTCGAGTCCTTCACAGGGCGGTGTGATTTTCGGCACTAACGTCGCAGATACTCTAGTAGGTAGCGACAACACCGACAGTATTTTTGGCTTGGGCGAGGGCGATTTGATTTTCGGCCAACAGGGCGGGGACTACATCAACGGCAATACGGGCAACGATACTGTCTACGGCGGCAAAGAGAACAATACTCTCTTCGGCGGTAAAGGCTTTGACTTGGTATTTGGCGATCGCGCTAATGATAGTCTTTACGGCAACCGAGGCAATGATTCTCTGTCTGGAAATGATGGTGACGACCAACTTTTCGGCGGCAAAGCCGATGACGTGATTTTGGGAGGTGGCGGCAGGGACTTGCTAAGTGGCGACCAAGGCAATGACACGATCTGCGGTGGCGACGATAACAACAGTTTAACTGGAGGTCTTGGCGACGATTTGTTGTTTGGCGGCACTAGCGATGACTTGCTGTTTGGGGATCTCGGCATTGATACGCTGATCGGGGGCGATGGCAGGGACGGCTTTTTGCTGGCACCGGAAACCGGGGTTGATACGATTATCGATTTCACGCCTGGGTTGGATTCGCTGTTGTTGCTCGATGGTTTAAGTTTCAGCCAACTGTCGCTGACTCAGACTAACGGATCGACTTCGATCGCGATCGCGAGTACCAACCAAGTGCTGGCAGTTTTGGCGGGTGTGCGCCCCAACCAGTTGTCTGCTGGTGATTTTACGTTGTCGGATCTCTAGCCTGAAGTTCCCCCAGTAGGGCGATCGTTCAAATCTCGCAAACCCTTGCACTACAAGGAACGATCGCCTTTTTCCCCTCTAAAGGCGTACCCATGTATCT
>JALOON010000050.1 GCA_025454405.1 Oscillatoriaceae cyanobacterium Prado104 | reverse complement strand
TATGCGTTTCAGCGATTGTACCCATGCGCGAGCGACTCTAAAATACTTGGAAGTCGCACAGTGAGACAGTTTCAAGTTTTTGCCAGGGGGGAACTTCAGCTAGAAGTTTTCTATACCAGCATAGCCCAATAAATAGCCCTCCCAGCTAGTGACTGGGAGGGTAGGTGGGGACAAGGTACGGGACGTTAGTTAGTGGACTTTATCGTAGACCACCTCAGCAGTTACAATTCCCAAGTAAGATTGAATTTCGGCTCCTTGGATGGTATCAGTTGTTGTTACAATCATCAGTCAGCCTCTGTTCGCGAATATTTTGAGTTGGTTGATTTCTGTAGGCTTACTACATCTCGCTGCTCGAAAATTCCCGATTAACACCAAGCTGTCAGTTGAAACATCGGGTTTGCATCAACTCGTCCTTTATTTCCACACAATTTTTGAAACACATGGCCGTGCAAAAACAACGTCTTTTGGCATTCAGTACGCTGCTGGTAGCGGGATTTGCTCTCGCAAGGCCGCAGGTAGCGCTTGCTGCAGATACCTCAGAAAATTCGGTAGAAGTTAAACCTACAAACGATCCAAATTTAGATGCTCTGCTGCGCCAAGGACGCGAGTTGGTAGATTTAGGAGATTACAGTAAGGCGATCGCAGTTTATCAAAAGGCGGCTCGTTTGGATGCGGAAAACCCGCGCATTTTTTCCGGTATTGGCTATTTAGAAGCGCGCCAGGGCAATTATCGAGCCGCAGCGGAATTTTACAAGCAAGCTATCGATTTAGAACCGAATAATGCTGATTTTCAATATGCTTTGGGATATGCAATGGCGAATTTGCAAAACTATCCGGCAGCAGCCGCTGCTTATCGGCGTGCGGCTCAACTCGATCGCAAAAATGTGAACGCACGCATCGGCCTGGGAGTGGTACTATTTCAACAAAAAGATTACAGCGGTGCTTTTAAAGCTTATCAAGAGGCGATCGCTCTCGATCCGAAAAGTTGGCAGGCTTATTCTTCGATGGGTTTGGTATTGATCCAACAAGGAAATTTTGCTAGTGCTGTTACCGTACTCCAGCAAGCGGCTGAATTGGCTCCGAAACAAGCGAGCGTGCAGTTAAAATTGGGTACGGCTTTGCTCCGGAATGGCAATACTGCCGAAGGGGTGGCAGCTTTTGAAGAAGCTGCTAAGTTGGAGCCTCGCAATCCAGAAGTGCAGTTAGAAATTGGCGAACTTCTTCAGGCTCAAAACGATTTAGATGGAGCTTTGGTTGCTTATCGGCGGGCGATTGAGGTGCGGCCGAATTTATTGAAAGCACAGGATGCGATCGGGAAAATTCAATTGGAAAAGCAAGATTTCTTAGGCGCGATTATTACTTTTCGGCGAGTAACTCAGCTGGATCCAGATAACGGCGAAGCTTATTATAATTTGGGTGTGGCTTTGCAAGCGCGCGATCGCAGGTTTGAAGCAATTCAAGCTTTTCAACAATCCCTCGATACTTTCCGCCAGCAAGGCAATAATGAAGGGGCGCAAAAAGCCGAGGCGGCATTGCGGGAATTGAAGTAATCAGTCAGTCGATAGTTGATATGTTGTAGTGCGAGCATCCCCGCTCGCGCTCGAAAGTATTGCGAGCGTCGATAACTTCATCGGACTAAAGTATTTACTACAAACTATGAATCGAACACTTAGAAGACGATCGAACTTCGGCCATCCGAAAAAATTATAGGAGCGATCGGGGCGATCGTGCGGTAGCATTGAATAAAAATCCATCTTTTGTAAGATGCGAAAACAGCTTCATGAAAACCGATCTATTTCTCTTGATAGAGACTGTCAAGATATTAACATTTGTAAAATGAGCAAAATATCTCATCCCCAGAGCTTAATTTATGCAAACCTATGACGTAATTATCATCGGGGCCGGTCACAACGGACTGGTCTGTGCCTCTTATCTCCTCAAAGCCGGATATACAGTCCTGTTGTTAGAAAAACGTTCGGTGCCTGGGGGCGCGGCAACTACGGAAGCAGCAATTCCCGAATTACCAGATTTTAAATTCAATTTGTGCGCGATCGACCACGAATTTATCCATTTAGGACCCGTTGTCGAAGAGTTAGAACTGGGCAAATACGGATTAGAATATCTGTACTGCGATCCAGTTGCCTTTTGCCCGCATCCCGACGGCAAATATTTCTTAGCGCACGGTTCCGTAGAAAAAACTTGTGCGGAAATTGCCCGCTACAACCAGCGCGATGCTCAAAAATATGCCGAATATACAGATTTTTGGCAGCGCGCTTTAGGTGCGATGATTCCGATGTTTAACGCGCCGCCAAAGTCGATCGTAGATATTGCCGGCAACTACGATATTGCCAAACTCAAAGACTTGTTTTCAGTCATCGGTTCTCCAGACAAAACGCTGGACTTTATTCGCACGATGATTACCAGTGCTGAGGACATTCTCAACGAGTGGTTTGACGAGGAATTTATCAAAGCACCCCTAGCAAGATTGGCTTCGGAACTCGGCGCGCCTCCTTCGCAAAAAACCATTGCTGTCGGCGCAATTATGCTAGCAATGCGGCACAATCCGGGCATGGCGAGACCGCGCGGGGGAACGGGTGCATTAGTGCAAGCGCTGGTCAATTTAGTCAAAAGCTATGCGGGTACGATCCTGACCGACCAACAAGTCGAGAAAATATTAGTTGATGGCGGCCGTGCTGTGGGAGTTAGAGTTGCAGGAGGTACGGAATATCGAGCTACGAAAGGTGTGATTTCTGGTATTGATGCGAAGCGTTTGTTTCTGCATTTAATGGACTCCAGCGATGTTGACAGTGCCGATCCGAATTTGCGGGAAAGATTGGAGCGCAAAATAGTGAATAACAACGAGACTATTCTGAAAATAGACTTAGCTCTCAATGAAATTCCCAGGTTCGATCGCTGGAATCACCGAGATGAATATTTAATCGGTTCCGTGTTAATTGCCGACTCGGTAAAACACGTTGAAATTGCTCACAGCGACCCTTCGATCGGGCGAATTCCCGATGCCGATCCGTCGATGTACGTGGTGTTTCCGACTGTGTTAGATCCGTCGATGGCTCCTGCCGAACACCATACAGCTTGGATTGAATTTTTTGCCCCTTACCAAATCGAAAATGCTGAAGGAACTGGTCTGCACGGTACGGGTTGGACGGATGAATTGAAGAACAAAGTTGCCGATCGCTGCATCGATAAATTAGCAGAATACGCGCCCAATATCAAGAATGCAATCATCGGTCGCCGCGTGGAAAGTCCGGCAGAATTGGGAGAGCGTTTGGGAGCTTTGAAGGGGAATTATTACCACGTTGATATGACGCTGGATCAGATGATATTTTTCCGTCCTTTGCCGGAGTTGGCGAATTATAAAACGCCGATCGAAGGTTTGTATCTGACTGGTGCGGGAACGCATCCGGGCGGTTCGATTTCGGGGATGCCGGGACGCAATACCGCTCGCGTTTTCATCCACTCGCAACAGCCTTTTGCGCAGACTTTGGCAGATGCGGCTAATTCGCTGAAATCGACGGCTAAGTCGGTATTTCGGATTAATTAAAACGGGATTTGCGCGCTCCGCCAAAGAAACCGGGTTTTTACTCTAAAACTGCGTTGAGACTCATAGATTCGCTCAAAAACCCGGTTTCTGAAGCCCTAAAACAGGGCTGACGCACTGCGCCAAAGAAACCGGGTTTTTACTCTAAAACTGCGTTGCAACTCATAGATTCGCTCAAAAACCCGGTTTCTGAAATCCCGCGTGCAAGTCCTGTAGCAGCAGGGGGCGGACATTTTTTGGGTCGATCGATTTAATATTTCCATTGCGCTGAGTTGCCAAACAGCGTAATTTTATTTATAATTGAAAGTTAAGTTTTAGATAAATCTGCAAGCAATTATGTTTCCTAGTAATGAAGTCTGGAAAGACACCTCGATCGAACAAAAAGTTAATTATATTTGGGAAACAGATGGAAATTTCATAATTATCGAAAATGTGCCAGCTAGATTTTGTTTGGAAACAGGAGAGCGTTTTTTCTCACCCGAAACAGTAGAACGCCTGCAGCAAATCATCTGGAAAAGAAACAAGCCAAGCCGAACGTTGGAAGTTCCCGTGTATGAGTTTGTGTAGTTAGCGATTCGAGAGGAAGTGCAGGTAATGTCATCCCAATCTTTAAAAGAGCGAAATCGAGCTTTGGAGTTAATTGAAATCGGTGACAGTTATCTAAAGTTGGAACAAATCGATCGAGCAGAAGACAACTTTGCTAGAGGTTTTCGGATAGCTCAAACATTCCCGGATAGTACTTCTAAATCTTTGCCTAAAGGCTCATTTTCTGTAAGAGAGCAAGTGATAGATAAGTTCCTCCACAGTTATGCTAAAGTAGGAAACTACGACTCTGCTGTTAAGGTGGCACGAGGTATAGAAGATGGGGATTTTCAAGCTGGCGTATTAAGCGCGATCGCATCTCAAATTGCAGCATCGGGACAACCTGACTTAGCTCTCAGTATTGCCAAAACAATAGAAAATAACTATTATAAAGCTCGGGCTTTGATTCATACTTCTTGCAGTTACAGCCGAGCGGAACAAGCCAGCAAAGCTGGTGAAATAATGACTGAAATTGTCAGAATTGCTTGGGTTATAAAAAACAATCTATATCCAGACTGGATGTTAGCTCATATTTCCTATTATGTCCAGCTACAATTAGGACAAGCAGATACAGCTTTAGAGATTGTCCAACTAATAGAGAATGACTGTAACAAAGCTTGGTTTTTGAGTAATATAGCCAGAAAATATGCTGAAACAGGACAATTCGATCGAGCCATCCAGACTGCTGAAATTATAATAGATAACGAACAAAAAGAATTAGCTTTGGCTTGGATAGCTAGCGAATATGCCGAAGCGGGTTACTCTGATGAAGCCCTGAAAATTGTTGCAACTATAGATAATGATTGGAAAAACTCAGCGTTGATTAAAGTGGTAAAAAATTATGTTGCAGCCGAACAATTTGAATGGGCTAAGGAAATTGCAGGAATGATAAATGACCCAGATGATGATGAGGAGAATGATTGGAAATGGGAGGCAATGAAGGATATAGCTGACGGTTATGCTAAAGCAGGGCAATTTGACAAAGCACTTGAATTTGCTGAAAGTTTAGAAAACGAAGCTCACAAAGAACAAGCATTGTGGGCAGTTGGCTACCGCTATGCTGAAATCGGACAATATGAGTTAATTATGCAACTGGTTGAGCCTTCTCTTGTGTCAGGAGGCGATCCGTTAGGGGCGATCGCAGAATTGATGGTAAAACAAGACTTGTCATTCGATCGAACGATCGAAATAACTAAAATTTTAGATAACAAATCCGATCGAAGAGCGCTGTTAATGTCAATTATTTATGAATATGCAAAGAGCGAAAACAATTCGGACAAAATTATCGAATTTGCTCGATCGACAGCAGACGAATCGGTAAAATATGCAGCATTGGAGCATCTCGCTAAAAGTTCGATTCAAGCGAAAGAATACGATCGAGTGCTTGAGATTGCTAAAAGCATAGGGTTAGAAAAAGTGAGAGTTAGCTCTTGGAAATGTATGATTCCTCCAGGCCGATCGAGTTAGTAGATGCTAGGCATAATTACTGCGACATTATTGATTCTGCATGATGTCGCATCAGGGAAAAACGCAAGCCGATCGCCCTCAACACCTTCTCTAGATCGGGAGCATCTTTTGCCAAACTTGGAGCTGGTTCGCGCTCTTTCAAGTCTGTTAAAATATTCAGAATTATCGTTGCTAGAAATTCATCAGCATTCTCTAACAAACTTAATAGTTTATTGAGGTCTTCTTTCGCGCCCAACCAATACCTCGCTGCCAGCAATTCAGCTTGTACTGATAAAGGTAGATCCAATTCTAAATACTTTTCCAATTTGGGTAATAACTGAGATGTGCCTAAAAGTCCGATCGAATTAGCAGCATAACCTCTAACTGCTCGATCCTCATCTTTATCGAGCAAAGAAAGTTCGAGAGTTGCGATCGATTTAGGATCTTCTAAATATCCAAGAGTTTCTGCTGCTGATGCGCGAACCAGTGCTGAAGGGTCATTTCTTAAAATATATTCTATATGTGCGATCGCGGGAGTATAACCCAGTTCGCCCAGCGCTTCAACTGTTTCCGATCTCACCAGTTTTTCTGGATCTTTTAGCAAGGGCATTAATGCAGAACCGACTGTTTCTACTTCATCGATTCCTAGATAACCCAATGCCTCTGCTGCGTGCGATCGAATTAATTCATCCGATGACTTTAACAACCTTAATATCTTCGGTACAGCCTCATAAACTTCTGCATCTACAAGTTGTATGAGTGCTTCTGTTTGCAGCGCACAATCATCAGAATCGCAATAATCTAGCAGTTTTTCAGTTGTCAGCACGTTCATATTTTTTAGGAGCCTCTTAGTTTAGGTTTTGTAGTGCGAGCGAGATACCCCGCTTGCTTGCTTGTATATTTAGCATCGCAATTGTCAAAAAATAATTCAATCAAGTGAGATGCTTCATATTTGTGCAGTGACACTTCATTTTTAATAAGCTTATCTCTTTGTCTTTTTCTTCTTTTTCTTATTGCCACTGCGTCGGCTTCTCTTGCCATCAAATGCTTTCTGAGTAGTTTGAATTTTATCTAATTCTGCCTTATCTTTATTTTGTCTAGCTTGCTCTTTCAGGATTTTGAGCGCTGCAAGCATATCTGGTGCTTGACCTGTTTGGATGAGTTGGTTAGCTTGTTCTAGTACACCTGTATCTGCGACGTTACCTTCCGAAGTCATGTTTCTGTTGTGCCATAGCGTTTAACTCGTGAAACTAATATTAAGGGAAAATGCCGATCGCCCCTCAAAAACTCCTAAAATTTAGCGCGATCGACTAACTTTCATCGTAACATAACTGACAAATTTCTAACTACTGCGCGAGTATTGATTCTGCATGATGCAGCAGCAGGGGAAAACGAAGACCGATCTCCCCCAACATCTTCTCTAAATCTGGAGCATCTTTAATTAAATTAGGAGCTGGTTCGCGCTCTTTTAAATCTGTTAAAATTGTCAAAATGCGATCGGCAAAATCTTCATCAGCTTTCGCCAACAAATCCACTAATTTTGCAAGATTTTCCGGCGCGCCCAACCAGTAAGTCGCACCGAATAATTCAGCTTTTACTGATAAAGGAAGTTCCGATTTGAGAGAGTTTTCTAGTTTGGGCAATAGCTGCGATGTACCTAACAGCCCGATCGCATTTGCAGCATAACATCTCACAGCTTCATCTTCACGAGAATCAAGCAGTGAAAGTTCGAGAGGTTCGATCGATTTAGCTTCTCCTAAATACCCGAGAGTTTCCGCCGCCGATGCGCGTACTAATGCTGAAGGGTCTTTTCTGAGCAAATATTCGATCGCTTCAACTGCTGGGATATAATTTAGATCTCCCAGAGCTTCCACAGCTTCAGATCTTACGATTTCTTCTTTATCTTCCAGCAAGTTCATTAATGCAGGACCGACTGTCTCTACTTCCTCGCTTCCCAGATAACCCAATGCTCCTGCGGCAGTGAATCGAATAGCTGCATCTGGTGACTTTAGCAATCTCATTATTTTTGGTGCAGCCTCATAAACTCCTGCATCAACTAAATCCAGAATTGCCCGGGCTTGCCTTGTCGTTTCGTCTGAATCGCAATCATTCAGAAGCATTTCAATACTTTGCTTGTTCATGATTTTTACCTGTTATAATTGTTTTTTTTATCTGTGGCGGCTGCGACGCTTGCCTTTAGCTTTTTGAGTTGCTTTTATTTTCTGAATTTTAACATTATCCTCATTGCACTCGGCATTCTTCATCAGTATTTTCAGTGCTTCACCTATTGATGAAGCTAAACCATCTTGCTTGAGTTGCTGGGCTTCTTTTAAAATCCCCGTATCGGCGACGTTACCTTCCGAAGTCATGTTTCTGTTGTGCCATAGCGTTTAACTCGTGAAACTAATATTAAGGTAAAATGCCGATCGCCCTTCAAAACATCCTAAAATTTAGCGCGATCTATAACTTTCACTGTAACACAACGAGCCAATTCTTAATTACTGCGTGAGTATTGATGCTGCTTGATAGCGCATTAGGGGAAAACGAAGGGCGATCTCCCTTAACACTTTCTCTAAGTCTGGAGCATCTTTTGCCAAATTAGATATCTCTTAAAAAGAATCTCTAGCTTGGCAATAAATGTAGCGGCGTACTATTTGGGCGACAATTTATGACTCAAAACGTCGATCTAATGTCCAAATGCTTCACCCAGACCCACGGGAAAGTCGAGCGAACGATACTCTTAATACCCGATATTATCAAAAATTCAGCCTTTATGCAGATGGAAATTATGTCTGGAATTAGGAAAAATCAGATTAAGTAAGTTAACCTAATTAAACGCAGGATACGAATGACCCAAAACCTTAGTGGTTCGGCATTCTTCCTTCTTCTTTCTTCCTGATGACTGATGACTGATGACTGATGACTGATGACAACTGTCAACTGTCAACTGTCAACTCACTACTTAGCGTTACCCTTTTTTGAGCGATGACAAACCGAGTTTTGATTGTCGGCGGGCGGGGGCGAATTGGCAGCAGCGTTGCCCGAGACCTTGTTACCCATACCGACGCAGAAATTACGATTACCGGACGCGACCCTCAAGGATCTATCCCTGGGGAGTTTCTGTCCGATCGAGTGCAGTATTTAGCTTTAGATTTAGCAGATAGTGCGGCATTGCGCCAAGCGGTTTCATCCTCTAATCTTGTCGTTCACTGTGCGGGCCCTTTTCACTACCGCGATGCAAATGTTCTCAAAATTTGCATTGATGGGGGCGTTAACTATGCCGATGTCAGTGACAGCCGCAGCTTTACTCGCAGGGCTTTAGAATGCCGGAACCAAGCTAGAGATGCCGGGGTAACAGCTATTATCAATACGGGTATATTTCCCGGAGTTTCTAACAGCATGGTGCGCCGAGATGTCGAGCAATTAGACGAGGCAGAACAGATCCATTTGAGTTATGTGGTGGGCGGTTCTGGCGGTGCTGGCGTTACTGTCATGCGCACTACTTTTTTAGGTTTGCAAACGCCTTTTGATGTGTGGATTGATGGGAAATTGCAGCAAGTAAAACCCTACAGCGATCGCGAATCGATCGAATTTCCCGCACCCTACGGCAAAACAAGCGTTTACTGGTTCGATATGCCGGAAGCAATTACTTTACCCGAAACTTTCCCGGTAAAAACCGTTATTACTAAATTCGGCACGTCTCCCGATATTTACAATCACCTGACTTGGTTTGTTGCGAAATATTGGCCTGCTAGCTGGTTGAGAAATAACTCGGTGATTGAATTTCTCTCCTATGTTAGTTACGGGATGACCGCAGTTACTAATAATTTTAGCGGTGTTGGAGTGGCAGTGCGATCGCAAGTAACTGGTATCAAAAACGGCAAACCCGCTACAGTTAGATCGGCTGTCGTGCATTCAAATGCTGCTGCTGCTACTGGCATCGGTACAGGCAGTATAGCTCAATTAATGTTAGAAGGAAAACTGCAAAAACCGGGTGTTTGGTCGGTAGAACAAGCTCTTTCTACTGAGTTATTTGAAGCTGTTCTTGGGAGTCGCAATCTCAATATAGAACAGTTTATTTCGTAGTTACAGCAGTTTTCAGGTATGTGAGGTACAGAGAAACCCGGTTTCTTAAAGAAACCGGGTTTCTGGTTATTTTTGTGAAGGGACGCTCTGAGTTTTAAGTTTTGAGCTTTGAATAAATAACTGTCTTTAACTCAAAACTCAAAATTCAAAACTCAAAACTCCTTACCAACTGTCTTCAACTCAAAATTCAAACTTTAAAACTCAAAACTCCTTACCAACTGTCAACTATCAATCGATCGGCAGCAAAATTGCAAACTCCGTCCCTTCGCCTTTCACCGAAGTACAAGTCAAACACCCTCCGTGGGTTTCTTCCACAATTTGCTTGCTAATCGATAACCCCAAACCAGTTCCTTTGCCCACAGCTTTGGTCGTGAATAAATGGTCGAAAATTCTGTCTTGCACTGCCCCGTCCATGCCTAATCCATTATCTTTAATCTCGATCTCTATGTTGCGCTCTCCTGCCATTTTTGTTGTAATGAAAATTTGGTTGGGAGTAGCCTCAATTTCTTCAAAAGTTTTTCCTTTATTTGACTCTTCTAGCGCGTCGATTGCGTTAACCAAAACATTCATAAATACTTGATTCAATTGCCCCAAATAGCATCGGATTTTGGGTAAATTGTCGCAATTCGAGATAACTTGAATTGCCGGACGTTTGGAGTTAGCTTTCAAGCGGTATTGTAAAATTCTCAAAGTGCTGTTAATCCCGTCGTGGATGTCCGCTAACACTTTGGTTTCGCGATCGGCCCGAGAAAAAGTTCGCATCGCCGTGCAGAGGGTGTAAATGCGATCGCTTCCTGCCTTCATGGATGCCAGCATTTTTGGGAGGTCTTCTGTAATAAATTCCAGGTCTATTTCTTCTGCTTTTTCTGCAAGTTCGCGATCGCGATCTGGGAATTTCATTGAGTATAATTCAATGTATTCTATTAAATCTTTAACTGCAATAGTTGTTTGTTCGAGATTTCCCATTATGCAGCCGACAGGATTGTTAATTTCGTGGGTAACTCCTGCCAGTAAATGACCCAACGCCGACATTTTTTCTGCTTGGATGAGCTGGATGTGGGTTTGTTCCAATTGGCGCAAAGTTTGAGAAATTTTGTTTTTTTGATTTTCTAAAGTTCTGCGGCTTTCTGTTAGTTCTACCACATCCCGATAGGACCGCAGGGCCGAGATCGCAGTGGTAATTAATTTTTGTCTTGTCAGTTCGACTTTGAGTTTGTAATCGTTAATATCGTAATTGACAATTACCGACTCTTCCGGAGCATCTCCGGGCTGTCCGGTGCGCAAAATTACCCGCACCTGCTGGTTCTTTAATTCCTCTCGGATATATTTCACTACCTGCAATCCCGCATCGTTGGTTTCCATCACCACGTCTAATAAAATAAAAGCCGTATCGGGTCGATCGGCAATGATTTTTTTTGCTTCTTCCCCCGAGTAAGCAGATATAATTGTTAGCTGTTTGTTTTCAAAGCAAAAATTTTTTAACGCCAGTTTCGTTGCTTGGTGAACCGCTACATCATCGTCTACAACCATCACTTTCCATCCTGGAGAATCTGCCTCTGAGGAATCTGTAGCCGGCGGTTTTGCGTCATCATCAGTTAAACAAATATAGTCGTCTTCTAACAACACATTCTCGTCGTCGCTAAAACTCATTACCTCTTCTTCGTAAAGCATTATCGATCTATCTCCATTGACAATAAAGAGTTGGATGCTTTCCTGTTAGTCAGCAAAACAAAAGAATGCAAAATCAAAAGATTCAGAATTAATTTTTATTAACTCAGATAAACTTGGATATTTGGCGCTTCAGAAGCACGGTATAGGCAGGGCGATCGCAAATACTGTTCCTGAATTTACTTCACTTTGCACTTCAATACTGCCTTGCAACTTTTGCCTAACTAAATTATACACGATATGCAGTCCCAAACCACTACCACCGCGATTTCTGGCTGTCGTAAAGAAAGGATCGAAGATTTTCGGTAAGTTTTCACCAGGAATGCCGCACCCGTCATCTTGGTAAGTAATTACCAGTAAATCCGCAGTTTCACGCTTGACATTTAAATGCAGTTGACCTTCACCACCGTTAGGATAAGCGTGGCCGATCGAATTCACAATTAAATTGGTGATAATTTGTGCCAGCGCACCCGGATAGCTGTCAATAATTACCGTCTCATCGCCCGCAACAGTCAAAATGCAATTGCTTTCTTTCAGGTTTGGTGCTAAACTAATTCCCAGTTCTTCTAAATAAGCTTTGACGGCAAATTGGCGTTTTTCTAAGCCGATTTGGTCTACAGCAACTTGTTTGAAACTTTTGATCGGTTCCCCAGCACGTTGCAGGTTGCTTAAAATTAAAGCGGTGCTTTCACTCGCCAATTCTGTATAATTTTGCAATGTCGATCGCTTCAAATTACCTTGCCCGATCGCCCCTACAAACTCCCGCGTTTCATCGGCTAAAGTAGAAGCGGCGGTGATGCTGGTTCCTACCGGAGTATTGATTTCGTGCGCTACCCCCGCTACCAAACTGCCCAAAGCTGCCATTTTTTCTGCTTCTACTAACTGTTTCTGCGTGCTTTTTAGGCGATCGAGAGTTTGAGAAAGTTCGCGGGTGCGATCGGCCACTTTTTGTTCCAAAGTGTTGTAAAGCAGGGCATTTTCTAGAGAAATTGCAGCTTGAGAACACAAGATATTTAAAACTTCAACTCGTTCGGCAGTAAAAGCATTATTTGTCAAGTGGTTTTCCAGGTAAATAACGCCCGTTAACTCACCGCGATTGACAACCGGCGCGCATAAAATACTCCGGGGATGGTGCGTCGCAAAATAAGCATCGGCAATCCATTTTGTTTCGGCAGCTAAATCGGGAATCATCACAGTTGCACCCGTCCGCTTGACATAATCGATCGGACTTTGAGGAACATCTCGATCGCCCTCATTGTCTGTATTTACAACTGCTGCGATCGTCCAATTTTTTGCTTCGCGCAGCACCAGCGCCACCTTATCAGCCCCCGCATTTTCCATCACCACTTGCATCAGAGTTGCTAGCAATTTATCTAGGTGAATTTCCCCGGACAGCACTTGAGATGCTTTGATAATACTTGCTACATCTAGCTTGTTGCTAGTGCTGTTATTCGTAGTACCGATCGTCCCCGTCCACTCAATTGATTCGATTAGAGTTTCTCGATCGTTAAATGAGATAGTTTCTCGGTGCAAGTAAGGATGAATTAAGTCCGCATAGCAAGTTTCTAAGTCGTCAACTTTAGCTTTAGCACCCCACCGGGCATAGCCGTAATAAGCAGCCATCAAATAAGTTTGCGCAACTTTACTGTTATTGCAATCCAGCCAAAATTTGGCGCACAATTCGTTAGCTAAAGCCAAATCGCGGACAAATTGATGTTTTTGGGCCGCAGCTATTGCTCGATCGTACATTTCCACCGCCTCCCATTTTTGCCCCAACACTCGCTTAATTTCCGCCTGTACTAATAAGTGTTTGTGCAGGAAGTTTTCCGGGCAATTATTTGCCCAGATTTCCAGTTTGGGAACGTGCCGATCGAGAATTTCCCGCGCTGCTTCTGGAGAGTTTGCAAACAGGGCGATCGCGCTCAAACAATAATAAAATGAAAACTCTTCCTCCGTCACTTGCCCGCGCACGTACACCAGCAAATCTTCAGTTTCCCGCGCCACTTGCACCGCAGCATCAAAGTTTTCGTAAGTATATAAAATTTGCAGTTGATAAAGATTGTACAGCACTTTCCCGTAAGTAAAGCCCAATTTTTCCCAATTAGCAACGCATGATTGGGCATCGAATTCGGCATCGCTAAAAGACAAGCGATCGCGAGTCAAACCTTGCAAATTGTAAACCGAGTGCAGCAACAGATTTTGCAAATCGTACATCGTCTCGTCTTTAGTGCGGGAAAGAAACGCCATTTGCTGCCGGCATTCATCCACAATATTTGACAGATTTTGCTCCGCAATAATTCGCCTGGTAAATAAATGGTGAGCCGTGTATCCAGCCCAAACTAAATCTCCGCCATCTACCCCCTGCTGGAACGACTTCAATAAATAATCAATACTCGAATTCATGTGCCGCCGCCAAGTATCCACCAACCCCGATAGCAAATACAACTTGCAATTCAAGCTAACTTGATGAAATTTCTCGTTCAATTGAATAGCTAACTGAGCGTATTCTTGACCTGATTTATATCCTTCAGGCAGCCAATCAGCAATCATTCCCAACCAGCCAAACCACACAAATCCAAAAGCCGAAGCCGGCGAGTTTCCCGATGCAAAAGAAAGGTTAGTTAACTTAGCAACCAAGAGCGTGCATAACTCTTGATTCGAGACGTAAGCAGGCGAAATCATATTCATCAGCAAATTCATGCTAACTTTCAGCCCCTGGTTCTCAACTTCAGGATTTTGCGCTAAAACGAGCGGATTTTCTATTTGAGATGCCCGAGTCTTTGCTAAACTTAATTGTTGCTCGATCGCCCCGGTAAATCCCTCTTCTCCGCTTCTGGGCAAATCTATCCCCAATAATTTTAATCCCGTAAAACCCGCGTTAAAAACATCGTTCCACCGCCCCAAATTCGTGTACAAAATCATCCGCAGATTGTAAACAGCTCCTTTTTCTTCGGAAGTTTTGACCTGGTTCAGAATCCTGTCAAATAGCCTTTCAGCTTCCTCAAAATTACCGCAAAGATATTCGCATTCTGCCAACTCTTGACTGAACTCGAAAGTTAGTTCGTAATAAGTTTCCCAACTATTTTCCGGCAAAAGTTGCTGTCCCACCGTCAAATAAGAGACGGCTGGCGCGTAAGCCGTGGACTCTTTAGCTTTTTTTCCTGCCGCCAGATTCAGTGAAGATAACTGCAGCCGATCGCCCGCACCGTCAATTAATTTAACTGCAATATTCAGTTGGTTGACAATATCAAAAATCTTTTCTTTTTGCTCGATTTCCGAGAGATTTTCCAGCAGCAGGCGACCGATTTTCAGGTGAGTAACTTCGCGATGTTCCGGCGCGATTAAACTGCAAGCAGCTTGCTGGATGCGATCGTGCAAAAACTTATAAGTTGGCACAATTTCTCCCTGACCAATTCCCGCAAATTGGCGATTTATTTCTCCTTCATCCTGAAAGAACTTGTAAACTAAATTCTCAGGAACAATCAATTCTTCTTGCAGTGCTTTCCACAAGTCTGCCGCCGCAGCAACCTGAGATTTTTCGCAGACAACAGCCAAAGTTGTCAAGTCGAATTGATTGCCAATACAAGCGGCTATTTGCAATATTTGCTGCGTCGATCGCGGGAGTTTTTTCAGGCGATCGGCAATAAATTCAACTACATCATCGCTAACAGCCAGCAGTTTAATTTGCGCGATATCGCACTGCCAATACCCGCAATCCAAATTAAAATCGATCGACCCTTCTTCGTGCAAATATTTGAGAAATTGAGTAGCAAAAAAGGGGTTGCCTTGAGTCTTGCGATGCACCAATTCAGTCAGCGGTGCTGCAATCTGGCGATCGCAAACTAGCGTATCCGCAATCAAACAGTTTAAGTCATTTCGCTCTAAAGGAGCCAGAGTAATTGTATTGACTTTCGCCCCCACTTTCTGGATTTCTCCTAAAGTTAACATTAGCGGGTGGGCGGCGGAAACTTCATTATCTCGATAGGCACCGATTTGCAGCAAATAGCGAGTTTCAGAGTCGATCGCCAACAACTGAATTAAATTTAAAGACGCGGCATCAGCCCACTGCAAATCATCTAAAAAGATGACTAAAGGATGGTCGGCGTTTGCGAAAACTTGAATGAATTTTTGCAGTGTAAAATTAAAGCGATTTTGAGCCGCTGTCCCGAAAAGTTCCTCAACGGGAGGCTGTTTGCCGATCAGGCGTTCCAGTTCGGGAATTACATCAACAATCACCTGACCCCGATCGCCCAAAGCAGCTAAAATTTTACTCTGCCACTGCTGAATTTGCGCGTCGCTTTCTGTCAGCAATTGTCCCATCAAACCGCGAAAAGCTTGCACGAAAGCACTGAAAGGAATGTTGCGCCCAAACTGGTCGAATTTGCCTTTGATAAAGTAGCCGCGCTGCCGGACAATTGGTTTGTGAACTTCATTGACAACCGAAGTTTTTCCGATGCCAGAAAAGCCTGCAACCAACATCAATTCGGATTTGCCACCCCCCTCGCCCTCGTCGCCCTCGTTCTCAGGCTCTGCCTGGGAACGCATACCTGGAGGCTCTGCCTCCCGAGACACCAGAGGCTCTGCCTCTGGATCTGCATTCCCAGGCAGAGCCTGGGAACGAGAGACACGAGAGATTCGATTCTTCGATGGGGATGCTATGCGATTCTCCTTCGGAGATGCTACGCGATCGAACGCTGCCAATAATGCCGCGACTTCTGTTTCTCTACCGTAGAGTTTTTCGGGGATAATGAAGCGATCGCTAACATCCCGCTTGCCCAATTCAAACGCTGCGATATTACCAGTTGCTTGCCATTGCTGCCAGCAAGTTTCTAAATCCCATTTTAATCCCAAAGCACTTTGATAGCGGTCTTCTGCATTCTTTGCCATCAATTTACTAATAATTGCCGACAATACAGGCGGTATCTCTGAATTGACACGGCTAGCAGCAGGCGGTTTCTCAGCAATGTGACAGTGAACTAATTCCATCGCATCTGCTCCCTGAAAAGGCAGTATTCCTGTCAGCAACTCAAAGAAAGTAACGCCCAAAGAATAGAAGTCGCTGCGGTAATCTATCCCTCGATTCATCCGTCCGGTTTGTTCCGGGGATAAATAAGCGAGAGTTCCTTCTAAAACATTAGGGCTAGTAAGAGTTTGAGTTTCTCTCGGCAGCAAAGAAGCGATACTGAAATCGATTAGTTTAACTTCTTTTGTATCGGGATTGATTAAAATATTTGCGGGTTTGATATCTTTGTGAATGACGCGGCAGCGAATCAGTCCTTCGAGGATAGAGACAATTTGAATAGCTACTGGGAAAAACTCATCAAGGCATAACTGCAAGTCTGTCAACGGTAATTCTACTGAATTTTGACCTGGGGAATTTGCGGGCAAGCGCGATCGACTGCCTGCTTTCGCAGCTAGATATTCGGGCAGCGAGATACCGCCAAAATCGGACATTACCAAAGCGTAACCGTTGCGGTGCGCTTCCAGGGACAAAGGTCGAACTATTCCGGGCAAATCGAGGTTTTTCGCAATAGCGTACTGATTGCGGAATTGAACTAATTCGCTGAAGCTTGGAAACTCGTTGCGCAGCAGTTTAACAACAACCGATCGCGCATCTGACTCTCGAACTGCCCGGTAAACTAGAGTGCGAGTACCTGCATAGATTTGTTCGAGGATTTGATAACCTAAAAGTGCAACAATATATTCGTTCATACCTGGTTTTTTGCCTTGAATGCGGCGACTTTGAGGAGAAGTTAAGGTTTGATTCCTCCATTATATTCATAGTTTTTAGATGGCAAATATAAATTTTAGCGATCGATCTTATGAGCGATCGAATGCGGATCGTTAGGCGGTAATCAAATTTGTCGCAGTCTCAGCAAAATTACCGATCGGTAAAGTTAGAATGAAGATACCCAGAAGGGTAAAAAGGGAGAATAGCAATCCTGTAAATTGCCTGCCGTTGCTGGGTACTTCGGTACTGATACAGCAGTTTTCAGGTATGTGAGGTACAGAGAAACCCGGTAACTTTGACGAAACCGGGTTTCTGGGGTGTACTTCATAAACTTGCAATCTGCTGTATTTCAAGCGGTGCCGTTCAATTTTCAACTTACTATCGATCCGTCGTGAATATCTGCTGAAATTTTGGCTTCTCGATCGACTCGGCTAAATATGTCGCTTGCCGTGCAAATTTCGTCAATGCGAGTGCTTTCTAATTTCATAGATAAAAGCAAGTTAGGCAAGTCTTCTAAAATGAAATCTAGGTCAATTTCTTCAGCTTTTTGGGCAATCTCTCCCTCAGAACATGGAAAGTTTTTTGAGTATAATTTAATATAGTTTTTCAGGTCTTCAACGTAATATTTTGTGCATTTAATGCCCTCAAAGAATCTCGTTTCTCAATCTTGACGACTCTTCTTCGTTAATCATGGTTGATGTACCTCCATACAAATTAGGTGGTAAGTGGTAGGTTAAATAGACTAAACCTATCACCTAACACCTAACACCTAATACTTATTTCCTTCAATTATTTCCTACCTAGATTTAGCCGGATTAGGACTCGGTTTTGCAGGTGCCGCATTCGGTTTCGACTGCGCTTTATTGTCCACTGTTTGACCTGCAATTTGCTTCGCCAAAATCTCCATCGCCTTCGCGTACTGAGGGTCTGCTGCCGTACCGATTTTATCTCGATCGCGCCTCAATTCCTGCTTTTGAGCATCGTTGAGTTCAACCTTAAAATCCGGTTCAATTCCCGCATGATTGATATCCCTGCCGCTGGGAGTAAAATACTTAGCAATTGTCACAGCCAAACCGGCACCATTTCCGACACTCCGTACCGACTGAACTAAACCCTTACCAAAAGTTTTAGTTCCCACCAAAACCGCCCGCTTGTTGTCTTGCAAAGCGCCCGAAAGAATCTCGCTAGCGCTTGCAGAACCTCCGTCCACCAAAACAACTAACGGTTTGTCAGTAATTGCTTTTTGATTGGCACTTTGCCTGTCTGCCTCGCCCACGCGATCGACCGTCGAGACGATAGTACCTTCTTTCAACCACATCCGAGCAATTTCAATACTGCCGAACAACAAACCCCCCGGATTGGAACGCAAATCTAAAATGTAGCCATTTACATTTTTTGTTTCCAACTCCTTAATTGCCGATCGCATTTCCGAAGCAGCATTAGCGCTAAACTGATTCAAGCGAATGTAACCGATATCTCCGATCGGGCTTTTTTGCACCGAATGCCGCACCGGATGAATTTCAATTTTTGCCCGTTTCAGCTTAAATTCCAACTCTTTATTGCCGCGCAAAATACTCAGAGTAACCTCAGTATTCACCGGACCGCGAATCAAAGTTACCGCTTGATTCGTATCCATACCATCAGTAGTTTTGCCGTCAATTTTAGTAATGATATCTTTCGCCTGAATCCCAGCATTAAAAGCCGGAGAATCCTCGATCGGAGAAATCACCACCAACTTTTTAGTTTCCTCATCTTGAGTCAACTGAATCCCTACACCCGTCAGTTCCCCAGAAGTTTCCACCTGCATGTTCTTAAATTCTTCCGGGTCCATAAACCGCGTGTAAGGATCGTCAAGCTTCTTCAGCATTTCTCGAATCGCTTCGTAAGCTTGTTCGTCGCTAGTATAAGTCCGGTTTAAAAAATCATTGCGTACCGCTTTCCAGTCAACCTGGTTAAAAGTACCATCAACATAACTTTTGTCAATAATTTGCCACACTTCATCAACCAACTCTTTAGGACTTTCCCTAAAAGAAGCCAGAGATTTAGAACTGCACCCAGTGTTAGCAAGTGTTACAGCAGCAAGTACCACCGCAGTAGCACTTAGAACCAGCCCTCGTTTTGTAATAACCATTTGTCTGTCGCGCCGGGAGAAAATAGTGCAAAATAGTTACGCTCAATCTAACACAGCCAAGACCCTTGTTAGGAGTTTTGAGTTTTGAGTTTTGAGTTTTGAGTTGAAAGAGAGTTGAGAGTTGAGAGTTGAGAGTTGACAGTTGAGAGTTGAGAGTTGAGAGTTGACAGTTGGGGATTGGGCGCAGCGTAGCGGAGGGGAAGCGAAGCCCAGGGATTGGGCGAAGCGTACCCTCCACTTCGTTCCGCCCAGGGATTGGGCGAAGCGTACCCTCCACTTCGTTCCGCCCAGGGATTGGGCATTCTCCCCCTCTCCCCCTCCCCCTCTCTCCCCTTGTCCCCTCAACAGTCAACTTTCAACTCAAAACTCAAAACTCAAAACTCAAAACTCTCTCACTCTCTCACTCTCTTACGGATCGACCCAGCGATCGTCCGCTTTGATAAGATTAATCAACTCTTCCACGCCTCGGTCTTCCGGCACTTTCTTAATTTCTTCCCGGCCCCGGTACAGCGAAATATAACCTGCTTGCTTCCCGACGTAGCCGTAGTCGGCATCCGCCATTTCTCCCGGCCCGTTGACGATGCAGCCCATGACTGCAATGTCCAAACCCGTCAGGTGTTTCGTTGCCTCTCTCACCTTGTGCAGCACTTCCTCTAAATTAAACAAAGTGCGGCCGCAGGAAGGACAAGCCACGTACTCCACCATCGTTTTCCGCAATCCCAAGGCTTGCAGGATGCTGTAGCAAACGGGAATTTCCTTTTCCGGGGCTTCCGTCAGCGAGACGCGGATCGTGTCGCCGATGCCGTCAGCCAACAAAGGCGCGAGACCGGCAGTAGATTTAATCCGGCCGTACTCCCCGTCGCCGGCTTCCGTAACGCCCAAATGCAGCGGGTAATCCATCCCCAAATCGTCCATCCGCTTCACCATCAAACGGTAAGCAGCCACCATCACAGGTGCCCGCGAAGCTTTCAGGGAAATTACGATATTGCGGAAGTCCAGGGATTCGCAAATTTTAATAAATTCCAAGGCGGACTCTACCATGCCTTGCGGAGTGTCGCCGTAGGTGAACAGCATCCGTTCGGCGAGGGAACCGTGATTGACGCCGATCCGCAAAGCTTTGCCTTGGTCGCGCAGGGAAACTACCAGAGGTTCCAGAGTTTCGCGGATTTTTTCGCCAATTTCCGCAAATTCTGCGGCCGTGTATTCAGTTCTGTCCGCTTTCGGTTTCTCGAATACGTACAGTCCCGGATTGATTCTCACTTTGTCTACGTGCTTTGCCACTTCCAGGGCAATTTTCATGCCGTTGTGGTGCACGTCAGCAACGAGGGGGACTGGTTTGTAAGTTGCCAGCAATTTTTGCTTGATTTCGGCTAATGCTTTGGCGTGGGCCATGCTGGGCACGGTAACGCGCACGATTTCACAGCCGATTTCGTGCAAGCGCCGAATTCCTGCTACTGAACCGTCGATGTCGAGGGTGTCTTCGTTAATCATCGACTGGACGACGACGGGGTAGCCTCCGCCGATGGTGACGCTGCCAACTTTAACGGGACGGGTTTTGCGACGTTTGATGGTGGTGTCGAAGGCGGGCTCTGTGGAGGAAAGTTTAGCGGGATTGGGCAGAGTTTGCATAATCTTGTTGCGAGAGTTCTGTTACCAAAGTTTATAAATTTGTGTTTCCTGTTTTTAAGGTTGCCACAGAAATGCTCACTTTGAACAATCGGTTTTGAGATTTGGATTTTTTCATGGATGGGCGTATCGAACCTGCAATTGGCATTGTCGGGGTTAGGTCCCTTGAATTTGAGATTTTAGATTGATTTTAGATTTAAAATTTTACAGGACTTAGCCACAGCCAAACTATCTGGTGTTTTCTAGGGGAAATCTCCTAAAATACAAGCTAGGCCGAAATAAAAATTACTATTTATTGGCGGTGAGGACAATGGTTTGGACATCAGGGAAAGCACTCTATGGCGATCGCTATATTATTGAACGGAAAATAGACAAGGGCGAGGGCAGTCTTGGCGTTACCTACTTAGCACTGAAGGCCCAAAACCAGCAGCGGGTTGCGATCAAAACCCTGAAAGAAGAATATATCAGCAATTCCCAATTTGCATGGTATCGGGAAAAATTTCGGGATGAAGCCCTGTTGCTGTCTTTATGCAGGCATCCCAATATCGTGCAAATAGAAAACTATTTTACTGAGGATGAATTGCCTTGTATTGTGATGGAATATGTAGCAGGAGAAGACTTGTGGAATATCGTAAACGATCGCGGCATTCTGTCAGAAGTGCAAGCTGTCAACTACATCCGCAAAATAGGAGAAGCACTGACAGTAGTTCACGATAAAGGTTTGCTGCACCGGGATATCAAACCAAGCAATATTATGGTGCGCGATACCGATCGAGAACCTGTTTTGATTGACTTCGGTTTGGCAAGAGGTTTTATTCCCGATCGCTCGCAGCAAGTTACTATTGGAGTAACTCACGGTTTTGCCCCGCCAGAACAGTATGTTGATTTCGGTACATTTTCTGAAGCTACAGATGTTTATGCTTTAGCAGCAACGCTTTACTACTTGCTGACAAAAATCCCGCCCACCGCTGCATTTTTGAGAGCTTTAAACCATCCCTTAAAACCCATGTTCCAGAGTAATTCTGAGATTAGCGACGCTTTGCACGAAGCAGTCATGCAAGGCATGGAAATGGATGCAACCAAGCGCCCTCAATCGGTGAAAAAATGGTTGGCAATGCTGCCAGCCGCCGATCCGAATTTTGAGGCAACAGTCGAGATAAAGCCGCCGGAAAAATCGGTCATTTCCTCCGTTTCGCCACAAGTTCGCATTCCCACACCGCCAACTGAAATCCCACAGCCAAAACCTGTAAAATTGATTTCTGCAAGAGGAGTTGACTACCGGGAACTTGACAAATTGTTGGCTGCCGAAAAATGGAAAGAAGCCGATGCTGTTTCAGCATACAAAATGCTGGAGGTAACGAGAAAACAAGAGGAAGGCTGGCTAGCACTCGAAGATATCAGAGAGTTTCCTTGCGAAGACTTGCGGACGATCGATCGGCTGTGGGTACAGTATTCTCGGGGTCGTTTCGGCTTTAGCGTACAGAGGCGAATTTATCAAAGTATGGGAGGAACCCATGACTACGATAGCGAAGTTTGGAATAAGTTCGGCGATGCGGTGGGATGGCGAAAAAACGGTGAATGGCTGTACTATAACGACCTGGATTTTGCAATCGATTCACCAACAGGCAATCTGCCTTGGCGCGGCGGATTGGCGGGGGGAGTGATGGGTTTTGGTTGGTTTGGTCTTTCTCCCTCCGATGTGGTGTCGAGACTTGAGAAGTGCAACATTTAAAGCTTTTTAAATACCAAACAATCGATCGGGATTTGCGCAGAAAATCGGTTGCCGAACCGATCCTAACTCGGCGGTCTCTCAGATTTTTATGCGGATAGCAGTAGGTTTAGATGCTACTTTTTCACCCGCGATCGCGCCTAATATACAATTGAGTGCGATTAGGTGCATAATGAAAAGTCGGTTAAATTCACAATGGAAACACCCATGAGTCGCGCTACAAAAGTTGTGCTAGCATATTCCGGCGGAGTCGATACCTCCGTCTGCATTCCCTACCTCAAACACGAGTGGGGCGTCAAAGAAGTAATTACCCTGGCTGCTGATTTAGGACAGGGAGACGAATTAGAACCAATTCGCAAGAAAGCTTTAGCATCAGGTGCTTCGGAATCTTTGGTAATCGATGCTACAGAAGATTTTGTGAAAAATTATGCGTTTCCGGCAATTCAAGCCAACGCACTGTACGAAAATCGCTATCCGCTATCTACGGCTCTGGCCCGCCCGCTGATTGCTAAATTATTAGTAGAAGCTGCCGAAAAATACGGTGCCGATGCGATTGCCCACGGTTGCACGGGTAAGGGAAACGATCAAGTGCGGTTTGACGTTTCTATTGGTGCATTGAATCCCAAGCTAAAAATTTTAGCACCAGCGCGGGAGTGGAAAATGAGCCGCGAAGAAACAATTGCTTACGGTGAAAAATTCGGCATTCCGTCGCCCGTAAAAAAATCTTCGCCTTACAGTATCGATCGCAACTTATTGGGCATGGCAATTGAAGCGGGAATTCTCGAAGATCCGTGGGAAGAACCGCCGGAAGATGTGTTTTTAATGACCAAGGCGATCGAACAAACTCCCGACACTCCCGAGTACATTGAAATCGGTTTCGATAGCGGAATTCCTGTCACGATTAACGGGGAAACATTAGCGCCAGTTGCGTTGATTGGCAAACTCAACGAGATAGTTGGAAATCACGGAGTCGGGCGGATCGACATGATTGAAAACCGCTTGGTTGGAATTAAATCGCGGGAAATTTACGAAACCCCGGCGATTTTAGTTTTGATGCACGCGCACCGAGATTTAGAAAGTTTGACGCTGACAGCAGATGTCACGCGGTACAAGCGCGGCATCGAAGAAACTTACAGCCAAATGATTTACAACGGTCTGTGGTACAATCCGTTGAAAACAGCGTTAGACGCCTTTATTCAGGACACTCAGAAGCGGGTAACTGGAACAGTGCGGGTAAAACTTTTCAAAGGTAACGCAACAATTGTCGGCCGCAAGTCGGCGAATTCTCTGTACAGTTTCGACTTGGCAACTTACGGTGCAGAGGATGAATTCGATCACAAAGCAGCGGAAGGATTCGTATATGTTTGGGGATTGCCGACGCGCGTTTGGTCCGAGAAAAATCGGGGTTAGAAATTAGTAGGATCGCAGCGCGTACCGCCAGGGGTTTAAACCCCTGGCTAATAGCGAAAGTCCTCGCTCAAGAGGACTGGGTTGCATGTGATAAATTTTGGTTGGTTTCAATTGCGATCGATAAAAAGAGTCATCTAACATTGACTGGGAAACCGAAGTACGAATCACGTACATTCCATCTAAATTAGCTGCCGCTTAGCTAAGATATATTCTGGAAAAGCTGTTTCATCTTTTATGATAACTGTTGCAGAGATTTCTCAAACAGCGCTACTAATTTTTGGGCTTCCAAAGCAGCATTATGTTCTCGGGCAACCCTTTGGGCCCCTGCTTTACCCATTGCTTCTAACTTTTCTAAAGGTGCTTCCAATGCGGCTCGCATGGCATCAGCTAACAATTCTGCCGAACCGGGAGGAACTAACCAACCGCAAACACCGGGTTCTACTAACTCTGGAATGCCGGCAACGTAAGTGCTGATTGCGGGGCGATTGAGAGCGAGAGCTTCCATAATTACTACGGGCAAACCTTCAGCAAAACTCGGCAATACCATTGCCCGCGAAGCTAAAAGTTGTTGCTGAACTTCCCCGCCACTGGCCCAGCCGGTAATTTCAATATGTTTTTGTAAGTTGAACTGTGAAATCTGCTGTTCTATTTCCGATCGCAGCGGCCCGTCTCCGACAAATACTAATTTAAAATCCAAGCCTGAATCTGCTAGTAAATGAGCTGCTTCTAGCAATAACAAATGACCTTTTTGTTCGCTGAGCCTGCCCACGCAAACTAAGCGGGGTGCTGCGGGTATGGGTACTTGCGGGCGATCTAAAAAATCGGCATCGACACCGCAGTGAATGACGTTAATTTTTGACCAAAAAGCACGATCGCACCACCGAAAAAGCTGACTTTTACCGAAGGAACTGACTGCTGCTACAAAGGTCGATCGTTTAATTTTTTCGTTTAAGGAAAGAATGGTAGCTTTATCGAATTCTTCGGGACCGTGAACGGTGAAACTGTAAGTCGGGCCGCCGAGCACGCGACACAGCATGGCAACAGTTGTAGAATTTGTGCCGAAGTGAGCGTGAACGTGTTGCGTGCCGGATTCTGCAAACCAATTTAAGAGAATGCAAGCTTCTGCTAAATAAGCTAGGTGCAGCAAAATCCCCCGTTCCGAATGCCAGCCAACTTTGAAAGTTAATTGCAAAGCTTCGAGGAATCGCATCGGTCTAGTGGCAGCAACACGGAGCAAGCCCGACACCAAGCCCTTGAGGCCTGCTCCTAAGATGACTTTAGTCAATTCTTGCTCTTGTTTGTCGCCTTTGTCAACGAGTTCGGATTCGCAAGAGCGGATGGAAAAGCGGGCGACTTTCATGCCGCAAGTTTCCACTGCGAGGATTTCTCTGCGGACGAAGCTGTGGCTGACTTTGGGATATTGGTTGACTAGATAAGCGAGGTTCATGAATGGGGAGAATATCTTATGGTAAAGCTTTTTTCAGTTTAGCCTTTAATCTATTGAAGTCAAGGGATTTTCTGTCAGCGATTGCTTGTTGCTGTCGATCGTAACTTTTTTAGATAGCGACATAGCAGCGTCGTTACTATAGCAGTCCTAAATCATTTGTAAAGTTTTTACCCACCCCAACCCTCCCCTTACTAAGAGCGAGGGAGTAAGAAATTTACAAATTATTTGCGATCGCTATATTAAAATTTGCGATTAATTGCTGCCAAAGATGTACCATACAGCTTAATTATCAGGCGATCGGAAACCGGGTTTTTTAGAAAAAATAGGTTTTCTGCCAGCAATTCGGTAAAAACCCGGTTTCTTTTGGTTGATGCGCGATCGAAGAAATAGAATTCTTTGTTTTTTTTAGGGTGCGATCGATCGAATAAAATGGATGCAGCAGACACGATTCTATCGTGACATCCCCTTACCCACCAGGGTCGAGGAATTCCGATAAAGACGTTCTGAATACCAAAATATAAATTTTGGCGAAGGCTCCTTAAGGAGCTTTTGTTATTTATTTTTTATTAAGATATACACGGCGGTCCCGATCGATACACGCGAATTACTTTTCCCGTGAGTGTCTCAACAGTAGATATCGCATCATTAATATTAGCAGTTAGCCTAGCTATATCGTCATCTCGCGTACAAGCAACAATACCAGAGTGGTCGGGTTGCAGCTTGTGCAGGCGAAAGAAATCCCGCCGATTGACGGTCAAAACAGCTCGATTTTCACTGATAGCAAAGGCTAATACATCCTCATCAGGTAGTCCAGAATTTCCGGCTTCTTGAACAGTCAAGACATCATGCCCCAAAGACCGCAGATTTTGCACGACTTGCCGGGGAAAGTGTTCGTCTGCATAGATACGCGCCATAAATTTATTGGATATTTTCAGGTGTATCTAAAATTTCGTCAGCCTCATCTTGCAGTCGAATTGCTTCCTCAATTTCATCAGGATAAGCTTCAGCATAAGCCCAAACATTTACCAAATCGGCGGCACTGAGTTGGGGATAGCAATCTAGGATAAAAGCATCGGTAGCGCCGTCATTGCGGTAGCTAGCAAGCAACCAAACGGGAATGCGAGTGTTGTCAATACAAGCGTCGCCACCCATCACGCCGGGAGTTTTTGTAATCGGGCGTCCGCTGTTTTTCAGGCTTTGAGTTAAGATGCGAATTGCTTCTGCTTTCTCGATCGGCGTTAAGGCTAGAAGTTGTGCTTCTAATTCTGGAATTGTCATAGAAATTTTGGGATTTATAAATTATAAAGGTAGCATTTCAGTTCCTGTATGTCACAACCTGAGTCGATTGAACTCAAGCTGAATTACGAAGCATCGAAACATAGACAACAGCCAAGGTTAGACGATTCCAGTTAGGTTGAGTGAGTGTGAATAGAATACCTTCAGCAAGTGCTGCCCAGCCTGCAGGGCCGAGTATAAGCGCAATCCCCTGACTCATGCCCATATAAATTGCAAAAGGTAGCGCAATCCCCAAAGCTTTAGTTAGACTACCTAAAACAGTGCTTGCCAACATATACACCCCAAAACCACTCATTTTTGCAACGGTCATTACACTGCCAGTCAACAGCACACTTTCAAGAGCTGGATCGCTGCTATCTCTTTTCATCTCTATCACAAGCTTTTGTCGTTGCTCTGGTGAAAGTTGCTCCAGCATATTCTGAAATAGTTTGGTCACAATAGCAGTCTCAATCTCTTGGGTTTCTAAGTCGCGCCACTGACGACCGCTTAATGTGCTTGCCCAATCAATGCCAATACGATCGGCAACATCTGTTACAACTTGTTTCCAAGAATCGTTCCAAAAAAGTTGACCAATACTTCCAGCTCTGAGAAAGCGTACATGATTGCAAAGAATATCAGGAGCATCACCAAAAGCCGATTCGGTCAGATATGCCAGGTTTTTTCGTTGCTCTTTTGTAGCTGATTGAACGATTGTGTAGAACTCTTGCATTGCTGGATTACCTCATATATTCCACAAGTAGCTTTCGACTCATTTTTATTAGCGTTCGACATTTTTACGTTCGCTAAATTTATTATAAATTTACTATAATTGTAAAATATTTTTCAGCATAAAGATGCGCCATTATCTCAATCCCCGTCATTCTCGCGGATAGCGATTTCAATTTCATCTGGAAAAGCAGCCGCATAAGTCCAAGCATTTGCTAAATCGGTAGTAGTTAGCGCGGGATAGTTATTTAAGAGTTGGGATTCGTTCATACCCAAGCGGCGAAAACTTACCAGCACCCAAACAGGAATCCGAGTATTTCTAATACAAGCATCCCCGCCGCAGACACCGGGAGTTTTGCTGATTCCTTGCCAAGTGTTAGCTAAGTTTTGGGTTAATAATTGGATGATTTGAGCTTTCTCGCTTGGCGTTAAGGCTAAGAGTTGTGCTTCTAATTCTTGGATGGTCATGGAAATTTGGGGATTCATGAATTATGTATGTAGTTGTTATTATAGCGCGATCGCACTTTTTTCAAAACTTCGATGAAAGTGCGATCGCTCTTTAAAAAAATCGAACTTGCTATCTAATACAATCAAACCTTGGCTCAATCCCACTCCTCCCTAATTTTTCTCTGGTAATCTAACGGGTATTGAGTTAGTTTAACAATGCCAGCATACTAGGATAAATTATATTTTTCTTGCTTTCGATCGCGCGCACTTTCTAACGGTTGCTCGATTTCCTGCCCGTCCTCGCAATCGATCGACACTGCAACTGGACGCATTGCTTCATCCATAACAATTTTTTTCCTAAAAGGTAGTATTAAGGCTGCCTTCATATTTAATATTTAACTTTTCCATTATAGCCAGGACTCAGGCAAATTGTCACATTACCATATATCGCCCCAAACCATTTATAATATAAAAGTCACCGCTCCTGCGAAATTATGAATATCAAAGTCGTATTAGAACCCAGTGACGAAGGTGGATATACAGTCTATGTTCCCTCACTGTCAGGCTGCATCAGTGAAGGAGAAACAATTGACGAAGCATTAGCAAATATCCAAGAAGCGATCGAACTTTACTTGGAACCTATCGAAGATGAATTGAGCATTTCCGAAGGTGCGATCGTGAGGGAATTGGTGCTGTGAGCAAAGTTCCCAATCTTCCTTACACTCAGATTATCGCTGCTCTAGAGCGAGATGGATGGGTAATTGTCCGCCAGCGGGGCAGCCACATCCGGCTGCAAAAAGCTATGCCCGATGAAGTCTTGAAATTGACCGTTCCAGCTCATCGCTCAGTTAAGCGTTCTACTCTAGCTCAAATCTTAAAACAGGCTCGCATAGACCTCGATAAATTTTTAGATTTATTATAAGTAATAAGAAAGGTGCGTCATCCCTGAAAGTTAGAGTTTTCCTACTACCTCAAAGCATGACGCACCATACAATATATTCAGTCCCTACAACAAATCGCGATGCAAGTATTGTTGCAGCACTTCCGGCACTTTTACCGTTCCGTCAGGCTGCTGGTAATTCTCCAATATTGCAGCCATTGTCCGCCCCACAGCTAAACCGGAACCGTTGAGGGCGTGCACGAATTGAGTGCCTTTTTTCCCCGCTTCTTTAAAGCGAATGTTTGCCCGCCGCGCCTGAAAATCTCCGACGTTTGAACAACTCGAAATCTCCCGGTATTTGCCTGCAGAAGGCAGCCAAACTTCTAAATCGTAGGTTTTAACCGCCGCAAAACCTAAATCGCCAGTACAGAGTTCGATCGTCCGATAAGGCAATTTCAACGCTTGCAAAACTCCTTCGGCATCTCGCACTAATTTTTCGTGTTCTTGTTCCGATGTGTTCGGATGCACGAATTTGACTAATTCGACTTTATTGAATTGGTGCAGTCGAATTAATCCCCGCGTATCTTTGCCGTAACTTCCCGCTTCCCGCCTAAAACAAGGAGTGTAGGAACAGTGATTTATTGGCAATTGTTCGGCTGTTAATATTTCTCCCCGATATAGATTGACAACCGGAACTTCAGAAGTTGGAATCAACCACAAATCGTCTCGATCGCACTTGAAACTTTCTTCGCCAAATTTCGGCAGTTGACCGCTCGCCGTCAGCGATTCAGTGTTAACTAAAAATGGCGGAATTACTTCTACATAACCTGCTTGAATGTGCCGATCGAGCATGAATTGAATAATCGCTCTTTCCAGCGCAGCCCCGGCTCCAAACAAGCTAATAAATCGAGGTTGAGCAAGTTTTACCGCCCGTTCAAAGTTGATAATTCCTAACTTTTCGCCGATTTCCCAATGCGGCAAAATATTTGAATTTTGCGGAATGTATTCGTCTCCCCAGCGCCGAATTTCGACATTTTCATCTTCATTTTTTCCTAGCGGAGTCGATTTACCCGGCAAGTTTGGCAGCGGTAATAACAAGGCTTCTATTTGAGTTTTGAGCTCTTTTTCTTGCGCTTGAACTTCGTTTGATTGCGTTCCTACTTCGTTACCTTCTGCTTGCAAAGCTTGAATTTCCGGCGAGTCGAGCGGTAAACCGGAGGCGCGCTTTTTACCGATGAGCTTGGCAATCTCATTGCTGCGGGCTTGCAGTTGCGATCGTTTTGATTCTAGTTCCCGCTGCTGTTTGTCTAACTGCAAAATTGGCTCGATTTCATAGTTCCCTCCGCGAGTTTTGAGGCCCTCCAGCACGGCTTGCGGATTTTCTCGGATTAATTTGAGGTCTAACACGGATTGATTTTAGATTTTAGGTCTTAGATGTTACTTTTCAAACCTTCAATTATATACCATCCGAGACGATCTTCTCCCTGTCATAGCTTTTATTAATTTTTTAGGCTGCAAATATAATTTATTTTCATGAAAATCCGCCTCTGGTGTCACCCATCGGGGGTGACACCCCACAAAACAATGCTATAATGAGTCCATTAGTAGATGCACCCTGATAATTTTCTCCCTCTGTCAGCGATGGCGGGGGGCTTTTTGTTTGCCTCGAAGGAAGAAGGAAGAAGGAAGAGGGAAGAGTAAAAAATATCCCCATCTACCCATCCCTCCGCTACGCTTCACCCAATCGAAAATCGAAAATCTTTTGACAGTTGACATTTGGCATCTGGTAAAAAAGAAATTATGCACCCAGACTCGATCGTGGCTGGTGGGGCCAAGGGTGAAGCATTTGGACATACGATCGAGGATTTTGGGCATAAATTGTCGCCCAAATAGTACGCCCCTACATTTATTGAACTACTCTAAAATCTAAAATCTCTAAGATGCGATCTAAAATAGTCAAATCTAAAATCTAAAATCTTTAAGATTAGATCTAAAATAGTCAAATCTAAAATAGTCAAATCTAAAATCTAAAATCTACAAGATGCGCTCGGCAAATTACTTGTTTTGTTTTTTGGAAATATTTGGTAGCGAAGGCGGAATTCAATCTTACGTTCGAGATATTTTGAAAGCTTATTTATCGATTTCTAAAACAACAAATTATCCATCGAAAGCTGAGGTTTTGCTGTTGCGCGATTCTCCTGACTGTGACAATCATTACGAGTCGGAATATCTCAGATTTTTTTATTTAAAAACTGGCAATCCTTGGCTGGGGCGTCTGAAATTTGCTGCAATATTGCTCAGTTTTTTGCTGCAAAAACGACCGCAGCGGGTGTTTTGCGGTCACATTAAACTCGCGCCGCTGATTCAAAGTTTCTGTCATCCACTGGGAATTCCCTATACAATTTTAACTTACGGTAAGGAAGTATGGGAACTGCTAGCTTCGAGAGAGCGCGCGGCAATGCAACAGGCTGACAGCATTTGGACTATTAGCAAGTACACGCGCGATCGCACTTGCGCGACCAACAATCTCAATCCCGCCAAATTTCAAATTATCCCCTGTACCGTAGATGGAGAAATATTTGATATTGCCCCGAAATCAGAGGATTTATTAACGCAGTACAATTTGCATGATGCTCAAATATTGCTGACAGTATCGAGATTGCGATCTAGCGATTTTTATAAAGGCATTGATGTGACAATTCAAGCTTTGCCACACATAGCAAAAAACTTTCCAAATGTTAAATATTTAGTTGTCGGACGGGGGGACGATCGACCCAGATTAGCCCAACTCGCTGCAGATCTGGGAGTAGCTGAAAGAGTCGTCTTTGCAGGCTTTGTAGCGACAGAAAATTTAGCTGCATACTATCAGCTAGCTGATGCTTTTGTCATGCCATCTCAAGAGGGATTTGGTATAGTTTATTTAGAAGCGCTGGCTTGCGGATTGCCCGTACTCGCGGGGAATGCGGACGGTTCAGCAGACCCCCTGCAAGATGGTAAACTGGGGTGGCGAGTTCCCCACCGAAACTCGGAAGCAGTAGCGTTAGCCTGTATCGAAATCTTGCAGGGTAACGATCCCAGGTGCGATCGCGACTTTTTGAGAGAACAGACTCTAGCAGCATTTAGTTCTCAATCCCTTTGTCGGTTATTATTAGGGATATTCCAGCTTTCTGCTCCAGATTAAACTTTGCCAAATATTAAGGGTCTCAAGCCCCGGCCCTGAATTGGAAAATTGTTTTTAGGACTAGGTGAAAATCCCCGCTTTCAAAACATCACTGTCAACTGTCAACTATTTAATGTAGAGAGCGGTTTTTGTGCGTACAATGAGAAAATAAGACCGCACGCCTTTCTAAATTTATCAGTACGATAGAGTTAGGACTGCATGGAAACATATAAGGAGATCGCCGTGAATCAAGGGAGCCCCAAAATCTCTTTAAAACTACCCGTTATTAGCAATTGGCTGATCCTGCTAGGCATCGCGTGGCTGTTGGCGTCAATTGGTTTGGGCTGGATAGTTAAATCAATCTTAATTTTAGTAGGTTTGTTGCTGCTGACTCCTGTGGTGGCTTTTGTGGCGCTTCAGTGGTGGCTGAAACGCAACTTAATAGAAGGCAGTTGTCCTGTCTGTCAGTACGAATTTCCAGCTTTAAATCAAACTCAAATTCAGTGTCCTAACTGCGGGGAACCTTTGAAAATCGAACAGGGTCATTTTTACCGCTTGACGCCGCCCGGTACGATCGATGTTACGGCTGTTGAAGTATCTGCTTCGCAGTTGGAAGATTGAACAATTGGCCGAGAAAGAGTTGATAGTTGATAGTTGAGAGTCGATCGTCGATCGTCGGAAAGCGTTGGCGTAGCCTGCCGTCAGGTATAGCTTCCGCCACAAGCAAAATTGATTGATAATTGTTTAGTTGCGATTCGGTCATCAGTCGTAGGGTGTACCGCCACCGACAAGCCCGAAAAAAATTGACAATCGAAAAGCGACGCACCTTACCGAATCAGTCATCAGACATCAACCATCAGTCAGAAGTCAGAAAGCCTGCTCGATCGACTTTTAGGCAATGCAGCTTTTGCGTTTAATTAGGCGGACTTACTTATTGCCGATCGATGTTTGTTTGTTTTTAGTTATTTCCATGTCAAATCAACCGAATCAACCGCAAAAAAAATCGGATATGGCAATCGAATTGTGCAAAACAATTGGATTGAGTTTATTTTTCGCCTTTGGAATTCGCACCGCTGTGGCGCAGTCATTTTATATAGCTTCCGGTTCGATGCAGCCAACATTAGAAATTGACGATCGCCTGATTGTAGATAAATTGAGCTATCATTTTCAAGACCCGCAGCGGGGCGATATTGTAGTATTTACCGCGCCAGAATCAGCAGTGACTGCTTGCGGTTTGCCTCCAAATTCTCGCGACCCTTTTATCAAGCGGGCGATCGGATTACCGGGCGATCGCGTTGAGGTAAAATCGGGAAAAATCTACGTTAACGGCGAGCAACTGCAAGAATCTTATCCCGCACGATCGCCCCTTTACAATTGGGGACCCGCGACAGTCCCGCCGAATTCTTATTTGATGTTGGGAGATAACCGCAATCAAAGCTGCGACGGACATTTTTGGGGATTTGTAACGCGCGATCGAATTATTGGTAAAGCAATTGTGCGTTCTTGGCCGCTCGATCGGCTGGGCGATCCTAATGCTAATTTAAAGTAAGTTTTACCCGAAATGGAATAGCAAAAAATGACACTCAAAGAATTAGAAAAGCAACTGCTAGCCTTAACTCCAGGTGAAAAAACTCAAGCAATCCAGCTATTAGTCCAAAGTTTAAGCAATACGTGGCAAGGAATCGAAAAAACTCCCGGCGTATGCGGTGGTGATGCGAGAATTGCTAATACTCGCATCCCTATTTGGGTGCTGGTTGAAGCTCGCCGCATCGGATACAGCGAAGCGGATTTACTAGAAAGTTATCCCACTATTGGCGCGGCAGATCTGGCAAATGCCTGGGCTTATGCTGAAGCATATTCAGATGAAATAGAACTAGCAATTAAAGAAAATGATGAAGCTATGGAAGACAGCGAGGTTTATTAAAAGTGACCAACTCGGATTTAGTATTATTTCCATCCAAATCGATTTCAAACATTCAATTTCTGTTCGATTTCGCCAAGTACAAAAGGTGGAATATCGAACGAACTGCCCTTAGCTTGACAGCAATCGCGTAGGGCGCAGAAAAATCCTTTCACTTCCTCGATCGCGAATAACTCGCTCGCCTTGAAAAACCTCCGCCATTTCCCTTTATCTTGTCCGTAGTTTTCCAACACGTAGAATGCTGCCAAATATTCGGCTAGGGGTTCCAGAGAAAAACGAATCTTTTCCTTAGCTGCTCCAATTGCTTGAATTAAATGCAACCGCTTCTCTAAATATTTTAGCCGATTTTCATCATTATCTAACACAGCTAAAACATCTTTGCGATCGGCAATTCCCGATCGATATTGAATTTTAACACATTCCCAGGCGATCGCTTTAGCATCTTGTTGTACCGCGCGATCGTCTGTTTTATCTTCCCCATCACCGCGATTGAGTTCGTTGAGATAAGTTAGCATCAAATCGGGGATGTTTTCGGGGAAATCATTGGCGGTAATTCCCGATGCGATCGCGATAATATGTTCGGCATATAGTTTAGCTAGCAGCACCGTAATTTGCCGCTGTCCGACTAAATCCGACAACCGACTGCAAGCAGCAAAAAAATCAGCGTCGGCAAACAAATCTCGCTTGCCGCGTTGCGTTAAATAAGCTTCCATAAAAGAAGACAAACGATTGCCCTCAATGCGTAAAGGTGCGATCGCAGTTTTGCTCACTTTATCCAACGATTCTTCCTGCCGGGAAGTCACGACTAAAGCATTAATCGGAAAATCCGGCGCAGTCAGTTGCAAAGCATCTCGCGTGACCGAATTCAGTTCGGAAAATCGATCGACAATTACTAAAATTCGCCTTTCCCTCAACAAGCGTACCAACAATTCTTCCGCGATCGGTTCCGCTTCATCAATCAGATATTGCAACTGCCCGCGAATTGCTTCCAACAAGGGCGATTTCCCCTCCACCAAACGCAGGTCCTCTTCCAACAATACGGGCAACATTTGCTGGGTACAAAGGCGCTGTTCCGGTAGTTCCGACATTGCCCAGCGGGCAATTTGACAGGCCGTGGTGGTTTTGCCCGCCCCTCCTTCACCCCAAATCAACAAGCAACTGCGCTGCTTGGCAAAAGTCGGGCGCAAATCCTCGGGCGCGAGTTGGGGAAGAGTCGCGCCATCTTTGACGATCGCCACCGGCACGTACAACAGGCGATCGCGTACAGTATCCTTAGACTCAAACTCCTTGCGGGCAACAGTCGCATACTTCGCCACCCAGGCATCCAACACGCGGGGGCGGTAGTGGAAAAACACCAGAAACAACACCGTTCGGATGGGAACGCTGATACCCAACATCGGAATTGGGATATCGGTATAGGGCTTGAGGGCATCGTTGAGGCGCAGCAGCCACAGGGGACGCACTCGCAGCAATATCCCCCAAATCGAAAGCATTACTAGCGGATACAGCAAGACTGCCAGCCACCATTTGTGTTGCACTATCCAAGCCAAAATCCGTTCAAAAATTCGGCTGTCTTGTTCTGCTTGCAGCGCCAGCAAGGGGCGGCGGATGGTGGCGATGTATTCTTCTGGCAATGACGTTTTCGTGTCTTCTGCTAGGGCGAGGGCGGGTTGCAGGGCGGCGATGCGCTGGGCTAATTCCCCGGCAGACAGGACATCTGCCTTGTCTTGAAACACCACAGCAATTCCCCCCAACCCTCGGGCGGCATTTTCGCGAACGGCTAAATTTTCATCCTGCAAAGCTTGAGTTAAGGCGGGGATGGCATCAAAAGCGGCTGCCCCAATTTTCCCCAAGGCATCGGCTGCTTGAGTGCGCACCGACTGGCTGCTGTCTTGCAACGCTACTTTTAAGCTGGGAACCGCTGCTTTTGCCTCCAATCCCAACAGTCCGAGGGCATTGGCTGAGGCGACGCGAACCGAGGTTTCGGGGTCTTGCAGTAAGGAAATGAGGGCGGGAACGGCGAGTTTGGCGTTGCTGCCAATTTTACCCAAGGCGCGGGCACTGTTCGATCGAACGGTAGCATCGCTGTCCTGCAATTGAGCAATTAATGCGGGGATAGCAGCAGTAGCGGAGGAACCGATTTGCCCCAAAGCAAAAGCGGCACTGCGGCGAAGATTTTTATCGCTACCGTCAAGCAGCAGCATCAAGTCGGGAACGGCAGTTGTTGCGGGCTTGCCGATTTTTCCCAAGGCGTAGGCGGCAATGCGGCGGACGTAGGGGTCTTCATCTTGCAAGGTGCGCGTCAGGTTGGGGACGGCGGCCGCGGCATCGCTGCCGATACTGGCGATGGCGGCGGCTGCCCGCCAGCGCAGTTGGCGGTTGTCGCTGTTGAGGGCTTGACACAGGGCGGGAACGGCAGACTCGCCAAGGTTTACCAGGGTGTCGTTGGCTTCGTGGCGTACTTGGAAGTCAGTATCGATGAGTTGTTCGATGAGGGTGGGGATTTGGAGGCGCGGGATGGGTTGGGCAATAACTGGAGTGATGTTGAGTAGGAAAATTAGGCAGGCGACTAGCAATAGTTTGAGTCCGGCTGCCAGATACTGTTGCGGTTTGCGGGTTGCGATCATGCGCTGAAGTTCCAAATCCTCGATTCCTATTGTGGCAGAGGATTTTGCCTGTCGGTGTCAATTTAATATTGAAACTCGCCAGAAATCTCGCTTTTTTCCCTAGTTTAGATCCCCCTAAATCCCCCTTAAAAAGGGGGACTTTGAGAGTGCTTTCAGTCTTCCCTTAAAAGGGAGGACTTTGAGAGCGCTTTCAGTCTTCCCTTAACAGCAAGTAATTTGAGAGCGCTTTCAGTCTTCCCTTAACAGCAAGTAATTTGAAAAAGCTTTCAGTCTTCCCTTAAAAAGGGTGACTTTGAGAACGCTTTCAGTATTTCCTTAACAGGGAGAAATTTGAGCAAGCTTCCAGTCTTTCCTTAACAGCGAGGAGTTTGAGAACACTTCCGGTCCCCCCCTTCTTAAGGGGGGTTAGGGGGGATCTAGAATCTATTGGTTGTGCTAAAATACTGAAATAGCTAGTTTCTACTTTTAAAAAAACATGGCAGTTGAACGGTGGACTGATGAAATGCTCGATGAATTGACTTCAAACTTTCGTGAAGTCAGAGAGAGTATTACAGAAATGCGAGAGAGTATTACAGAAATGCGAGGTAGTATTACAGAAGTGCGGGATAGTATAGACGGTTTGAGAGTGACAGCCCAAGCTTTGTTACAAGTAGCAGCTCAAACTCAAAGTCGGATGGATCGGTTCGATGCAGATCTAGAGTTAATGAAGCAACGACAGGCGGAAAATGATGCAAGATTTAATATTTTGCTCGAAGAAGTTCGCTATCTAATTCGGGGCGATCGGGAAAGTTAGATGGAGGAAAAAGAAAAGGGCGCTCTAGAATCGATCGAACTCTGAGTTCTCACTTATTTACACGACTTATAATGATGCAAGGAATATAACATATGGCGCGTCTTTATGCTGGCGAACAATTACGGCTGTAAAATCTAGAAAAGCTGGCATGATATTAATTGCAAATGCTTGGGAAAGATTTAACCGCAGAGGACGCAGAGGCAACAGAGAAAGGGGAGAGAAATTCGATCGTGCCGATGCTATGGGATTTGAGATAGACGATTGATGGGGCTATTGCTGTTGAAGAAACTTTGAGGGGTAAATTGATTCGAGTTAACTGTCCTGCGAGTTGAAAAAAGCCGATCGCCCTTGCCCATCCAAAAATTTTACGATAAAATTTCGCATTTATCCCCAGATTGGGTAAAATCGTTTGGGTGTCTGAGGATTCACTGTATGCGCTTGGTTAAATATATTGCGATCGCCATTGTCAATGCTTTCGGTACTGTCATCGGTATTATTTGGGTTGCTGTCCCCGCTACGCAGGCTCAACTTGCCCCAAACTACCAACTCGAAATCTCCGGGCGACAGCCTGAGGGCGAAACTGCGCAATCGCTGCCGGAACTCTACAAATTGCGCGATCGCTTGCAAGTAGAATTGGATAATCTGGCGAAAACTCGCAGCAGCAACCCGTTTTCTGTTGAAGTTTGGATGCAAGAAATCCAGCAGCGGCAATCCCAAAAGTTGACGCAGCAATTGCAAGTCGTTCGAGACAGAATTCAATTAGAAGAAAAAGCTAAAAATTATTGGGATGAATCTGCTAAAATAGCCGATCGAGCTGCCTCGATCGGGCGCAATCCGAATCGCAATTCTGCTACTTGGCAAGAGTCGCAACAGCTTTGGCAATCGGCTATCAATACGCTGCGGCAAATTCCTCACGGCTCTTTTTTAACTGATGGAGCGATCGACAAAACGATCGAATATCAAGGAAATCTTACTATGGCTACTTACGAATTGCAAGTAGCGCGATCGGTTGAGAAAATTAAAGCTGAGGAAGAAGCAATTAGAGAGCGTGCCAGACTAGAGCAAGAAAAAATAGAACGAGCTCGCCGAGAAGTCGAGCGAAAAGAACAAGAGAAACAAGAACGCGCTAGAAGAGAGCAAGAACGCCAAGAATTAGCAAGGCAAGAATTAGCCAGAAAAGAATTAGAAAAACAAGAGGCAGCAAGAAAAGAACAGGAACGGCTGGAATTAGAAAGGCGAGAATTAGTTAAAAAAGAACAAGAACGGCTGGAATTAGAAAAGCAAGAATTAGCTAAACAAGAACAGGAACGGTTGGAACAAGAGAGAAATCAGCAAGCAACTCCGCAACCAACTCCTCAATTAACTCCGCAACCAACTCCTCAATTAACTCCTGAAGCAACTTCTCAACCAACTCCTCAATTAACTCCTGAAGCAACTTCTCAGCCAACTCCTCAATTAACCCCTCAACCGACTGAAACAGCAACCCCTTCCCCAGAAACGCCCGCAGCCTCGCCCAACGCATTTTTCTTTGCGGGAGATACGAACAGAGATGGCAAAATTGACGATCGAGATGCAGTCGGAAAAGAACAATGGTCTTTATCTAAAGGCGCGTTAATCTTGTTTGACGATCGCAATGGCGATCGGCCCAAAATCCCCACTTGGAAAGAAGCAAAAATTAGCGTTCCCCGCCGTCCGGCAATGCTGTCTCAAGTACATTTAAAACTTTCAGACAACTTCAACAAAGACACTCAATTATTTATCATGGCAGATCCAGATGCCAGACCTCACATCAGCGTTTTTCAAAAGACCGGTGGGGGCTGGCAAGCTGTAGATATATCCGGCGCTAAACCGCTTGTTTTTAGTACCGAAATTGTGTTAGGATTGGAAGCAAAACAATTTGCCGATCGCAACTGGAACGGTCTAGTTAATCTGACAGCAACTGCGGTAAATAACGGCCAACAAATCGCTACAAATTCCATCCAAATGGGCGTTACTCCGTGGATGATGCCTGCAAATACCGCGCCAGTTACAGAAGTTCAAGTGAGCGATCGAGGGGCAGCAAACAGCGATTTTATCGCCCAGTTAAAGCGAGCAGTAGAGCCTACAGGAGCGCAAGTAAGAATTATCCAGGGCGATCGCGCTTGGTTGCAAGATATTCAGAAAAACGGCTACGTTCAATTTCCCGAAGGTTCGGAAATCCGCAATTTTAAAGTAGCTTTAAAAAACGAGAATGAACGGGCGATCGACAAACCCGCGCGATCGACTAGAGAAAAAGATTTGAGTGTATTTAAAATCGGCAGTCCCCGCGATGAAAACCCGGTAACTCAATGGTCAAATGGCTACGGCAATTTGCAAGTAACGCCGCCGATTCCCGGATACCCAAGGGGTCGAATTTATTACGGCAATTCCGGCAATAATAGTTTCAATCCCGAGGTAATTGATTTCATTCAAGCTCAAAGAATTCAAGGGCCGCCTGTGGATATCGATACTTCTTGGTTGTTGACTCGCCAAGTCGATGAAATTATCAATTTTATTCCCACTCAAACACAGGGAAGGTTTATCATGGCGATCGCGAGTCCCGAAGCCGGAGTTAGAATGTTAGAAGAGTTGGCAGGCAAAGGTTACGGTAACGTGACTATCAATCGCGGTTTGAGCAATGAAACAACAGTCGCCGCTGCGTTGCAGAATCAAGCTTTGATCCAACACAATCTCAATTTGCAACAGCAAAAACTCAATCCGATTTTAGCGAGATTGAAAACAGAGTTTGCTCTCGCAGACGACCAAATTATTCAAGTTCCGGTAATGTTTGGTTACAGCGGTTATGCTTGGTGGCCGAATACAATCAATTCAGTACCTGTCAACGGCAATTTGTTAGTTTCCAACCCGCGCGGACCGCTGATTGACGGCAAGGATTACACTCAGGAAAGATTGCGTCAATTGCTGTCTCCTTTTGGCGTGCGGGTGAGTTTTCTTGACGACAGGTACTATCAAGAATTGAAAGGCAACGTGCAGTCGGCAACGAATACTGTGAGGAAAGGAGAAGAGAAGCCTTTTTGGGAGTCTTTGCCTAATAATTGATAGTTGACAGTTGACAGTTGACAGTTAAAGCAGGGTGCGTCGCGGCAATAATTCCGGTTAATTACGACTAGATATAGGCGACGCACCCTACCGCGATTAGCTTCGATCGAAGAGACTAAGTTGTACAGCATTATAAGTTTCATCTTCCTCCGATCCAGAAAGAAGAACTAATCGTCTCGCTTCATACCTTTGGCGCAGTTCGTCTAATCCTTGAGGGGTTGCCTTACGGATTTGGTGATCTCCAATAAAGCACTCAAAATGCTCGCGATAAAAACTTGCCATATTTTTGCTTGTAAGCTCGTGAGGATTACAATCCCGTGATGCGAGAACCTCTGCTGCAGGAACAACTACAATACCTGAATGTTGAGAATAGAGAAAAACAAAAGAAGCTGGTGAGAAAGATAACATTTGCTTGCATTGATCTCGAAGACGAGTAACCTCCTGCTGGCTAAATGTTTGGCTAGGCTCGATGAGTTTTGACTGTGCTAGGAAGCCTTTAGCAACTTGGTATCCATCGAGTGAAAGTTCTAACGCTGCCATAAAGTCAGCACCAAATACACTTTCCTGACTTCCCCTTCCTCTATCGGTTAATGTTTTGACAGTCCATCTTACCCCTGCTATTTGCTTGCGATTCAAGACATGCTCCATTGATCCCAGTAGCCTGTCTGTAAGGGCTGCTTCCTGCTCAACTCTTCCATCCCTTAGGGCATCTAATGTTTCACGTTCTACTTGACTGATTTTTTTGACAAGGTTCTTAATAAGTCTTTGGTTGGAAAACACTATAAGTGAGGTTTATGTACATCCTCTATAATACCTTACAAATCAATAGGATGGGCAATAATTAAATTATACGAATCAGCGGTAAGGTGCGCAGCGCGCACTCAAATTTTATATGTCATAGTTCATCTTCCGCCTGGAGCAAAGACTCATCTCCTTGACGGATTGCTCGTCCGTAAGCAAGTACCTCTTCAAAAGCAGGTTCATCCTTGAAAGACCCTGTAATTTGTTCCAGCCAATTCGTCGGCTCTTTAGCTAAAATTTGTTTCTGCAACTGGGCAATTGCTGCTTCTACTGCTGCAAGTCGTTCCTCTAAAGAAGTATTGAGCGCCATTGAAGTTTTCCCTAATTAATAATCGTTTCTTACTGAAGAAAAATTCATAAAGTCATGCTGCAGATAAATTGGGCAACTACCTATTACTCAAGGGGTTGGGCAGTAGATATGTAGCGCTACTTTATGAAAATGGTATTAGAAAGATTTTGACAATTAGCAGTCAGGTGCGCGACGCGCGCCCTACTTTGCTTGCTACAAAAACATATAATTCTTAGGCACTTTTTTGCTCTGTTATCTCTTTCTGCAAAAGAAAATCAAGGTACTCTTCAAGTTGCAATAGTCTTGTTTGAGAAAGCTGGCGTAATTTGACTAAAATTTCTTCTTCTTGCTGCCACTGACTAACGGGAATAATCTGTGAGGCTGCTACTTCAACTGTTATATGAGGAACACCAAAACCTTCCAAGCTATATCCATCCCCTCCCTCAGGCATGGGATAGTATTCAACGATGGTTCCAATATCTCCCCGTTTAAGGTGATGTTCTGGTAAATCCTCGACTAGGGAAACTTGAGTAAATAAGGGATACTGTACTTTCATTAATTTGCTCCTTTATCTGGCACTAAAGTTACAAATTTGGTTGTACCATTTGTAACCATCCAAATGGTTAAAATATTAAGCTCAACTCCATTCGCTCCTAGAAAACGCGCCCGAATGAGATATTTTTTACCAAAGGGAGTATCTTCAATATGTTCAGCAGGTTGTGTCAAAACCTTAGTCCGTAAGTCTTGTTCGAGTTGTTGCCAATTGTCGAGCGTATACCCAGCTAGGGCCAAAAATTTGGACTTGTCATCTTTTGGCAGTAGGACAAGCAAGTAATTGGTCAGCTTTTCTTTTGCGATTATTGCATCTTGCCGTAGAAACACCATTAGATCGAGGCATAGTTCAGAGTTTAGAGTACCTTATCTATACTACAACCAAGAAACTTTGTTCGCTAGGAGCTTAAGTAATTTAGCTAAGCAGCCTCACTATCAGCATATCCGCTCCCAATGATTTTCGCCAAATGCCAAACGTTGCCCATCACCCGCTGCAGATAACCTTTGTGTATATCAACCCCTCTTACTGCCCCTCCGCATCTTTTGTTCTCAATTGTATAGAAGCGGTTGAAACTGCCCGATCGCGATAATATAGATATAATATTCCCAGCAGCAACACTCCCGATCGACTATGACACTAAAAGAATTAGCCAACACTTATCAAGGAATTGAAAAAAATCCCGGCGTAGTCGGCGGTAATGCCAGGATTGCAGGGACTCGAATTGCTGTTTGGGGATTGGTAGAGTCTCGCCAGTTAGGCGCAACTGACGATCGACTTTGAGAGGATTATCCGCATCTTAGCGCTAGCGATTTGAAAAATGCCTGGGCTTATGCCGAAGCATTTCCTGACGAAATTGAAGCAGCAATTAAGTTGAACGATATAGATTAATATATAGGTTTTAAAAGTTCGTAAATTAACCATCGCCCAGCCAACAGATTCTTATACCAAATTCTGGTTTTACTATCCCCTTTATTTTCTCTCCCCTCTCTCCCCTCTCTCTGCGCCCTCTGCGGTTAATTATAAACCCGGTATTTAACCCAAATTTAGTATTGCTCCAAAATCTCGGGCTGTTTGTCAATAACTTTACAGTATTATTTTAGTGTCGCCGATCGCCCCCATAAAGTAAAATACCTACAAGCACTATTTAAACAAAAAATTTAGTACCATGACAGACCAACAGGAAAACAATCAAATTTTAACCCAGCAATCGCAAACTATTTCTCAGGATATTGATGAGTTCGATTTACCTGCATTTACCGATACCGATGAAATTTCCACACCAACAGCAACTACCGCAGAAATTTCCCCAGTTGAACGCGATCTAAATCCTACAAACGAACAGACAGAAAATTCAACAGAAATTTCCCCAGTTGCTAATGATTTAACTCCAGCATCAGAATTGACAGAAACTCCAGCGGAAACTTACTCAGTTGCTAATGATTTAACTCCAGCATCAGAATTAACAGAAACTCCAGCGGAAACTTACTCACTTGAAGGCGATCTAACTCCAGCAGAAATTAGTTCGGAAACCGCACAACAGGAAAACGATCTAACAACTCCAACAGCATTAACACAAAGTGCGATCGCAATCCCTCCAACTCCTCCAACTGAAGATGATTTTACTCCAGCAGCAGCCCCAGCAGAAAATCCTGACATTGCAGATCGATCGCCATCCAGAGAATCTGCCGCAGAAACCATGCAGACAAGCGATATAATTGTAGTAGATACATGGCCAGAAATTCAACCTGTAAAAATACCCGCGATCGCCCCTGAAGATGCAACAGCAACCAGCGCCGAAAACCCCACTGCAAATTCCGAACCCAAACCAACTAAAATCTGGCAACTGTTGACTGTTTTTATGAGCGGAATGTTAGTCGGTTCTGTACTCAGTCTCGGCACTTTGGTAGCGTGGAGATTGTATCAAGAAAGAGCCAACATTCAAATCAAACTGCCCGCCGACGTACCGCTGCCCCCAAGCCCTTCACCCACCCCCACAGTGCCAGCAAGACAACAGCTAGGAATCCCCCCCGCACCGGGCACAGCACCACCACTTCCGACTAACAATCCGACTAACAATCCGATTAACAATCCTACTAACAATCCGTCGCCCAATCCCACTCAAATACCCTCCCTATCCGGAGTCCCGCCAGTTGCTTCGCCGGCGCTGCCCTCTCCTCCTGAGGGCGGGAACGGGGGCAGTGTCCCTACAAACTCTCCCTCTCCGATTTCTTCTCCTTCTCCTGCTGCTGAAACCGCTGTTACCGAGCGAGTTAGCTTTGCAGCAGGCGCTACCGGAACCACTCTCAGCAATACTTTGCCTGATAATAAATCCAAGCGGTATTTAGTCGATTGTAGGAGCGGCCAAACCATGACTTTAAACGTTCCAGAAGGCGCAGTTAGCGCTACAATTATCGCTCCTAACGGCGAAACAGTTGGTACTGCAAACAGCACCACTCCTTGGCAAGGTCAACTGCCAACCAGCGGCGATTATACTATTGAAATTTCGGGAGAGAGTCAAGCAAACTACGGTGTTAAAATAGAAGTGAAATAGAAGGAAGAAGGAAGAAGGAAGAAGGAAGAAGGAAGAAGGAAGAAGGAAGAAGGAAGAAGGAAGAGGAAAGAAGGGAGGTTGTCAACTCTCAACTCTTAACTCTCAACTCTCAACTCTTAACTCTCAACTCTCAACTCTTAACTCTTAACTCTCAACTCTCAACTCTCAACTCTCAACTACCAACTATCAACTATCAACTACCAATGGTCGCACAAGTATCTGAAAGCATCTACGAAGCAAAAACCCAAGAAATTGCCAAAGAAATCCTGCAGGCAACTCAAGAGAAAAAGCGCTCTTTTTTCGGTCAATTGCAAGACCAAATGCGCTGGGATGATAAATTGATGGATTGGGCAATGGCTAGCCCCGGCTTGCGGGTGCAGTTGTTTCGATTTATTGACTGTTTGCCCGCCCTCCGCAGCAGGCCGGAAATTGCCCGCCACTTGCAAGAATACCTGACTGCTGAAGAGGTGGAATTGCCGGAAGCTTTGAAAAAGTTGCTGAATTTTGCTAATCCCGATTCGATGCCGGGACAACTAGCAGCGACAACGGTTGCGCCTGCCGTAGAAACTCTGGCGCACAAGTATATTGCAGGAGAAAATATCAAGCAGGTAATTAAAACTTTAGAGCGCTTGCGCAAAGATAAAATGGCTTTTACAGTTGACCTTTTAGGTGAAGCTGTAATTACGGAAGCCGAGGCGCAAAAATATCTCGATCGCTATTTGGAATTGATGGCAGAATTGAACATTGCTGCGAAGAATTGGCAGGTAGTAGATGCCATAGATAAAGCCGACGGCGAAACTCTACCGCGCGTGCAAGTATCGGTAAAATTAACGGCTTTTTATTCTCAATTCGACCCGCTGGATGCTAAAGGCAGCGAGGCAAAAGTGAGCGATCGCATTCGCATTTTACTGCGCCAAGCAAAAGAGTTGGGGGCGGCCGTTCACTTCGACATGGAACAGTACGTCTATAAGAGTTTGACTCTCAGCATCCTCAAAGATTTGCTGTTAGAAGAAGAGTTTAAAACTCGCACGGATATCGGCATTACATTGCAAGCTTATTTGCGCGACAGCAAACAAGATTTGCAAGACTTAATCGCTTGGGCAAAACAGCGCGGCAATCCCGTTACAGTGCGTTTGGTCAAAGGCGCTTACTGGGATCAGGAAACTATCAAAGCCATGCAGAAAGATTGGCCGCAGCCCGTCTACAACGACAAAGCAGCGACAGATGCCAATTTTGAACAAATGACGCAGTTGCTGTTAGAAAATCACGAATATTTATATGCAGCAATTGGCAGCCATAACGTGCGATCGCAAGCCAGGGCGATCGCGATTGCTGAAACTCTCAAAATCCCCCGCCGCCGCTTTGAAATGCAAGTATTGTACGGCATGGGTGACAAATTAGCTAAGCTTTTGGTCGATCGGGGTTATCGAGTGCGAGTTTACTGTCCCTACGGCGATTTGTTACCGGGAATGGCTTATTTAATCCGCCGTTTGTTGGAGAATACAGCTAACAGTTCCTTCGTCCGTCAAAGTTCCGAAGAAATCCCGATCGAACAATTATTAGCCGCGCCAGTTGTTAACGGTAACGACAAACTCGAATATCGCCGAGTATTTCCCAATGTCGCCGATACGGACTATGCCGATAATGAATTGCACCGTCAAGCAGAAGCAGGCATTAGATTGGTGCGCGCTTCCTTAGGAAAAACCTATTTGCCCTTAATTAACGGCGAATATCAAAACACCGAAACAACCGTCGGTTCCATCAATCCTTCCAATCCCAAAGAAATCGTCGGCAAAATCGGATTGCTGTCCGAATCGCAAGCCAAAAGCGCGATCGAAGCAGCAAAATCAGCCTTTACAGGCTGGCGGAAAACTCCCGCCAGACAGCGCGCCGGCGTCCTGCGCAAAGCAGCGGAATTGATGGAAAAACGGCGGCACGAACTGTCAGCATGGATGGTGTTTGAAGTCGGCAAACCACTCAGAGAATGCGACTTGGAACAAGGAAAAAATTACGACGTTGCTGGAGAAACTAACCGCTACCACTATCAGCCTCGCGGCATTTCTTTAATTATTTCCCCTTGGAATTTCCCGCTAGCAATTCCCACCGGCATGACAGTAGCATCGCTAGTCGCTGGCAACTGCACTTTGCTCAAACCTGCCGAAGTTTCCTCAGTAATTGCAGCCAAAATAGCCGAAATTTTGCTCGAAGCCGGGATTCCCAAAGGCGTATTTCAATACGTACCTTGCAAAGGTTCTACCGTCGGCGCTTACATGGTGAAACACCCCGACGTTCACATGATTACATTCACAGGTTCTCAAGAAGTCGGCTGCCGGATTTATGCCGATGCCGCGATTTTGCAGCCGGGACAAAAACACTTGAAACGAGTAATTGCAGAAATGGGTGGCAAAAATGCAATTATTGTCGATGAAAGTGCGGATTTAGACCAAGCCGTAGCGGGCGTTGTTTATTCTGCCTTCGGATATAGCGGTCAAAAATGTTCCGCTTGTTCGCGCGCGATCGTAGTAGAATCAGTGTACGATAATTTTGTCGAAAGATTGGTAGAAGCAGCTCGATCGCTCAACATCGGTCCTGCTGAAAATCCCGGCACTCAAGTCGGTCCAGTCATTGATGCAAATGCTCGATCGCGCATTCGCGAATACATTGAAAAAGGTCGAGCTGAGGGTAAAATAGCTTTAGAAATGCCTTCGCCGGAAACAGGGTATTTTGTCGGGCCGGTTATTGTTACCGAAGTATCGCCGACAGCTACTATCGCGCAAGAAGAAATTTTTGGTCCGGTTTTGTCAGTAATTCGCGCCAAGAATTTCAATGAAGCTTTAGAGATTGCTAACGGTACGAATTTTGCATTAACCGGCGGATTGTATTCTCGCACGCCTTCGCACATCGATCGCGCTGCATCAGATTTTGAAGTCGGAAATCTGTACGTAAATCGCGGCACTACGGGCGCAGTAGTATCGCGCCAACCCTTCGGAGGATTCAAACTTTCTGGAGTGGGTTCTAAAGCGGGCGGTCCCGATTATTTACTGCAATTTCTCGAACCGAGAACCATAACTGAAAACATTCAGCGGCAGGGTTTTGCACCAATTGAAGGAATAGACGATTAATCCTTTATCTAATTCTTCGTAGGTTGGGCCCTTGGAACGAACCCTCCGTTTCACTCCGCCCAACCCAACCTACAACTAAGAATCTAAAAAACAGATGAGTAAAGTGACAAAAACATCTCAATTCCAGCAAGCTATTGAAGCTGTTGAAGTTTTATCATTAGAAGACCAAGCCATGCTGCTAGAGATTATTCAAAATCGCCTGCGGCAACAGCGACGCAATGCATTGCTAAAAGAAGTGACAGAAGTTCATCAAGATTATGCTAATGGCAATGTTAAATTTGGGTCGGTAACTGATTTTATGGCGGAGTTAGACGATTGATGAAAATTGGTTAGACTCCCAAATCTATGCGGAATTTCAAAAAGTTAGTTCGTAAAAATCCCGAACTTTGTCCTTTAATTGAAGCAACCCTAGAACTTTTGTCGAAAGACTGCTTTAACCCTAGGTTGCGAACTCACAAACTGACAGGAGATTTATCTGGTATCTGGTCATGTTCAATAGACTACGATTTGCGGATTTTATTTGAGTTTGTGACAGATCCAGAAGATGAGGGGGAAGCTATTTTATTACTAAAAATGGGAACCCATGATGAAGTATATTAGTTAACCGTCCTGCAGGAGAAAACGAATAAATGGAAGATACTAAAAACATCGATCGCCCGCAACCTTTCTCTGCAATACCGCCGCAATGGCTGCGATATTTAATCGTTGTTTTATTAATTATCGGCATATTTTTTCGCTTCGCTAACCTCGGAGGAAAAGTATACTGGATCGATGAAGCTTATACCTCGTTGCGAATTTCCGGTTATACAGAATCCGAGTTTATTGAGCAAGTAGCTGACGGGCAAATTCGGGACATTCAATACTTGCAAAAATACCAGCGGATTAATTCAGAAAAAACAGTTTTCGATACGGTCAAAGGTCTAGCATTAGAAGAACCTCAACTCGCTCCCCTGTATTTTATAGCAACCAGATTTTGGGTACAACTGTTCGGCGATTCAATAGCTGTAACTAGAAGTATGTCGGCAGTTTTTAGTCTGCTGGCATTGCCTTGCATGTATTGGTTGTGCTGGGAATTATTTGATTCATCGCTAACAGCTTGGTTGGCAGTTGCATTGCTAGCTGTATCGCCTTTTCAAATAGTTTACGCTCAAGAAGCTCGACCTTACAGTTTGTTTGTATTAACAGTTTTACTCTCAAGTGCCGCTTTGCTGCAGGGAATGCGCCTCAAAACTAATAGCAGTTGGGCAATTTATGCGGTAACAGTGGCTGCGGGATTTTATACTCATTTATTATTTGCCCTGGTGGCGCTCGGGCAGGGAATCTATGTAGCAATCTCTGAAAAACTGCGGTTTAACAAAACTTTAATTGGCTATTTACTAGCATCGATCGCGGGATTTATTGCTTTGTTCCCTTGGATTGTAGTTTATTTGCAAAACGCGCACAATGCCAGCCATAAACTAGGATGGCAGTCGCTACCCATGCCTTTTTCAAAATTAGTTGCCAATTGGGTGTTAAACATTACTAGGCAATTTTTTGATGCGGGATTGTACTCTAATTTACCGCGAGCGGCTTCGCTCGTAACTATCCCAATTATTTTGATGAGTTTAATAATTGTGGGATATTCTTTTTACTGGCTGTTGACTCATTCTCCCAGGCGTGTATGGCTGTTTGTTGCAATATCAACCTGCGCGACAGTAGCGATTTTCCTGCCAGCGGACTTAATATTGGGCGGAATTCGATCGATTAACACCCGCTACATGATTCCCTGTTATTTAGGAATGCAAATAGCTGTTGCCTATCTTTTTGCTTCAAAAATCACAGCTCCTCAAGTTACAGTGCAGTTGCAAAAGCTGTGGAGGCTGGCTTTGGCTGCTGTGCTATCTATTGGGATTATATCTTGCTGCATCTATTTGCCGGCAGACTCTTGGTGGAATAAAGACCGTTCCTATATTAACATCCCGATCGCCCGCACGGTTAACTCAGCTTCTCGGCCTTTACTGGTCGCAGATTTGTGGGTGTATAGTGTAGATACGATCGCTCATTTACTCGGCTTGAGTTACCTGCTTGTTCCCCAAACTAAATTTATAGTATTCCCGCCTCAAACTCTGGAAATTCCCCAAAATTTTAACGAGATATTTTTATACGGAATTTCCCCTCAAGTAACAGCAAAGATCGAAAAAACTACTACCTATGAAATCGAGAAAATTTATTCTCTAAAAAATGGAGATGTAATTTTGAGTAAATTGCGAACCAAGTAAAATTTAGTTAAAAAATGCGTTTTAAGTTGCCTCAAAATTGGTTGGGTTTTCTGATAATCGCCGGATTAGCCATCGGGATTTTATTTCGCTTTGTCAATCTCGATCGCAAATTTTACTGGATCGATGAAACATACACTTCTCTGCGAGTTTCCGGCTACACCGAAGCCGAAATGCTGAAAGAAATTTCCTACCAGCAAATAATCGCGTCCCCAGATATCCAAAAATACAAGCAAGTAAATTCCCAAAAAACTTTAAATGACACCCTGAATTCCCTAGCAACAGAAGACCCCCAACACCCGCCGCTGTATTACGTACTGGCAAGATTTTGGGCGCAGCAATTCGGCAGTTCCGTAGCGGCAATGAGAAGTCTAGCAGCCGTTATTAGCTTGCTAGCATTTCCCGCAATTTATTGGCTGGCTTGGGAGTTATTTGAATCGCCAACAGCCGCCTGGATAGCAGTCGCAATTTTCGCAATTTCTCCCTACCACATTTTGTTTGCCCAAGAAGCCAGACAGTACAGTTTGTGGACGGTAACTACTATTGCATCCAGTGCGGCCTTGCTGCGGGCAATGCGATCGAATCAAAATCCTCTTGTCTTTGTTGCTTCCTGGATACTTTACGCAGTCGCATTAACAGCGGGACTCTACACTCATTTGTTATTTTTCTGCGTCGCTGCGGCCCATGCCATCTACGTTGCAATAATTGTCAACTGGCGCGACCTAAAAACATTTATTGCCTATTATATAGCAGGTTTAGCAGCCTTAATTGCCTTCATTCCCACCCTAGTAAATTCTGTGGAAAACTTCAATCAAATTAGGAGTACCACCATTTGGGTCGAACAGTCAAATTTCTTGAGATTAGTTACTCGTTGGGCGGGTTCAGTCTGCATCGGTTTTTTTGATTTTGGTATTGATGGAACTGCAAATGCGGCGCAATTAGCTTTGCTATTGCCCCTAACTGTAGCGGTACTGGCTTTAGTTGGCTGCGCGCTTTATTTTGTCTGCCGGCACACACCGAAACGGGTATGGGTTTTGCTGCTGTTATTAATTGCCACAACCGCACTATTTTTAGCAGTACCGGATCTAATTAGATATTTAGTTCCTTGTTATGTAGGAATGCAGCTAGCAGTTGCTTACTTGCTGTCGGTAAAACTTAGTTTAAATTTAGATAATTTCAAACAGCAAAAATTTTGGAAAATAGTTATCGTGGCGCTGTTCGCGATCGGCACTATATCGGCAGGAATTAGTTCTCAAGCTGATATTTGGTGGAATAAAGGCAGCGGTTGGCTGCGCTCCGATTTAGAAGTAGCTAAAACCGTGAATCTAGCCAGCAATCCCCTCGTCGTCAGCGATGCTAATATCGCCTACCTCATGCCTTTAAGCTTCCGCCTCGAACCAAAAGTCAAATTGTTAATCCAACCTCAATGCTACACCTCTTGCTACAGAACATTCAGAAATCGTCGCGATTTAGCTGTGAAAAAAATTAAGGTGCCGACAATTCCTAGCGGTTTTAGCGATGTATTTTTATACAAGCCATCAGAGGTTGTGCGATCGGGAATCGAGCAAAAACAAAACTACAA
>JALOON010000049.1 GCA_025454405.1 Oscillatoriaceae cyanobacterium Prado104 | reverse complement strand
TTTCAGCGATTGTACCCATGCGCGAGCGACTCTAAAATACTTGGAAGTCGCACAGTGAGACAGTTTCAAGTTTTTGCCAGGGGGGAACTTCAGTTTAAGTTTTGAGTTTTGAACTTCAGAACTGTCTTTAACTCACAACTCAAAATTCAAAACTCAAAACTCCTTACCAACTGTCAACTGTCAACTATCAACTGTTTAATGCGTATTTTGCAGCGATTTCTGCGAACTTCCCCCAGCAACCTTGGGAATTTCCACCACCGGCGCATTTACCCCAAGCATCAAATCATTAGGGCTAACAATTTCAACCACAGGTTCGTTCAAAGCCACAATCAAGCCCTCAGAATCAGCAGGAACAGGCGATTCAGCAAATTGGGGAGCAAACAATTGGCGACCTCCGGCGACACCAGACACCGCAGCCACAAACAAAGCTGCGATCGCGCATCCACCCAAAACCAACTTTTTGCGTTTCGACTTCCCTTCAACCTGCTGCATGACCTTCGCCGCCAAATCCCGTGCCGATTGTTCTGAAGGCGGTACTGGCATCGACTGAAAGCCTTGCTGCATACTTAAAAGCCGCGAGTACAAACGCTTCGTCGTAGAGTCATTTTCCAGCCATTCCTCAACTTGTCGGCGTTCGGCAGCAGTTACTTCACCGTCGAGATAAGCACTCAGCAATTCAAAGCGATCGCGCATCATAGTAGTTACGTTTCCCTGAGGGATCTTGTTATTAGTTTGATTTTCGGCAAGTCCATCTGCAGCACCTTGCCGGTCGGAATTTTTATCGGATTCAAAGTTATAGTTCATCTGCCACACCACCTAATTAAATTGAGGAAAGCAAACCTTTGCCGCAGCATCATTTACTTAATATTTAAAAACAGAAATTTCGATTTTCCAGGCCCTTTCACCCAACTTTATTTTCCGCAGCCGGAAACAGCTAAATTAATTGCCGTCCAGATATTTTTGCAATTGCAACTGCAATCTTTGGCGGGCTCTGGCAATCCTCGACTTGACAGTTCCGAGAGATACTCCGGTCATTTCGGCTATTTCCTCATAGGCTAAGCCTTCAATTTCTCTCAAAACTATGGTCGTGCGGAACACTTCCGGCAAATCCGCGATCGCCTCCCGCAACTGGTCGTAAAATTCTCTCGTGGTCAAATCTTCTTCCGGTCCCGGACTGTCAGCCGGGATTTCCCAATCTATCTCACCGTCTTCCAGAGAACGGGGTACGTCCAACGACAGCGGAGTTCGCACTCGCTTGCGCTTCCGCAACTCGTCATAAAACAAATTTGTGGCAATGCGACTCAGCCAGCCCCGAAATTTAACGGGTTCTTGCAACCGATTAATATTGCGGTAGACGCGAATCCAGACTTCCTGAGCCAAATCTGCGCGGTCTTGCCAGTCTGGTGCCAAGTGATAGAGAACCCTATCTACATGAGACTGATACCGGCTCAGAAGTTCTGCAAAAGCATTTGCTTCAGGTCGGTTGCCTTCCTGACAGCGCAGCACTAAGTCGTAATTAGAGAGTTTGTCGGCTGGCAATTGCACTCTTTGAACGGTCGCCACAACCGCAGACCAGGACACAGAAATAAACTCGCTCATCGTTGGAATAGGCTCATCGAACATTCCACGATTTTTGACGCTAATCCATAGTATAAGTTCCCAAACGGTCTGTCGAGATGTAACTGTTGTGCACTGCTGCTGGATAGTCCGGAACTGGGTTGTTTGTGAAAATCCGTGGCTGTATGCCTATAACCGATAAAAAACCAAATTTCTCTGGTATGAGTGCGTCCGGGACTGCTTTCAGTGACCCGCATCTTCGCAAGATCCAATACTCACCCAACTGCTAGAACCGTCGGCCCAATGTTCTTTTTTCCAAATTGGGGCATTGTGCTTGAGGGTGTCTATGGCATACTGGCAAGCCGCAAACGCTTCGCCCCGGTGGGGGCAGCCGACGCCCACCAACACGCTAATTTCTCCCACTTGCAAGCGTCCGATGCGGTGGTGAATGACAATCCGATTGACATCAGGCCATTGGCGGCGAATTTCGGTAGCGATATGCTGGAATACTCGCACTGCCATCGGTTCGTAGGCTTGGTATTCCAGAGCAACCACGGCTTTACCGTCAGTTCGATCGCGCACTGTACCGCTCATCACTACCACGGCTCCGTTAGCCCGATCTTCTGCCAAATTGTAGATTTCTTCCACAGATAAAGGAGCTATGGTAATTGCGAAACTATCTCGAATGTGGCATTGGGGGATAGAGTCGATCGAAAGAGCAGTGCCGGGATTCATTTGGTCAAAATAGTTTGTAATAACTAACTTTATATTTACATAAAGTCAAGTATTTTTACATAAATTCAAGTGCCTGCTCGTAAATATTGCATTGTTGCGGGCGCAGAATGCAAATTTCGCCTGCAATATGTCGATCGCTCGATGCTCAATTCTAGTGCGATCGGAAAAAATACTGCTTTCTTTCCCGAATTGAGATAGTTGGTGAAGTAACTATTGAGGGGTCTAGCCCAGCGAATTGCGCTCGCTCGAACTGTAACGCATCGATCGGCAAGCTGGGGCGATCGGGCGCTGATTCCTGTTTCTGAAAAGCCCTTTCCAACCCCAAGCAATTGGGGTCTCAAACGCACAAATAACCCCATTCGTCATTGCGAGGGTCGCGTTAGCGAAGCAATCCGAAGGAAGGAAAGCAATCTCACAGCCTCGTTAAACCCCGATCGTGCGTAATCCCTGGATTATTTACTTCCTTTTTTCAAGATACAGTTACCTTTAACTCTACGATCTTGCTTGGGAGTCCCGCCCAAAAATTTCAGTACAAGATGTAAACTTTATTTATTTTTTTTGCTGGAAACCTGCTTCAATGACATGATATATTTGTGCCTGATTCAGGAAAAATTGCTAAAGTTTGGCAAAGGCAAGACCGTAAAGCCTCCCCCCTGTGACTTCCGAGGTCATAGAATAAGTTAACGGTTGAGCTGTCCGATCGAAGTTTTTACCTGAACCCGCACTGGTAAATATTGACCCAAATAACGAGGAAACTATGGAATCACTAGCATTGGCTCACTCTTTTACTGCTTATGAATCTCCAGAGTCAGAACTCCAACTCAAGTCATTTGAAGACCTGGGCTTGAAAATTCCTAATTCTGCATGGGTAGGCCTTGTAGGGATGGCTGTTGCTCTATCTGTGGTGAGCGTGCCCGGTGAAGCACAGGCAAGTTGCCACTACAAACGCTGCGGCCACAAAAGCTACCACAGCTACGCCGAAGTTGCCACCAACGGCGGCCGACTGAATATTCGCAGCCGACCGAGCAAATGTTCTCATGTAATCGGCAAGTTATATGATGGAGACCACATCAAATTGACTGGCCGTTACAAACATGGCTGGGCTCAACTCAAAGGCGGCGGCTGGGTGTCTGCATCCTGGCTCTACTAACTCTTGGCTAGAACACTTAAATTTCTAGAAAGATGGTTAATCGTTACCAAGGCTTGCTTGGTAACGATTATTTTAAAGACGGCTCGATCGCCCGAAATAACGATCGTCAAGGGTCATAAGTCGGGTGAAGTTTTACGTTTTTTAACAACCTAAGCTTTACCGCCGCCGATCAGGTAAAGCAAAGCCATCCGCACCGCTACCCCACTCGTAACCTGTTGGGAAATTAAACTAAATTGGGGATCGTCCATCAAATCTGAACTAATTTCTACTCCTCGGTTAACCGGACCTGGGTGCAACACTTTGACATTCGGCTTGCAGAGTTTGAGTCGATCGCGCGCAATCCCATACAAAGCATGATACTCCCGCAAACTCGGCAGCAAGTGCTGGCTCATCCTTTCTTTTTGCAGCCGCAAAGTCATCACAAAATCAGCATCAGCCAAAGCAGGTTCCAGATCCCAGTGCAAAAATAACTTGCCAGCCCTACCTTTGCCGCACTCAGCAAAAAACAGCGGCAACAAAGTCGGCGGCCCGGCCAAATGAACCTCTGCCCCCGCCGCAGTTAAACTCCAAATATTAGATCGAGCCACCCGCGAATGCAAAATATCCCCAACCATGGCAATTTTTTTGCCTGCTAAAAGTTCTAGTCGGGGATTTTCGGCATCTAGCAGAGAGCAAATAGTAAACAAATCTAGCAAACCCTGAGACGGATGTTCGTGCTGGCCGTCACCGGCATTGAGCACGCTGACTCTAGATCCCGAGCGATCCATCTCCGAAGCTATGGCATCAGGAACCCCAGCCTGTTGGTGCCGGATCACCATCAGATCCGTCCCCATCGCCAAATAAGTCTTAGCAGTATCCAAAATCGTCTCCCCCTTCGTCAGAGAAGAACTTCCGGGGGTAAAGTTTAGCGTATCTGCAGACAAGCGCTTTGCTGCCAACTCAAAACTATTGCGAGTCCGGGTAGAAGGTTCAAAAAATAAATTCGCCACCACTTGACCTTGCAAAGCAGGTACTTTCTTAGTGCGGCGGCCGAGAACCTCCCGAAAACTCGCCGCAGTTTGCAGCACCGTACCGTATTCATCAGCAGTAAAATCAGCCAGAGTGAGGATGTGGCGGCGAGTCCAAGTCATAGAGTTATTGCCCGAGTTGCCATGATATTTTCAGCGCGAACAGTATCAAACAATTTTTGACAACCTTTGCTGCCAGTACAGTATAATTAATTTAAGTGGCTGCAGTACGCAGCCCGCTAACCGCATCCAGCTTCGCGCATTGCAGTATCGCCAAAAACCAGTATCGCTAACAGCCAAGAGCCAAGAGCCAAGAGCCAAGAGCCAAAAGCCAAGAGCCAAAAGCCAACGTGCAGCATACCAGCGATTTCAACTTCGCTTGAGGGAAGCTAGGCCGTACCGACATCTCGCAGCAGTTGCATTCGCTTACATAACCTTTTTTTTGCATCTGCCAAAAGCAGGAAACACTAACAGGTGCCAACAATTCCCCCTTAATCCTCAGGGTAGAGATGGGCTTTTAAAGATGATTAATTCTTTCCACTCAGTCTCGACTATTCAGTCCTGCTTATATGCCCTTGCCAAAACCAACTGTGTTAAGATACAAGTTGAATATGTAGCTTCCCGATGAAAATCTACACGTATCTTAGCGAGACTGTTCTTGGCGAAACTGCGGTAAAAAGTGAAAGCTGGGAAGTTGTAATTGCAGAAGATTTACACAATTCAAGAGGTATTATGAGCCACCAGGTTATACAGCCGATGGTTAAGTTCCAGCGTCAGGTGCATTCTCTTGTCACGTCTAATATCATCAAGCCGACAGATAGCATTTGGAAAATTGCTCTGCTGTACGGCGATGAATGGTCGTACTGGAAACAACAGTTGTTGGAGTTTGATTTTTCCATGCAAGACCCCGTGAGCGAGCTGCTCGCTGTCGAGGCTTGGGACGAAGAATAGGAAAGAGGGAAGACGATTGCGATCGGGAAGATGCGATCGGCATCAAGGAAGACTTGGGTGTTAAAAAAAAGGATTGTTTTGTCGTCGCAATCGTGGCTTTGATTTTCTCAAAAAATTTTCAGTTGCTAATTTCTTCCTCCTTCCTTCTTCCTGATGACCGCTCGCTGATGGCGATCGCGAGCTTTGACGCTCCACGAGCGACTATCGATCGACTATCAACTATCCCTTCTTCCTTCTCAAAGACAAGCTGCTAGGGCCCGAGCTAATTGTTTGGCAGTTTGAAAGCGATCCCCAGGCTTGGCTGCGGTGGTTCGCAAAATTGTTTCGCGCAATTTCGGGTCGATGGTCGGAATATTTTCCAGCTTAAATCCGTAACCGCGACCTACTTTGCCGTAAAATTTTTGAGGACCCTGGGCCGTCAGCAAAAAGATCAAAGTAGGTCCGATCGCGTATAAATCGGACTGAGGGAGGGGCTGTCCCCGATCCTGTTCCGGTGCCGTGTAGCCTTCAACGCCGATGCGAGTGCCGGGAGGAGTTCCAATTTCTTTGACAGCTCCAAAATCGAGTACCGCAATCGAGTTGTCTCGGTGCCGTACCAGCAAATTAGCAGGTTTAATATCCCGGTGGACGATCGGGGGTTTTTGAGAGTGAATGTAGTTCAAAACCTCACAGGTTTGAATCATCCACTCTATCGCCTGTTGGGGAGTAACTGGTCCGCGGTTGTAGATGCGTTTTTCTAAATCCTCACCGTGCAGCATTTCCATCACTAAATATTTTTTACCCCCTTCTACAAAAAAGTCAAAAAACTGAGGAATTCCCGGATGGTGTAGAGATTTGAGGGTTTTAGCTTCCCGTTCAAACAGTTCTTGAGCTTTGAAGATTTGAGCCATGTCAGCATTCATTTCTTTAAGAACTACCAAAGATGCGGCGGGCGAACTTCCTGGTTTTTGGGCTTTAGCCTTGTCGCGATCCCAGGCTAAAGTTGTGGTTCCCATGCCCCCTTGACCCAAAGTTCGCAGCACTTGGTAGTTGCGCACGGTACGATCGACTTTAATCGGTTCGCCGCAGTGGATGCAGAACAAATTCCCCGGCGGATTTCCTGCATGACTGCAGCGCGGGGCTGCAAAACCCCCAGGAGGGTTCGTCTCTATCTTGCCACCGACTTCAAGAGTAGTAATTTGAAAATGCAAAATCGGACCGCCCCGCGCTAACTGCAGCAGCGAACCGTCCGAGATCCACCCTTGAGATACCGGTATGCCGTTAACAAAAGAGCCGTTTGTTCCGTGATTGACTAAATACCATTTACTCGATGAGTCACTTTTAACTCTTTGCAGTTCGAGGTGCTGCCGCGATACTAAAGCATTGGGGATCACAACATGATTTTCAGGAGAGCGGCCGATGCGCACGATGGGCTCGCTTTCAAAACTCCACTGTTGCAGGGGGGTTTGTTGTTCGGGATCTAAAAGTGTCAGCAGCATTGTCGGTGGATGTGGTTAAACTCTCTGTTTGACCGTGAGAGTTGGCAGTAAGAGGATTTTAGATGTTAAATTTTAGATTTTAGATTGCAGGTAACTTATTCAGTACGGTTGGGAGCTGGCTTTAAGAATTTCCCTACCATTTTGGCTGTTGCTATATTAGTTTCAGCCGTTTGTGTGGCGAAAACTCGATCGCCTCCCGATCTCGCTTAAATATTTCCTAAAAAAATCCCCATCAAAAAATACTCCTAGTTAGTTTTTGGTCAACAATTATCCGTAATATTTCTGAAGGGTCGATCGAGCTTGAAAAAACAGTCAATAGATTTAACACTAGGTTTAACACTAGAAGAAACAAACAATAAGTAAACAAGGGCTAAAATTTTACGTAATTTTGCTGTAACGCCCGGTGTCGATTTACGCGCAGTGGTGCAAGTAAAAATGGCAAGTAAAAAGGGCGGTCAGCGCGCGCAATGCAGACCTCATCCAGAATGCGATCGATTGCAAAAACCGCGTTCGCATCAGGGTTGAGGTTGCCTCACTTCATTTTAGGTTGATTTTGAGTCAGTAGGCTAATTATTGCGGCAGGTAAAAGCTATTTCATCTATGATGAATCAACTCGCGATCGAACTCGTTTTTGCGTGCAAATTTTCCCAAAAAATCTAAAAATTAAAGCTACTGATAATCCCTTATTCCCAATAGGACTTACGCTCGCAAATCCGATCGATCCGAAAAATATATTTAGGGCTTGCTGAATAAGTCTTTTGGTGAGGGGGGAATAGGGAATAGGGCATTGGGCATAGGGCATAGTTGACCATCTCTATGCCATAACCTGGCACTAAATCGATCGCAAAAGGCTCAAAACCATTGCTCTCGGGGGCTGAGAGTTTTATTCAGCAAGCCCTATTTATTCAGTAAAATGAGGCACACTTAGCGAGCGGTAATCGGCAATCGCTCGCCAGCTTTCGCCGCCATCGGCGAGCATCAACTCCCAATCTAAAATCTAAAATCTAAAATCTACAAGGTCCCACCTGCGCCCGAATTACAATTACCGTGATATTGTCGTGACCGTTACGTTTGTTTCCGAGTTCGATCAGATCGGCAACTCCCTGTTCCAAATCAGCTTGTGGGTGAAACAGAGGTTCGAGGTCAGTCTGCCAGTAAGTTTCTAAAAGATCGTTATCTGTCAAACCATCAGAAGCCAAAACCAACAAAGTATCTTCGCACAAATCCAAAAACTGCAAGTCCGGCTTGATAAAATTGCTGTCCCGCGGGCCTAGGGCTTGAGTCAGTTGATAGGCGTCAGGACGGGAATAAGCAGTTTCCGGGTCAATCCCGCGCTTAATTTCCCGCTGTCCAACTTCGTGGTCCGAGGTAATTTTCTCGAGGGTCTTTCCTTTTCGGAGGCGGTAGAGACGGCTGTCGCCAACGTGCGCCACAGCAACTTTGGTGTCTTGAACTAAGACTGCGACCAGAGTCGTACCCATGCGGGCGCTGCCAGAACGGCGGTCTTTTTGATTGATTTCAAAGATGGCTTTGTTGGCCAGCAGCACTCCCTCGCGGATGGTATCTGCTGGAGGGAGTCGATCGTCCCAACTGTTTTGAAAGAATTCTTTGAGGGTTTCGGCGGCTAACTGACTGGCTATTTCGCCACCTTCGTGACCCCCCATGCCATCGCAGAGAATGTAAAGCCCTTTGTTTTGGAAAGTCCGCCCAAAGGATGTTTCGAGTTTGTTGACTTGAGTCCAGATGCTGAAAAAATCTTCGTTGTGGTCGCGCTGCAGGCCGACATCGGTAAGACCCGCGTCTTCCAAACGGTACACCTGCAGGGGCATGGGCAGGGTTAAGACTTCGGCCTCGGGGACAGACTCATCGACGGTTCCAAGTTGAAAGCGCGTCGGGCTGGAGACAGGTGGTAGTGCTGGTTGAAGTTCCAGAGGTACAGTTTCCAGGCGCGCTCGCAATTCGTCTATGGTGCGAATGTCACCTCTGTACATTTCTTGCAGCAGTCCGAGCAAAGCGCCAAATTGAGTACGATCGGCCAGGTTGAATATAGTCTGCCACAGTCGCCCCAAATTCACCAGTTGCAGGCAAGAATCAGCAGGTTCGGGATACAGTCGCTGCAACCTCAAGGAGGTTAAAGAGAAGGAAGAGTCGGGGTCTACCCGCAGATTATCCAGTTCCAACAGGCTTTGCCGGCAGCACCAGGGTTCCAAAGCTGCCCACAGTTCGGTCATTTCGTGCAACCAGTACAAAATTTGCTGGGCGGAAGTTTGGGGCTGACTCCAGCGTTCTACTAGCGACGGCCATTGCGAACAGTCTTCCAGCAGCAGCACTGACTGTTGGTCGTCCGACCAGCTATCGTGAATGACTGGCAGGTTGTGAGAGTATTCCCAGCGCAGGGCCAGGTAAGGTTCGGCCGTGCCTTGGCAAAGTTCTGCTAAGGCGGAATTGGCCGCATTGTCTCCCGGTACTGCTGCGGTCCTGTAGGGGGAGGTGCGTTTGGCTACGCTGGCGGAACTGGCTGCTATCAGGGCTTTGAGGGGCGACATTTGCAGCGGCTGACAGTCCAATACCGGTACTGCTACGGTTTCGGAGGGCTTTCTCGGGGGGAGGGTTTCGAGGAGTTGGTAGCGCTGCTGGGCATCTAAATAGGCTCCTGCCGGCAGGGCTGGCATGAGGAGTTCGGTGTCGGCAATGGGGATTTCTGCTGCTTGGCTGTCGGGACTGTCTCTTTCTTTTTGGCTTACTTCCGGCTCTGCTGGGTTGGAAACAGTGCTGTCTGAGGGGGTTATTTCGGCTTCTCGGGCGTCCGGAGCAATGGTTGCTTCTGTTTGAAAGGATTCTGGATCGATCGCCCCTGGGGCTGCCTCCGCGTTGGTTTCCGGGCTGCTGAATTCGCCGTCGGTTGGCTGTTGGGCAGTTGGCGGGACTTCTGAGAGTGTGTCGGGGGCTGTATTTTCTACACTGGCGACAGCGGCGTCTGTTATTTGTGGGGCGGTGTTTGCTGCCGGTACGGTTTCTGGAACTGTATCGGGTATTTGCGGTAACTCGGCTGGAGGTACGGTTAACTCGTCTGACGGGACTGCTGGAAAATTCGATCGACCGCAAATTATGGCTTGCCACACTTGACCTGTTGTGACTCCGCAATTGTGGCATTGTTTGGCGCTAAAAGCGACTTGCGTTCCGCATTGGTGGCAAGCTTTGTATGTGAGGGAAATTCCGCACTGTTGGCAAAACTTATTTCGATCGGGATTTTCAAACTGGCAGCGGGGACAGAGGAGCATAGCGTTTAAACAATTGAAGATTGGCGATCGAATGTGGGGCTTTCATTCCTAGTTTTGCATAGGTTTTTCGGAGCGGTTGGAATGTTGCACGTAAATCGCAACCTCGCCCCGATCGCCCTACACTCTATTTTATGGGATGAACTCAGAAGGCAGATATTTCTTAAAACAGAGATGTTGCAGGCGCATCAGGAGGAGGCGGCAGCGGAACCTGCAAGGAATACTAAATCCTAGTTAAAAAACCCGCGATCGATCGCGATGGGGAGTAGATCGAGATTAGAAGGGAGTTTCTGCGGAGTCTATTTCTTGCAGAACCGTCTCTAGCGCGATGGATTGAATGGTCGAGAGAGGTACTTCACAGAAGTATTTGCGCCGGAATTGTTCTTCTGAGACTGCTGCTAGGAATTGTTCGGCAGAACGGGTGAGTTGGCTGGATGAATTGTGCGATAAAGGTTTGAGGAATCGATCGCCCCGATCTGCGGTTTCAGCTTGTTTGGTAATGTGGAAAGCACGATCGCGGTAATTGACTTGGAAACCGAGATGTTTTAGAGTGGCAAATCCGAGTCGGAGGGAAATGTCGCCGATTCCGAGTTTTTGGGCCAGTTGCTGTCTGGTGACGGGCTTGTTGGTACGGCTGAGATATTTGGCAATACCGATTAACTGCTGCCAGATTTGTTGCGGCGGTACGGGCGGGGGTAATGTATAGGCGAGAGCGAGTTTTTGTTGTTTTTGTTGTGCTTGCCGAAACCAAACCCGCATTTCGTCCCAACTTGCCGGACATTCTTTGAGGACGATCGAGTTTTCGAGATCGCCTATTTGTGAATGGTAAATCTGATTTTCAGACTGCTGGGAAATTTGAGGATTGCTGCTAGCTGCTAGCAACTCTTTACTGTTATTTCTATTGCGAAAGTCGGCGATCCAATTTATTTGTTGCGGCAGTTCCATCAAGCTTTCTCCCGCGCGCGATCGAACTGCTATCAACCGCACTTCATAACGCGATTCGTAGCTATTAAAGTCGAGTTCTACTACCGCATCGCACCGACCTTGAGGAATTTCGTCTCGATAGTGTTCCCACCAAATTCCGGGAAATCCCGTGTTGCTCGATCCATCCCAAATTTTAAAAGTAGTTTTGATGTACTTGACTTCTTTGCCTTTTAAATCTTTGATGTTCTTATTCCACACATTGTCAAACCAGCAGTTTTCGATTAACAATTTTGGTGCGGGGTTGCCCATGCCGCAGGGTTCGATTAATTTGAGTTCTTGAAATAAGTTTTGACCTAGTTCGGACACGGTAACTGTGAGGTCTGCTTGCACGGGAACGGCTGTTAAATTTTCCGGGCTGTATTGCTGTCGCAGTTGCTGGTTTACGGCCTCGGTAAATAATGGAATGTTTTCCACAGGAATGCTCAACCCTGCTGCGAAGGGATGACCGCCGAATCTGTGCAATAAATGCGCTTGGTCTTTAACTAATTGGTACAGGTCAATTTGATTTGCAGATCGGGCAGAACCGCGGGCGATTTTGGATTTTGGATTTTGGATTTTCGATTGTTTTAGGGTTGGTGAATCGGGGGGGAAAGGTGAGATAGATTGTGTTTCTGCAAAACTTTCCAATTGAAATTTTAGGTTAGTAATTGCAGGTTGAGAAATAGTTGGTGAATCTGAATAAACCGGCTCGATCGATTGTGTTTCTGCAAGACTTTCGTCGATTTCTTCGGTTCCTTCGGTACAAAGTAAAATTACAGGGCGGCCGTATTGTTGGGCGATTTGTCCGGCTACTAATCCCAATACTCCGAGAGGCCATTGGGGGTCGCTGAGGACGATAACGCTGGTAGTTGAGAGGTCGAGTTTGGCTAATTTGTGAGCGACATCTTTGGCAACATCTTTTTGTAAAGATTTGCGCCTGGTGTTGGCAATTTCGGTTAAATTTGCTAGTTCTTCGCAGCGTTTTTTGTCGCGACTGGTGAGGAGTTCGACACAGAAGCTAGCATCGCCTTGAATGCGGCTGACGGCGTTGATTCTGGGACCGATTCCGAAGGAGATATCTGTCGGTCGATCGCCCGTTCTCCTGCACAATTCTAGCAATTTTGCAACTCCCGGACGGGTGGGATTGGCGATTTGTTTTTGCAGTTGTTCGATACCGAGTTGTGCTAAGTAGCGGCAGTCTCCCGAGAGTTGGACTAAATCGGCAATTAAGCCGATCGTTACTAATTCTAATAAGTCTGTTAGCGATCGCTGGGGAATATCGGGTAAGGTTTGATATAAGGCTTCAATTAATTTGTAGGCTACGGCTACTCCTGACAAGTGAAATAGTTGGTGGTTTGGCGGAAAGTAGCGGGGATTGATAATGGCTGTAGTTGGCGGGCGATCGTCCGGTAATGTATGGTGGTCGGTAATAATTGTATCTATGCCCAAACTGGTGGCATATTCAATTTCGGTGATGTTGGTACTGCCGGTATCGCAGGTAATAATTAAGGTGACGCCCGCTTTTGCTAAGTTGTCTATTCCCGAAATGTTCAATCCGTGAGATTCGGTTAAGCGGTTAGGAATGTAATAAATCAGTCGATCGTTTTGAGGAAAAAATTCGCCCAAGCCGTCCCAAAGTACGGAGGTTGAAGTGATGCCGTCGGCGTCGAAGTCTCCCCAAATTGCAAGTTTTTCGCTGCTGTTTCGCGCTTGCTGGATTCTGTCTGTTGCCTGTTTCATTTCTTGCCCGAATTCCCAAGGACTTGCTGGTTTGTAGAGTTGGGGATTTAAGTATCCGGGTATTTGTTCGGGGTTTTGAATTCCTCTTTGCCAGAGGAGTTTGGCGACATAGTTTCCGGGGAATTGCGGCGCGTAATTTCTGACAGCTTGGAGCAGCCAATCGGGGGGCTGAGTTAAGGGTGGAGTTTGCCAGTTTTGAAGTGGTTCTAGCATTCTATGTTTGGATTTTAGATTTTAGATTAAGGAAGAAGGAGGCAGGAGGCAGGAGACAGGAGGAAGAGGGAAGAAGGAAGAGATTGAAAAGCTTTAGTCATCCTTGAAAACAGAAAGAATATCTATGCGATCGACTGTCAACTCTCAACTCTCAACTCTCAACTATTTAAATAGATATTTCCTCGATTATAGCAAGATTTGACAGCCAGTTTGTGGGAGTTTCTAAAACCCGATCTTTTTGGGTAGATGAGATGCGGTTGCAGCGAGTGGCGAATTGACAGGAATCACACTGATGGGCAGTAATATCTACTTGGGGAAATAATTCGCCTCGATCGCCATATTGTTGCCGCCATTGGGTAAGTTTGTGCAATATTTGAGTTAAATCTTGTCTGGTACGATCGTGCTGGGTGCGATCGTAAGTAAATGTAATTTTTTGCGGCGCTGCTTCTCCTCTCAATTGCACGAACCAGAACGTCATGGAAATTTGTTCTGGACAATAGTCGCTGGTTTCTACCAAGATATATAAATAGAGGCGAGTTTGCCAGTTTTCGCGGATGCGTTCTGCTTTTTGAGGGCGGGGATAGGTTTTCCAGTCGATAATTTGGGCGGTGTTTGGTTCGGCAATTAATAAGTCGTAGATAACAGTAAATAGATAATCTTTAAAAATTAATGTCCGGGGGTGTTCTGCTTGGCGAAAAATTATATTTTTGGTTTGTGAATCGGTGATAAAAAGTTCGGATGCGGTGTCGATCAAGGCTGCAACGCAGCGTCCGATTTCTGGATCTTGTTGGGTGATGGCTTCGATGGGAAGTCCGAGCTCTCGCTGCTGCATCAACAGGTGAAATTGGCTGCCCCAGGTGAGTTTTTCTTGTTGTTCTGGGGATGTGGTGGAGGCGAGGAGTTCTAGATAGCCGTGTTGGAATTTGCGAGGGCATTCTTCGAGGATTTTGAGTTGGTTTTGCGATAGTCGGAACATTGTTAAGTGCGATGTTTTCGATCGGTGGTAAGTTTGTGGGATATCAAATACATATAGATTGTACGCGATATTTGGCAGTTTCGATTGACGACATTATAATTTCCTGCAAAGATAGCCTCTGCTTAATTCTAGCAAAGTTAGAGCTAATATTTGTACTTTTTCGGCTACCTACAAAACTTAGGTAGCAATTTATAGCCAAAGGAAAAATAAAAGCACTTGCGAAACCGACAAACGATCGATCGCCCGCTGCATATTTGGCATCAGTTGCGCGCTCGCCCTATGAATCGGACATTTCGATATAACTATTAAGTTGCTATCGTGTTTGGTAAATTAACAAGATAAAATTAACATAAATTAACAATATGGTAGGGGCTGGTTCGGCAAAGTATCTGATACCAAGCCGAGATTTAGTAAACCCGCCCTGCCCATCGATTTGATTAGCAACTCAAGAAACCTGGTTTTTAGAATACTGTTGATTTTCCCAAATTATCTTGGTAAAACATCCGGTTTCTGGGTGTCAGCGCGCAAGTTCGATCGATATTATAACCGCAGATTAAAGCAGATTAACGCAGGTTAATGCAGATAATTTCCAGGTAGTTTGTGGCGGTTAAAATACTTCATCTTCTATTCCCAGCCACCATTCACCGAGGTTCATTGCATCTTGGTGAATGTCGGTAAGTTCTTTGACATATTCTTCAGTAGAAATTTCCGATCGCCTTTCTTGCAGTTTTTTGAGTCGCAGTTGTACCAACAACCAAGGTTTAGAAATTCCGTCGGTTGCTTCGATATATTTGGCTAGTTCTTCGCTATTCATATGCAATTTTTATATGCAATTTTTATCCAATTCGATCGCATTTAAATTATAGCGCGATCGCACAAACTATTATATGCGGGAAGTTGTGGGTGTGTTGCAGAGTCCGCCAGGGGTTGCAAACCCCTGTCTCATAGCGAAAGTCCTCTGGAAGAGGACTGGGATTCGCAATAATTTAATGTAGGTTTGGCAGTCGGTTTTCAACCGACTTTGGCTGTGAGACGGGGAATTGATTCCCCGGCGGACTTTTGGATGATGGTAAAGGCTTTTGCAAGCGAGAGATTGTGGGTGTTTTTCGCAGTCCGCCACGGGTTTAAACCCCTGGCAGACTATCTATCGAACTAACTAACGAACACTAACAGGCAAACATTTTTTACTTGTAAGCCGGAGTCTGAATGTTTCTCAATCTCGCCGCATATTTCATGCCGTATTCCGGGCGACAGAAGCGATCGATCTGAGATTCAAAAAACGCCCGATTTGCCTTCAAATGTTTCGGATTTGGGTCATCTAAAGGATACAAAAGCGCAGTCCGCAATGCTTGAATTACCGCTGAAGTAACGCAATACATCGATCGCTGGAATGTCACCCCAATTTGATTGAGCACGTCATCTTCGCCTCGGCAGCGCTGTTTGTAGTAATCCATCAAGTAAGGCGGCAGGAAATGCAGCATATCTTGGGCTAGCAATGTCGGCGGAATTCCTGCTGTCCCGACGGGGAATTTGTCAGCATACAAAACACCGTAGTGGAAGTCTTTTTGATCGTCAGGAACTTCCTTGGCTTGCGCGTTGTAAGATTTGGTTCCCCGGAACGGCGAAGTGCGGTAAAATACGGCTTCTACATAGGGCAGCGCTGCCTCGTACAGCCAGGTAAATCCTTTAGATTTCGGGATGATTTCGTAGGTTTCGCCATCAATTAGAACGTGGTGGTAAATTGGACGACCGGCAATGGCAAATATGCCGTTGACGAGGAAATTCATCGCGTCGGGGACTGTTTTTACTTTCCCTTCGTCGTACAAGTCGGAAACTTCAAAAAACACCGGTGCCATTACTTCCCAGAACAAACCGAGATTGCTGTAATAGGACATCTGGCGGCATTGTTCTAAAAACAACTCCGGAAATGCTTTGTGCAAAGCTAGCATGAACGGATCTTTTTTGAAGTAAGCTTTAATTGCTCGATCGGCATTGGCTTTGTATTCGTCGCTGTCGAGATAGGGGTCAAATTGATTGATGGGCACGTACATTCCTCGGTGCCACAGCATCGCCCTCATGCACTCTTCAGCAAATTCCATGTTGATTCGATCGTGCCACAAATGGTGCAGCAACCGGGGAATTTTGCCTGTTTCTCCCTTCTCCATAAACTCTAAAAGTTCGGGGTGGGCGCTGCCGGTTCCCCGCCACACTCGCAAATCTGCATTGTCACCAGAATAGTGATTTTGCAAGTCTAAATACTCCTGGGGCAAGAAGTATTTAAAGAAGGGCAGCGGGTTTAAAAATACCCGTTCGGCAATATACAGCAAATCGCGCCAGTAGAAATCCATCGGCACCGCGTAGGCTTTCCAAATCGCGATGATTTGCATCAAGTTTTCCGGCGTATCTGGAATCATCGCCCCGCCGGCTTCCAGTCTGTGAATTACTTCGGCAAATTCGTGTTTGGAAGGAGGCAGTTTTGTGGCAGGTTTCGTAGGAGTTTGTACCATTTTGATTTCCTCTTAAATTAATTGCAAAGTTTCGGCAGTATCAGCGATTATATGGTTTTTGTAGGGGCAACCACCTTGCGGGATAGCTCAACTATCCTGCAGGCAATCGTAGTTTGCAATACCTTGGGATTATTTGATTGTAACTCTATTCTTTGCTCAATTGCAAGGCATGAAAAATACTTAAAACATCGTGCTGCCACTCTGGCAATATCAGTGTCATCGCAATCTCTTCGAGAGTATGAATGATGCCAGCAATAATGGCTGTCCACAGGGTAATTCCAGCATAATTAAAGCCAAACAGAGCAATAGTAGCAACGAACAGAGTGATGCCCCAAAATTTTGCAGAGTATGTGTGGTAGCTGGCTGGTTTGCCGTATTTTACCAAGTTAACAATCCACCATACTAATTGTATGAAAACCACAGCCAACAGCGGCCATCGAAAGGCAATTACCGCCTCTCTATGTACCAACCACGCACTAGCAAATATGCAGGTATAAAAGCACACATCAGCCCAACTATCAGCTTGACGCAATCCGGCATTACTGACACCGATCCGCCTAGCGATTATCCCGTCGAAGATATCTGAGAAAAAACCAATTAAGTAACCGATGATGAACCAAACACCGATCGCGCCATCAATAGCATCGTACAGCAGGAATGGGGCGATCGCGGCGCGCAGGGCAACCAGAATACCAGGAATGAATTTCACCATCGGCAGGGTTTTGATTGTTGATAAGATTTGCGCGCTGACAGTCAGAAACCGGGTTTTTTACCCAAATCTTTGGTTATATAGCAGTCATAAATCATTTGTAAATTTTTTACCCCACCCCAACCCTACCCTTAGTAAGGTCCGGGAGCAAGATATTGACAAATCATTTGCGATCGCTATAGTTGACAGATGCAATAAAAACCCGGTCTCTTTAATCTTAATGCACAATTCCTGAACGATCGATGTCGATCGTACTCGATATTTCCGGGCGATCGACAATCGCAACTCTGGAATTTATTTCAAGTGGCAGAGTAGCCACGATTGCATTTGTAGTAGCTTCGCTCCACCTTACCAGCCAAACAGGTTGCACTCCTAAAAAGAAAATGATCCCTGCCAAAACAAAAGCCGGCAAATTTTCAGCAAGTTTAACTGCTGGGTAATAAGCTGTGTTGTTGTCCAACTTTCCAAAACAAGTTCTGTTGAGCAGAATTACAAAGTAAACAGCCGTTAAACCGGAGGCTAAAATGCACAGTAAAGTCGGGATGGGGAACACCGCAAAACTGCCTTGAAATACTAAAAATTCGGCAATAAAACCCACCAAACCGGGAATGCCGGCGCTTGCCATACCGCCCAACACTAACAGCGCACTCGCCGTGGGCAAACCCCGCAGCGGATTCATCAAACCGTTGAGTACGTCCAAATCCCGCGTGCCGACTTTGGTTTCGATGATGCCCACCAAATAAAACAGCAAAGCCAAAATCAAACCGTGGCTTACCATTTGTCCGACAGCGCCGATTAAGGCGAGTTTCGTGCCCGCCGCGCAGGCAACGAGGATGTAGCCCATATGCCCGATCGAACTGTAGGCTACCATACGCTTGATATCTTTTTGGGCGATCGCGCTTAAAGCTCCGTACATGACACTTACAGTACCGATAATCGCCAAACCAGGAGCCACAATCGACCAAGTTTCGGGAAACAACTGCAAGCCAAAGCGCACTAAACCGTAAGTTCCCAACTTCGCCAAAATGCCTCCCAGCAAAATAGCTGTTGCCGGCGAAGCTTCAACGTAGGCATCCGGCAGCCAAGTGTGCAGCGGCACTAACGGAACTTTAATTCCCAACCCGATCAGCACAATTGTTAACAGAATCAATTGCGTGTTAAAGGATAATTCCTTAGTAGTAATCGCACTGTAATCGAAGTTTAAAGAACCGCTCAACCAAGCTACGCCCAAAAATCCTGCCAATACTAACAGTCCCGAAACTGCTGTATAGATCAGAAACTTCATCGCAGCGTATTCCCGTTTCTTGCCGCCCCAAATCGCAATTAACAGGTAAAAAGGAATCAATTCTAGCTCGTAAAAAAGTACGAACAGCAGCAAGTTTTGAGACATCAAAGCCCCAGCAACACCTGCATTAATCAGCAAAATCATCGAGTAGTAAAGCTTGGGGCGAGCCACCCCTTCGCCTGTCCCGAAAATTACCAATAGCGTCAGCAATCCGGTTAGCGCCAGCAGCGGCAAAGACAAGCCATCAACTCCCAAGTTGTAACTCAAACCCAATTGCGGAATCCAAGGTAAGTACTCTTGAAATTGCAGTCCCGAACTGCTGGGATCGAATTGAACCAGCAGCCAAATATTCAACAGTAAAACGGCAGCAGCGAAGGCTGAGGCGATCGAGCGCAGGCGCATCGCATTCATATTTCCGGGCAGGAAGCCGACTATCGCAGCGCCCAACGCAGGCAACCAGAGCAACGCACTAAGCATAATTTGTGAAGAGTAAAGAGTAAAAAAATCAATTTTGTGCATTGGTAAGATTGATAATTTGAGATTTAAGTTATTAAATTACCCCAATTTATCAATCTTAAATTGCGTGACAACTTCGCTGTCAACTGTTTACGACTCAACCAGAATATTGACTGCACCCGTATCTAAATCGTAATAGCCTCCAACCACTTTCAGTTTATCCTCTTGAATTAACTTAGAGATCACTGGAGATTCTTTCAACTTTTTAGCTTGCAGCACAATATTAGCTTTACAGGCATTTTCTAGTCGATCGCCCGCTTGGTCTTTCGAGCTTTCTACAGCAGGCTTAATTGCGTCGAGCAAACTGCCAATTTGACCGGGAACTTGAGCGCCTTTGATAGTTGCATCTACCGCACCACACCTTTTGTGCCCGATCACCACCAGCACTTTTGCTCCCAATACCAGTGTGCCAAATTCCAGGCTGCCAATTTCTTCTGGAGTAGCTACATTTCCCGCCACGCGACAGACAAATAAATCTCCCAATCCTTGATCGAAAATAATCTCGGAAGGAAAGCGGGAATCCGCGCAACCTAGAATCGCAGCAAAAGGTTTTTGAGCTTTGGCAACTTCGACGAGGCGGGGTAAGTCTTGGTTGGGACTTTGGCGTTTTCTGTCAACAAATCGCTTGTTCCCGTCCATTAACTTTTGCAGCGCCGCATCGGGAGTTAATTCATTTTGAGCGATCGCGGGTGCGGGTGCAGCCGCATCAGCGCCCAATCTTGCTGCTAGTATTCCTGTACCGATCGCTCCTGCAACGAATTTGAGGGAATTGCGTCGGGAGAGATTTATTTGTCTGTCATTTTGGTTCATGTATGTTACCCGATTGATGGGATTGTGAAATCTTTATTAAAGACTTCGTTGCTCGATGATTTTAGATTAAAATTGTCATCTAAAACCTTCAGCTTTATATTTCTTTACCCACCAACGATCAGCGACAGGCGAACCAGCAGAGGCCAGCTTACGAGCAGTCCCAAAAGCGCAACTCCCAACAGAATTGTCAGGGCGTAAAACTGAGTTTGTCCGCTAACGTTGTACTTGAGACTTTGCCCGCCGAAAACGGTTGCCAAACCTACAAGATTTACGAATCCATCAACAATATTGCGATCGACCCAGGAAATGACTTGAGAAACCAAACCGACGGCAAAAATAATTGTCACCCGGTAAAGTTTTGCAGTGTAAAAGTCGTAAGCAAAGAAATCTTGCACGGCTTGAGAACCGATGCGCACGGGTTTCTCCCACTTTTCATTGAGGTAAATAAATGCCCCGGCACCAATTCCGATCGCCGTTGACAAAACCAACAGTCCAGACGCCGTATAATTTAAAGTTGCTAGAGGCAAAAGTTGCCATGCAGAAAGCAAGTGCGGGACGTGCAAAGTAAATCCCATTAACACCATCATTGGCACGATCATCGGCCAGTGAACTTCGGGCGATCGTTCTGTCATTTGCTTCGGTTTGCCGCCGAAAACCAAACCGAAAACCCGCACCAAACCAAAAGCAGTAACACCGTTAACAAACAGCACAATTCCTAACAGGAAAGGGCGATCTTTAGCCAACCCGCCAGCCATTTCTGACAAAGCCCAAAAACAGCCAAAAGGTGGCAGTCCAACTATTCCCGCAGCGCCGACAAGAAACGATATTCCCGATATCGGTCGTTTCGACCACAAACCGCCGAGAGCCCGAACATCTTGAGTGATGCTGTTCCAAACTACCGAACCGATACTCATCACCAGCAAAGCCATTCCCAAAGAATAGGCAAATACTAATGTCAAAGCCGTTTGAAGTTGTCCCGTACCAACGGCAACAAATACCAAGCCCATGTAAGCACTGACAATATAAGAAAGCGTGCGCTTGATATCAATTTGGGCGATCGCAATTAAAGAAGCGCCCACCGCCGTTGCCGCACCCACAATAATTGTTGTCTTAATTCCCACAGGCGACAAAGCAATTACCGGCTGCAACTTAATCAAAATCCAAGCGCCAGTTTCCACAACCACCGTATTCCGCAAAATCGTGGCCGGCAAAGGACCTTCCATCGCCTCATCCAGCCACAGGTGCAAGGGAAACTGGGCGCATTTGCCCATCGGCCCGGCAATCAAAGCCAAACTCAACAGCGTCGCGACTGTAGGGTCGAGGTTTGCCGTCTTTGCCCACACCGCCAACTCGTCAAAATTCCAAGTTCCGGCCAGCGGCAGAATTGCCACCACACCCATCAACAAGAACAAGTCGCCCACCCGTTTGGTCAAGAAAGCATCGCGGGCCCCCGTCACCACCAGAGACTGGTTGAACCACAACCCGATTAGCAAGTAAGTTCCCAAAGTGAGAACTTCCAAAATCATGTAGCTGAAGAACAGGGAATTGCACAGTACCAAGCCGCACATCCCCGCTTCAAACAGCCCCAACAGCGAAAAGAACCTCGCCCAGCCCCAGTCCATTTCCATGTAGCCGACTGCATAAATCTGCGCCAGAAGGTTCAATCCGGTAACTAAAACTGTTGCCCCGACAGTGACAGCAGAGATTTCTACAGGAATGGTGAGGTCCAAACCCGCTACCTTCAGCCAGGGAATCAACTGCTGTTGTGCCGGTTGGTTCCAAATAGCTGTCAGGGCGAGCGCGCCGTGAGCGAAAGCGAAGAATGTTAAGATCGCGTTCACGTAACCCGCCGGTCTCGGTCCCGTGCGGCGAGTGATTGCCGGCAGCCACAGCAGCGACAGAATACCGCCGATCAGCGGATAGCAAGGTATGAACCAAACGGTCTGGAGTAAAATTTGAGCCATTGGCATTAACCTGTAAAAATTACAAAAATTTAAAAATCTGAGAATAATCTCGATCGCGAAACGGCTGAGGCACTCGGCAGAAGCTAGAAAACTCTGGGTTCTGCCTGCGAGTTTCTGGTTGCAAACCCAGCGCTTCCCAGTAGACTTATTAATTTTATATTAAGGATTACAGGAAATTCTCATATTTCCTTATCCAGCATACTTATACACAGATAAACTATACTTATCAGATGCCAACGAAGATTGTAAGTGTTAATGCTTAGTTAATTTATGCTCTTCAGGTATCGAAGATGCACGCTAGAGTTATTGCCAAAATTAAAATTGCCCAAATTAAAACTGTGCAATTTCCCAAGCTGCTGCGGGAAGTTTAGCTTGTCGCTGCCCGATCGACCTCGATCGCGCATTAAAAAGACCGATCGGCGTACTCAACAAATCTACCAATTCTGCTTTACCGATCGCGCTTTTAACAGCAGCAACAGGCAACTCCTTCAACAACCACCTAACCAAGCGATAACAATATTCCCGAACAGTCAATTCTCGCATCAAATCGACACCGTGGAGTTCGTGCAAATATTGATTTGACTCGCCGTAGCGATACCATTGAATTTGTAACTGTTTCATTGTAGAGCGGTGGCGGTGGCGGACGATCGCATTTTCAGCAAAAAATATTTTGTATGGAGTTTGCTGCAAAACCCGCCAGCACAAATCCGCATCACCGCCACTCGTAAGGTACGGGCGAAACAAACCAATTTGCTGCAAAACAAGGCGGCGGACGGCTAAATTTGCAGTTTGACCGTAGGGACAAAAAGGGTGATTTAGAGTATGTTTTTGAGATAAAGTATGTTCGCGATCGGCGTGTTTTTCTAAGATAGTTTTACCGGGAAGGGCAAGGATTTCTCCGGCAGTAATTCCGATTTCTAAGTCACCGAAGGGTTTAACTAAATTTTCCAACCATTGAGGTTCGGGGCGACAATCTGCATCCGTAAAAGCGATAATTTCGCCTTGCGAGGTGCGAATACCTTGATTGCGGGCGGCGTAGGAACTTTGAATTTGATTTTCAGTGAGATTGCGAATGTTGATTTGAGTCAACCCCTCTTGGTTGGAAGATTTGGCTGCTGTTTCGAGGATAGTTGAAGTGCGATCGCGACTGTTGTTATCTACCAAAAGATATTCTACTCTGTTTGGGGGATAAGTTTGCGATCGCAAACATTCAATTAACTCCGGCAAATCCATCTCGCCGTTAAAAACAGGCACCACCACCGAAACCATCGGTAAAAAATTATCATTCATGATTCACCTTTCGCAAACCTGTTTTGTAAGGGGAATCCCCGCGCAGTCCGTTTGATAAACAAATCCAATCTAAAAAACGATTTTGTTTGAAATTTTCTATCTAATGGGGGCCTCCCCAATCTTCAGGAAATCTCGATCGAGCCCAAATTATTGACACCATTCTCAATTATTCGACGTGTTTGCGTTGTTTGAGCGTATTGTGTAATTTTCGTAAGTGTGCTAAGATTCTCTATAATTTGCTATTACTATAACTAAATTTTGCTGTTGCAGACGCAAACCCTTTAAATTCCTTAAATAACCGAACTCTGGAAATGCAAAAAACCAAATCTATGATGCAAAAAACGGATTTTGCTTTCTGCTAAGAAGATAAGAATTATAACGCAAAAAGAGCGAAATTTGACAAATTGCAAGTTTTATGGTAAGGGGCAGAAAATGGATCTCGCACCACAGTCCGTCCTTTAACTTACGGAATAATTTCGACAGCCGTTCCTTTTTGCACGAACTGATACAACTCATCAACATCCTGATTTTCCAGCGAAACGCAGCCCAAAGTCCAGTTCGATCGCTCTTTAATCAACTTCTGCGAATTAGCCGGCACCCCGTGAATTCCGATTTCGCTGCCCACACTATCTTGCCATGAAATTGTACCTGCTTGTTTGGCTTTAATATGTTTGCGCCAAGATTGTTTAGTCGGATAATCCAGCCAGATAAACTTCGACCAAGTATCGTGAGGGTAAATGTCTTTGACTGTAAAGATTCCTTCCGGCGTTCGCAAATCTCCTTCCTTTAATTTATCGCCTATGGGGTTGCCGCCAAATACTACAGGATAAGATTTAACCGGCTGTTTGTCGGCATATACAGTTAATTTATGTTTAGACTTTTCCACCAAGATGGAAATCCTCGTTTTATCTAGCTTATCGGGCGCGCCTAAAATTTGGGTTAAAGGGCGATCGTAATTTAATAAATTATCTGGTGGCAATTGAGAATGCAAAACAATTACACTGTCAACCGCACAGTTATTCAAACAGAAAACATCTAAAATATAAGGAATGGGAACAGCATAACCGAGTCTGACAAGTTTCCAGTAAAAAACTGAACTAGCCGCTAGCAACAGCAGGGCGGCCGATGAACCAATTATCCAAAAATTCCGCTTGCTTTGTTTGAGTTCCATAGCGTTAAGTTTTGTGAAGGAAGAAGGAAGGCACGACACGGATAACACGGATACACGGATGAATTATCCGTATGAACTGAGTCATTCGTCCGACCAAAGAAGGAAGAAGGAAGAAGGAAGAAGGAAAAATTCTCCCAAATCTCCAATCTCCAATCTCCAATCCCCAATCTCCAATCTCCAATCTAAAATCTAAAATCTAAAATCCAAAATCTAAAATCGATTAAGATGCCCGCTTCACAACATCATTTAATTGCTGCGAAACAGGCATCTTAATTGTCTTTAAACCTGACAGAAAAATCAGTTAGTTGTATCTTGCTGTGAAATCCGCGATCGAACTGCTGTTAACTCGAACTGGTCAACATCAGACTCATTAACACTAACACCCCATTAGTTAGGTAAAAAATGCCAACAACTTGAGTTTCCAGCCAGCCGCACAGTTCTAAATGATGGTGTAACGGGGCCATTTTTAACAAGCGCTTGCCGATACCATCCGGTCCTTTTGTAGCTTTGTAATAACCGACTTGGGCGATTACCGACAGCGTTTCAATAAAGAAAATACCGCTGAGTATTAATAATATCCAAAGGCTATTAGTTAATAAAGCTACCGCACCCAAAGCACCTCCCAATGCCAAGGCACCCGTATCTCCCATAAACACCCTGGCCGGATTGCGGTTGTGAGTCAAGAAACCGAAACAACTGCCACTGATGCAAGCACAAAATATCATTAATTCCGGCGAAGTTGAAGCTACAGATGCGCCCAATCCCAAAAGCGCGATCGCACCCAAACCGCCCATCAACCCATCAATACCATCGGTAAGATTAGTAGCATTGCTTTCAGCTACCAGTACAAAACCCGCTAAAGGCCAGAACAACAAACCCAAAGGCAATACCCAACCGAAAGGCAAAGCAACGTTTGTAGAAATAGCTGGCTGGTGGAACATCAACCAGATACAAAACATTGCTGCAAACAAGATTTGCAAAGCCAATTTCATCCGGGGCGAAATACCTTTATTCGACTTGCGGCGGAGGATTTGCCAGTCATCAAGCCAACCGATAAAACCGTAAGCTAAAGTTAAAGCCGATACAGCAATAACATCTGAATTAAAATTCGACCACAGCAAAGCGACTGCGACCCCTGCCGGCACAAAAAACACTCCTCCCATCGTCGGCGTTCCCGCTTTTTTCAAGTGGGCTTGGGGGCCGTCTTCGCGAATTATTTGTCCTGCTTTTAATTGCTGGAGTACGGGCACAACAATGTAGCCCAACCCCGCTGCAATTGAAGCGCAAATAGCTAGGGGCATGAATAGCGATGCAGGTGCATCTAAAAATCGACCCGCTGCTAAATCCAAACCGATAGCTACAATTCCGAGCCCCAAACCCAGCAGCAAAAATAAATTCTTGCCTGTAAGTTTAACAGGCATACTGAAAGGGACTTTCTCATCCAAAAAATTGTCCATAACACTCCTCATCACACACCAGTTGAAAATTACCGCACACCATAATCAAAATCAGCAATTGACGATAATTAAAGTATCAGGTCAAACCTTGAAAAATCGGGATGTTTTTGAGTTTTTTTGTTTCCCTTTTTCTTCATCGGTTCGCTCCGATCGCAGTTAGTCGTCAGCGACACTTGCGTCATCTTCAATCTCATCTTCCAAATCATCGTAAGGACTGTCTTCAACAGCCATCAATTCCGAGATTTCTTCTTCGTGCAAGTAGTCTGGTTCTTGAGAATCCCTTGCTAATAAGCGATTAGTAGATTCCAACCAATCTAAGAGAGAAGATTGCTGCTTTAATGGAATGACTTCCGCTGGCAGGTGTCGAGGTATTTGACGCAGAGAAGGATTGTACATGATTGTCGGTTTTTAAAGACAAAGACGCGATCGAGTTTGAGTAATGCTTGGCCGACAGGCTGCCCCTTAATTTACCCGACCAAATCTGGGACTTGTTTGGGCTAAGGCATTATACCACAGCCCCTGTATGGTTCCGGATCGGGATAGGATGGCAGATGGGAAAGGTGATTTGCGCCTTTCTCGGGGGCTAGACTAACATGAAATCCGCTCTCCGTCATCCCCCTTTTGCCGCAAATATTTTAATCCGAAACCAGGCATTCATAAGATATCCTGAGATACATTGGATCGCCCAAGCAGTCGATCGAATGAAGATTAAGTGCGGGCGATCGCAAGCTATAACTGTTTGCAGGCATGAGTTTGGTAATTATTTACCAACTGCAAACCCCGGCATCGATTTGAGGGTAAAATTCTCGGGATGGACACAACAGCGGCAGTTGTATACAGTAAAGACGGTTATGACACCGGAGGCAAAAGGCTTTTGGGGCGTCATGCAGCCGGAGAAGGATTTCTCAAAAGCTTAGTCCAACACGGCACGGCAGATTCTATCTACTGTTGCGCGGACAGCGAAGCCACGTTTAAGGAGTTTTGCGCGCGCATCCAACCTTGGCTGCAAAAACCTCGAAGAGTCCGGTGGATTCAGTCTTCTCGACCCGATTTGCTATCCGAACCGGGCACAATTTACCGACCAGATCCTGCCCTGTCGGAGGTAGTGTGGGCGCGCCGCTTTCTCGACCAGCGGGCCTACAGCGTTTGCGGCGTTACCCACACAATTGCTACAAAATACGTTATGGCTTCGATCGGCGATTTGGTAACAGCGCCCGTGCAACCTTGGGATGCCCTAATTTGCACTTCTGCAGCGGTGAAGACAGCAGTAGAACGAGTTCTGGGTTCGTGGATCGAGTATTTAGCGTCGCGTACAGGCGGTCAACCGAAAATTTTGGTCAAATTGCCGGTGATTCCCCTCGGAGTGGATTGCAGCGCGTTTCCAGAGGGTGTGGAGGCCCTTAGCGCGCGCGATCGACAGCGGCAAGAACTGGGAATTGCTTCAGAAGATATAGTTGTGTTATTCGTCGGTCGCTTGACTTTTTCGGCAAAAGCCCATCCGGTGCCGATGTACATCGCCTTGGAACGGGCAGCCCAGCGCACGAAGCAAAAAATTCACTTAATCCAAGCCGGCTGGATTGAAGATCCGAGAGAAGAACCCGACTTTAAAAATAGCGCGCGCATCTTTTGTCCGTCGGTAAATGTCATTTTTGCAGACGGCCGCAAGCCAGAAATCCGAGTTAATATTTGGTCGGCTGCCGATATTTTTATCTCGCTGTCAGACAACATTCAAGAAACTTTCGGACTGACGCCCATTGAAGCGATGGCGAACGGACTGCCGGCAATAGTCTCCGACTGGAACGGATATAAAGAATCTGTCCGCCACGAAATCGACGGCTTCCGCATTCCGACTCTGATTCCGCCACCGGAAGCTTGTTTGGATTTAGCACTAAATTATCTCGACAACAGTTTGAATTGGCCGACTTACATGGGTCACACTTCTCTAGCTACAGCAGTTGATATTGATGCCTGCACTCGCGCTTTGTGTCAGTTAATTAACAACCCCGAAATGAGAAAGAGGATGGGGGAAAATGGCAGGCAAAGAGCGAGGGAGCTTTACGATTGGAAGGTGGTAATTGCTGCTTACGAACAGTTGTGGCGGGAATTAGCAGAAATTCGCCTTGCTGCACCGGAGTCCGCTCATTTGAAACCGGGGATGCCGCCCGATCCGCTGTGCGACGATCCGTTTCGGGTATTGCAACACTATTCGACTCAAACCTTCAGCAATGAAATGATGTTAAGTTTGGGGACAAGTGCTAATCCAGAACTCTTGCAGCATTTGCAGGCAATTTGGTTTACCAGTTTCGGTCAGGAGCGGAGAATATCTGTTAAAATACAGGTGGAAATATTGCAGGCGATCGAACAAAAGGGTGCTGTCAGCGTTGGGGAAATTGTCGGTCGCTACGTCAAAAACAAGAAAGAGTTAGCATACTTGTATCGAACTCTACTTTATTTGGTGAAATTTGGGATTTTAGTTATTGATGATTGGTAATTGGGAATGGGGAATGGGGAATGGGGCATGGGGCATGGTAATAAATAAGTTTGCGAGCGGGGTCTGGGGCATGGGCATGGTAATAAATAAGTTCGCGATTGGGGCACGAACATGGTAATAAATAAGTTCGCGATCGGGGACGCTCGCACTACTAACTAATACCTAATTACTTGTAAAAAACCGTGCTTAAAAAATCAGAACTCTTAGAAATAATTGCAGGTAAAAATCGCGGTTTGCTGGCGACTGCAACCGACAAACAAGCGATTTTAAGTGCGATCGCCCAATTGGAAGATTACAATCCTACGCCTCGCCCTGTCGAGGCAGCAGAACTTTTAAATGGCGATTGGCGGTTGTTATATACCAGCAGTCGCGCGTTGCTCGGTTTAGATAATTTCCCCTTATTAAAATTGGGTCAAATTTATCAATGCATCCGGGTTGCACAATCTAAAATTTACAATATTGCCGAACTTTACGGCTTGCCTTACTTAGAAGGAATAGTGAGCGTCGCCGCAAGATTTGAAGCGACTTCGGAACGGCGAGTGCAGGTTAAATTTGAGCGATCGATCGTGGGATTAAGCAGGTTAATTGGCTATGAATCTCCTGTCAAATTTATCGATGCAATTGAGTCAGGTAAAAAGTTCACTGCTGTTGATTTCGGACTCGATACTAGGGAACAGCAAGGATGGTTGGATGTTACTTATTTGGATAACGATTTGCGGATCGGGCGCGGAAATGAAGGTAGCGTATTTGTGCTGACAAAAGAGTGAGTTTGTGATGTTGTATTGGCGGGCGATCGCCGCGCCGAGGCCCAGAAACCGGGTTTTTCGCCAGCCTAATTTGGGAAAGCCAACAGTCTCATAAAAACCCGGTTTCTTGAGTTTCTACTCAACTCGATCGGGCAGGGCGGGTTTACTAAATGTCGGCTTGGTATCAGATACTTTGGCGAACCCGCCCCTACCATACTGTTAATTTATGTTAATTTTATATTGTTAATTTAGCAAACACTATAGCAAACTAATACAAAATAAAACTGTTCGATTCATAGCAGATAAGGACTTCAGATATGACAAGCGTTAAAACTTAGCGCTAAGTTTTAACAATTGACAATTTCTTGGGCATCGCGCTTTAATTTTAAAGTCTCCCAAAAGAGGACTAATGAATTCTTCAGTCCTCTCTCGCTGTGGACTTTCGCTTTGAGGCAGGGGTTTATACCCCTGCCGGACTGCGGGTTTAATCCAATTATTGCTAACATAAAATCATCGGCAATTTGCTTGTGAATCATGACTTCTACAACTGCAAAATTCATCCTCCCCCAAACCAGCGAAATTCCCCAATGGCAACCCGCCACGTGGGAAGATTATTTAGCTGCTTGCGAAAAGCTGCAATTTGAGGAAGCAAGAATATTTTATTATGAAGGATATCTTTGGATAGACATGGGTAACGAAGGACCTCAGCACGCCAGATTTAACAACCTACTAACGCTGTTATTTGGATTTTGGTTCGCTAGCAAAGGAAGACAAGCTTTCGACGATTTGGGTGGCTGTGTAATTGTCAAGCCGAAAGTGGGGGCTGGTGCGCCCGATCGCATTTTATACATTGGCACAGATTTCCCGCAGTGGCAAAGTGGAGAACCGCGCCGCATCAATCTCGATCGATCGCGAATTCCCGATTTAGTAGTAGAGACAGCCGATACAACTTTAGCAAGCGATTTAGATGAAAAAAAACGATTGTATGCTGCTTTGCAAATTCCCGAATATTGGGTAGTCGATATTCAAGGCCAGAGAGTGTTAGCATTTCGCTTGCAAGAAAATGGCAAGTATCAGGAATGCGATTTTTCGGTAGCGCTTGAGGGATTGCCGATTGCTTTGCTATCGGAAACTTTGAAGCTTTTGGGTGAAGGCAACGGGATGGCGGCGATGTGGTTTGCCCAACAAATCGAGAATTTGTCAGCCGATCGAGAACAGCAAGAATGCTAGGGATAATTTTGCTATGATTAAGGAGAGGCAAGCTTTGCAAGGAATTAAAATATGGTGTTACCAACAATGGGGTAGGAAAAATGCCAAATCAAAATAATAAAAGAGTAAAAAAACGTTTATTTTATCCGATTCGGTAATTCCCATTCCAGCAAAAAAGCCGATCTCTTCCATCAAATACACCACTACCAGATCCTGACACCTATCTTCCAGCAGATGTCGCCTGCAATACATCCGCAACAGCTCGGAAAAAATCTACGATCCATAGATGCAAACGCACTCTTGAACCTGCGATACTAGATCTCAGAAGCCATCACCGAGTCTCCTCCAGACTTCCCCAAACCATGCCCAAGACTAAAAAAGCTCCCGCCAAAAATTACGTTGAAGTCAACCTCAGCGACCCACAATATTACTTCAACCGAGAACAAAGCTGGCTGGAATTCAACAACCGCGTCCTCCACGAAGCCCTAGACCCCCGCACGCCCCTGTTAGAAAGACTCAAATTTCTCGCTATTTTTAGCTCCAACTTAGACGAATATTTTATGGTGCGCGTCGGCGCTCTCAAACAGCAAGTAGAAGCAAAAGTCAGAAAATTGACATCCGACGGCCGGACGCCCCAAGAACAGCTAGATGCTATTAACAAGCGACTGTTGCCGATGGTTACTCAACAGCACGCCTATTTCGATCAAACCCTGCGACCGAAATTAGCAACAAATGGCATTTGTATTCTCGACTACATTGACCTCAACCAAGAACAGCGCAATTATTTGCACCGCTATTTTAAAGAACAAGTCTTTCCCGTACTCACTCCCCTCGCCGTTGACCCCAGTCACCCCTTCCCCTACCTCTCCAATCTCAGCCTCAATTTAGCAGTAGTAGTTAGAGATCCTGACACCCAGGAAGAATTGTTTGCCCGCGTCAAAGTCCCCCAAGTATTGCCAAGATTTTTGCCCCTTCCCGGCGAGTTGCAGTGGCAGCAGAGGGGGATGTCTCCTGTATGGACGGGCGTGCCTTTGGAACAGGTGATTGCCCATAATTTAGAGGCTTTGTTTCCGGGGATGGACATTCAGGAATATCACCCGTTTCGGATTACTCGCAATGCTGATTTGACGGTGGAGGAGGATGAGGCAGAGGATTTGCTGCTGGCGATAGAACAGGAACTCCGCAAGCGTCGCGTAGGAGGTTCGGCAGTGCGAATGGAAATTCAAGCCACAATGCCGCCTGCACTTCGAGATATGCTGCAGGAAGAGTTGGAACTCGGGCCGCAGGATGTTTACGCCGTCGAAGGGCTGCTGGGGCTCAAGGATTTGATGTCTTTTATCGGGCTGCCGGTGCCGGAACTGAAAGACCCACCCTGGAATCCGGTGGTGCCGCCGCGCTTGCGCTGCACGGAATCGGGGCGGATTTTTGATGAATCGATGTCCAATTGTGATGAAGTGGAGGACATTTTTACGGTCATCCGCCGGGGGGATTTGATGTTGCACCACCCCTATCATTCGTTTGCCGCGACGGTACAGCGGTTTATTACTGAGGCGGCGCACGATCGATCGGTTTTAGCAATTAAAATGACTTTATACCGGACTTCTGGAGATTCTCCGATCGTCAATGCCCTAATTGAAGCTGCGGAAAATGGCAAGCAGGTAGCCGTTTTAGTAGAACTCAAGGCAAGATTTGATGAGGAAAATAATATTATTTGGGCGCGCAAGTTGGAACAAGCTGGCGTTCACGTAGTTTACGGTTTGGTAGGGCTGAAAACGCATACAAAAATTTTATTAGTGGTGCGCCGTGAAGAAGGTTGCATCCGCCGTTACGTGCACATCGGCACTGGCAATTACAACCCGAAAACCGCAGCGCTTTATACGGATTTGGGCGTGTTGAGTTGCCGCGAAGATTTGGGGGCGGATTTGACAGATTTGTTCAATTATTTGACAGGTTATTCGAGACAAGTTGCTTATCGAAAATTGTTGGTAGCGCCGGTGAATATGCGCGATCGATTTTTAGCTTTAATCCGCCGGGAAGCAGAATATTGTCGGTTGCAGGGTGAAAGCGACAGCCCTAATTGCGGTCGGATTGTTGCTAAAATGAATGCTTTAGTTGACCCTCAAGTTATTGCTGCTTTGTACGAAGCATCTCAAGCTGGAGTAAAAATCGATTTGATCGTTCGGGGAATTTGCTGTTTGCGTCCCGGTGTTGAGGGGGTGAGCGAAAATATTAAAGTTATCAGTATTGTCGGTCGTTTTTTGGAGCACTCCCGAATTTTTTACTTTTTCAACGGCGGCGATGAAGAGGTTTATATCGGTTCTGCTGACTGGATGCAGCGCAATCTCAGCCGCCGGGTGGAGGCGGTAGTGCGGGTGGAAGACCCGACAATTGCTAAGGAATTGCAAGAAATTTTGGGTGTGATGCTGGCAGATAATCGCCAAGCTTGGGATTTACAACCAGGGGGAAATTACACTCAGCGGCGTCCGTCTGCTAATTGTCAGGAAATGAGTTCTCAGCAAATTTTGATGGATATGGCTTTAAACAGTCATTAGTTAGTTGATAGTTGATAGTTGATAGTTGATGGAACCCGAAGAGTTCCTCAAATATTGGGCTGTCAACTACGAAGAGATTGCGGAATTGTGCGCCCTTTCTCATACAGTCAAATTCAAGAGCGATCGCCAATTCACATTCTTTTTTCTTTTCTCTAAGCTCGAATTCAATTAATTTTACTCTCAAATGAACTGGTTCCCAGGCACAGCCTGGGAACCCAGATCGGCGAGGCAGAGCCTCGCGAGTCCCAGTGCGAGACAATTCAATCTTTGGCTTGAACTGCGTAATATATTTAATCTCACTTGTTATAAAAAACGATCGCCCGTCTCATGGCATTTCTCAGCAACGGGTCAGATGTCCCCACAAAACCTGCAAAAAATTTTATTAACATTTGACAAATTTTTCTCTATGGCTGAATTCGCTGCAAGCCTTGAGATGAAAGCATCTTAAAGCAAATTGCCTGGTGAAGATTTGATGAAGATTCGGTAAATTAATCGATCCCACCGATCCCCAATCTCAAAAGTTTGTGGTAATCTGTTGCAGTTCGTTAACAAAAAACAAATTGCGGATCGAGTATGAGTTGGTAGGAGCGGTGCCTCCGTGCCCGCCCCAAGGGGAAGTTTCAGTAAAATTTTTTATTTGCTGAAGCATTAAAGCCAAACAGCACCCGGAAAGTTGACTGCAACTCGCGGGGGTGACACTGCCGATTCTAGAGAGATCGGGGAAACGCAGCGTCAAAAAATCAATCCTCCAATCTCGATCGGCAATGGCTCTTCACAAAAATGGACGTATGAAGGAAAAATTTGTTGGTGGTCTACTTGCGGTCTTGTTAGTTCCTACGGTAGGAACGGCATCATCTTGCCACGCACAACCCACTCGTCGGGCCGGACAAAACTCTCAGAACAACAACCAAGTAATTTCCAGCCAACCGTCCCCGCAGTTAAACGCAACTCGGGCCGAAGCACAAAAAGTCGGACAATACCAGTACCAAGCCAAAGCTGTAATTGACCGAGGCTCGATCGCCAAAATTCAAACCCACGAATTGGGCGACCGACAAGCAGCTACAGTCTACGTGCGCAACATTCCGGTCATCACCTTCCTGAATCCGGAAACAGACACAAAAGTTGGCAAAACCGACGGCGAATCCGATGCCAGCAGCGAAGTGAAAGTAGCTGGCGATCGAGAAAATCGCACCCAACAAGCAGCCAGCACTAACTCTGCCGATCCGGTGTGGCGGGCTTCTAGCCTAGCAGCAAGACTCAACCAGCTAGCCCGCAACAACATCGATCCCAACACCATCACGGTCAAGTGGGAAACAAACGATCGTTACATCATTCAAGCCAACGGCGAAGACCTGGTAAAAATCAACGCTGAAACCATCCTCCCCGACACCACCAGCGACTTCAGCCAAGACGCCCTCCAAGCAACCAACCGCCTCCGCCGCCTCTTCGGCAACGCCCCGCCCCTCGAAGAAATCGCAGGCAAGCCCCAACCAGAACCCCCCGTACTGTCTTTAGGTCCGGTGCAATTGCGGATTAACGGTTGGGCTTCCTGGTACGGCCCCGGATTTCACGGCAACCTCAGCGCCAGCGGCGAACGCTTCAACCAAAATGACCTGACAGCAGCCCACCGCTATTTGCCCTTTGGAACTTTAGTGATGGTGAGAAACCTGGATAACGGCCGTACTGTGGTGGTTAGAATTAACGATCGTGGCCCTTATGCGGGAGATCGGGTAATTGACCTGTCCGCCGCCGCCGCCAACGTACTCGGAATGCTGGGCAGTGGCGTCGCCCCAGTAGAATTAGAGGTGATCGAACCTCAGAAACAGGAAACCGTCGAACGGTAATTAGTTGACAGTTGACAGTTTTGAGTTTTGAGTTGTGAATGCGTGAGTTTTGAGTTAAAGACAGTTCTTTAATTCAAAACTCAAAACTTAAAACTCAGAACTTCTTTAATTAGGGCTTGCTGAATAAAACTCTCAGCCCCCGAGAGCAAGGGTTTTGAGCCTTTTGCGATCGATTTAGTGCGGGACGATCGCATAGAGATGTTCAAAACCACAGCACTGTTTCCTTTGTGTGGTGTGTCTAATTCCCGACTCGAAACGGAGAAAAACTATGCTCTATGCCCTATGCCCCCCTCACCAAAAGACTTATTCAGCAAGCCCTAATTAGTCCCCGCTCGCGATCGATTGACAGTTGTCGGCTGTCGGCTGACAGGCAAATTGCAGCATTTAAAGTACACAAATCTTCACCTGAGGTCTCGATCTCGATCGCCCGCAATGTGCTAAGAAACTCATGACGATCGTTGCGATCGAACATTCTGCCTTTTGTCTTCAGGAGTGTGTACTGGTGCGCCTGTTTACTAGCATTGCAGCACTGCGCTGCTACTTAAATTTACAAAAATCAGCAGCACCTGACGTAGAAGTTGGTTTGGTGCCGACAATGGGGGCTTTGCACGCGGGACATCTCAGCTTGATCCGGCGGGCGAGGCAAGAAAATGCGATCGCCGTTGTCAGCATTTTTGTCAACCCGCTGCAATTCGGACCGACAGAAGATTTTCAAGATTATCCCCGCAATTTGGAGCAAGATCGGCTGCTGTGCGAACGAGCAGGAGTAGATGTCATTTTTGCTCCCGCAGCAGGGGAAATGTTCGGACAGGCGATCGATGCAGGCTCGCAGCTTGCTGTCGCGCCGATTCAAGCTGCATCATTGACTCAGGTAGTACCACCACCGACAATGACAGCAGTGTTGTGCGGTAAGTCGCGGCCGGGTCACTTTCAGGGCGTGGCGACGATCGTCCTGAAACTCTTAAATATAGTGCAGCCCACCAGAGCTTATTTCGGTCAGAAGGACGCCCAGCAATTAGCCATTATCCGGAAGTTGGTGGCAGATTTTAACTGGCCTGTGGGAATTGTCCCCTGTTCGATCGTCCGCGAAGACTCCGGATTGGCAATGAGTTCTCGCAATCAGTACCTGACAGCAGAGCAAAAACAGCAAGCCTCCGTACTCTACCGCGCCTTGCAGCAGGCAGAACAAGCTTTCAAATCGGGCGATCGCGCGGCTGCGACCGCTCTCGCCACCGTCAAAGCAGCAGCAGCCCAAGTGCCAGAAGTTCAGATCGAGTACGCCGAACTTGTCGATCCCGACACTTTGACGCGGTTAGAAACAGTAGAAACAGCAGGACTTTTAGCAGTGGCGGCCAGAGTCGGCCCGGCTCGATTGATTGACAACATTATTTTGAAGAACAGGCGGCCGATCGTGGCGATCGACGGTCCGGCAGGGGCGGGCAAATCCACTGTCACTCGGCAAGCAGCCCGAGCGTTGGGTCTGTCTTATCTGGATACCGGGGCGATGTACCGGGCTCTGACTTGGCGGGCGCTAGCCACCAATACCCCAATTTCCGATGCGCCCGCGATCGCCGAATTAGTTAATTCCAGCTATTTGGAATACAACCTCGACCCCGCATCTTTCATGATGAAAATTAACGGCGAAGATGTGACCGAAGCCATTCGCAGTTTGGCAGTGACAGCCCGCGTTTCGGAAATTGCCGCCCATCTCGCTGTCCGGCAGTTTATGGTGAAGCAGCAGCAGCAGTGCGGTAAACTTGGCGGAATTGTGGCAGAAGGCCGCGATATCGGCACTAACGTGTTTCCCGATGCGGAATTGAAGATTTTTTTAACAGCTTCGGTACGGGAGCGAGCTCGCAGGCGGCAGTTAGAACTGAAAGATACCGGTCGGGGCGATATCGGTTTGGCACAGTTGGAACAAGATATCGCCTTGCGGGACGAAAAAGACAGTACCCGCAAAATAGCACCCTTGCGCAAAGCTGACGATGCTGTGGAAATTTCCACAGACGGTCTCTCGATCTCGGAAGTTATCGATCGCATTATCGCTTTATACAAAGAGAGAATAGGTGCGCCGAGTGCGAGTCCGATCGCCGGAAATTAGGTGACGAGAGTTCGCGGGCGCTCAGACTAAAGAAACTGGGTTTTTAGCGGGATTGAAGTTGCACTCCAGTATTGTCGCAAAAAACCCGGTTTCTGCCTGAGTTAAGTTTTTTCGATCGCTCTTTCCTGCGAACGGTTAGTTGCAGTAGTATCTTTAGTGGAAATCGGATTTAAAATGCGGTTTCTTAAATGAAATAATAGGGTTGCTTGAGATATCCGCATCAAAGTTAAAATTAATCGCGCAAGGTGTGAAGGAGAAAAAAACGTGGCAAATATCAAACGGTTATGGAGGCGGCGCAAAAAATTAATTGTTGCTTTTATAGCCGCCGCAGGCAGTTTTTTGGTAGGTGTGACGCTGCCGGTAAACTTGCGGGCAGATCGCCCGGAAGCGCCACCTCCAGCCCAAGTCGTCGCTGTATCCCAGTTACAAAGCATCCAAAATCCCAGCCCAAAAGTGGGCAAAGTGCAACAAGCAATCGAGCAGAGAGTTGGGTTTTCCCAACAAGCGCTCGATCGATTGCAAGAAAATCGTTTTGACTCTGCCCTACCATCTCAGTTTCGCGGTACAACCCTCCGTCAGGCAACACTCGACTCCCAGCAAAAAGCGATCGCCCTGACATTTGACGACGGTCCTTGGCCGAGAACCACCGAACAAATCCTCGATATTCTCAAGAAAAACAATATTAAGGCTACCTTCTTCTGGGTCGGAAGATACCTGCAAGCTTATCCCGAATTGGGCAAGAAAGTCGCCGAGGCAGGTCACGCGATCGGCAACCACACTTGGAACCATCAATATCATAGATATAATGACAGCGGTGCAGCTCGGGAGATCGATCGCACGACAGCATTAATTGAGGAAGTGACGGGAGTTAAAACATTCATGTTCCGACCGCCGGGAGGCATTTTAACCAATGGATTAGCCAGTTACGCTCAGAAAAAAGATTATGGAGTAATCATGTGGTCGGCAGATTCTTTAGATTGGCGAACCAGTACGCAATCGCTGATGGACAACGTAATCCGGCAAGCCAATTCCGGTGGCATCGTACTGATGCACGATGGTGGCGGCAATCGAGCCAGAACCGTACAAGCTTTGCCCGATATTATTGCTAGATTGAGAAAAGAAGGGTACAAGTTCGTAACAGTTCCCGAATTATTAAAGATGGAAGAACGACATTTAAAGCAGCAGGAAACAGCACAAAGATAAAATTTTGAAAAATGGGAAGATTGCGAGATTTTCCCATGTTTTGATGCAAGTTTAACTGACGGCGTTCAAATCGAAATCGGCGCAGTTAAAATACTGTGTTGCAGTCTTGCCTCGGCTAAACGCTCGGCACGATCTGTTAGATTGCCGATCGTGAACTCGCCAATTGATGATTTCTCCAATTATCAACTATCAACGATCGACTAATATCGTGTCCGGTCAATTGACCGCGATAAGTAAGGATCGAGCGTGCGGACTTAAGTCCGCAAATGGAGCGGACTTAAGTCCGCACTACAAGCCTCTTTGATTGCGGGTAATCGATCGGACATGATATAACTAATGGTCTTGCTGAATGGGAATTTCGATCGCAAATTCTGTCCCCGCACCCTCTTCGGAAAAACATTCTAACTTGCCGCGGTGTTTTTCTACTACAATCTGATAGCTAATTGCCAATCCCAAACCAGTACCCTGACCTACTGGTTTAGTTGTAAAAAAAGGTTCAAATAAATGTTCTTGAATCTGCTCTTTCATCCCCATACCGTTGTCCGAAATCCGAATTACCGCAAACCCCTCTGCATCTTGCTGTTTGACTGCCGTAGAAATAGTAATTCGCGACGGACATAGAGTAATTTCCTCGATCGACCGCTTGCTGTCGCGCTCCTCCAAAGCATCGATCGCATTCGTCAAAATATTCATAAATACTTGATTTAGCTGACCGGCCCGGCACTCCACTTGTGGCAGTTCTCCGTACTCCTTAACAATCTCGATCGCCCGACGTTCGTGTTGGGATTTCAGGCGGCTTTGTAAAATCATCAAACTGCTGTCAATCCCAGCGTGAATGTCCACTAACTTCATTTCAGCTTCATCGAGTCGCGAAAAATTCCTCAAACTGCGAACAATTTCTCGAATGCGATCGGCCCCCACTTCCATCGAAGCCATCAGCTTCGGTAAATCGTCAATTAAAAAATCAAAGTCGATATCCTCCATATTATCGACGATCGCTGCCGCAGGCTCGGGATATTCTGTTTGATAAAGTCGCACCAATTCCAGCAACTCTTGAACGTAAACTTTAGCGTGGCTGAGATTGCCGTAAATAAAATTTACTGGATTGTTAATTTCATGGGCGACACCAGCAACTAACCGCCCCAAACTCGACATTTTCTCTGTTTGAATTAGCTGGGACTGCGCGCGTTTGAGCTCGTACAAAGTTTGTTCCAACTGTTTTGCTTGTTCCCTGGCAATATTCGCCGCCTCGCGAGTTTGAGCGTACAAATCCGCTTGATTTACTGCGATCGCCAATTGAGCCGCTACTGCTTGCAACAACTCCACTTCTGCATCCTGCCAAGCCCTGGGCGACCGACAATTACCGCAAACAATCGCCCCTGTCAAGCCTGAAGTTGTCCGCACCGGCAAACTCAACAGCGATTTGTATCCGAGAGATTCCACCATCTCCCGGTTGCTCGCTGCCAAAAACTCGCCAACATCATCAATGCGGAGAATTTCTAACCTCAAATCGCATTCAGTGGCAGACTTCACATCGGGAGCCGCATAAATGCCAGTCAAACTGTCAATTCCAGAAGCACAAGATTCCGTCACTATTTCCCAAACTGGCGGATTGTTGTAAGGTTTGTACCAAGCAAAACTGCACCGATCGATTTGCAGCAAATTGCGAATTTCGCTAACAGCAGTTTCCAAAATAGCTGTCAATTCCAGAGATTGCCGGATTTGACCTGCAAGTTCATTGAGAAGTTCTTGGCGCTGAGCTTTTTCTCGTTCCCTTGCTTCCGATTGCCGCAAAGCATCAACAACCCGCTTGCGATCGGTAATATCCCGCACCGCAGCCAGCAAGCGCTGTTTGTCGCCGATTTGAGCTAGCTTCAAACTCATTTCTACCCAAAACCGCTTTCCCTGTCGGTTTTGAGTTTGCCACTCAAATATTTGCGGTTCTCCTAACATCGATTTTTGCATCGATTCTCGGAGATTTTCGATATTGTAAGGCGGTATTTCCAAACATAAAACGCTCAAACCCAAACGTTTAATTTCTGATTGCGTGTAGTCCAAAACATCGGCAGTTGTTTGATTGACATCCACAATCTCGCCGGTTTCAATATCGCAAATAAAAATTAGATCGTTAGCTGCATCAAAAATAGAGCGGTAATTCAGCTCTGCTCTGCGTTCAGTTATCACTTCGCTAAAGATCGTAACGCCTCCTATTTCTCCGTTGCTGTCAGACCAAGGGCGGATTTCCCAATTCATCCAGTCTGCGGAACCGTCAGGGTTGATAATAACTTGCTCGTAACTGCCAGCTTCGCCAGCTAAACTATTTTGATAAATTTTTTTGCAGCGATCGCGCGTGCGGGGAAAAACTTCCCAGTGCGATCGACCTTCTAACTCCGTACCCACTAACCCGAAATCCTTCAGCCACCGCTGATTTGCAGCAATGTAGCGCATCTCGGAGTCGAGTACAGCTACAGCAGCGGGCGTGTGTTCCAACAATATTTCAAGTAGCTTTCGATCGGGCATTCTACACATAGAGTTTGCCAAAGTACGATAACAATCGCTCGAAAAAAGGAAGAGAGTTAAGAGTTGATAGTTGGGCAGGAGTTTTGAGTTTTGAATTTTGAGTTGTTCGGGAGTTTTGAGTTTTGAATTTTGAGTTTTGAGTTAAAGACAGTTCTTTTGAGTTTTGAGTTTTGAATTTTGAGTTTTGAGTTAAAGACAGTTCTTTATTCAAAACTCAAAACTTAAAACTCAGAACTTCCCCCTCTCCCACTCTCCCCCTCTCCCCCTCTCCCCCTCTTCCTTCTTTACTTCAACTCATCCGCCGTAATTCCAGCCAGTGCTTTCTAGCAGCAGCGGCTCGCCTTCGCGATGAACGCCAGCACCAATAACTTCTCCAACATAAACCGTGTGATCTCCGTGCTCTACAGCACCGACAACTTTGCACTCGACGTAACCCAGGGAGTCGGAGATAATCGGACAGCCAGTTTCAGCCCCGGCATAAAACTCTACATCTTCAAATTTGTCACCGATGCGGCGCTGCGGTTTGAAGAATTTTTGGGCCAAGTCTTTTTGTCCTGCTTCCAAGAAACTCAGGGCAAACACACCGCTGGATTTAATCATGGCGTGAGATTTGGAGTCTTGCTTGACGCAATTGACGACTAAGGGAGGGGTAAACGAAGATTGCATTACCCAGCTAGCGGTGAAGCCGTTAACTTCCTCGCCGTCTTTGACGCCGCAGATGTACAGTCCGTGAGGAATTTTGCGCAGGATGGTCTTTTTAGCTTGTTCGTCTAGCACGGGTTTACCTGTTCGATCGATGGTTCTACACCGCTTAGTTTAGCAATCGAGGGCCCACAAACCCAACTATCGGAGGTGTCGATCGACTCACCGTAACTGTTGAGATTACCGATATTGCTTTTTTCGATCGGAAATGTTCTACTTTCAAAACAATCTCCAGTCAAAACTCTTAAATCAAATGACTTGGTGTTTCTTAAACCAATCTTGCAGCCGTTTCCAAGCATCTTCAGCTTCTTTTTGTCGGTAAGTGGGGCGGTAGTCGGCATAAAAACCGTGCGGTGTATTGGGATAAAGTACAATTTGTGAATTACTATTTCCTGTTTTGAGAATTTGTTGCATTTTCTCCACTGTATCCTTGGGAATTAAATCATCGTTGCCGCCGTAAAGTCCCAATACAGGTACTTTCAAAGTCGCTGCAATATCGATCGGGTGTTTCGGAGTCACAGCGGTAGAGTCGCCAACTAAACGTCCGTACCAAACTACTCCAGACTTCTTGAATCACTAAAATTACTGGAAAATTGCTGCCTCTTGCGGACATTGCCCTGTAGGCTGGTATTTCTCCGTCTGTTACGGGAATTTTGACTTGACCTGCGATTAAATCCAGTGGCATCTGGATCTGCGTTACCAGACACAGCTTGGTAGCGAGCAAACGAGCGATCGACGAGTAATTACTGGTTTACTGGTTCCCAGGCTATGCCTGGGAACCCATGTCTAGAGGCTCTGCCTCGCGTGTCCAATTAGGAATTTGCCATCACAGACAGCACGTATTCTCCTTGATTGACAGACTGGTTCGTAGACAAATCGAAAACAAAAACATCCGACTCAGCACCAACATCTACAATACTCGGAAATTCGCCACTTTTGTTGAAGATAAGAATTTGATAAAGCAGCTCTCCCTGCTTGACAAAACTCCCCAACTCCACTCTCGATCGAATCATCCCACCGCCCGGAGCGTAGTATTTTTTAACCGAATTTTTGGGAGTTAAAATTATTTGATGTTGCACTGTCTCCGGCAGGGGAAAGCCATCTATTTTTAACAAACCTTGGGTCGCCAAATAATTTTTAATTCCCCGCAATCCTGACGTTACAGATTCGGGATTTATCTGCATTCCCGAACCCAATTCCAGCGTCCAAGATTCCACATCAAAAACAATATTTCTTCCCAATTCGGCAAAAACCCTCTCCAAAGCCAGCCAAGGCTTGAGAAAAGCTTCGTCAAAAGCATCGCCATCGTACTCGTCCATCAAGATTCCCCGATCGAACAAAAAAGCTTTGGCACTTTCCTCTCGGGAACTGAAACAATAAATGTAATCCAAAGCATGATTTGTAGAACTGTGCAAGTCCAACACCAAATCGGCATCCAAACACAAAGATTGCAGGTGATAGCGATAAATTTCGCTGTAAGGCCTGCTGCTCGGAGCATTAATTATAGTTAGCTGCTTGGCAAAACTCAAAGCAATTTCCTTGCGGTAATTAACCTTAATAGTATTTGCATCGAGTTCCAGGTGAGACTTAGCAAAAGCCAGAATATCCTCGCCTTGCTTTTCAAAATCCCAAAAAATCCGGTTCCAATCTTCCCCGTCGTAAAGATTGTAACGACCCGGAGAAAAATGGTGCGATCGCTGGCTGACTCCGACAGGATTGCAAACAGGAAGCAGCCAAATTTCCCCAATTAATTGAGAGCTGTCCAAAGACATCAAATACTCAATTAACTCATAAATAACAGCATTACCGCTAATCTCAGCCCCGTGCAAGTTAGACTGGAGATAAGCCTTTTTGCCCCCAACAGAGCCCCGAAACTGATAGACTTGCAGCGAAAGACGATCGCCCGAAGCAAGCTGCACCACAGGAATACTCGAAATAACAGGAATCATAAACAACGAAACAACGACTAATTTCGCGAGCGGGGACGCTCGCACTAACGACATTTGCGGTACAATTGTATTAGCCACATTGACTTTCAAAGGTGGGTGAAACACCCCGTAGCGGGACACCTGGTTAAAAGGCGATCGGTCGAAATGACCAGTTCAGTGCGTTGCACTCCAGCCCCAGCCCCTACTAGCAATGACTTTGAAACGAGTGAAGCAAAAAGTCTAAAAGTAGCCTCAATGCTAGAAATAGCGGAGAGAGTAGTGGGAATTGGCACCCCCTCTCGCACAACAGCGAAGTTCGAGTAAACGGCTTTGCCAGTTGTGGTTTGAGTAATGACTATCGACATATCGATAGGGAACTCCTTGTTTAGAAGAATCTCCGCGCCTCTAGGACGGAGAGTGTCAAAGCCGATTTGCTAGCAAAGGTTTAAAATCAATAAAGTCCCTTGCTGCCTTGCCGCGAGCAAGATTTCAGCATTCTTACCCCGCAATCATACATAATCCTTGTGCCAGACACCTCCCAGAACCGCCCAGAGCTGGATCTGAAGACTATATTTCCATTCGAGCTAGATGACTTTCAAAGAGAGGCAATCGCCGCCCTCGATGCAGGCAAGTCCGTTGTCGTGTGCGCCCCCACAGGCTCCGGGAAAACCTTAATCGGCGAATACGCCATCCACAAAGCACTTTTGCGGGAGCGCCGCGTCTTCTACACCACACCCCTCAAAGCCCTCTCCAACCAAAAGCTGCGCGACTTCCGCAAGCAATTTGGAGCCGACAACGTAGGTTTGCTGACGGGGGACATCTCCCTCAACCGGGACGCGCCGATTTTGGTAATGACTACCGAAATTTTCCGCAATATGCTCTACGGTACGCCGATCGGAGCCGTCGGTACATCCCTAAGCGGAGTCGAAACCGTAGTTCTCGACGAGTGCCACTACATGAACGATCGCCAGCGCGGTACAGTTTGGGAAGAGTCAATTATCTACTGTTCCGGCGACATTCAACTGCTGGCCCTCTCCGCGACAGTCGCCAACAGCGCCCAACTCACCGACTGGATTGACAAAGTACACGGCCCCACCGAGCTAGTTTACTCGGACTTCCGCCCCGTGCCGCTGCAATTCCACTTCTGCAACCAAAAAGGATTGTTTCCCCTCCTCGACGACACCGGGAAAAGAGCCAACCAGCGCCTCGTTCCCAAAAAAAAGCAGCAAAAAGTAGAAAGGGGCAGCATTCCCATTCCCAGTTTGACCGATGTTTTATCTCGATTGAGCGATCGAGATATGCTACCGGCAATTTACTTCATCTTCAGCCGCCGGGGGTGCGACCAAGCCGTCGCCGAAGTCGGCAATGTTGCCCTTGTTAATGCAGCCGAAGCAGCCTTGCTCAAACGCATCATTGACGATTTCTTGCAGCGCAATCCCGAAGCGGAAAGGCTGGGTCAAAAAGAAGCACTCTTAAAAGGCATCGCCGCCCACCACGCAGGCATCTTGCCAGCTTGGAAAGGCTTAGTCGAAGAACTTTTCGGCCTCGGTTTGATCAAAGTTGTATTTGCCACTGAAACCCTGGCCGCCGGGATTAATATGCCCGCCCGCACCACAGTCATTTCCACCCTGTCCAAGCGCACCGACAAGGGACACCGACTGCTCAACGCTTCCGAATTCCTGCAAATGGCCGGTCGGGCGGGGCGGAGGGGCATGGACGAGCTGGGGCACGTAGTCACCGTTCAAACGCGCTTTGAAGGCGCAAAAGAAGCCTCCTATTTGGCCACGGCAAAAGCCGACGCTCTAGCCAGCCAGTTTACGCCCAGCTACGGCATGGTACTGAATTTGCTGCAAACTCACACCCTCGATGAAGCTCAAGAGTTGGTAGAGAGGAGTTTCGGCCAGTACCTTTCTACCCTGTACTTGCAGCCCCAGCAAGCCGAAATCGATAAACTGATTGCAGAATTGGCAGTGGTGGAGGTTTCGTTAGGGGCGGGCGGCAATCTCTCAACTCTGGAAAAACTGCTGGTCAATTACGAAAAATTGCAAGGCAAACTCAAAGAAGAAAAACGCCTGTTAAAAACTTTATGGCAGCAAGCAGATGAAGTGCGGATGAAGGATATGTCCGTGGCAGTATCTTTTGCCATGCTGGGTACGGTACTGAGTCTCAAAGGCAAGCACGTTCCTACCGCCAAGCGCCCGCAAGCAACTGCTGTACCCGCCGTGCTGGTTGGCAAAACAGCAGGTTCCGGACAAGCGCCGAATTTGGTGTGCTTGGGCAAAGACAACCGCTGGTATGTAGTCGCCATTAGCGATGTGGCGAGTTTGCACCCGCAGTTGCCCCGTTTGGCAGCAGCAGACAGTTTGAACCCGCCGGAAATGCCCCTGAGACTGGGCCAGTGCCGCGCGGGAACAGAAGAAACCGCAGCCTTTGCTGCTTCGATTCCCCAACTGCCACCGCCGGAACCCAACCCGGAGATAATCGCCCAAGAACAGCGAGTTGCAGCCGCCGAAGCCAAACTGGAAAATCACCCGCTGCTGGAATGGGGCAATCCCGGCAACTTGCTCAAGCGCCAGCGCCGCCGCAAAGAACTGCAAGCTGAAATCCGCAAGGGACAACAAGATTTGGAAAGACAGCGCGCCCGCTACTGGGAAGAATTTGTTAATTTAATTGACATTTTGCTCAGTTTCGGCTGCTTGGAAAAATTCATGCCCTCGGATGCGGGAGACAGCAGCCCCTCCGATAGGTTGGTTCCCACAACTTTGGGTCAAGCTTGCGCTGCCATTCGCGGCGACAACGAACTGTGGTTGGGCTTGTCCCTGATGTCAGGGGAATTTGACGAACTCGATCCCCACCACCTCGCTGCTGCTTGCGCTGCTTTGGTGACGGAAGTTTCCAGACCTGACAGTTGGACGCACTATTCGCTGTCCCCGGAAGTTTTGGAACCTTTGAACAACTTGCAAAAAGGGCTGCGGCGCAGGCTGTTTCAAGTGCAGTACAAACACGGTGCTTCAGCGATCCCGATTTGGCTGGAAAGGGATTTAGTGACTTTGGTCGAACAGTGGGCCTTGGGCGTTGAGTGGCTGGAACTCGTGAGTCATACGAGTTTGGATGAAGGGGATGTGGTGCGGATTTTGCGTCGGACTTTGGATTTCTTATCTCAAATTCCTCACGTTCCTCACATTTCCGATGCTTTGCGCCGCAATGCCAATCGGGCGATGCAGTTAATCGATCGATTCCCGGTGAATGAAGCGGCAGAATGAGATAGTGTCCGAGGGAAAGCCAGTAATAAAAAAGGCTTGTAGTGTGGACTTTAGTCCGCTCCCTGAATGCGGACTGAAGTCCACACTACGAACCCGATCGCTCGCGGCACTCGACGGCTCCCTGAATGCGGACTGAAGTCCACACTACGAACCCGATCGCTCGCGGCACTCGACGAACTAAGGGAGGAGGAAAAGGACTGATGAATCGATACAGCACGATCGTTCAGTGGTCAGATGAAGATCGGCTTTTTCTGGTAACAATTCCAGAGTTTTCCGATCGCGTTGTGATGCCGTGCACTCATGGCAAAACTCGCTCCGAAGCAATTCGTAACGGCGAAGAAGTAATTGAAATGTATCTGGAAGCTTGGCAAGCAGAAGGTGAATCTATTCCCGAACCAAGAACGCTTCAAGTTGCTTGATAAAATGAGAGAATTATCGATCGGCGATCGCGCTACAACAACTGTATTGAGCTAGGTTTCAGCATATGTTGACACGGCAGGTTTTTTGAATTTGAACGGTACAAAACGATCGGGTGTAGCAAGTGAGATAGAAGTCCATCAAATCTGTAACTATTATCGTCCACTGCTATAATTAAACCACCCCTCACCCGCAAAAATATGCCAATAGACGACGAAGATTTTGACAGCGAAACTATTAGCAGCGATCGCAAACTCCAACTCTTCACCGACAGACACGAATTTACCCGCAGATTTGCCTTTTATTTAAACGACGACCCGCCGCCGGAACAAATTTTGTATTTTTTTGGGGATGGAGGCAACGGCAAGTCATTGCTGCTAAAACACTTGGAGTTTCACTGCTGCAAAAGATTTGCACCGGATGTGTGGCAACAATGGCGCGCACTCCCAGAATCGCAAGCCGCCGAAGTTGCTAATTCCGTCCGCTATGCAGCAACTAAAACCTACACTCCCATCCCCGCAGTCAGACACGATTTCGGATTGATACCGATTAAAGAAGATAAACCGCAAGATAGATTTTACGGCTTGCTGATGCTGCGGCGAAATGTTGCAGCAGCAACTAAGAAATATAAATTTAAATTTCCCAATTATGACTTTGCTTGCTTTTGGTATTTGCTGAACAAAGGCGAATCACAGGCAACTCTCAACCAACTTTTTCCCGATGATGTGGCGGAATTGGTGGCACCTGTAGTTGAAACTTTTGCTGATTTTCCGGTGGTGGCGCAAGCGGTAGCGGTGCTCAAAGGAATAGATAAATTCGGCGGGATTAAGCGGGCGATGAAATTAATTCAAAATCGCTTGGGTGTCAGCGACGAAAAAGCGGAGGAAATTCGCCGTCTAGATATTGATACTGAGTTAACCGACTGTTTGCCGAAATTGTTTGCTGGGGATTTGAATGTGGCAATGGCTGGCAAAAATAAACCCGATCGCCTCGTGATGCTGTTCGATACTCACGAGAAAATGTGGGAGGAAAAACGCAATTCTCAAGGCGCAACTTTTTGGTATCAAGATGAGTGGTTTCGGCGGTTGTTGAGGGCATTAGATTACAAATTGGGGATTGTAGTTGTTGTGGCAGGGCGAGAGTGTCCGGTGACGCAATTGCGGTGGCCGAATGCGTCAAAGTTTCCGATTCCCGCAGATTATATAGATGCACAATTAGTGTGGCATTTGTCGCCGGATGATGCGAGGGATTACTTGCACAAAGTGGAGATTGACAAGGCTGATTTGGCGGATGCTGTGATTAGATATGCCAGCGTTAATCCCGACGATCCTTGGGAAAATTTGCAGGTACATCCGTTTTATTTGGGTTTGTGCGCGGATGCGGTGCTGGCAGAAAGAAGGCGGGGAATTGAGTTGCTGTCGTCGGATTTTGCGCGGATTCCGAAGTTGGAAAACAAGACTGCGGAATTAACAGATCGGTTGCTGAGTTATGTCGATCGCGAAGTGCGATCGGCCGTGCATTCTTTGAGTGCTTGCCGCGCTTTTGATGAAGATTTGTACGTGAAATTGGGAGCTGGTTGCTACTTCCAGGCAAGCAGTGCAAATTTTGAGATGTTGACGGGTTTTTCCTTTGTGTGGAAATCGGAAAAGCGGGGGGATAATTGGTATCGGATTCATGATTTATTGCGGCGTTTGGATGCCGATCGGGATAATCCGAAAACTCGCAGGGCTCATGAGGTTTTAGAGGGGCATTATCGGGAAGTGGGGGATGTGGCTGAGGCAATTTTTCATGCTAATCGTTTGGATTGGGAGCGGGGTGCGAGGGAATGGCAAGGGGTGTTTAATGGAGCTTTGAACAAGAGTCTTTATGGGGTATGCAAATCGCTGCTAGGAGTTAGAGAGGAGTTGTGGATTAAAAGTGATTATTTGCTGGGACTGATTTCACGAGCTGAAGGATTTTACTATTATTTATTAGCTCGATATGCCGAAGCAAAACAAGAGTATTTGGAGGCAGTTGCAGCTTACGATCGCGTACTCATCACAAATCCTGACGATCTAAATACGCTCGACAGCAAAGGGTTTGTGCTGCTAAATTTGGGTAGGTTACAGATAAGTCTAGGAGAATTTGAGGCTGCAAAACAGTCTTTCTCAGATGCGATCGCTACCTGTAATTTAGCTTTACTTATTTCACCGGATGATATTAGTGCTTTCAACACCAAAGGACTGGTGCTGAACTTTCTGGGTGATGTGCAGACAAGCCTAAGAGAATTTGAAACTGTAAAACAGTCTTACTCGGAGGCGATCGCAGTCTTGAATTCTGCTTTACTTATTGCACCAGATGAGAATTCTGTTCTCAACAGCAAAGGGATTGCACTCCAAAGTCTGGGTCAATTGCAAGCACAGCTAAGTGAATTTGAGACTGCAAAACAGTCTTACTCAGAGGCGATCGCAGCCTTTAATTCTGCTTTACTTATTGTACCGGATAATACCACTCCTCTCAACAATAAAGGGACTGCACTCCAAAGTCTGGGTCAATTGCAAGCACAGCTAAGTGAATTTGAGGTGGCAAAACAGTCTTACTCAGATGCGATCGCAGCTATTAATTCTGAAGTCTGGGTGAATTGCAAGCACAGCTAAGTGAATTTGAGGTGGCAAAACAGTCTTACTCAGATGCGATCGCAGCCTTTAATTCTGTTTTACTTATTGCACCGGATGATATTGCTGCTCTCAACAACAAAGGAGGTGCGCTGGTAAGAATGGGTGAATCGCAAGCACAGCTAAGTGAATTTGAGGCAGCAAAACAGTCTTACTCAGATGCGATCGCAGCCTGTGATTTTGCTTTAGTTATTGCATCGGATTATATTTCAGTTATTAACATCAAAAGCAGTGCGCTCGGATGTCTGGGTGATTTGCAAGCAGGGCTAAGTGAATTTGAGGCGGCAAAACAGTCTTACTCAGAGGCGATCGCTGCCTTTAACTCTGTTTTACTTATTGCACCGGATGATATCGCTGCTCTCAACAACAAAGGAGGCGTGCTGCTAAGACTGGGTGAATTGCAAGCACAGCTAAGTGAATTTGAGGCAGCAAAACAATCTTACTCAGATGCGATTGCTGCTATTAATTCTGCTTTAATTATTACACCGGATTATATTTTGATTTTCATCAGCAAAGGGGGGGCACTCCAAAGTCTGGGTGAATTGCAAGCACAGCTAAGTGAATTTGAGGCTGCAAAACGGTCTTACTCAGAGGCGATCGCTACCTTAAATTCTGCTTTAGTTATTGCACCCGATTATCTTTATGCTCTCAAAAGCAAAGGGCTTGTACTGAACATTCTGGGTGATTTGCAAGTCCAATTATCGGAGCAACAGGAAGCGCTCAAGAATTGGCAAGAAGCACTGGAAATGTTTAATCGATCTTTAGCCATTGCTCCTAATGACGATTGGGTTCGCAATAGCCGCGATTCGCTGCAAGAATATCTCGATAATTTGGGTGAGGATACTGTCACCAGTTAGCCCGATGGGAAGCAGAAACCGGGTTTTTCGCCTCATCTTGGCATCACAATCAAAAATTGTCGAAAAAACCCGGTTTATTGGCACCATGCGCAAGCCCTAAGCTTAATTAATCAGACTCAAAATTAACTTTATCATAAATATCTGGCAGCGTAAACTGAAAAGAAAGTGACTTCAAAGATATAGTTTCATTCCCATCATACTCCGAAAAAATCCAACTATTCCCATCAGTTTTAAAATATTGCTCGACGTGCATTTCATACTGGTCAATCAGTAAATATTCCTGAAAATTTTGAATAGTACGATAGGCCGCGAACTTATCATCCTTATCATGACTTCTAGTAGACTTTGACAGCACCTCAGCAATCATTAATGGATTAGTAATTGTATCTCGCCGCCCTTCTTCCAATTGTAACTCACCCTGAACTACCATCACATCAGGATAAGTATGCATGCGTTTTGTAGGAATCCACAGCCGTTGGTCTGTAACAAAGACGCGATAAGGCTGGCGTTTGAGCGCAAAGTTTAACTCAGCATAGAAATTGCCAGTAATTTGATTGTGATTTGGAGTTCCGCCAGTCATAAGGACAATTTCACCATTGATATATTCATGTCGTTCTTCCGAGTTAACCTCAAATTCGAGGTATTCTTCGGGCGTGTAAACCTTTTTTTCAGTTTGTGCGATCGCCTGCATTTCAACCTCCAAGGTTGTCATTGTTGGTTAGCTTTTAGAGTGCGTCATTCTTTAGTAAAATTTCAAAAAACCCCGGTTTCTGTTTCTGGGTCATTAGCTTAAGTTGACGGCGCATATTTCTTGCTTTTTTCCGATTCTAAATATTGTTGGTAAGCTATTTCATCGCCACCAAAAGAATCGATCGAAACCTGTCGTTGCGGCATTGGTTTGAGAGGAGCGTCGATCGGATTGTACCGACAGTAACACAGCACGATTACGTCATATTCGCTCATCGGAGTTGGAATGTCAGGCGTGTATGTTTGCACCCGCACAACTTCCCAATTGCTGGCGCGATAGTGAGTATGGTGCGCGTGTTCTTTGCGATCGTGTTCTGACTCCACTCGCACAAATTCCACAGGGCGATATCCCGGTTCGGGAATCGGTTCGTTAGAAGAATCCCAGTTTTCTGCCACGATCGAAGTTAAAGCTTGGCTGTGTTGGAGTTTTCTCTGTCTCCAGCCTTCATCTTCACCTGACTCAGCCTGAAAAATAATGTACTTTTGCATCACTAATATCCTCTATATTCCAAAATTTTAACTGTTGTAAGATTTACGTACTCCGATCGCAGAACTCGGATTTTTGGCTGCATCCGTGCATCACAACCAAAAATTATCGAAAAAACCCGGTTCTTGGGCAGTCGCGCGATCGCTACCTTGCGATCGACTGCACTCGCGCTCGATGATAATATCGATCGGGACGATCGCCCATTGTCCTGATTCAGGTTGCATGACGTGATAAAAAAATGTAGGTGCAAAGCGATCGCCCTGACTTTTCGCTGACTTTTTCCCTTTTCCGGTGCTGTGGGTAATTCTCGTGTCAATGCAACAAATCAAACAACCCCATCAAATGTCTGATGTCCGCCCCCAGGCTCAAAAAATTCGCTTTTTGACCTTCTTGCAAAGAGCGTTAATTGGAACACTCGCAACTGCATTACTCCATCTCTTCATTCTGTTGCCCGCGCCAAGTTTCGCGCAAGTCGTCCTGGGAGTAGTTCGCAGTTCGGAAAATTCTCGAGACTGGGTAAAGATTACCACGCGGATTTGGGAAAGCGGCGTTGCTTACCAACCGATCGACCTCGAACAAATTAAAAGTACGGCAGATTTAGCAGGCTTTAACGTGCTGTTTTTGCCCAATATTGAAACTTTGACTCCCGAGCAAATTAAAGTTCTAGAAGCTTGGGCAAAACAGGGAGGCCGTTTGATTGCTTCCGGGCCCGTCGGCCGCAGTTCCCCGGCTTTAGTCCGCCAATCTTTGCGCACCCTCCTCGGCGCTTATTGGGCTTTTCCCCTGACGCAGCGCGCGCAGCCCCAGCCCCGCACTCGCTGTCGCGATATTGCTTGCAACGCTGCTAACAATTGGATGCCCCCGGAACAAAGAAATGCTTCCGTTCAAGGCGGCGTATTGATTCCGGCCGATGCTAACAGTCAAACAGTCGCTACTTGGAAAGACAGTTCCGGTTCCTCGGCCGCGATCGCTACCGATCGCGCTACCTATTTCGGCTGGCGCTGGGGCATTGACGGGGCGGGTTCTGTAGACCAAGCTTGGCTGCGGGCCGCGATCGCCCGTTGGGGAGGTACTGTCGGTGCGCCCCCTGCACCTCAAACAGCGACCGCTTTGCCCAGACCCAATCCCCCCTCCACACCCTCAAGAAACGCAGCAATTTCGCCCCGAAACACCCCACAAACGAGGCTTTCTCCCTCTCCAGGGGCGGGCACGGGGGCACAGCCCCTACTGCCCGATCCGGTGCCTGCAACTTTCACCGACCCTTCGGATCAGTCAGCGCCGGCGGGTTTGGAAGTGCAGGCTAATTCCAACAAGCCGATCGTCAGCATTGAAGCGTATTTGATGCGCCAAGAACTAACTAACCTCCTCGGCAGGTTTGAAAGCGCGCTGACGGCAGCTAATTCAGCCAATACCCCCGCCAATCTCAACACCGCTAGCGCTCAATTGGTGGCGGGCAGCAACGGCGCGGGCGGGCCGGTGGCGACCCGCCCGGTGGTACAAGGGACCAGAATGCGGGCGATCGCCCAAGCGCGTCAGGTGTTGCAAAATTTCGATCGACTCATCGCCCAGCAAAATTACCAGGAGGCGCGGCAGCAGTGGCTGGCAGCGCGGCAGTTGCTGTGGCAAAATTACCCGCAGGAAGGGCTGCGGGTAGGAGCGGAAATTCGGGCGGTGTGGCTCGATCGCGGGACAATTGTAGCGGCGCGATCGGAGCAGGGTTTGGCGGCAGTGTTCGATCGGCTAGCCGCTGCAGGTATCAATACTGTTTTTTTTGAAACTTTAAATGCTGGATATCCGATCTATCCGAGTCAAGTTGCGCCGCAGCAAAACCCCCTGACTGTCGGCTGGGACCCGCTGGAATCTGCTGTTAAATTAGCTCGCGAGCGGGGCATGGAACTGCACGCCTGGATTTGGACTTTTGCTACTGGAAACAAGCGCCACAATGCTTTAATCGGCAAGCCTCCTACTTATCCAGGTCCGGTACTTTCCGCTTATCCAAATTGGGCGAATATTGATAATAAAGGACGCAGGCAAAACCCTAACGACGGTAAATTTTATCTCGATCCGGCTAATCCAGAAGCGCGCAATTATTTACTGCAAATTGTTAATGAAATTGTCAGCCGCTATCAAGTAGATGGCATACAACTAGACTATATCCGCTATCCTTTTCAAAACGACAATGCAGGTTTTACCTACGGTTACGGTACGGCGGCGCGACAGGAATTCAAGCAGTTGACTGGTAGAGATCCCGTGAATATTTCCCCAGGAGATGGCCATTTGTGGCGGCAGTGGGTGGAGTTTAAAACTAATAAAATTAATACTTTTGTAGCTGAAGTTTCTCAACTTTTACGGCAGAATTATCCCCGAACAATTCTGTCGGTAGCCGTGTTTCCGCACCCGGAAAGCCAGCGGATTTATAAAATTCAACAAAATTGGGAAATTTGGGCAAGGCAGGGAATTGTCGATTTGATCGTGCCGATGACTTATGCTTTGGATACGAACCGCCTGCAGCGAATTACTCAGCCCCTGGCAACCGAAAGAAATCTCGGACCGGCTTTGATTGCGCCTGCGGTGAAACTGTTGACTTTGCCGGAAATTGTAGCGATCGACCAAATTCAGGCTTTGCGGGATTTGCCGACAGGGGGTTATGCAATTTTTGCGGTGGAAAGCATCAGCAACGGGATGCAGGGATTTTTCAACCGCACTCAGGGCCAACCGGGAAGAGCGAACTCTGCTGCAGAACCGATTCCTTACCGCCAGCCGTTTGCTGCTGCTGCTTCGAGATATACTGCGATGAAGCAGGAATGGAGTTTTTTGTTAGCGAACGATCGATTGCGGTTGTCGGAATCGGAACTGAGAGTTTTGCAAAGTCGATCGGACGAATTAGCGCAAGCTTTGAGCAAATTGGCATCAAGTCCGACTGCGGGAAATTTAGCAACTGCCAAAAGATTGCTGGCTGATTTTCAAACTCAATTTCAATCTGCGATGAGGCTGCATTCTACCGATAATAGTTATCAAGTGCAAACTTGGCAAAATCGTTTGGATAGTTTGGATATGCTGTTGCGTTACGGCGAAAGGGTTGAGTTTAATCGCAGGTAAATGCAGCTTGGGGGCGATCGTGCGGTTGCTCCGGCTTGTTTCAAAAAATACGTGCTACAATACTCGATTGGCAGCGTTGCTGCCAACCCACGTTTGCATCGCGACAAACTCAACCGTAGAGGGTAAAATAGACGAGTTCGCAGCAGCGATCGACAGGGCGATCGAAGGAATTATTTGTACTAACAGTTGCGGAAAAGTTGCCTGCAGAAATTACGTTATAGTGATTTAAAGAGATATCTACTATTACAATTATTCGTGGCGCGTATGTCGCGAAGACACTGATAACAGTTTTTCACTTATCTCGATCGATTATCAATTACCAATTACCAATTACCAATTACCTCGTTTGACTCCCCTGCGTTTTGCTGGACCCATTACTGATTGTTCTGAGAATGAAGATTTTTTCTCTACAGCTAAATCGCTTTGCTGCCAAAGTTTTAGGCAAAGCTCCCTTACAAACTGTGCTGGTTGTTCCTTTTTTAATCCAAATTGTTGGCACTGTAGGAGTTGTAGGTTGGCTGTCATTTCAAAACGGCCAGCGAGCTGTTAATGATGTTGCCGCTCAGTTGCGAGAAGAAATTACCGAGCGCATCAGAGACAAGATTCAAAATTATATGTCAATTCCTCACATTGTCAACCACCTTAACGTTCAAGGGGTAAGGTTGGGGCAATTGAACTTAGCAGACAAGCAAAAACTCGAACATCATTTTCTAGAACAAATTCAATATTTTGATTCGATCAGTATCATTTATACGGGCAAAGAGAATGGAGAACATTCGGGAGCCATCCGCACAAAAAATGGCATTCTGATCTCTGCTGCTGATGCTTCTACCGATAATAAATTAGCTCGGTTTACTGCTGATTCTCAAGGGAACCGCGTCAATATGGTGCAAATATCTGAGAATGTTTACGACCCGCGAACTCGACCTTGGTACGTAGCGGCAAAAGCAGCTAAAAAACCTATTTGGACGCCAATTTATACTGATTTTTTAACTAGAGATTTGGCAATTACTGCTGCGATGCCGATCTACGATGACAGTGGCAATCTGTTAGGAGTAGCTGCCAGCGATTTGTTGTTTTCCAGAATCAAAGAATTTTTATCAACGATCGAGATTGGCAAGACAGGACAGACTTTTGTCATGGAACGATCGGGATTGTTAATTGCAACTTCAACAAACACTCAAGCATTAGCGCCTCAGGGTAAAGAAGCCAAGCGCATCAAAGCTGCCGACAGCGAAAATCCCGTAATTCGCGAAACGGCAAGGTATTTAGATAAATTTTACGGCAGTTTGGCTAATATTAATAGTTCTCGACAGTTGGCTTTTGAAGTTGACGGCAAGCTCAATTTTATTCAGGTAACTCCATTTAAGGACGATCGGGGTTTGGATTGGCTGATTGCAGTAGTGGTGCCTGAATCGGACTTTATGGAGCAAATTGATGCCAATACCCGCACCACTGTTTTCCTGTCAGTTGCAGCGCTGATCGCGGCTGCAATTATCGGAATTTTGACTGCTAAATGGGTGGTGCGACCGATTTTAAAGTTGAACGCCGCAGCAAAAGCTTTGTCCCAGAATCAATGGGATACAAAAATTGCTTTGGAGCGTTCCGATGAATTGGGAGAACTGACTGATTCTTTTAACAGTATGGCAGAACAGTTGCGCCATTCCTTTACTTCGCTGCAAGAAAGCGAAAACCGAGTCAAGCAGTTTCTAAATGCCATACCGATCGGTATTTTTATCGCCGACACCACTGGCAAACCTTATTACATCAATCCCACGGGAGAGGACATCTTGGGTCAAGGAATTTTAGATGCAGATACTGAAAATTTGCGCACATCCTATCATGTTTATTTAGCAGGATCTGAGGGAATTTACCCGGCAGAACGCGATCCAATTTTAAATGCTTTGCAGGGTAAAAGTATCACTATTGACGATATGGAAGTTCGCCTAGATGGCAAAACTATTCCCCTGCAAGTTTGGGGTACTCCTATTTACGACGCCCAAGAAAATATTATTTACGCAATCTGCGCTTTTCAAAATATTACAGAACGCAAATCCACCGAAAAACTCTTAAGAGACTACAATCAAAATTTAGAATCGCAAGTGACCGCACGCGCTGCCGAACTTGCGAAGGCAGAAGAAAAGTTTGCTAAAGCTTTTCGATCGAGCCCGAATGCGATTACCATTACGAGAATTAGCGACGGCTGTCACCTAGAAGTCAACGACAGTTTTTGCCAGATGATCGGCTACAGCCACGATGAAATTATCGGCAAAACCGCGGTAGAACTGAATTTCTGGGCGAGTTTAGCAGAGCGCGATCGCATGATTAAAATGCTGCAAAACAAAACGGCAATACACAATTACGAGCTGCAATTTAGAAATCAAAACGGTACGGAAAGAACGGCGCTGCTGTCGATCGAAACCATCAATATTGATGGAGAACCTTGCTTTTTATCAATGTCCAGCGACATTACCGCACGGCGGCAAGCAGAAATCGCCCTGCGCCAAGCTGAGGAAAAATACCGCAATATTTACGAACACGCTTTAAATGGAATTTTTCAGACTGCTGCTGATGGGAAATACATCAGTGCTAACCCCGCTTTAGCTCACATTTACGGCTACGAATCCGCCACAGAATTAATCGCCGCACAGCCAGCTTTTAACAATCAACTTTACGTTAACCCTCACCGTCGCGAAGAATTTATTGCGCTGATGGACGAATACGGCATCCTGTCAAACTTTGAATCGCAAGTTTACAAAAAAGATGGCAGCACGATCTGGATTTCCGAAAATTGCCGTGCTGTCTGCGACGCGGCTGGAAACTTCCTCTATTATGAAGGATTTATCAAAGATATTACTGCTAGCAAACAAGCTGAAATCAAAATGCAGCAAGCCAAAGAAGCAGCAGAAGCAGCGAACAAAGCCAAGAGTACATTTCTTGCCAATATGAGCCACGAATTGCGATCGCCCTTGAACGCGATTATCGGCTTCGCCCAAGTCGCGATCCGCAGTCAAACCCTATCTGCCGAAAATCAAGAAAATGTCGGGATTATCCTGCGCAGCGGCGAACATTTGCTGACTTTAATCAACCAAGTTTTAGATTTATCTAAAATTGAAGCCGGACGCACTACGGTAAACGAGAAAAACTTCGATTTCTACCGATTGCTAGACGATTTAGAAGATATGTTTGCTCTCAAAGCTGAGGAGAAAGACCTGCAGTTAGTGTTCGTTCGAGATCCCGAAGTTCCGCACTACATTTGTACCGATGAAGTGAAATTGCGTCAAGTTTTAATTAACTTGCTCAACAATGCAATTAAGTTTACCTCAGAAGGCGGAGTTTCGGTGCGAGTCAGGGGCGGCGTTGGCAACCGGAAAAAGCATAACAGAGAGCGATCGAGCATTCGCTATTTGCTGCATTTTGAAGTGCAAGATACCGGGCCGGGAATTGCTGCTGATGAAATCGATCGGCTGTTTGAAGCATTCGTACAGACAAAAACCGGAAAAGATGCTCAAGAAGGTACTGGTTTGGGTTTAATTATCAGCCGCGAATTCGTACATTTAATGGGAGGCGAAATAGCAGTCAGCAGCGAGGTAGGAAAAGGGACAACTTTTGAGTTTGACATCCAAGTTCACCTCGTAGAAGCTGCCGATATTGAAAGCAAAAAACCCAAACGCCGCGTCATTGCCCTAGAACCGAATCAGCCCCGCTATCGGTTGCTGATTGTGGACGACAAACCGCTGAACCGCCAACTGTTAGTCAAACTCCTAAATCCGCTGGGGTTTGAATTGAGAGAAGCGAGTAACGGTAAAGAAGCGATCGAGATTTTTCAGGAATGGGAACCGCACTTAATTTGGATGGACATGAGAATGCCCGTAATGGACGGATACGAAGCAACAAAACAAATTAAAACGACTACTCAAGGGCAAGCAACGGCAATTGTTGCTTTGACTGCTAGCGTTTTGGAAGAAGAAAGGGCAGTGATTCTTTCGACGGGTTGCGATGATTTTATGCGCAAACCGTTCCGAGAGGAAGATATCTTTTCGGCAATGGGCAAACATTTGGGAGTGCGCTATATTTATGAAGATCCGACAGCCGCCATGACGCCAACTACGGGCGATTTGGATCGGGATGTACTCACACCAGCGGCGATCTCTTGTCTCGATCCCGAATGGATAGCCCAATTCAAGCAAAGAATTTTGAGCGTTGATATGGAGGCGATCGCTTCTTCTATAGAACTAATTCGCAGGGTCAATCCTCCTCTTTCTGACACGCTTCAAGAGTGTATTAATAATTTTGAATACGACCGCATTTTGAGCGCAATTGCAAAAAGCGAGGAGAAGTAAAACATGAGCGCAAATTTAAACAAATCGCATAATGGTAACATTTTAGTTGTTGACGACACGCCCGAAAACTTGCGATTGCTCGCAGGAATTCTTACGGAAAAAGGCTATCAAGCCCGACCGGTTCCCAACGGCAAGCTAGCGCTTTCGGCAGCTCAAAATATCCCGCCGGATTTAGTGCTGCTGGATATTATGATGCCCGAAATTGACGGCTACGAAGTTTGCCGGCAACTCAAAGCTTCGGAAGCAACCAAAGACATTCCGGTAATTTTTATCAGCGCTGTCAATGACGTGATGGATAAAGTTAAAGCTTTTGATGTTGGAGGGGTAGACTACATCACCAAACCTTTTCAAGTGGAAGAAGTTTTAGCTCGGATTGAAACGCACTTAAAAATTTGCTCCCTGCAACATAGTTTGCAGGAAAAGAATCAAGATTTAGCAACTGCTATCCACCAACTGCAAGCAACTCAAGAACACTTAATTCAATCGGAAAAAATGGCAGCCCTGGGGCAACTGATCGCTGGGATCGCCCACGAAATTAATACTCCGCTCGGCATTATCGGTTCGTCTATTGATAATATCGCTACTTTTTGGGATGTCAATGTCAGCAATTTACCTCAATTCTTTCAAAAACTCAGTGCGGACGATCGAAATTATTTTTTAACTTTATTGAACCGATCGACAGAACAAGATAATGTACTGACCAGCAAAGAAAAGCGCAAGTTAAAGCAGCAGTTAATTAGTTATTTGTCAGCAAGCGCAGTAGAAAATGCGGACGAAATTGCCGATACCTTGGTAGATATGGAAATCTACGATAATCTTGAAGAATTGCTGCCATTTTTTAAATCGCCCAGTTGGGCATTAGTTTTAAATACTGCTTACGAGTTTGCTAGCTTCAAAAAAAGTATCGCTTTAATTCAAAGAGCCACAGCCAAATCAGGGAAAGTAGTATTTGCCCTCAAAACCTACGCTCATTTCGATAGCGCTCAAGAAAAAGTTGAGGCAAACTTGTACGATGGCATTGAAACGGTTTTAACGCTTTACCAAAATCAACTGAAACACGGCATAGAAGTAGTGAGAAAATATAGCAATCTGCCCCAGGTAGTTTGCTACCCAGATGACTTGAATCAAGTTTGGACAAATCTGATTCACAACGCCCTGCAAGCAATGGATTACAAAGGAACTTTAACGATCGAAACTTACAAAAAAGATGCGAGTGTATTTATCAAATTGACTGATAGCGGTAAAGGCATCACCCCTGAAGTTATGCCCAAAATATTTCAGCCATTTTTTACTACTAAAGCTGCCGGAGAAGGTAGCGGTTTGGGATTGGATATTGTCAAAAAAATTATTGACAAGCATGAAGGAACTATTTCGGTAGAGTCAGTACCGGGGGAGACGGCGTTTACAGTCTCGCTGCCCATCAACTAAAATACGGTGGGAAGAGGTATGTTTGTACCTGCACCAAAAACCGAGTGCGATCGACCTTAACCCCGCACCATCTCATACCAAATCCGAGTTAAAAATCCCTATTTACCGATAGGGAGAAGGGGAAAGGGGGAGAGTGAGGGCAGGGAGAAATTGGCGATCGACCGACAAGGGGGTAGCCCAACCGGATTTGGTATCGCATAGGCTGAATGGATTAATACCAAAGAATTTGGAGAGTTCGCTGAAATTAAACGTGAAGATCTGATTTTTGCGAACATCTTGAATGCTGCGCCCGACACAGTTAAATTAAACAAAGAGGAGAAAAATGAATAAGCCTGTAATTCTTTGCGTTGATGATGAACCGGATGTCTTGAATACTCTTAAGATGCAGCTCAAACAAGAATTTAAAGATAAGTATTTTTACGAATTAGCGGAAAGTGGCGATGAAGCGTTAGAGTTAATTGAAGATTTCCAAGAAAAAGAGCAAGTGATCGTAGTTGTTTCGGATTGGCTGATGCCGGGAATTAAAGGAGATGAACTTTTAATTAAAATTCACCAAAAACATCCTAAGGTTGTTAAAGTTATGTTGACCGGACAGGCGGACGCAGCAGCAGTAAAACGGGCAGTAAAAAGCGCCGATTTATACTGCTGCCTCTACAAACCTTGGAAGAGCAAAGAATTAATCGAGACGATCCGATCCGGGATTGCGAAGTTATGAAAAAACCTGTGATTGTTTGTATTGATGACGAACCTGACGTTTTAGACAGCTTAAAGATCGAATTGAGAAAAGCAGTGGGCGATCGGTGCATCATCGAAACTGCTGAAGGGGGCGAAGATGCTTTAGAATTGGTGGCAGATTTGCAGGCAGAGGAACACGAAATAGCTCTAGTAGTTTCCGATTATATCATGCCGGATATCAAAGGAGACGAACTGCTCCGCATCATTCACGAACGATCGCCCAATACGCTGAAAATTATGCTGACGGGCCAAGCAAATTTAGATGCTGTCGGCCACGCGATCCAGTATGCGAAGCTGTACCGCTACATCCCCAAACCTTGGCACACCGAAGATTTGAAATTAACTGTAGTGGAAGCAGTACACAGTTACTTGCAAGATCGCAAGTTAGCGGATGAAGTGATTAAAGGACGAGAAGCTAACGAGAAATTAAGGATCGCCTACGAGGAATTGGCAGCCAAGGAAAGCAGGTTGCAGCAATTTTTAGCAGCTTTGCCCGTGGGAGTATCTGTTTACAATCCCGACGGCTCGATCGCCTATATCAATCATGCAGCGGAGCAGATGCTGATTACAGATACTGCGCTGGTAGACACCAGTATGGCAAGCAATGTGGAACAATTAATTGCCAATTCTCAATTTTATAATAGTGAAAAAGACCAGCTATATTTTCCCGAAAATTTTCCCATTTTTCAGGCGCTGCAAGGGGAAGCTGCCAAGGTTAATGAAGTAGAAATCAGCCAATACGGGTTGGTAGTAACCCTAGAAATTAGCACCAGACCGATTTTTGACAACAGCGGCAATGTTGCTTACGCGATCGCAGTTATTCAAGATATCAGCCAGCGCAAAGAATTAGAAAGATTCCTCGCCAATTACCAGCGCACCTTAGAAGCTGAAATTGCCGAACGCACCGAACAACTGCAACAAGCCGTCTCAGCCGCCGAATCAGCAAACAGAGCAAAAAGCACGTTTTTGGCGAACATGAGCCACGAGTTGCGCACTCCCCTCAACGCCATACTCGGCTTTGCCCAAATCATCGAACCCAGCCCGAATCTGACAGTAGAAGACCGAGAAAATCTCCGAATTATTCACCGCAGTGGCGAACTATTGCTGACTTTAATCAATCAAGTTTTAGACTTAGCAAAAATTGAAGCGGGGCGGATGGGATTGTTTCCCAGCAACTTCGACCTGTATCGCTTGCTTGACGACTTGCAAAATATGTTTCAATTGCGCGCTAAAAGGCAAGAATTAGAATTATTTTTCCAGCGCAGTACGGATCTGCCGCAGTACGTGCGTACCGATGAAATTAAACTGCGTCAAGTGCTGATCAATCTGCTCGGTAACGCGCTGAAATTTACGCAAATCGGCGGGGTATTTGTCAGAGTTAGAACCAAAGACACTAGCCGTTATGCAACTGAGGCGATCGGGAATACCACCCAAGGAACGGAGGAGGAAACAGAAACTGCCAATCCCCCAGACAATTTGACAACTTCCGAGATAGCAGCCAGCAATGATGCAGAAAATGTCCTAATTAGCCGTCAGCTTGAGTGCGAAGCACCGGCCGCCGCCGGGAATTTAAATATTGATGGCTCCTTATTTCTAGAATTTGAAATAGAAGATACAGGCGTTGGCATTGCGCCAGAAGAACAGGAGAATCTTTTTCAAGCATTCGTGCAAACAGAATCCGGGAAAAAAGCCCAACAAGGTACGGGTTTGGGATTGACGATCGCCCGTCAATTTGTTAGGTTAATGGGAGGAGATATTGCGGTAGAAAGCGAACTAGAACGCGGAACGACTTTTAGATTTGAGATTGCCGTTAAGGTGGTTGATTCTGCGACGATTGCCACCCCAAATATCGAACGCGAAGTTATCGAACTGGCACCGGATGTGCCAGCATATCGCATTTTAATTGCGGACGATCGCGAAGACAACCGCCAACTTTTAGTCAAAATGCTTTCTCCCTTGGGTTTTGAGATGCGAGAAGCCAGTAACGGCACAGAAGCAGTAGAAATCTGGGAAATTTGGCAGCCGCATTTAATTTTAATGGATTTGCGAATGCCGGTGATGGACGGCTACGAAGCGACAATCGAAATTAGAGCTAAAATCCAGCAAACAGAGGAAGACAGACAAGCAAGCGGCCAGACGGATTTTCCCAATCCTGAGTTCCCAATTCCGAAGATTATTGCTTTGACAGCTAGTACACTTGAAGAAAGACGGTCTTTTGCTTTGTTGGTCGGTTGTGACGACTTTATCAGAAAACCTTTCCGCAAAACAGATATATTTGATATGTTGCAAAAACATTTGGAGGTGAACTATATTTATTCTGACTTAATTAGCTCTAGTTCGAGGGCCGATCGCAGCTCGATCTCTGATTCCACCTCCAGTACCTCTTTCGCTGCTGTGCCCAAAATGCCTGCTGAATGGATCGGTAATATGAGACAGGTCCTTCGCCGCGCCGATCTCGATCTAATTGTTGCAACAATAGAGGAAATTCGATCGGATTTTCCGGAATTTGCCCGACTGCTTCAGGGCCATCTCGATAATTTTGATTATCAGGCAATTCTCAATTTAATTGCCGAGTCAGAGGAATCAAACAGCGGAGATTAGGTTCGAGCGGGAAACTCGCTCTCGATAACAAGATCGCAACATTTTTTAACAACTTCTTAATTTTAATAACTTCGGACTAAAAAGGAATCGCCAGCCAGCTATGCTACTACAGGTAAGGGAGCTAAAAGTCAACCTCAAAAACCAGTTAGAATCTCCTGGGAATTTTCTGCAAGACTTGCAGGAGAAAACTGTGTTTTTTGACGGGTTGATGCTGGGGAGTAAAACTGCAAAAATTTTCATTCAACTGAGATATTGCAGCGCGATCGACAATCCTGTAGGGATCCTGTAGGGGCGGGTTCGCCGATCGGATTAAACGCAGCAAACAACTTAAATAAACCCGCCCTCACCCCACAAAAAACCCCCACAGACATTGTTGCAAGATCTGAGATTCAACTGACATTTTGCACCATTTCCAACATACAAGCGAGACACCGAATTTCTGGCGGTAAATATCGGATTTTACGCAAGATCTTTGCCAGAAACCGGGTTTCTGAGAATGGTGCAAGATATCAGATCCAAGGAACTTACCAAAAATATCCCGAGGTTGTTAAAGTGGTGTCGGCCGGGCGGGGTATCAATGCAGTGAAACTGCGGGTAAAAGAAGGTGCGGGTTGGAAGGGTGAAGAGTTAATAAAAAAAGACTCAAGCACTTATTCTACACTGCGGATGCTGGTGGCGCGCCCGATCGCTCTCGGGAGCGCGTCAAACTACTTTGGCCCCAGTCCTGCAAACAATAAAAAATCGGGGCTAGCAAAGTTATGAAAAAACCTGTGATTGTTTGTATAGATGACGAGCCGGATGTTTTGAATAGTTTAAAAATCGAACTAAAAAAGGCGATCGGCGATCGGTGCATCATCGAAACAGCAGAAGGCGGAGCCGATGCTTTAGAATTGCTAGCAGATTTGCAAGCAGACGAGAATGAAATAGCTTTAGTGCTTTCCGATTATATCATGCCGGATATCAAAGGAGACGAACTGCTCAGACAAATTCACGAACAATCGCCCGACACCCTGACCATCATGCTGACAGGGCAAGCCGACTTACAAGCCCTCTGCAACAGTATTAAGTATGCCAAGCTGTACCGATACATCCCCAAACCTTGGCAGCAAGAAGACTTGAAGTTGACAGTAATCGAAGCAGTACACAGTTACTTGCAAGATCGCAAATTAGCAATTGAAACTGCCAAGCGACAACAAATTAATGAGCAACTAACGAGAGTCAACCAGGAATTAATCAGAGCTAACGCAGAACTCTCAGCAAATGAAAGCAGGCTGAATCAATTTTTAGCAGCTTTGCCGGTGGGGGTATCTGTTTACAATTCCGACGGTTCGATCGCCTATTTGAACCATGCAGCGCGGGAATTGCTAGGAGCAAATACGATCCTGGGAAGGGCAGCCCAACAATTGCCATCAAACGATCGACTTTATAACCCCAACCTCGACGAGCTGTATTTACCGGAAAATTTTCCGATTTTGCAGGCGCTGCAAGGGGAATTTGTCAAAGTTGATAACGTACAAATCACCCAGTACGGTTTAATAGTTACCTTGGAGGTAAGTGCAACGCCAATCTTTGATAGCAGCGGCAATATTTCCTATGCGATCGCAGTTATTCAAGACATCAGCGAGCGCAAAGAAGCAGAAAGAGTTCTCGCAAATTACCAGCGCACCTTAGAAGCAGAAATTGTCGAACGCACCGAACAACTGCAACAAGCCGCCTCAGCCGCCGAAGCAGCAAACAGAGCAAAAAGCACGTTTCTGGCGAACATGAGCCACGAGTTGCGCACTCCCCTCAACGCCATACTCGGTTTTACTCAAATCATCGAACCCAGTCCGAACCTGACAGCAGAAGACCGAGAAAATCTCCGAATAATTCACCGCAGCGGCGAACACTTGCTGACTTTAATCAATCAAGCTTTAGATTTAGCAAAAATTGAAGCGGGGCGGATGGGATTGTTTCCCAGCAACTTCGATCTGTATCGCTTGCTTGACGACTTGCAAGATATGTTTCAATTGCGCGCCCGATCTCGAGACTTGCAGTTGCTGTTCCTGCGCAGTACGGATGTTCCTCGGTACGTGCGAACCGATGAAATAAAACTGCGTCAAGTGCTGATCAATCTGCTCAGCAATGCGCTGAAATTTACGCAAACCGGCGGGGTGTCTGTCAGAGTTAGACCTGCTGTTAGTGCCAATGCAGGTGATGCGATGGATGGCTTCGATCGCGCGCCACAACCAACCGGCAAGGAGACAGCAGGCGCAGCGAGTCTCGGCGCAGAAAATCCTGCAAATTCAGAGAATTTGACAATTAATAGTCCGCCAGCCGGTGCAGGTGCGATGGCGGGCGATTTAGATATTTCTCAGGCGCTGTTTTTGGAATTTGAAATAGAAGATACGGGGGTTGGTATTGCGCCGGAAGAATTGGGCAATCTTTTTCAAGCATTCGTGCAAACAGAATCCGGTCAAACAACTCAAAAAGGTACGGGTTTAGGATTGACCATCAGCCGCCAATTTGTCAGGCTGATGGGCGGCGATATTGCTGTAGAAAGCCAGCTCGAACGCGGTACAACTTTTAGATTTGAGATAGCAGCTAAGGTGATTGATGCCAGCGCGATCGTACCTCCAAAAATCGAACGCGAAGTTATTGCACTGGCACCGAATCAGCCTGAATATCGCATTTTAATTGCGGACGATCGCGAAGACAACCGCCAACTGTTAGTCAAAATGCTTTCTCCCTTAGGTTTCCCCCTGCAAGAGGCCAGCAACGGCACAGAAGCAGTAGAAATCTGGGAAATTTGGCAGCCGCATTTAATTTTGATGGATTTGCGAATGCCGGTGATGGACGGCTACGAAGCGACGATCGAAATTAGAGCCAGAATCCAGGAAAGAGAGGAAGAGCAAGCAGCGAGAGGGGAAAGCACCGCTGTCCGTCGGGAATTCCCTATTCCGAAGATTATTGCCCTCACAGCCAGTACAATTGAGGAACGGCGGTCTTTTGCTTTATTGGTTGGATGTGACGACTTTATCAGAAAACCTTTCCGCAAAACAGATATATTTGAGACGCTCAACAAACATTTGGGGGTGAATTATATTTATTCTAGTTCTAGCTTGGCCGACTCCGGTTCTGCAAGCGCTCGAAACGCTCTATCTGAGTCATCTTCAAATGCTGTGCTTGCTTTTCTGCCAGAATTACCCGCAGAATGGATCGGTAACATGAGACAGGTTATCCGCAGCGCTGACTTTGACTTAATAGTCGCGACAATTGAGGAAATCCGGGACGCTTTTCCTGAATTTACTCAAATCCTCCAGGGTTATCTCGATAATTTTGATTACCAGAAAATTCTCAATTTAATTGCCGAGGCGGAGGAATCGCATCATGCAGATGAAGGCACGGGGAACTAATAGCGATCGAGCTGATATTTTAGTAATTGACGATACGCCAGATAACTTGCGTTTGTTGATTAGAATTTTACAAAAACACGGCTATAAAGTTAGACCAGTGACTAACGGTTTTTCGGCTTTGGAGGCGATCGAATCCAGCCGCCCGGATTTGATATTGCTGGATATTATGATGCCGCAACTTGACGGTTACGAACTGTGTAAAAAATTAAAAGCCGAACCGCAATATCAGGAAATTCCCATTATTTTTCTCACGGCATTAGAAGAAGCAATAAATAAGGCAAAAGCCTTTGAAATTGGCGGCGCTGATTATATTACAAAACCTTTTCAAGTTAAAGAAGTATTGGCGCGAGTCAGCAATCAGCTTGCCGTGCGCAACTTGCAAAGAGAATTGCAAGAAAAAAATCAACAACTGACCGAGCAAAACCAACTCCTGCAAAAAGAAATTAGCGATCGTCAACAGGTGGAAATGGAAACTACCTTGCTGCTGAAAGCAACGCAAGCGATTAGCAAATCCGATGATTTTGAGTCGGCGATCGACGTAATTTTAGGATTGATTTGTCGGACAATTGAATGGAATGTGGGGGAAGCTTGGATTCCTAGCAGCGAAGACAAAATATTAAAATGCGCTAGAGGCAGGTATGTCAGCGAGCCTCGTTTGTCAGAATTCAGAAAGGCAAGCTGGCAGTTAACATTTGCTCCCGGAATCGGGCTGCCGGGGAGGATTTGGCAGTCCCAGCAGTCTGAATGGATTGAAGATGTTTCTACTGCCAGCGAACAAGTTTTTCTGCGAGCGGAAATGGCGGCTGGTGTGGGCTTAAAAGCTGCTTTTGGAGTGCCGATAATGGCGGACAGCGAGGTGCTGGCTGTTTTGGTTTTTTATCGCGAAAAAGTTCTTTCCTGCCAGCCTCGGTTGTTGGAATTAGTAAGTGCGGTGGCGACGCAGCTAGGCGCGACGATCCAGCGCAAGCAAGCCGAAGCAGCGCTGAGATTGCAGCAAAAACAAACAGAGAGATTGCTGCTGAATATTTTACCAAAGCCGATCGCCGAGCGATTGCAACAACAACAAAAGCCGATCGCCGACCATTTTGACGAAGTGAGCGTGTTGTTTGCCGATTTAGTGGGTTTTACAGAGTTTGCATCTCACAAAACTCCGAGTCAGTTGGTGGAAATTCTCAACGCGATTTTTTCTGAGTTTGACAAGCTATCTGAAGCCCACGGATTGGAAAAAATTAAGACTATTGGCGACGCTTACATGGTAGTTGGCGGCTTGCCGACTCCGCGCACCGATCACGCACAGGCGATCGCGCTGTTAGCCCTGGAGATGCAAGCAGCTTTAGGTCGGTTTAATGATAAAATCGGAGAGGGTTTTCACTTGCGGATCGGGATTAATAGCGGTTCGGTAGTGGCGGGAATTATTGGAATTAGCAAGTTTAGCTACGATTTGTGGGGCGATACTGTAAATGTCGCTTCGCGGATGGAGTCGAACGGATTGCCGGGAAAAATTCAGGTAACCGCGGCAACTTACGAACGTTTGAGGGAGAAATTTATTTTTGAAGAACGGGGCCACATCCCAGTTAAAGGTAAGGGCAAAATGCAAACTTACTGGCTGATTGGAGAACTGTAGCGGGTAATTTTACAACCGTGAAACCAGAGGACGGGCAAAGCTTTGTCCGAGTATGTAAAACTCAGGAATTGATTATTGGTAAAAAGTTTTCTTCCTTCAACATCTGTTACGAATGACTTATTTTTCGATCGATCGTCCCAACACCTACAGCTAGTTTGAGACAGTCCCGGAGGTTCGCGGCGTCAACGACCCGGTTTCTGGATTAATAGTAAGTTTACCTCATTAAACACAAGCTGCGAATAGCCTAAAAACTTACTGATTTGAGGTTTGAGGTTTGAGGTTTGAGTTTTCAGGTTCTAGGTGTTAGGTGCAAGTCCCTCCCACCTTGAACTTACCCCCTACCACTTCACACATCTCACCTCGGGAATTACCCAACACCTTGAAGCATACCACCCCGATCGACCAGCTCCAGACTGGGACCTTCACAGAATTTACTGAGTTCGGTGCTGGCAAAGTCGATCGCAACTTACGTATAATTACCAAAGAAACCCTGTTTTTCACGATCGTTAAAACTGCGATCCGGTATTTTGGCAAACAAAAACAATTTTGGGTATCTCATGCGTAAGTATTATCGATATTTTTGAGGTTGCCTTCACTAAAACTTTACAAGCCCAGAGAAAAAAAAATCATGAATTAATCGTGAAAGCTAATAATTCCTAGTCTTGCAGTGAACTTTAGATGGTTGTATCGAACGGTAAATATTGTAAGTTTTAAATAAATACGGGTTCAAAATCTTGCGAGAACATATTAAGTTATGGCAGTCTGGTATCAGTAATTACTCTGAAAGGAACAGACCACTCATCTACTCAAAGACATAGTTATTCGACACCGCTTTGTAGAATCTTTGGCAAGCTCGGGGGCTCGCCGATCGGTAGTACGATCGCGAATGCTATCCAAAATTCCAGCAAGCTTGCGCCATCCCCAGCATCAACCACCTAACAATTTTATTGGAGGAATCAGGGTTATGACAGCATTAACCTCAGGCAAAAAAACATCCTGGACGATCGCCAGCATAGCAACTGCCATCTTGCTGGGCGTCTGCACGCCAGCTCGAGCTTTCATGTTCGGGACGACAGGCATCCAATTCGACGAAGAAACAACAGTCCGCTTTACCTTCGACGAATCTCACGGAATGTACCAGTCTAGTTTGTGGGTAGCCCAAGCCCAGTCGGGAAACACCGGCTACAGCAACATATCCAGGCTGTTTTACGAAATCAAATCTTCAGACAACGGCCCGGCTGATGAATGGAAAGGAACAGCAGGCAACACAGTCTTTCCCAACAGTGGTTCCGGGGGTCAAACCTTCACCTTTCTCAAAGACCAGCTTTACGCACTCCTACTGTGGAGCGATACGGGCAGCGGGCTGCAGTTCGAGCAGTACGTCTCGTCGAGTACCTTTATGAACAGCCCCGAATGGTTTGCCGCCAACAGTCGCTTCCGGAGAACTGAATGCCTCGCAGCCGGCTGCCAGCAAGCCGTCTTTGGTGACTTCAACCTTAACTACGGCTCCACTGAGTCCTTTTCCGCAAACAACGGCGGTGTCGGATCGGAAGGATTTCAATCGGTGACAATGGCCCAGCTCGCCCAAGGCACAAAAATCTCCTTTGACGACGGTGGCGGAGATGACGCTGATTTCCAAGACTTCAGCGTTAGAGCTCAGTTAGCTCCCGAACCCGTCACGCTGTTCGGGACGATGCTCGGAATCGGCGCTTTAGGCGCGGCCCGCGCCCAGCGAAAGCGACTCCGGCGCTCGGCAAAATGACTGGAACAAAATGTTGAGCGCAGTCGTACACAAATCTAAATAGTGAGTCTGTTCAGTGGTACTCTGAAAAATAGCATTTCTAAATGTTAAGAATTTTTCCCCTTGCGGAAAAACAGCATTCAAACAAAGGCACTATTCATGGTATCCACCGCAGAAAAAACGAACATAGGCTACATCACCCAAATCATCGGGCCGGTTGTAGACGTAAAATTTCCAGGCGGCAAACTGCCCCAAATCTATAGCGCTCTCACTATCTCCGGTAAAAACGAAGCAGGTCAAGAAGTTGCCGTTACCTGCGAAGTTCAGCAATTGCTCGGAGACAGCCAAGTACGCGCGGTTTCCATGAGTACCACCGACGGCTTGGTGCGGGGCATGGAAGTCGTAGATACTGGGGAACCAATTCAAGTTCCCGTTGGCACCCCAACTTTGGGTCGGATTTTCAACGTGATCGGCGAACCCGTAGACAACCTCGGTCCGGTCAATACTTCCGAAAGTTTGCCCATTCACCGCAGCGCCCCGGCTTTTACCGAACTGGAAACCAAACCTTCGGTGTTTGAAACGGGCATCAAGGTGATCGACCTCCTGGCACCCTACCGCCGCGGTGGCAAAATCGGTCTGTTCGGCGGTGCAGGCGTTGGCAAAACCGTAATTATGATGGAACTCGTGAACAACATCGCTAAAGCTCACGGTGGCGTGTCCGTGTTCGGCGGTGTGGGCGAGCGCACCCGCGAAGGCAATGACCTCTACAAAGAAATGATCGAGTCGGGGGTTATTGATGAAGAAGACCGCAGCAAGTCGAAAATTGCTCTGGTTTACGGTCAAATGAACGAGCCGCCCGGTGCTCGGATGCGCGTCGGCCTGTCGGCTTTGGCTATGGCTGAATACTTCCGCGATGTCAGCAAACAGGACGTGCTGCTGTTTATTGACAATATCTTCCGGTTCGTGCAAGCGGGTTCAGAAGTATCGGCTCTGTTGGGTCGGATGCCTTCGGCTGTGGGATATCAGCCGACTCTGGGTACGGATATGGGCGACTTGCAAGAGCGGATTACTTCGACGACTGAAGGTTCGATTACTTCGGTGCAAGCTGTTTACGTGCCTGCGGATGACTTGACTGACCCCGCGCCGGCTACGACTTTTGCTCACTTAGACGCTACAACCGTGCTGTCTCGCGGTTTGGCTGCTAAGGGTATTTACCCGGCTGTTGACCCGCTGGACTCTACCTCTACGATGTTGCAAGTCAGCGTGGTGGGTGAGGAACACTACGGTGTTGCCCGTCAGGTGCAGTCAACTCTGCAGCGCTACAAGGAATTGCAAGATATTATTGCGATTTTGGGCTTGGACGAACTGTCGGAAGATGACCGCTTGACGGTTTCTCGCGCTCGGAAAATCGAGCGGTTCTTGTCGCAGCCTTTCTTTGTGGCAGAAGTGTTTACTGGTTCTCCCGGCAAGTACGTCAAGCTGGCAGATACGATTAAGGGCTTCCAGATGATTTTGGCTGGTGAACTCGACGATTTACCGGAACAAGCTTTCTATTTGGTGGGCGACATCAGCGAGGCGATCGCCAAAGCTGAGAAAATGAAGGCTGAAGCTAAGTAGAAAATTGGGAATGGGTAATGGGTAATCGATAATCGGTAATGGGCAATGATTTGGTTGTATGGGAGAGCGAAATACAAAAAATCAATGCCCAATGCCCAATGCCCAATGCCCAATGCCCAATGCCCAATTCCTAATTATCAATTCCCAATTCCCAATTCCCAATTCCCGATTTATGACATTAACTGTGCGCGTAGTTGCCCCAGACAAAACTGTTTGGGATTCTAATGCTGAAGAAGTAATTTTGCCGAGCACGACCGGTCAATTAGGTATTTTGACGGGTCACGCTCCAATGTTGACGGCTTTGGATACGGGCGTGATGCGCGTCCGTCCCGGTAAAGAGTGGATCTCGATCGCTCTGATGGGCGGCTTTGCAGAAATTGAAGAAAACGAAGTAACTATTCTAGTCAACGGCGCTGAAAAAGGCGATGCGATCGACAAGGAAGCTGCTCGTACCGATTATGCTGAAGCTGAAGCTCGTTTGGAAAAGGCCGAAGCCGGTACTTTGCAAGAGAAAATTCAAGCCAAGCAAGCAGTAAAACGCGCGCGAGCTCGTTTTCAAGCGGCAGGCGGCACGATTTAGACCAAGGGGTAAAAAAAGTGTCAACAACCCTGGGCCGATCGACCCGGGGTTTGCAATCTCAGAAATTAATGAAATCAACCCTCAAAACTCCCGACTTCATCATCATCGGCGTTCAAAAAGGCGGCACGACATCCCTCTACAACTACCTGATCCAACATCCTCAAATCGCCGCCGCCAGCCAAAAAGAAATACATTACTTTGACTTCAATTTTGACAAAAGCACAGACTGGTATTGTTCCCACTTTCCCACTCCAGCCGGGGGCGAATCGTTATTAACGGGAGAAGCCAGCCCTTACTATATTTTTCACCCGCGAGTTCCCCAGCGAATTTACGATTTATTTCCTAAAGTTAAAATAATTGCCTTGTTGAGAAATCCTGTAGAGCGGGCAATTTCTCATTATTATTACTATATAAAAATTCAGTACGAATCGCTATCATTTGCAGAGGCGATCGCCCGCGAACCGGAAAGACTCAAAGGCGAAATTGAAAAACTTCTAGCCAGCCCAACCTACTACAGTTACGAACACCAACACCACGCTTATCTAGCCCGTGGCATCTACGCCGACCAACTCCCAGCGTGGCTGAAACTATTTCCCAAAGAACAAATCTTAATTCTCAAAAGCGAGGATTTGTACGCCAATCCCTGCGAAAATTACAACCAAGTTTTAGAATTTTTAAACTTGCCATCGCACCAACTAGAAATCTATGAAAAATATAACGCTACCGAATATCCGCAGGTCAGCGAAACAGTATACCAGCAGTTAAAAGAATACTTTCGATCGCACAATCAAAGACTAGAAGAAATGCTCGATCGAGACTTCGGTTGGGATTAGTCATTAGTCATCAGTCATCAGTCATCAGTCATTAGTCATCAGTCAGATGATACCCTCCTCCCGGCTTGGTACAAAGTCATATAAGATTGCTATTAATTCAGGTTGCAGCCAAATAGTATTAAGGATATGGCAACAAATTCAACCCCTGAATGAATCGATAATCACGTTGGTTTTTTGTTATAAACGGATAATTCCACACGATTGCTGTAGCTGCGATAATACTATCGGCAATCAGCAAGCCATGACTTAGACGATAAAGCCGCAATAACTCAACTGCTTTGTCTGACACGGACAAGTCTATCTTAATAATATCAAACTGTTTCAGGAAATTTTCTAATGTTTGTAGTTCTACTTTGTTAGCACAGCCAACTATCAGTTCCATTTCTGTAACTATGCTAATTGCTAGTCCAGAACTTGCTTTTAAATTTTGCAAACAGTTAACTGCTTCGCTAACACCGCGACCAGCATCAATCAAAATATCAGTATCGACGATAGTTGGATTAGTCATGCTACATTCACCACTCTGTTTTTCGCACGTTCCGAACCCAAGTATTACTGTCAGCTAAATCTTGACGATCTCGCCACATTCCAATAAATTTATCGCTTATCAAGTCAATATCTGATGCTCCAGATGCAGGTTGAAATACTGTATATCTTTTCCGCAAAAAAGCAATAAAATCTACTACCTGGCTTTGTGCTTCAGCAGGTAGAGACAAAAACTCATTAATCAACTCTTGTTGTGTCATCATTGTACTTCTTAAAAACTGAAGTCTGCTTAGTCTCTAATTATCATAACTCAAATTGCTAGTGATATTAAGTAGGGTGCTTGTTGCCACTTGTTACCAATGCTCACAATCTTTCGATCGGAAGAGCTTGACATTCCGGTCGATCTGTGCTATGTTTTCAGGTAATGTTGTGATTAATCCATCAATCGCAACCTTTTAGCTCAGCCTTTTAGTCCATTCCTTGAGTTCGATCGCTTTAATTATGTTCGCAACACGCAGCTATTTTTATTTTTGGTATTGGAAGGTTCGCCCGGAGTGAATTACAGTTCACTGCGAACATCCGGGCGAACCGCAGCTTAACACCTGCGGTTTTGTTTTTTCTATCTTTTTTCTCAGCAACAAGAAGTACAGGCGAAAACAGCAATGACTTTATTCAGTAACTGGTATTACGGCTTTTATTTTTGGCCCCGAAGGAGTTCCGGGTAAACTGTCGCGCTGTTTTTTCGCACGCCCCCGGAACTCTTTAAAGTTCCGGGTTTTTTTTGCAACTCACCCACTTAGTTTTTACTTAATTGTCAAGGAGAATACCCTCATGTTAGATGCCAAACTCGCAACCAAATCCCATCCCGAACATCAGACGATTGTCAAAATATCAGATACAGTTTCTGTCGGCGGTACGGAATTATTAATCGTCGGCGGCCCCTGTACCGTTGAAAGTTTAGAACAAATGGAAGCAGTCGCCGAAAAACTTGCGACTGCACCGGTGCAAGCTTTGCGGGGAGGCGTTTACAAACCCCGCACATCTCCCTACGCTTTCCAAGGAATGGGAATTGCAGGATTAGAAATTTTGGCAAAAGTTAGCCGCCGTTACGGTTTGCCGGTGGTGACAGAAGTAATGTCGATCGCCCAAATCGAACCTGTTGTCACCTATGCTGATATGCTGCAAATAGGCAGCCGCAACATGCAAAACTTCGAGCTTTTAAAAGCGATAGGTCAAGCTGGAAAACCCGTTCTTTTAAAACGCGGCTTGTCTGCCACAATTGAAGAATTGATGATGGCCGCCGAATACATTATCAGCCACGGAAATCCCGACGTAGTTTTGTGTGAAAGGGGCATCCGCAGTTTCGACAATTATACGCGAAATGTGTTGGATTTAGGTGCAGTAGCTGCGCTGAAACAGTTAACTCATTTGCCAGTAATTGTAGATCCTTCTCACGCTGTCGGCAAGCGGGAATTAGTTGCACCGATGGCTAAAGCTGCTGTTGCTTGCGGCGCTGACGGGTTGATTGTTGAGTGTCACCCGGAACCGGAAAAATCTGTTTCCGACGCGCGACAAGCTCTTTCTTTGGATGCTATGGTCGATTTGGTTGCTAGTTTGCGGCCTTTGGCGGCGGCGGTTGGACGCAGTGTTGCTGAGATGAATGCAGGTTCAAAGCTATTAAGTCTTAGGTGAATTCGAGAGTCCGACAATCCGACAGTCCGACAGTCCGACAGGGGTTGAAAACCCCTGTCTCATAGCGAAAGTCCTCTCAAAGAGGACTGCAATTTAGACTGAAGTTCCCCCCGTAGAAATACTGAGACGTGGGTTGAAACCCTTGTGCTGCTTGGTGTTTCAGCTTATGAACCAGAAATTTCAGCGATTGTACCCATGCGCGAGCGACTCTAAAATACTTGGAAGTCGCACAGTGAGACAGTTTCAAGTTTTTGCCAGGGGGGAACTTCAGTTTAGAGTTTTTAGCGTCAGATTTTACAAGTCAGTTTTAATTGAGATCTTGCACCATTCTCAATAAATATGTAGGGGCGGGTTCACCAACAATCTCTGGCAATAATTGACAATCTCAAAAACCCGCCCCCACCCCACCTACTAACTCCGATAAACCGGGATTCTAGGCACAAAATATTGGTTGAGGTGCATAATTTATAGGAGAAACCCAGTTTCTGACATTGATGCAATATCTCAATTTTAACTAAAATCTTGCGCCAATATCGATCGATCTGTAATATCAAGTCCGGTCGATTACCAGTAATAAAAAATGCTTGTAGTGCGGACTTCAGTCCGCATTCAGGGAGCGGACTGAAGTCCACACGCTCGATCCTTACTTATCGCGGTCAATCGACCCAACATGATATAAATCAAAAACTGCATTCAAGTTTGCACGCTAAATTCCTCGGGTTCAATATCCCAATTTACCCAACGAATTGCCTCGCGGGCGGATGCGATATCGGGCGGTACTCGCAACGCATGAATGAATCCCGTACTCGGACAAGTCATTTTTAACAGATGAATTGGTTCTTTTTCAGGAACACCATCATCGTCCTCAAAATCTTCAGGATTGAAGCCGTCAATATCGGCATCAATTCTCAGCAGCGCGTACTCTTGCCAGCAATCTAATTCTGTGGCTTGCAATTCTTGACAAATTCTAGCATAACCAATTCCTTGAATTAACACTCGCCTGAGTTCGGCATTTTCTTCTTCTAAAAGCCATTGGGCTTGCCACATTTCGGGGTGAATGTGCCCGTATTTTTCAGGCAAAGTTACGCCGTGATATGAATAGATTTTATAGCCGTCAGCAAATTCGATCGCGCTTTCTCCCTCTGCGTGGAGGCGGTATTGGCTGTCGAGGGAAAGTTTGGTAGGGCGCGAACAAACATAAAAGACATCCTCAAACATAAAAATCCAGCCGCATTCTGCTAAAAGCTGCTCGATTGCTGCAAACAATTTCTGTGACTCTGGTTTGAGTGAAATGCCCAAGCCAGATACACAAAATTCAGCCATAGCGATAGCCTTAACCAAGTATTTTGGAGTTACTATCGATAGCTCATATAATTCCTCTTCCCATAAATTTTCTAGCTGTTGTGTCCATGCTATTTCCGACAAAAAGTACCCCTGCAATTCTGTTATTAAGCTAAAGGGTAACAGTGCATCTATTGCTTGTTTTTCTAGTTCCAATACAAATTTAATTTCAGGCTGTTTTTTAGATATTTGTAGTTGCGATAGCACTGCTTTTGGACTAGGGATAAAAATTATTTCAGGAGTTTTTAAACCGAGAATTTCGCAGGCAGATTGAAGGGCAGTTGAGGCTTTTGCGCGATCGATCTGTTCTGTAGAGTTGGCGAGAGAACTATAGGAATGACGGCAGGTTTCGAGGAGAGCTTTCTGTTGGGGTGTAGTTGCAGCTCGATCGAAGTCTAGCCGCAGAGAGTGCAAATTAGTCAGATATCGCAGAGGTAGGATGTCTGATATTTGATTTTTGACCAATTCTAAATGATTTAAATTAGTCAGAGCTTGCAGGGATGTGATGTTTGATATTTGATTGTAGTTCAGATTCAGATAGGTTAAATTTGTTAAATTAGTCAGAAATTGCAGGGACACGATCTCTGATATTTGATTGTTAGACAGCTCCAGCCAACTCAAATTAATCAGAGATTTTAAGGGCGCAATATTTGATATTTGGTTGCCGTCCAGATTGAGAGAAGTCAAACAAGTCAAAGATTGCAGGGGTGTGATGTCTGAGATTTTATTGCCTGTCAGATTCAGAGAAGTCAAATTAGTCAGAAATTGCAGGGGCGTGATGTCTGATATTTTATTGCCTCCCAGATTCACATAAATCAAACTCGTGAGAGATTGCAGGGGTGTGATGTCTGATATTCGATTGCTCTGCAGATACAGCCCCATCAAATTATTTAAAAATTGCAAGGGTGTAATGTCTGATATTTTATTGCTTCCCAGATTCACAGAAGTCAAACTCGTGAGAGATTGCAGGGGTGCGATGTCTGATATTTGATTGCCGTGCAGAATCAAAAATTTCAAACTCGTGAGAGATTGCAGGGGTGCGATCTCTGATATTTGATTGTCGTGCAGCAGCAGATGAGTCAAATTAGTTAGAAATTGCAGGGGTGTGATGTCTGATATTTGATTGTCGTGCAGCAGCAGATGAGTCAAATTAGTTAGAAATTGCAGGGGTGTGATGTCTGATATTTGATTGCCTGTCAGATTCAGAGAAGTCAAATTAGTCAGAGATTGTAGGGGTGTGATGTCTAATATGTGACAGAATTGCAGTGACATTTTACCCTTGCTTGACAGAATACGATCGGCCTCGTTAATGTCAGAAGTGCCAGCTTTATCCAACAGCACTTCAACTGTATGTCTGGCTGCGGCGCAAAGACTGTTTTTGTACAAGCACCAATCGGTAAAGCTGCGGAAATTTATCGATGATTTCGATCGCTCTTGTTCTGACATGGCACCTCGATATTAGAAATACAGGACTTAGCAATATTTCTAATTTTAGACCGATCGCTAGCATTAGCCTCAAGTTTCTATGCGCTTGCGCTGCTGTTCGTCTGTTCCGCATTCCGGCAGCGGTTTAAATCCTTGCCAGACTCCCGGCAAGCCCGCGACTTTGCCCGGATGCTTTTTTATGATTAAATAGAAGAATCCATATTGTCATCTACAACGTCTCGCTGAATTATGGCACTCAAACTTAACGTTCCCTCGATCGTCTGTTCCGGCTGCGGAGATACGATTACCAAAGCCATTAGAACTGTCGAACCCGAAGCTAAAATCGATGTGGATTTAGCGGCTAAAACAGTTACTGTGGAAGCAGCCGCTTCCGAAGAATCGATCAAACAGGCGGTTGTTGCAACCGGTCACACTGTTGCTGAAGCTTAAATGCTGAAGCTTAAACCCCTCAAATCTTAAACCCGACCATTGGAGAGTCAAGATTTTTGCGGATTTATCCCAAAAATCTTGTCTTTAATAATTCCGACACAAATGCAATTTTAATGTCAATTTTCTTCATCTAAATGTTCGGCAACTGCTGTATAGAGTTCCAAAACATGTTTGTCTAGCAAACTGTAAAAAACTTGCCTCCCCTGTTTCCGGTAGCTGACCAACCGCATCGCCCGCAGCGTTCGCAACTGGTGCGAAACTGCCGATTCGCTCATGTTTAAAGCTGTTGCTAAATCGCACACGCACAGTTCTCGCTCTGCCAAGACTGACAGCAACCGCAAGCGGTTGGCATCTCCTAAAAGACTGAAAAACTCTGCCATCCGCTGCGCTTTGGCAGTGGTGAGAAGTTGCGTTTGAATGTCGCGGACTCGGAAACTGTCTGCTACGTGCGGTCGATCGCACGTGGGTGTATCGTTTTGTTCGTTAGGTTTGCTTGCAACTGGGTTAACAGCAGATTTCGGTGGCATTCTTTCCAGCTTTGTTTTGGTTCTCATTTTCACTCTAGTACATCTGACGCCAAAACAGAGACGAGTTCTTTGAATAGCAGCTTAACCGCTCTGGCCGCGACGTGCTATCGAACCAATCGGAAATAATGCTGTTAGCGTAGTGGTGGGAAATCCCGCAGGACGTTCGACAAAAGCGCTCGAAATCTTGCTGCCATTTGCGGTTTTTTGTAGAGATTTTAAGTTTAACAACTTGCAGTGCGAGCCCGGCGCGAACGAAATTAGATGAGCTTACCCTGATTTTAGCGCGCTCGGCAATACTTTTGTAACAACTCTTTTTGATTTTCTTGACATACATCTGAATATGTGTTCATATATAAATATCACATCACAAACCTACCGGGAGAGAGCAAAATGACCACCGTCACCCAAATGAAATGCGCCTGTCTGTCGTGCCTGTGCGTTGTCAACCTCAGCGCAGCCATTGAAAGAAGCGGTCAATACTACTGTTCCGAAGCCTGTGCCGACGGTCACCCCAACGGCAGCGGCTGCGGTCACGCGGGCTGTACCTGCAACAAATAATCGCTGGGATTGAAGAAAAAACTAGCCAATCTACCCACAGGGGGATGCAGGAATTGCACTCCCTATTTTTTTGATGTTTAGGTTAAATATAGGTTAAGTAAATGTTAACTTTAACAAGTTTAGGTTAAAATAACATTAATAAAGAAACACGCAGTCAGAAAGCGCAACAGCTAATTGCGTCCTACAATAGAAGCGAGTTAACGCAGCGACGCCAAACAATCCCAAGTATAAATCGATCGCATTAACCGCTGAAACGCAAGTCAAATATGAACTAGGAAGGGAGCCATGAACGATCGGGAAGATTTTCTACATCCTCGCAGCCGCTTTTACGGAGATTTTACGCCTGAAAATTTGGCATTTAATGCAAATTTGCAAGAGTTTGCCCAGAAAATAACTTACATTTGCTCCTTAGAAACTGGTGGCAAAATTAGCGCTGAAAAAGCCTATAAAGACATAAAAGCGCTGTGGAAAGAGTTAAAATCCTCTAAGAAAAACTTGGGAATCGGGCAAAAACCACCCAGTAACGGTGAGGAAAATTCGCCTCAATAAAATGCAATTTATAGCAGTTGATAGTTGACAGTTGACAGTTACATAGTTCGATTTGCGATTGGGGGAGAGTGGGAGAGTGGGAGTGGGGGAGAGACTTTTTCTTCTTCCTTCTTCCTTCTTCCCTCTTCCCTCTTCCTTCTTCCTTCTTCCTTCTTCCTTTAACTGTCAACTGTTGATTTAGGAGTTGGGGCTGCTGTTGATTGAAAAGGAGTACATTTGCCACCCAAACCGGAAGCAATAGCGCAAGTATTGGTTTTCAACATCCCTTCATAGGTATCGGCACCGCTTCCCAGAGCGCCCAAACCATCGCTGTAGAGTTCCTTGTCAGAAATTTTGACATTTGCTTCCCTCGCCACAGTCTCCATTAATTTCGGATTAATCGTCGTTTCTGCAAAAATTGTCGGCACTCCAGCCGTCTTAATTTCGGATACTAATTCTGCGATTCTGCCCGCTGTCGGCTGTTCCTCGGTCGTGACTCCCTTCAAAGCTCCCGCCACCTCCAAACCATAAGCATTAGCATAATAACTCAGGGCATCGTGAGTGGTTACTAACTTGCGTTTTCCTGCCGGAATTGTGGCAATTTGCTCCTTAATCCAAGCATCCAACTTTTGCAAATCTGCGGTTAGTTGAGCAGAATTGTTGGTATAAATTTCGGCATTTTTGGGAGCTATTTTTTTCAATTCATCCCGAATAGTTTCCACCATGCGGACGCCGTTTTGAGCGCTGTGCCAAACATGAGAATCAGGAACTTTTTCGCCCTCAGCGTGTTGGTGGTCGTGTTCTTCAGCTTTTTTTTCTCCCTCATGTTCGTGGTCGTGCGCTTCTCCCATCAAAGGTTGGGGAACTGCTAGTTCGTGAACGGCGATTTTAGGGGCAGTGTTGCTGCTAGCTTTGATGAGTTTAATAATGCCCGGTTCGTGGTCGTAACCGCCGTACAAAATTAAGTTTGCTGTTTCAATTGCTTTGTTGTCTTCGGGTTTCGCTTGATAGGCGTGGGGGTCTTCTCCGGGTTTAATCAAACAAACAGGGTCGATCGTACCTCCAGCGATTTCTTTGGCCATGTCGCAAATAACATCCGTCGTCGCCACCACTTTTGGCAAATTAGCAGCGGGGCTGGCTTGAGTTTCAGTCGCAGCGGGGTTGGCAGTTGGGGTAGTTGCGGCGTTGTTTGTGGGGGGACTGGAATTGCACCCAACAACTCCCAAACCTATTGCCACAGCAGCGCTGCAAAATCTGCGGGTTTTCCCTGACAAATTCTTTAACATTTTTACCTTTGGAACGATAATCGTTATTGCTCTTTAGAGTTATTCTATTCTAGAGGGTGTGCAAACAAGAATCGTTCTCAAAACCTTAAAACATTATGTTAGAAGTTCAAGACTTGGCTGTCAACTACCGAGGGATTTGGGCCCTCAACAGCATCAATTTCTGTTTGGATTCCGGGCAGTTAACGGGGGTGTTGGGTCCCAACGGTGCGGGGAAAAGTACGATGGTGAAAGCGATGCTGGGATTGATCCCGGTTTGTCGGGGGCGGGTGAAGTATCGGGGCAAGTTGCTGAGGGAACAGTTAAAGCAGGTGGCTTACGTGCCACAGCGATCGCAAATTGACTGGGATTATCCGATTACGGTGTGGAATGCGGTAATGATGGCGCGAACTGTCCAGACCGGTTGGTTTCGCAGTCCCTCAAAGCAGTCGCGAGAATTGGTAGCAGCAGCTTTGCAGCGAGTGGGAATGTGGGAGTTGCGAAACCGGCAAATTGGCGAACTTTCCGGAGGACAGCAGCAGCGGATTTTCTTGGCAAGGTCGATCGCCCAACAAGCAGATTTATTCTTTTTTGACGAGCCTTTTAACGCGATAGATCGAACTACAGAAGAGATTATTTTTGATATTTTTGCTGAACTCAAAGCTGACAATAAAACTTTGTTAGTAATCAGTCACGATTTAGGTGAAACCTTAAAAAGATATGACAATTTATTGTTGCTGAACAAGCAGTTAATCGCTAGCGGTTCTTGCAAGGAAGTATTGACTGCTGCTAACATTCAAAAGGCTTACGGATACGATTTAAGTTTGGTCTCTGCTTGAGCGAAACGATCGACTGCAGACTCCTGGGTGCGCACTGCGCACCTTACTAAATTAAGTTTAGTTTTACTCGTTGTTTACTCGTTACCAGGCTGGAGCCTGGTAACACAGATCTAGAGGCTCTGCCTCGCGAAGCTCAGACGAGGCAGAGCCTCTAGACATGGATTCCCAGGCTCTGCCTGGGAACCAGACAACCAGACATTAGCTTAAAAGTTGCACATTCTCCCCCTCTCCCTCTTTCCTTCTAATTAATTGAATGTTAAATTTACTAGTTGAGCCGCTACAATTTGAGTTTATGCGGAATGCGATCGCGACTGGCATTTTGTTAGGAATACTCTGCGCAGTTGTCGGTTCTTATTTAATCGTACAGCAAATGGGAATGATGGTTGATACGATCGCCCATTCAGTTTTAGCGGGATTGCCTGTTGCTTTTGCTTTAGGATTCAACATTTCGATCGGCGCTTTTATATCGGGAATTATCAGCGCTATAATTATGGTGTGGATTCAGTCACAATCTCGGATTAAGATTGATGCCATCATGGCATTAATTTTATCGACGTTTTTAGCACTGAGCGTGACGCTGATTAGCTTGCTGCGGACGACAAAGTTAGACCTTGACGGTTTCTTGTTTGGGAATATTTTGTCAGTCGCACCGTCAGACTTGCAGCAAACTTTTTTAATTACCGCGATCGTGCTGGTGGTGGTTAAATTATTTTACAAGGAATTGCTGTTTTATACTTTCGATCCGTTGGGAGCGCAAGCTAGCGGTTTGCCCGTAAACTGGATTTATTTGGGGATGATTTCGGCGATGACGCTGACGATCGTGGCGAGTTTGCAAACGGTGGGGGCGCTGTTGGTAATTTCGCTGTTAATCGGGCCGGGAATTACGGCGTATTTGTTGGTGAAAGAACTGCATTTAATGATGGGAGTGGGTGCGGTTGTCGGGATTTTGGCAAGCGCGATCGGAATGTATCTGAGTTATTATTTGAATATGCCATCCGGTGCAGCGATCGTCCTGGTTGTTTTTGGGTTGTTTTTGCTGGCTTTGCTGTTGAGTCCCAGCCAAGGAATTTTGACAAAAAAGAGAGAGTAAGACGATTTGAGATGTAAGATTGTTGGTGGGCGATCGAGAGTGGATGATGGCGATCCTGGACTGACGAAAAAATTAGTTTGACACGCTATTGATGGCAGTAAGGTGCGCAATGCGCACCTTACATGAGTGCAAAATTGTTAGCAAATTTGGCGATTAGACAGTGCGATTTTGCGGAATCCGCTTGGTATCGACCAAACGCACCTTATTGTTATTGTCTGTGTTGTTGCATCATTTCTGCTTGTTAAATCCTTTCCCCCGCGTGGACTTTGACCAGACAAGCAATTCGCCATCGCAGCCGCCGCCTGCAAGAAATTGACCTTCGGGATGCCACGCGAGACAGGAAAAACCTCGGACCGCACCCTCAAGAATTTGCAGCAATTGTTCGGCTTCGTACCACAAGCAAATTTGACCGTCTTCGGCTGCCGAAGCTAACAAAAATGTCTGGGGTTGAAAAGAAATCGCCCTGACAACTTTTTCATGCACTTCCAATCCCCAACCTTCCCAACCGATGCTTTCATCAGCTTGTCTTTCCCAAACGGCAATGCCATCGGAACTCGCAGCAGCTAATAAAGGTGCGCCCAATGAATTAGTTTTATCCGACCAAGCTAATTGCCTCACTTTGCCGGGAAAACCTTGCATTACCCAAGGTTCGGAACTGCCCCATTCGCTGACAATTAAAGTATTGTCGATATTGCCGCAGGCTAAATATTGTCCCGAAGGCGACCAAGCAACCGCACCAGTGGCAGACGGTACTGTTAAAATATGCGGGTCTTCATCCCAATCTGCACCGTTCCAAACTTTGACACCTTGATAGCCGCTAATTGCCAGGTATTTAACCACCGGATGCCATGCTAAATCTAGCACCGAAGATGAGTCGAAATTCAGGGTTACTTCAACTGTATTGTCTGCAGCATTCCAAACTTGAACGCAGCGACCCATACTGAATGCTAATTCGTTGCAACTCGGACACCAAGCTAATTTATCAACCCACACGCGCTTGTTGTCCAAATCGGCGATTAATTCCCCAGATTCAATGTGCCAAATCCGCACTTTTCCGTCCTGTCCTCCCGCTGCTAGGAGTTGGCTGTCTGAGGAAAAAGCCAAGCAATCTGTTGAGTTCCCAGTAGCTGTTTGCAGCGATCGCAAGACCAATTTATTCATTGGACTGACAGTTGCTAACATTACTTCCCCGGCAGCGGAACAGATTGCTAAAGTTTTGCCATCTGGCGACCAAGTAACGGCAGTTACGTAGTCAGACAGCATTTCTTTGGCGTGAAATTGCAGCATTGATTCGCTTTTGCTTGCCTTGGTTTTGCCAGTTTTTTTTAAACTAGACACTTGCGGAAATCCTCGGTTAATTGAGTGGCATTTAAGTTACGACCGATGAATACGAGCTCGTTTTTCGGAGTTTCGGTCGGTTTCCAAGCTCGATCGGGCTTACCGTCAAACAGCATGTGTACTCCTTGAAACACAAATCTCCGGTCTTCTCCAGCCATGTTTAAAATGCCTTTTGTCCGAAAAATATCCGGCCCTTGCGTCCGCAGCAGTTCGCCGATCCAATCGCTGAATTTGTTGCCGTCAAGCGTCCCCGGTTCGACGATCGCGACTGAAGTTACTGTTGCGTCGTGTTCGTGGGCGTGTTCTTCCAAAAAGTCCGGTTCGATTTCTAAAGCCCGGTTCAAATCGAAGGCTTTGACTCCCAACAAAGCATCCATTTCTACTTCGGAATTGCGGGTGCGGTAGATTTTTGCCATGACATTCATGCCTCGAATCCGTTTTTCTAATTCTGCCAACTCTTCAGGGGTGACTAAATCTGTTTTGTTGAGCAAAACTACGTCGGCAAAGGCAATTTGTTCTTGGGCTTCATCGGCATCCCAGTGCTGCCAGATGTGTTTGGCATCGACTACGGTGACAACTGCATCCAACAGCAGTTTATCTCGCATATCTTCGTCAACAAAAAATGTTTGGATTACGGGTGCTGGGTCGGCTAAACCCGTGGTTTCGATAACTAAGTGGTCGAATTTATTGCGGCGTTTCATTAAGTTGCCGATAATCCGAATTAAGTCGCCGCGAACCGTACAGCAAATGCAGCCGTTGTTCATCTCGAAAATTTCTTCATCAGCGTCGATTACCAGTTGGTTGTCGATCCCTACTTCGCCGAATTCGTTGACGATTACTGCAACTTTTTTGCCGTGCTCGTGGGTTAAAATGCGGTTCAGCAGCGTTGTTTTGCCTGCACCCAGATAGCCTGTGAGAACGGTTACGGGAATTGATTCGGGAATTGATTCGATCGCTCCAGCCATCACCATAACTTTACCTCTACTTTTCCTCGATCGTTGTCTCTACTGTCGTGGAATGATAACCATTTTCGGTATTTTACACTGGAGTTGTTGCTAGGAGCAATAATTTTAAAAAATATTAATAATTATTTTTCCAAATGTTTTAGTAGCAGAATTTACCAATACATAGATAAAATAATAGTTGTAAGCTAAAATAAGTCAATCCATAAATTGAATTAAAACAACACCATGACTCAGCTATCGCCAAAGCGAAAAGCCCTGCGGGCTAGAATTTCTCCCGATCGAATGATACCGCCCGAAGAATTAGCTAGGCGCGAAGCCGAAAAGAATGAACTAGGTTTGCGCTGCCGAGCAATATTCGAGCGACTTCGGCCCGAACTGATCGACCAGCATTACAATTGGTTTATTGCGATCGAGCCGGACAGCGAAGAATACTTAATTGACCCCACACTTTTAGGCATCGTTCAAAAAATCAAGGAACATTACAGCGATAAAAATGTGATGCTAACAGCCTTTCGTCTCAATGAAAGTGGGGTCTGCGGTCGGATATGATTTCAGGTTGGTTTGGAGAAAATGGAGAGTTGTTTTTTGAAATAGAATTGATTGCCTCTAATGGCGAGATTTTTCCTGTAGAAGTGATGTTAGATACAGGTTTTACCGCTGGCTATTTAGCAATTAATTTTCAAGATATGGAAGCTTTAGAGTGGCTGTTAGTTAAGTCTAAATTCAAGATGGCGACAGCGCGGGGAGATGCTTTATTTGACATTTATGAAGGTCGAGTAATTGTTGACAGTCAAGAATTTACCGTTCCGGTTCATGTTGGAGGTGAACTCCCAGAAATTTTAATCGGTTCGCAATGGTTAGACAGGATGCAGCTAGTTGTTAATAAACCGCAGGGTATTTTAACGCTAGAAATAGTATAGTTAATAGCTTGCCCTGAGATTGCCGAAGGGTTGAGAGTTTTTTAACCAATCTTACGTGTTGAATAAAGGTCAAACAAATATAAATCTCATAGGGGTGGTCGCCAAAATCTCTAATTCACATCCACAATATTGATAAACCCGCTCCGACCCAAGCTACCAACCCGATACTGTGTTACAAATGAGAAAGATAAGTAAACCGACATCGACCGGCACAACGATCGACTTCAGATTCGGTTCGCTTAATTGTTTTAACAGGTGACAATAAAATTCCATGACAGCAACTCTTACCGTTACCCAAAATCCCTTACTCACAGGCAAAGGACTGCCCCCATTTGATGCGATCGCGCCGGAGCACGTAGTTCCTGCTGTAACTCAACTGCTGGCAGAATTAGAAACAGAATTAGCTAACTTAGAAACCTCCGTCAAACCGACTTGGGAGGGCTTAGTAGAACCCTTGCAGCGACTCGGAGAACGTTTGAATTGGACTTGGAGTATTGTCGGGCATTTGATGGGCGTGAAAAACAGTCCAGAATTGCGATCGGCCCACGAAACAGTACAGCCGCAAGTAGTACAATTTTGGAACAAACTCAGCCAAAGCAAGCCACTTTACGACGCATTTAAAGCACTCCGCGAAAGCGACAGTTGGGACAGCTTAGAACCAGCACAAAAGCGAATTGTAGAAGCCAACATTCGCGACGCGCAACTTTCCGGCATCAGTTTAGAAGGCGAGAAAAAAGAGCGATTTAATGCGATTCAATTAGAACTAGCAGAAATTGCTACCAAATTTTCCAACCATGTCCTCGACGCTACCAAAGCCTTCAGTCTCACCCTGACAAATCAAGAGGAAGTTGATGGTTTACCGCCCAGTTTGTTGAGTTTGGCAGCACAAGCCGCCCGCACTGCAGGCGAAGAAAATGCCACTGCCGAAAACGGTCCTTGGCGGATAACTTTAGACTTTCCCAGTTACGGTCCTTTTATGCAGCACAGTACCCGCCGCGACTTGCGCGAAAAGCTTTACAAAGCTTTAATCTCTCGCGCTGCTAGCGGAGATTTGAACAACTGGCCGCTTATCGATCGAATTTTAGCATTGCGTCAAGAAAAAGCTGCTTTGTTGGGGTTTGAAAGTTTTGCTGAATTGAGTTTAGCAAGCAAAATGGCTCCCAACGTGGCCGCAGTAGAAAACTTGTTGGAAGAATTGCGCCAAGCCAGTTACGATGCTGCTGTTAAAGACTTAGCAGAATTGCAGGAATTTGCGGCGGAAAAAGGCGCGCCGGAAGCCTCAGAATTGACGCACTGGGATGTCGGTTTTTGGTCGGAAAGACGGCGCGAAGAAAAGTTTGCTTTCAGCGCTGAAGAATTGCGCCCTTATTTTGCTTTGCCGCAGGTATTGGAGGGTTTATTTGGCTTAGTAAATCGGCTGTTCGGCGTGACAGTAAAAGCTGCGGACGATCGAGCGCCAATCTGGCACGAAGATGTCCGCTATTTCCAAATAGATGATGAGGCGGGAAATGCGATCGCCTATTTCTATTTAGATGCCTACAGCCGCCCTGCAGAAAAGCGCGGTGGTGCGTGGATGGACGAGTGCATCGTGCGCGCTAAATTCGTGGAAGCGGGAACGACTGCAACGCGCTTGCCGGTGGCATATTTGGTGTGCAATCAAACTCCGCCAGTTGACGGCAAACCGAGTTTGATGACTTTTGGAGAAGTCGAAACTTTGTTTCACGAATTCGGTCACGGTTTGCAGCACATGCTAACAACTGTAGACTATCCGGGTGCTTCTGGCATCAACAATGTTGAGTGGGATGCGGTGGAATTGCCCAGTCAATTTATGGAAAATTGGTGTTACGATCGCGCTACGTTGTTCGGCATGGCAAAGCATTACGAAACTGGGGAAACTTTGCCGGAACACTATTACCAAAAACTGCTCGCAGCGCGCCATTACATGAGCGGCAGTGCCATGTTAAGGCAAGTCCATTTTGCCACTGTCGATATCGAATTGCACCACCGCTACCAACCAGGAGGCAGCGAAACTGTAGCCGAGGTGCGCAACCGGATTGCGAAAAATACAACTGTGTTGCCGCCGTTGAAAGAAGATGCATTTTTGTGCGCTTTCGGACATATTTTTGCGGGCGGTTACGCGGCGGGTTATTACAGTTATAAATGGGCGGAAGTACTCAGCGCCGATGCTTTTGCGGCCTTTGAAGAAGCGGGTTTGGAGGATGCCAGCGCGATCGCATCTACGGGCAAGCGTTTTCGAGATACAGTGTTAGGATTGGGCGGCAGTTTGCACCCGATGGAAGTTTTTAAAACCTTCCGGGGGCGGGAACCGAGCACTAAGGCTTTGTTGCGGCACAGCGGTTTGGCAGCTTAAAGGAGTTTTGAGTTTTGAGTTTTGAGTTTTGAGTTAAAGACAGTTCTGAAAGAGTTTTGAGTTTTGAGTTAAATACAGTTCTGAAGTTCAAAATTTAAAACTTAATTTTGCCGAAATGGTATTATTTGAAACCGGGTCTTTTATTTTGTAAAAGACCTGGTTTTTTTTAGAGAAGTAGATCGTACAACTCCCGACAAACAGAGATTAATTCCTGCAGTGTTGTGAATCATGAATACTTTGCTTTAATCAAATTTCACAAACACAGGAAATTCTGTCAACTAAACTCAGACTCTGTATTTTTACTGTCAGTAGATCGCGGATGCGCGAATGTGCTTTTACTTGGTGGATCGGTACTATTACTTAAAATTGCATTTTAATTTTACTTGATATTTCTTAATATTAATTTTTTTTGCTCTTCAACAGCAAGAATACTTTGTAATTAGGAATTAAACATTAAAACTTTTACTAAATCTTTAATATAGAGCAGCCAACAGCGCTATTTTTTTAAAGTTTTGATAAAGAGAGGCGGACTCTGCCTCTAAAAACAGACAAAAATTTAGGTAAAAACCCAAAAAATCAGCTATAAATAATTTTAGGTTTGTAAAAAAAAATGTTGTTATATATGATAATAAATAAGGATTGACAGTTTTTCGTTCACCTAATAAATTGAGATATTCATGGATATTCAGTTAATTAATATCGGTTTTGGCAACATCGTCTCTGCGAACAGAGTTATTGCCATTGTCAGTCCGGAGTCGGCACCAATTAAGCGTATAATTACTGATGCGCGCGAGCGGGGACAACTGGTTGATGCTACTTACGGACGCCGCACGAGGGCAGTAATTATTACTGATTCGAGTCACGTAATTCTCTCGGCGATCCAACCGGAAACGGTGGCAAATCGTTTTGTAGTCAGCAAAGACAGTCCGGGTAAGGAGGACTGAGTTCGATCGGTTGCAATAAAAACGCCTAAAGTTTACAGTAGGCGAAAACTGAATTTTTAGGTGTTTCTATTTGCAACATGAAAGCAGGTAAATTAATTGTTCTGACGGGACCTAGCGGTGTGGGGAAAGGCACTCTGGTACGATCGCTCTTGAATCGCCATCAGGAATTGTATCTTTCGGTATCTGTGACAACTCGCCAGCCCCGCGAGGGAGAAATTGAAGGAAAACATTACTATTTTGTCAGCCGCAGCCGTTTCGAGGAAATGGTTGAGGCTGGCGAATTGGCGGAGTGGGCCGAGTTTGCGGGCAACTTTTACGGCACTCCGTATTTTAGTATCAAGCAAGGAATCGATGAGGGAAAATGGGTCATATTGGAAATTGAACTCGAAGGGGCAAGGCAGATTAGAAATAAATTTCCAGAGGCTTTGCGAGTGTTTATTTTACCTCCTTCATGGGAAGAATTGGAGCGGCGGTTGCGGAGTCGCGGTCAAGATTCCGAAAGTGCGATCGCGCGCCGTTTGTTGCGGGCAAAGGAGGAGATTGAAGCTGCGGGGGAATTTGATTTTCAGGTGATTAATGATGATTTAGATGTTGCTTTGCAGCGGTTGGAATCGCTTTTATTCCTAGAGGTCGATCCCCCCTAGCCCCCCTTAAGAAGGGGGGGACCGGAAGCGCTGTTAAGTCCTTAAGAAGGAGGGACTCAAAGCGCTCTTAAGTCCCCCTTCTTAAGGGGGATTTAGGGGGATCTAGACTCAGGTAAAATTGCTAGATAAATTTTGTCAGTTCGCCGAGATTTTGCTCAATTACACTTATCCCGCGCAGGTGGGCAATGGGCGATCGCGAGTACAAAAAGTCGGACAAACTAACTTGATAGTTTTGCTGCACCGCTAAATCCAGCCACAAATTGTTAATAGCATCTCCGGGTTTGTAGTCAGGAATGTTGTGCTGGTAGTAGGGAAAACTATCAATGCAAGTGTTAAAAAAGTTCTTGCGACCGCAATGTTTTAAATACTGATATCGCGGTTTAAACTCATTGGAATTTTCCAAAACTGTATGAATAGTATCGGCTAAAGATTCCGGGTCAAATTTCGCGTAAAGCCCCGCACCTTCGGGAAAAACTGGCGAATCTCCCCTGGCGTATTGATTGAATTCTTCAAAACAAATTACTGGCACGTTGCAACTCATTGCTTCGGTAATTCCCCGGTTTTTTCCTTCCAGCAGCGAACCGAGGACAAATGCGCGCGATCGCGAGTAATATACAGGCATTTCATTGTAGTAATCCACTCTCGGTATTAAATTAATGTAGTCGAAGGGATTGGTTAAAATTGTTTCGACTTGCCGCCATACATTTAAGGCGTATTCGTCCAGACCTTGCATTGTTTTGGTGTCAAAATCATGCCCGGTGACAACTGTTAATTTTATCGGTTTTTGCGGGTATTTTTGCCGATAAACTTTTAAGGCTTTGGCAATTGCAGGCAAGTTTTTCTCTTCGGAAAGGCGGGCGACAGCGAGGAGGTCGATATCTTTTTCGGGAACATTTCTCGGGCAAAGCAAGTATTCGTTGACAAAATCGGTATCTTGCAGGGGTATAATTGGTTTTAGGGCGCGATCGGGATAAGTTTTGCGAAACCATCGATCGCGCTGCGGGTTTTTGTACAAACTCGAATAAGCATCAGCTACGGGAGCCCAAGAATAGGAAATTCCTGGAGAATAAGTAAAGGCTAAAAACGCTTCGGAAAGTTGGGGAAACAGTTTGTTGATCAGTTCGACTCCTTCACTGAAAAAAATCCCTTTGATGAATTTGCCTTCGTAGTTTAAAGGGGGAAGCAAGACGTAGAAACTGACGGTATCGAAGCGGTGGGGTTGGTCTTCAAATATCTCCCAGCTAAAGGCATCTAAGTCTGCATAAATTTCTTCGATGGGTTTGTTGATGTGGGGGTTGTGGAGGTAGGGTTTTTGTCGATCGTAGTTGCCGCGTACCATAGATTTTTTAAGAAGGAAGAAGGAAGAAGGAAGAAGGAAGAAGAAAGAAGGAAGAAGGAAGAAAATCTTACTGATTTGTAGTGTAAGGTGCGCACTGCGCACCCTAAGATTTACTGATACAAAACCAAAGAAATCGGGGGTATGTAAAGCTGCCCAGTTTCTGCCTCCTAAACTATCAACTATCAACTGTCAACTGTCAACTGTCAGCTATCAACTGTCAACTGTTCGCTATTTAAGTCTATTGTGAGGGCGAGTTGGTAGAGTTGGCGGCGGTTGATTCCTAGTTGTTGGGCGAGTTGGCGGCTGGCTTGGGAACGGCTGACACCCGATACCACGATCGTTTTCAATTCTGCTTTAAGGGTATCTTCAGAGTAGATTTTTTTTGCTGCTTCCAGGCCGGCGATTACGAGGGTAAATTCTCCTTGGGGTTCTCGTGTGGTATAGAGTTCGATCGCGTTTTTCAAACTACCGCGCCAAAATTCTTCGTGCATTTTAGTTAGTTCCCTTGCCAACACAATCTGTCTGTTCGTTCCCAAAACATCTGCTAAATCTTGTAAAGTTTCGCGCAAGCGGTGGGGAGATTCGTATAAAACGATCGTGCGAGATTCTGTTTGTAAAGCTGTCAAACTTTGCTGGCGTTCTTTGCCTTTGACGGGCAAAAAACCTTCAAATACGAATCTGTCTGTCGGCAAGCCCGACGCGCTTATTCCTACTATACAAGCACTCGCACCGGGAATCGGGATAATGTTAATATTAGCATCGGCGCAAGCTCTGACTAATTCAAAGCCCGGATCGGAAATTCCCGGCATTCCGGCATCGGTGACGAGGGCGATATTTTTGCCTAAATGCAGTTGTTCGAGGATTTCGGGAAGGCGCTGCTGTCGGTTGTGTTCGTGATAGCTGATTTGGGGGGTTTTGATTTCAAAGTGGTGTAAAAGTTTGCCCGTATGGCGGGTGTCTTCGGCGGCAATTAAGTCTGCTGTTTGCAAAATGCGGATTGCCCGAAATGTCATGTCTTCGAGGTTGCCGATCGGGGTTGCTACGATGTAAAGTGTTCCTGTGTTGGGATGCGATTGCATGGGGAGATTGTTTATTTTTAACCGCTGATGAGTGCGAGATTAACGTGGATGAACGCAGATCGGAAAACGGGATTGTTTTTGGGATTGGCAACTTTGGATTTGGTTTATTTGGCCGAGAAGCCTCCGGGTGAAAATCAGAAGGTTGTTGCTGTTGATTCTACCATTATTGCGGGCGGGCCGGCGGCAAATGCTGCGGTTGCTTTTGGCAGTTTGGGTAATGCGGCGGTGTTGGGGGCGGTATTGGGAAATCACCCGATCGCCCGTTTAATTCATGCCGATTTAGCTGAGTATAATGTCAAGGTAATCGATCTGGAACCGGGGCGATCGGACTCGCCGCCTGTTTCTTCGATTATCGTAACTGAAACAACGGGCGATCGGGCGGTTATCTCGATTAATGCTACTAAATCTCAGGCTGGGAGTCAAGCAATTAATCCTGATGTGTTAGCATCGGTTAATATCGTACTGATTGACGGACATCAAATCGCAGCGAGTCAAGAAATTGCTCGAATTGCTAAATCTAAAAACATCTCGATCGTCCTTGATGGCGGCAGTTGGAAACCTGGATTGGAGGAAATACTGCCCTTCGTTGAATGGGCGATCTGTTCGGATAATTTTTATCCGCCAGACTGCCATAATTCCCAGCAAGTTTTTGCTTGTTTGTCAGCAGCCGGAATTTCCAACATTGCCATTACTCGTGGAGAAAGACCGATCGAATACTTCAGCAATAACACATACGGCAGTTTAGAAATACCTCAAATTCAAGCTGTAGATACATCCGGGGCCGGAGACATCTTTCACGGCGCTTTCTGCCACTACATTTTGCAAGCTAACTTTACAAATGCCTTAGCTGCTGCTGCTAAAGTTGCAACTGATTCCTGCAAATTTCTCGGAACTCGCAAATGGATAAAAAACTGGCAAACTTAAGTAGAAATAAGAGGGGAGATGGGGCGGTAAGTAGCGGATTTGGTAGCGGATGGGTGGTTGGTGGGGGGCGGGATTTTTGGGGTACATATGGGTGGTTGGTGGGGGGGCGGTAAGCAGCGGATTTGGTAGCGGATTTAGCGGATGGGTTGTTGGTGGGGGGCGGGATTTTGGGGGTACATCTGGGTGGTTGGTGGGGGGCGGTAAGCAGCGGATTTGGTAGCGGATTTAGCGGATGGGTGGTTGGTGGGGGGATGGGATGATGGGGAGATGGGGAGAGGTAAACGATCGACTATCAACTATTAACTATCAACTATCAACTATTAACTATCAATTGTTTAATTAGGTGAACTTACTTAAGTTTAAATTAACCGAAACATCCGGATGCGGGCGATCGCACTCGGAAAAAAGAATATGGTAAAGCTTGTTGGGCAAAAATCATCATGGCAACCCTTCTAGCATCCGCGAAACTCTCCTTTCCCTCCAACTCTGTTCCCTCTGCGCCCTCTGCGGTTCGTTAAAAAAAAATACAAACATTCGCAACTCGAACAAGATTGCTATATTGGTAACACACAAACAAGCAAAACCAAACTATCCCCAACCAAAATACCCGAATCATGCCTGACACCCAACCTTTAAGCATCACCCTTCCCCCTTTGCGGATTACCCTCACAGAACAACAGCAAGTTAACCTAGAATGGCTGACACAAAACCTGCCCAATTTACTTGCAGCCCAAAGCAAAAAAGAAGTCCCCGACAACTTAAAACAGTGGGTAGCAGCCAACAAATTATTAAATAAACCCGACGCAGACATCATTCAAGGCTTGGTAAGTATCGGCATCGATGCAGAAATGGCAACCGCAGAAGTTAGGGAAATCTCATCTCACCCTTACTTCCAAGCAGGCAACAACTTCGTGCAATTATTAAACAAACTCGAATCGCACCTCAGCATTGCCAACCAACTAGCATCATTATCCTCGAAATTCGGGACGATCGAACGCAAAAGCAGTCTGTCCCGCGAGTATTTTCTCGAAAACTACTACGCCAAAAACACTCCAGTAATTATCACCAACATCATGCACAACTGGAAAGCCTTGCAGTTGTGGACGCCGGAATATTTGCGCGAAAAATACGGTCACGCCGAAGTCCAAATTCAAGCCAATCGCAACGCCGATCCGGACTACGAAATTAAGATAGAAAATCACAGAAAACTCGTTTTATTCCGCGAATATGTAGATATGGTCGTCAATGGCGGAACAGGCAACGACTACTACATGGTAGCCAACAACCAAACCCTGGAAAGAGAAGAATTCAAACCACTATTTAACGACATCGAAATTTTCCCAGAATACTTAAATCCCGAAGATACAAAAGGCAGAGTTTTCTTTTGGTTCGGACCGAAAGGCACGATTACGCCGCTGCACCACGATCCGGTTAATTTAATCTTAACTCAAGTATCGGGACGCAAGCTAATTAAATTGATTTGCCCGCAGCAAACACCCCTGCTTTACAACCATATCGGAGTTTTCAGCAAAGTAGACGGCGAAAATCCCGACTACGAAAAGTATCCGCTTTATAAAGAAGCAAAAATCATCGAAGTGATTTTAGAACCGGGAGAAGCCATCTTTATTCCAGTGGGTTGGTGGCACCACGTTAAATCGTTAGATGTGAGTATTTCAGTTTCGTTTACTAACTTCGTGTTTCCCAATTACTACGAATGGAAATACCCCCACGTTAATATGTAGTTGACAGTTGGTAAGGAGTTTTGAATTTTGAGTTTTGAGTTTTGAGTTAAAGACAGTTTTTATTCAAAACTCAAAACTTAAAACTCAGAACTTCCCCTGACAGTTGACAGTTGATATGCGATCGGGGAAGCTGATAATTGTTAACTGTCAACTGCTTAAAACAACAAATTTTTGTCATTCCATCAGCGTTCATCAGCGTTCATCAGCCAAATCTGCGGTTGCAAAAATGAAAAATCTCGAACAATTAAGCGAAATAGCACGTTCTACCGCTTGGAAAGCCGCAGATATCCTGCAGTCCTACTACCACCCCAATGCTGCAACTCCCAGCCTCGACATTCAAGAACAAAAAGACGGCCCCGTTACCGCCGCCGATGTAGCTGTCAACTCTTGCATCCTGCAGGAGTTGCAATCAGTTTTTGGAAACTCAGAATTCGGCTATCTCAGCGAAGAAACTTACAAAGCTTATTTAGCAAAAAACGGTCAAGTTCCCTTACCTCAAGCTTGGGTTTGGATTATCGACCCCTTGGATGGAACGCGAGATTTTATTGACAGGACGGGGGAATTTGCCGTACATATTGCATTAGCATATCGAGGAAAACCCGTCTTGGCAGTTGTCGCTTGGCCGGAACAACAAAAAATTTATTACGCAATCCAGAATGCCGGGGCTTTTGCGGAAACAAGAGGCGGTTCTGCTGTAAAATTGCAAGTATCGGCGCGAGATATAGTGGCGGATTTATCCATAGTAACCAGCCGCAGTCACAGGGGCGATCGATTTAATAAATTGTTGCAAAAATTCCCCTGTCACAATCAACTAGCTGTCGGCAGCATCGGCTGCAAAATCGCGACAATTGTCGAACAAAAAGCCGATGTTTATATTGCGCTTTCGGGAAAATCCGCGCCGAAAGATTGGGATTTAGCCGCACCGGAATTAATTTTAACAGAAGCGGGCGGGCGATTTACTCGTTTTGACGGTTCTGCTTTGGAATACAACCGAGGGGATGTCAGTCAGTGGGGGGGATTGTTGGCGAGTAACGGTTGCTGTCACGATGATTTGTGCGCGGCTGCTGAGGGAATTTTAGCCGAGATTGATGCGAGTTTGAAGTAAGCGCGATCGCCCTTAAATAATTTGCTATAATATCATAAGTTGGCAAGATGTAGGAGCCTTAAAGAAATTGAAACAGCAATTATGAACTTGTCGGTTAAGGAACTATCAAAGCTAATATCTGACAGGAAAAATGGCAACAGCGATCGATTTAATGACTCGGCTTATACCATTTTCATAAAGTAGCGCTACCTACAGCAGATTGCAAGTTTATGAAGTACACACCTCCAAACCCGGTAACTTTGGCGAAACCGGGTTTCTTTGTACCTCACATACCTGAAAACTGCTGTATCTACTGCCCAACCCCTTGAGTAATAAATAGTTGCCCAATTTATCTGCAGCATGACTTTATGAATTTGGTATTAGCTGTTATACCAAATCCGGGTTTGTCATCCCCTTTATAAATCATCTGTTGGGAGTCAGAATCTTTGCGATTGCAACGCTCGCGCTCGCAATGACAATAAAAGGGGTAGTATACCCGGATTTGGTATTAGTTATTTCAATCATCAAAAATATCCAATTGTTCCCCTTCAGACTCTTGTTTTCCCTGTCTTTTAACTCCTTTCCGCAGCCCGATCGCAATTTTACTGTGTTTCTCAATCTGCTTCATTACTTGTCTCGCCCTCTCAATCACCGACGGCGGCAAACCTGCCAATCTCCCCGCTTCAATGCCGTAGGATTTATCAGCACCACCGGGTTGAACTTGGTGCAAAAATACAATTTTATCCGGCATTTCTTTGACAGTTACTTGATAGTTTGCTACATTATTTAATATCGACGCTAACTCGTTCAATTCGTGATAGTGCGTAGCAAAAATTGTTCTAGATCGCACTTCGCTTGCCAAATATTCCGCCACGGACCACGCGATCGAAAGTCCGTCAAATGTCGCCGTTCCCCTGCCTATTTCATCTAGTAAAACTAGCGATTTTGGCGTGGCGTGATTCAAAATATTTGCTGTTTCGTTCATTTCTACCATAAATGTCGATTGACCGGTTGCCAAATCGTCCACAGCACCCACGCGGGTAAAAATGCGATCGCAAATTCCCAAACTCGCAGCTTTTGCAGGCACGAAACTGCCCATTTGCGCCATCAATTGAATCAAGCCGACTTGCCGCAAATAACAGCTTTTACCGCTGGCATTCGGTCCGGTTAAAATAATTAAATCCGGGTATTTTTGGGAATCTTCCCTGCCCAAAAAAGCAGAATTCGGCACGAAAAAACCAGCCGGCAAAGATTTTTCTACCACCGGATGGCAGCCTTCAATAATTTTAATTTCCCGACTTTCTGTGATGTGCGGGCGGCAGTAATTCTGATAAACTGCTACTTCTGCTAAGCCGCACAACACATCCGCCGCTGCTACCGTGCGGGAAACGCTGCGAATAATTTCGGCGTGCTCCCCTACGTCCGATCGCACTTTAGCAAAAATATCGTATTCCAATTGATTTAAATCTTCGCGCGCTGTCAGGATTCTAACTTCTCTTTCTTTTAACTCTTCGGTACTGTAGCGTTCCTCGTTAGTGAGAGTTTGCTTGCGAGTGTAGTTGCTCGGAACTAAATCTACCTTGGATTTAGTAATGCTGATATAATAGCCAAAAGCTTTATTATAGCCTACTTTTAAGTTAGAAATTCCCGTGCGCTGTCGCTCGTTCGCCTCCAAATTGGCAATCCATTCTTGGTCTTCTGAAGCGGTTTCCCGCATTTCATCGAGCATGGCATTAACGCCCGATCGAATCAAACCTCCTTCCTTTAAATGAATCGGCGGTTCGTCAACTAAATGGTCGTGAATTTTATCGGCTAATTCTGCTAATATCGGCGGCATAGTTTGCAGCGCTTTCAAATAGGGCGATCGACCGTCGGCAGCGATGTCAGCTAATACTGGCAGCTTGCTCAAAGAATCAGCTAAAGCAACCAAATCCCGCGCGCTAGCCGTACCGGAACCCGCGCGTCCCGTAAGTCGTTCGATATCGTAAATTTGGCGCAGCAAATATTGCAAATTTTGGCGCAAAGTGTGGTTTTCAACTAATTCTTCAACAGTGTCGTGGCGGGCGCGAATGCCTTTAATGTCGAGTAAAGGTTGCAGCAGCCAGCGGCGCAAAGCACGGCCTCCCATTGCGGTACTGGTTTTGTCGATCGCCCACAACAAAGAACCGTAAAAAGTTCCATCTCTGACTGTTTGAATTATTTCTAAATTGCGCCTGGTTTGGTAATCTAATATCAGAAAGTCGCAGAGATTGTAAGTATGCAATCTTTGCAAAGGCACGGCGTTTTCCTTTTGAGTTTCTTCCAGATATTGCAGCAAACCGCCGGCAGCGCGCACGCCGAGGGGCAGGTGGCTGCATCCCATACCTTCGAGCGATCGAACTTGGAATTTTTGCTGGATTCTCTGTTTCGCTTCTGCTAAAGTAAAGGGAATTTGCGATCGCAAAGAATAGCAAAATGAATTCGGCAAACAATCGGGCAAATTATCGGACTTTTCTCCGGGGCGCAGCATACTTACCAAATCCGGCGCGTTAGTCGGCACCAACACTTCCGCAGGTTGCAAGCGCAGCAATTCTAAAGTTAATTGTTCTAAATTATCTGATTGTGTAGTGAGGAATTCTCCAGTAGAAATATCAGTATAAGACAAACCCCAATGTTCGCCAGCGATAACAACGGCGGCTAAGAAATTATTTTGACGCGGCTTGAGCATTCCGTCATCTGTTAAAGTTCCGGGAGTCAGGATGCGGGTAATTTCTCTTTTGACTTGACGGCCTTCTTTCGCCGCAATCGCGGCATCTTCTACTTGGTCGCAAACTACTACAGCATAGCCTTTTTCTACTAAAGTCGAACTGTAGCGATCGAGCGCGTGGTGAGGCACTCCCGTCATCGGTACTTTACCGATTTCTTTGCCTCCTTCCTTGGCAGTGCAAACCAGTTCTAATTCGCGCGAAATCGTCACTGCATCTTGAAAAAAACACTCGAAAAAATCGCCGACTCGAAAAAATAACAGTGCGTGAGGATACTGGTTTTTTACATTAACATAATGTTGCAACATCGGCGTCAGCTTGGTGAATTCTAGTTCCCTGTAGTCGGCATTGCGGATGTTAGCTTGATTCGGATCTGTTGGGGTAGATGCAGTGTAAGGCATAAAGATAGTTGACAGTTGATAGTTGAGTTGACAGTTGACAGTTGGAAAGCTGTCGCGGTAGCTTCGTGCGGAATTGTTGATAGTTGATAGTTGTAGTGCCAGCGTCCCCGCTCGCGATCGTCGATAATTATAGTGCCAGCGTCCCCGCTCGCGATCGTCTTTAATCTTTAATAACTTTAGCGCAAGCTTGGCAGGATGCAATAACTTTTAGCTTGGTGTAATATTCCTTAATAAGAATTCGCTGACAGTTATTGTCTCGGCCTAAAAATCTAGTAAATCGGTCTCCACTCAAAGTTAAATAGCAATTTACCCGCTCGCGATCGAAATATTATATTCGATCGCCCGAGCGAAACTTAGAGTTGGGCTGAAATTTGTCGGTCGCCATCAGATGAAACCTCCCTTACTAATATATTGCGGTCTGATATTGCGCTCGATCGAACATTATATTACTTTCTGTCAACCAGGCGCGATCGATCCCATATGAGAGCGATCGCATCCCGATCGAACTGCCCGGACACGGCAGTGCCTTGTCCCTACAAATCCTCAAATAAATACCATCATATTATATTAATAATTTCTCATTTTACTTACCCGGACACGGCAGTGCCTTGTCCCTACAAATCCTCAAATAAATACCATCATATTATATTAATAATTTCCCAATTTATTTACCCGGACACGGCAGTGCCGTATGCTGTATCCCTACAAATCATAAAATAAATATCACCTGTAGGGGCACAACACAGTTGTGTCATCACCCTAAAAACTCAAAAACAAATCAGTCCTCTGAAAGAGGACTTTCGCTATGAGACAGGGGTTTGCAACCCCTGTCGGACTGTGGAGCTGACGAACTGTTAAACCCTCGCACTGACGAATAAACCAACTGCGCCAAAATTCCTTTCATTCCCTCCGCTTCGCTTCGCCCACAAGCCCGCCGGGGAATTAATTCCCCGTCTCATAGCGAAAGTCGGTTAAAACCGACTGATTTTGCGCTGATTATTTCGAGAAATCTATTCCTTTTCTCCTATTAATCGCTGCACCTCCGATATTGGTAAATTCAGCGTTTGTGCGACTTGCTCTAAATTCATTCCTAAATTTAACAATTGAGAAACAGCCGCGCGCAAGGTTAACTCGGCTGCTTGCCTTGCTTGTTCGGATTGTTGAAAAGCTGCTTCGGCTGCAAGTCGCCCTTGTCGCTCTGCAAGTCGCCCTTCTTGTTCTTCCTCCATTGTTCTGAGAAACTCTCCCGTTTCAGGATTTCTAAACCTAAATTCTCCAGAAATTACGTGCAATTCCAATTCCAATACTTCGCTGTACAGCCACAGCGTATCGAAGGATATCCTGTTAATTGCGATCGGCTCGTATTCGCCATTTACCAAGCGCACCCCCTGTAAAATAGGATTGAGATAATCCCCCGACGGATCGAACTGAAAGTATTCGGTCACTCCCAGTTTTTTGTAAATTTCTGGTTTAGTTAGTTGGTCTTTATCCTGCGTTGTTTCCGATGTTACTTCGAGAACAAACTGCGGGGCTATCCCGTTTTCCCTCCACAGTTTGTAGTTCTTTCTTTCCTTGTTCGATACTCCAAAAACTACATAGACATCAGGAGCTACAACTGCTTCTCTGTTGCCTTCTTCGTAATAGATGAAAGAATTTGCTGACACGTAGACATCCGATCGCTCTCGAAAATGCAGCTTCAAAGTTCCTAGCCCGTAAAATACGTATTTGCCAGTTATATCGCTTTCCGCCATCGGTTCTCCATCACCGCTAGGATATTCTATTTCTTCTTGTTCGAGAGAAGTTAAAACTTTCATTGTTTAATGCTCCTCAATTCTCGGGATTTTTATCATAATATTTTAGCACTTAAATTATTAAATAAAAACTCATGTTAAAATCTATATCGTATATAGGAACACAACAGTGTCGAGTCCTTGGCCGGCCCAAAGGCTCGATCGGAATGCGAACGAGTCGCCCGATCGAACATCGCCAACCGGCAGCCTCCTCAAAAATAATCCAAACATTCATCGGCTATCGCGAAAATTTTGCGTATATTAACTTAAGAATTGCATTATTTTGTATAAATCTATGGCACTAATTGTTCAGAAATACGGCGGCACATCGGTTGGTACGGTAGAACGGATTCAAGAAGTAGCCCGACGAGTTGCCAAAACCGCACAACTCGGCAATTCCGTAGTTGTCGTAGTTTCAGCAATGGGCAAAACCACCGACGGCTTAGTCAAACTCGCCAAAGAAATTTCCGCCAATCCCAACCGCCGGGAAATGGATATGTTGCTTTCCACCGGGGAACAAGTCTCGATCGCGCTTCTCAGCATGGCATTGCAAGAATTAGGACAGCCCGCAATTTCCCTCACCGGGGCGCAAGTCGGCATCGTCACCGAAGCCGCCCACACCCGCGCCCGGATTTTGCGCATCGATCCGAACCGCCTCGAAAGTCAGTTAAACAGCGGTAAAGTCGTTGTCGTTGCCGGTTTCCAAGGCATCGCCGACGCTGGGGAACTGGAAATTACCACCCTCGGGCGGGGCGGTTCCGACACTTCGGCGGTGGCGCTGGCGGCGGCACTGCGGGCCGACAAGTGCGAAATTTATACCGACGTTCCCGGAATCCTGACTACAGATCCGCGCTTGGTTCCCGAGGCGCAGTTGATGGACGAAATCACCTGCGATGAAATGCTGGAATTGGCGAGTTTGGGCGCAAAAGTTTTGCACCCCCGCGCCGTGGAAATTGCCAAGAATTACGGCGTACCGCTGGTTGTGCTTTCTAGCTGGAGTGACGCCCCCGGCACGCGGGTGGTGTCGCCGCCTCCCAAGCCGCGCCCGTTGGAAGGCTTGGAGCTCGCAAAAGCGGTGGATGCGGTGGAATTTGACTTGGATCAGGCGGGAGTGTCGCTGCTGCGTTTGCCGGATCGCCCCGGAGTTGCAGCCAGGTTGTTCGGCGCGATCGCCCAGCAAAATCTTGATGTAGACTTAATTATTCAGTCAATTCATGAAGGAAATACTAACGATATTGCCTTTACCGTAACCCAAAATTCCCTCAAACAAGCGGCTGCGGTTGCTGATGCAATTATCCCCGCCCTCGGCAAGAATTCCCGGCCGGAATTGGGAGAACCGGAAGTCAAGACGCAAGAAAAACCGATCGCGAAAGTTAGCATTGCAGGTGCGGGCATGATCGGGCGTCCGCGGGTGGCGGCCGAGATGTTTAAAACTTTAGCAAATGCCGGAATTAACATACAAATGATTTCAACTTCCGAGGTGAAAGTTAGCTGCACGATCGATGCCGAAGATTGCGATCGGGCTGTTGCCGAACTGTGCGAAGTATTTGATGTTGCCAATTCCCCGATCGCGCTGCATTCACCATCGAAACAAGCGCCTGTAGTGCGTGCGGTAGCCCTCGATGTCAATCAAGCGCGTTTGGCAATTCGCCACTTGCCCGATCGGCCCGGAGTAGCAGCAAGAATGTTCGGACTTTTAGCCGAAGAAAACATCAGCGTAGATACGATCATTCAGTCGCAGCGCTGCCACAATATCGACGGCATCTTAACTCGCGATATTGCATTTACCGTCGCGCAAATTGACGCCGAAGCCGCTAAAACAATTTTGGAAAAAACAGCCCCTGAATTCGGCTGGGGTGAAGTAGCACTAGATACGCAAATTGCTAAAGTTAGCGTTGTCGGTTCCGGGATGTTAGCGCATCCGGGAGTGGCGGCGAAAATGTTTGAAGCGCTGTCGCGACAAAGTATAAACATTCAAATGATTGCTACTTCTGAGATTAAGATTAGCTGCGTTGTGGATGAGGCACAAGGGGTAACTGCTTTGAAAGCAATTCACGCAGCATTTGAGTTAGCTGGAACTGAAAAAATTCAAGTTCCTGCTTGAGGTGCGATCGGTTTTTCGATCGAGCGCAATAATTAAGGTTCGTAGTACGGACTTAAGTCAGCAAAATGCTGCGGACTTAAGTCCGCACTACAAACTGTTTTTATTATGGCAATCGATCGAACATGAAATGCTTGCCTCTTCAGTCCTCTTTAGAGCGTCCCACGGACGCTGCACGCCCGTTATGAACCAAAGAAACTCTCCCCCCTCCCCCCCTCTCCCCCTCTCCCCCTCTCTTGAGAGTTTTTAACTAGGATTTGGGATGAGTTTCTTAGGAGGACTTTTGCTATGAGACAGGGAATTAATTCCCTGTCGGACTTTCGGGTTAAGCAGATATCTTCAAGCAGTACCGCTTTCCGATAAATATTGAGAATTTGGCACGGCAGTTTTCATACAAATATCAACAATTGTGCTATAATTGATGTGAAATCACTCGATTCAAAACAGATGAAAGCTATTGAAGTAACGGGAACGCTGGATGAAAAAGGACAACTATCTCTCGATCGACCCATTGAAAACTTCGCCCCCAGTCGAGTCCGAGTTATTGTACTTTTTCCCGAATTAACAGAAGAAGCTGAAACAGAAGAAGCTGAAATCGATCCTGATGATACTCCCATTGAAGAAATAAAAGCTAGTCTCAGAAGAGCATTGCAGGAAGCCAAGGCAGGACAACGCATACCTCTTTCTCAAATGTGGGAGGGAATAGATGTCGAATGACACGCCTTTGGTTCAAATTGATTTAACACCTGAGTACAAACGAAATCTGCAGGAATTATCGAAAAAATATCGAAAGATCCGGTTAGATACTCAGCCAATTATCGAACAACTGCAAGGAGGGAATTTTACAGGCAATCGCCTTACCGGAATGGGAGAGGAATATGTTATTGTAAAGGTGAGAGTCAAAAATAGTGACATCCAAAAAGGGAAAAGCGCCGGTTATCGACTCATCTATCAAATTGAGTCACAGGCAAGCGTACTTTTATTAACAATCTACTCTAAGTCAGAGCGGGAAGATATCAGTCCGAATGAGATTCGCAGTATCTTAGCTGAATTTGATTCCGATCGATAAACTATCCTCAAAGAAACCGGGTTCCTTCCGAAAAACTGTTGGTAACAATTAGATATCGATCGAAACCCAGTTGCTCGATCGCCGCGATTATTAGACCAAAGAAACCAGGTTTTTTCTGAGATAATGGCGGTGACAACTAGATATTGAAAGCAACCCGGCTTCTCGATCGAGAGTAGCAATTAGTGTTCGATAACCCGAAAAGTCAAATTAATTCTCGGACGATCGGATTTAGCCATTTTCGGCACGTGATGCTGCCAAAACTTCTGAGTATCGCCCCCCATCACCAAAAAATCGCCATCACCCAAATTTAATTCGACTTTGATTTGATGGTTGTCCCTCCGTCTCAAGATAAAACGCCTGCTTTCTCCAAAGCTGAGGGAAGCGATTGTCGAACCTTTGACTAATTCGTTCTCGTCATCGCTGTGCCAGCCCATATAATCTTGACCGTTGCGATATAAATTCATCAAAACCCCGTTAAACTGAGTATGAACTAAAGGTTCGATTATTTGCTTGATTTGCAACAAAGGTTCATTCCAGGGTAAAGGTTGCATGGTAACGCCGGAGTAAGTATAAGCCTGAGTACCGTAATAAGCAGTTAACCGAGGCTGAAGCACGGATTTGCCAAAGATTTTAATCGGTTCTTGTTTCCATTCAATTCGCTCCCATAATTCGGCAAATAGTTGGTGGCTTTCTGGCTGCGGGAAGAGGCGGGGATAGAAAATAACTTCTGCGTTGGCTAGTTCTATAATTTGACCGATCGTACTTAAAATAATCGCGGACATTTTGACCGATCCTCCGGCGCTAAAGATATCAGTTGTAACGAAGTTTGCAGGCTATTAACTTAGTTATATTATCATAAATAAATCACTCCCAAACAAACTCGATTTCTTCCTAGTGACTGTTAGTTAAAATCAGATATTGACCGAAACCCGGTTTCGGGAAATCCACCCGAGCGCCATGATAAGACTGTGCTAAAATTAAGCTGGCGATCGGCTTGAGTAATTAATCAGGCTATCAGATCCTGTCCGATCGATCCCAATAATTAAGGATCGAGCGTGCGGACTTAAGTCCGCACTACAAACTGGTTTCTCTGCTTGCAGCAACGCAGCCATCAAAGGAAGGAGTGAATGTCGATCGCAACTAAAGATTTTAAATTTTAAATTGAATGGTTCAGATTAACTCAACTGATATTAAAGACAGCAGGTATTCTTGACCGCCTCAGCTTACGATAACTTAATAGAACTTTTTGTCCCAGATGAGGTAAAACACAATGCCTGATATTGTTGATATTGCCGTAGGTGCGGGTTCCTTCCAAACCCTCGTAACGGCCGTGCAAGTAGCGAATTTAGTAGACGCCCTCAAAAGTCCGGGCCCTTTCACAGTCTTTGCGCCCAATGACGATGCTTTCGCCAAATTGCCGCCCGGAACCATCACCACCCTAGTGCAGAACGTTCCCCAACTTACCAGGATTCTGATGTTTCACGTAGTCTCTGGCAAGTTTATGAAAGCTGACTTGGCAAAACTCGGTTCTGTTACTTCCCTAGAAGGTTCACCCATTAAAATCGATTGCTCCGACGGTTTTGAGGTAAAAAATGCTACAGTTGTTGCTCCAGATATCGAGGCTGACAACGGCGTGATTCACGTAATCGATACCGTGATTCTCATGGGTTAATTTCGCCGTCAAACTCTGCTGCGGGAGCAACGCACGCGCCTTGTAGCGGCGCTTTGCTCCCGCAGCAGGCCTCCTACCAAATCCGGGACGTATCATCCCCTCGATCGACTAAAGCTCGGCGGGGGAGGGGGAGAAAAGAGCTTCCTAAATTCCTGTATGGGGGTAAGTAATCCGGATTTAGTATCAGTTTGTCACAGGTTGAATGCAGGTCTAATCCAAAACAGTAGTTTTTTAGTGAAATATGTTTTATAATTTAAGGTTTAAAATTTTTCATAATGACTAACTTATAATATAAATCATCAAAACCCCTTGTGGTGATTACAATGCAAATCCTAGCCACCAGCCTCAAAGAAAAAGTCCGCCAGCGGACCTTGGAACTGCAAGTTCTCAACGAACTTACTGCAAAAGTTCAAGACGCTCTCAATCCTGAAGAAATTTGGTCTGCGGGTATTGAATGCATCGGGCGACTGATTCCGGTGGGAGCGATCGCACTTTTGACACTACCAGACGAGCGAATCTACTTGCAACACTCGCCACCTCTAACTGCTGGGATAAAAGCCGAAATTGAGATTCGCCTGCAACAAGCTCGCGCTGCATGGCAGGGGGGAAATCAAGACTGGGTTCGCAATACCGAAGGACCACCTTTTGTCGGTTTTAAATCTGTTTTGATGGCGGCAGTTCCAGATGAAGGTGAAGAAGTGCTGGGATTGTTTTTAATCGCTGCCGAGCCAGCAAATGCTTTTAATTTTGAACATTTATGCTTGCTCTATACCTGCGGTCAAATCTGCTCGAAAGCTGCTATTGACCTAGCACTTAGAAGACAAAATTTAGCAATTGCAACAGCCAATAAATTATTTTTAAATTCGGCAATTCCGAGCGAGCTATTAAAAATTTTATTTGACTCGATACCCGATTTACTTGTTGTTAAAAACAGAGAGTTTAGATATATTTTTGTCAATCAAAGTTTTGCGAAATATCTGGGCAAAACTGTTGCGGAAATTATCGGTAAAGATGACATCGAGTTGGGGTTTGCAAAAGCAGTAGTATTTGGCGATCGCGCCTCCGGAACTCGGGGCTGGCGCGCGGAAGATCGGGCTGTACTTGCCGGGGAAACAGTTCGCGATCCTTGCAGTACGATCGTCCTTCCAGGCAGCGAAACGCGCGTCTTTAACACCCAGAAAATCCCGCTGTCAGACGCTGCGGGAAACATCTTTGCAATTTTAGGTATTTCCCGCGAGATTGCAGAATGTTCCGCAGCAGACGAAGCAATGCGTCAAACCCAAGCCAAACTGCAAAAAATTACTGCCAGCATACCGGGTACAGTGTATCAATTTGACTTGCATCCCGACGGCTCGATCGTTTTGTCATTTGTGAGCGCAGGCTGCCGGGAATTATATGAAATAGAACCCGAAGCCGCCCAACAAAATAGCGAGCTAATTATTAATATGATTCATCCCGAAGATCGGGATGAATTTTTAAACTCGATCGCGCTGTCTGCTGAAAATTTGCAGCCGTGGCGCTGGGAAGGAAGAATTATTACTCCATCAGGAAAACTTAAATGGATTCAAGGAGCTTCCCAACCAGAGATGCAAGGAGGCAAGATTATTTACTGCGGTTTTTTTGTAGACATTAGCAATCGCAAACAAGCCGAGTTGAAACTGCAACTTTACCAAGAAATCTTTCTCAAATCCAACGATGCGATCGCCATTCTTGACCCCCAGGGATATTACTTAGAACAAAATCCAGCTCATGCTGCTTTGCTGGGCTACGATCGCTGGGAATTGCAGAGAGAAACACCCGCAGCATGCATCGGAGAACAGGCATTTTCTGACGTGGTGCAAAGTTTAGCAAAAACCGGAATTTACCGAGGAGAAATTACCTGCTTTAAGGCCGGGCAAGCAGGAACACTTGAAGTCGAACTTTTGGCTTTTTCAGTACACAATGAGGCTGGCAATATAGTTTGTCACGCGATCGTCAAAAGGGACATCACCAAACGCAAGCGAGCTGAGGAAAAACTCAAACTTTACCGAGAAATATTTCTTAACTCCAACGACGCCCTCGTGATTATCGATGCTGACGGATTTTTCCTGGAACAAAACTGCGCTCACCAATCGCTGTTAGGATATACGGATGCCGAATTAGAAGCAGAACACCCGCAACTGATTGCCGGAGAGAGATTTCATGTAATTGCTAAGAGTTTAGCAGAAGGCGGAACGTTTCGGGGTGAAATTACTAACCTCACGAAACAAGGACGGATGCTGGCGATCGACGTGGCGGCATATTCCGTAATTAATAACGGCGGCGATGTCATTTGTCACGTTTGGGTCAAGCGCGACATTACCGAACGCAAAAGAGCAGAAGAAGAACGGCAAAAATTTGTTTCCCTGATTGAAAACAGCAGCGATTTTATCGGCATGGCTACCCTCGAAGGGCAAACCTTGTTTGTCAACGAAGCCGGACGGCAATTAGTGGGATTGGAGAATATTTCCCAAGCCGTCGATACAGAGATTTGGGATTATATAGGTCGCAATTTTCAAGGAGAATTCATTCAAGAAATATTGCCCCAAATTCTCGATCGGGGACAGTGGCAAGGAGAAGGACAACTGCAACACTTGCGCACCAAAAAACCCATTGATGTGTTAATGAATATTTTTTTGGTCAATCACCCTCAAACCAGCGAACCTTTGTGTTTTGCCACAGTCATTCGCGATGTCACCGAACGCAAGCAAGCTGAGAGAAAACTCCGGGAACAAGCAGAACAAGAACGGCTGGTTTCCGCGATCGCCCAGCGCGTCCGCCAGTCCCTCAACCTCACTCAAACCCTGAGCACTGCCGTAGCAGAAGTCCGCCAATTGCTAGCAACAGATCGGGCAGTAATTTATTGTTTTGAATCTGACGGTACGGGAATTGTTGTTGTTGAATCTGTAGGTGACGATCGAACGCCAATGCTGGGAATTAAACTGCAAACCAGCTATTTTGAAGAAAGCTATAGAGCGCTGTACAGCGCTGGAAAAATTCAAGCTATTGAAGATATTTATACTGCCAATTTGAGCTGCCAGCACAGGGATTTTCTTGCTAGTTTGCAGGTGCGGGCTAATTTAGTGGCACCAATTTTTATCGGCGATGAAGATCGAGATAGGACAGCACAAGATCTCGCACAGGAACGCCAAATCGATCGGCCCGAAACTGGTTTAGAAACCGATCGAAGTCGCTTGTGGGGACTCCTGGTAGCCCAGCAGTGCAGCGGCCCGCGTATTTGGAGTGATTCGGAGGTAGATTTGCTGGGAAGATTGAGCGTGCAGTTAGCGATCGCAATTCAACAATCTACTCTGTTTGAACAAGCGCAGCAAGCCCGAGAAGAGGCTGTTCAAGCATCTCGGATGAAGTCGCTATTTTTAGCAAATATGAGTCATGAAATTCGCACTCCAATGAATGGGGTGATGGGCATGACCGATTTGCTGCTGAAAACCAATCTTACTAACGAACAGCTCGACTTCGTGCAGACTCTGAAAGTCAGCGGTCAAAACCTGCTCTCTATCATTAACGATATTCTCGATTTATCCAAACTGGAAGCTGGAGAAATGCGCTTGGAAACTATAGAATTTGACCTGAGTATTTGTTTGGATGAAGTGCTGGATTTGCTGGCAACTCCAGCCCAGAAAAAGGGCATTGAATTGGTGGCACTGATTGACACGGACCTGCCGCTGCAAATTAGAGGCGATGCAGCGCGCCTGCGACAAGTAATCGCTAATTTGGTATCGAATGCGATTAAATTTACAGAAGCTGGGGAAGTGGTAATTGAGGTCTCTATTTGCCGGAATACAGCACTGCTAACAGCAAGCTCTGATGCAAAAATTTTAGAAGAGATCCAGCCCGTAAAACTTGGCACAAATTCTCCCGAAGTATTGCTGGTAAAAGTCACCGATACAGGAATCGGAATTTCTTCAGAAGACCAGAAAAAGTTGTTTCAATCTTTTAGTCAAGTCGATGCTTCTACTACTAGAAAGTACGGTGGCACTGGTTTGGGATTGGCAATTTGCAAGCAGTTAGTGGAGCTGATGGATGGCAAAATTGGTGTAGAAAGTACCCCAGGCAAGGGTTCGACTTTTTGGTTTACTTTGCCCGCCCTCAAGCAAGAACTAGCTGGAGAGAAAGCTTGCGAAGTGAATTTGCAAACAGTGCTTGCAGGGCGAAAGATATTAGTTGCCAGCGACAAGCAGGCGGTGCGAAAAATGCTGCATAAAATGGCTGTTTTGTGGGGAATGGAAATTGAGGAAGTTGAAAGCGGCTGGATGGCAATTTCCTCTTGTTACAAAGCGCTCGGTGCCGATCGTCCTTACGACCTCGCTTTAGTTGACATTCAGTTGCCGGAAATGGTGGCGGGCAGCCTGGAACGCTTGATTATTTCTGAGGTGGCAATGCAGCAAACCAAGTGGGTGGTAATGACTTCTATGACTCAGCTAGAAGAAGCAAAACGCTTGGTTAATAGCGGTTTTACTAGCTATTTAACTAAACCAGTGAAAGTTCACAGGCTGTTTGATTGTTTGGCAAACGCGATCGCTCCTGATGCTGCAATTCGGAATCCAAAGAGCGCGGACGATCGAGAATTAATTGCTAACAACGAGCAACTAGGTAAATTGAAAATTTTGTTGGTTGAAGATACTCCGATCAATCAAAAAGTAGGTTTGAATCAACTGAGAGTTTTGGGATGCGCCGCGGATGTAGCGAATAACGGTGAAGAGGCGCTATCTATGCTTGCCCTTAAAAAGTACGATCTGGTGTTGATGGACTGTCAAATGCCTGTTTTGGACGGTTACGAAGCTACCGTTCGACTGCGCCGTCAGGAAGCTGCAGACATTGCAGCAGGGAAAATGCAGCCCCAGGAAAAAACAGTAGTGATTGCGATGACGGCTAATGCTTTGAAGGGCGATCGCGAAAAGTGTCTCGCTGCTGGTATGGACGATTATATCAGCAAACCTATTGCGATCGAACAGTTAAAATCTCTCCTGGAAAATTGGTCGGCAAATTTAAAAATTCAACTCCCAACAAATCAGCCAGAAGCACAGGAAAACCCTCCGAGCGAATCGGCAGTCGATTTGAAACGCTTGCACGAAATTGCTGGTGCAGATCTAGAATTTGAACGGGAAATTTTGCAAGCTTTTGTAACTGATGCTAGCAGCTATTTAGCAGCAGCTAAAAGTGCGATCGCTGCCGGAGATGCTGAAACAGTAGCCCGCCGCGCTCACCAAATTAAGGGTGTCAGCGCGACAGCCGCCGTGCGCTTGATGCCCGAGATTGCCGCTCAACTTCAAAGTCTCGCCAAATCCAATGATTTGGAGAGTGCAGCTCAACTCATTCCTGAATTAGAAACTATTCTGGCCCGAGTCCAAGAATTCATCTCTCACCAGCAGTCAGTTGACAGTTGACAGTTGGTAAGGAGTTTTGAGTTTCTCAGGAGTTTTGAGTTTTGAATTTTGAGTTTTGAGTTAAATACAGTTCTCAATTCAAAACTCAAAACTTAAAACTCATTGTGAATTTTGAGTTGTGAGTTAAAGACACTTCACAATTCAAAACTCAAAACTTAAAACTCAGAACTTCCACTCTCCCCCTCTCCCACTCTCCCCCTCTCCCACTCTCCCCCTCTCCCACTCTCCCCCTCTCCCACTCTCCCCCTCTCCCACTCTCCCCCTCTCCATTGTGTAAATAAATTTAACGTTTAATCACAATATTTATGTTTAGGTAACGGGATTGGGAACTCTTATTACATCTTGTGCATTGTAGCTTTTGACACTACTGTATTGAGTTATCCTGTGGAATATTAAATAATAATTAAGCAGATCGGCCTCAGGGTGCTTTTCGTATATGGGCCCAAAACACGAAGACCAGCCTATCGCCCAGCCAGCTTATTCAGCGGCCATTCACGCCCAAGGAGGTTGTATGACTCCAGTAATGTTACGCCAACTATGGTCATTAATTGAAACCACCCAAGCCACTCTGTTAGTGACTTTGGACGATGCCGCCCTGGCACAGTGGTTGCTCAAACAGTTAACAGCTAACTCTGCACTCAATGGCAAAGACAAAGATTTGTTTGACAAATACATTCAGTCTCGACTGTCCCTGATCCGGGATTTAGCTCAGCAGCGTCTTGCCCCAGAGCTGCTGTGAACCCGTAAAATCAAAATTGACACAATGTCGCAGCGTACCGAAGAAACCCGATCGTGCATCAGATTCAAAGCTGCGTCGAACAATTTCGCAAACAAACCCAGTTGCTGGGTGAATTCTCAGGTAAAAAATAACTGGCACAGTGCGGGTGCAATTTGTCTAACTTCTAGCGGGAGGCAGTTGCGCGTTGCGATCTGGCCGCAGTTCTCTACAGTTGCGATGTAGGATCGTGAGGCAAGCGTTCTACTAAAATTTATGCGTAAATGGGGATTTCTACTGTTGGCAACTTTGTTAGCCGCCGTACCGCTATCATCTTGCAGGGATCGATCGATCCCTGTCGGACAAGCGGGACAAGCAGGACAAGCAGCCAATACCGAAGGTCAATCGCAACAAGGCCCGAGTCGCTTAGATACAATTTTGAGCCGCGGCAAGCTGATTTGCGGCGTCAGCGGTCAACTCCCCGGGTTTAGCTTTGTAGATGAAAAAGGCAAATATTCGGGACTGGATGTCGATGTTTGCAGGGCAATTGCCACCGCCCTATTTAACGATCCGGAAAAAGTCGAATACCGCAATCTCAACGCAGCAGAAAGATTTACTGTTTTGCAATCGGGGGAAATTGACATTCTCAGTCGCAACACCACATACACCGCAAGTCGCGACAGCAGCACCGGACTAGAATTTGCCCCGGTTATCTTTTACGACTCTCAAAGCATCATGGTCAAACAAAACAGCGGGATTAAAAGTTTAAAAGACTTTGGAGGCAAATCGATCTGCGTGCAAACAGGTACGAGTACCGAACAAAACTTGTCCGACCAAATGCGCAAATTGGGAGTTAAATACACTCCAGTAGTATTTCAAGATGTGAATGCTACCTTTGCAGCTTATCAAGAAGGTCGCTGTCAGGGAGTGACGGCCGATCGATCGCAACTCGTGTCCAAGCGCACAACTTTACCTGATTCGGAAAATAACGTAATTTTGCCCGTAGTGATGTCAAAAGAACCGCTAGCCCCCGCAGTCAAAAGCGGCGATCCTAAATGGGCGGATGCAGTGAGATGGATTGTTTTCGCGGCTATCGAAGCTGAAGATTTAGGGATTAATTCTGGAAATGCAGACCAAATGGCAGCCAGCACTACAGATCCGAATGTCAAACGTTTGCTAGGAAAAGAAGGAGATTTAGGTAAAGGTTTGGGACTCCCGAACGATTTTGCTCTCCGCGTCGTTAAGCAAGTCGGAAATTACGGGGAAATGTTCGATCGCAACATCGGTCCGAAAAGCGTTCTCAAGTTAGACAGGGGTCAAAACAAACTTTGGAAAGATGGAGGTTTGCTGTACTCGCCGCCATTCCGATAATTTCTATTAGTCATTAGTCATTAAACTCGATCCCCCCCAGCCACCCTTAAAAAGGGGGGAGCAAGATTTTCTCCCCCTTTAAAAAGGGGGAGGAAATTACTCGTTACCAGGCTTACTCGTTTTACTCGTTTTTTACTCGTTACCAGGCTCTGCCTGGTAATGCAGATCTAGAGGCTCTGCCTCTAGTATCCCTTTCGCGGGAGCAGGCGAGGCAGAGCCTCGGGACATGGGTTCCCAGGCAGAGCCTGGGAACCAGTTCAAAGTCTCAAAGTCCCCCTTTTTAAGGGGTATTTAGGGGGATCTAGACTCAGCTAAAAGCGAGATTTTTCAAGTAGTATAGTTTTAAGTTTCCACCAATAGTATGCAGTGCGAGGCTTTCTCTTAAGCATATTTTTCCTGCTAGTTGAAAACTTATGAATGCAAAACCTCAAGACGCCAAAACTCAGAAATCATCGAAGTTTAAAGATATCTCAAAACTGCTGCGAGACGATCGCTTTTGGAAAATTGCCGGACAGGCAATCGCGCTAATTTCAGTTATCGCTGTTGCTGCCATTCTTGCAGACAATCTCATTGCCAATTACGCGCAACTGGGAATCGAATTTGGCTTTGACTTTCTCAACTCTCAAGCATCCTTCGACATCGGCGAAACCGCTATTGCCTACAGTCCTGAAAACAGTTACGGGCAAGCTTATCTTGTAGGTTTAATCAACTCCCTGCGGGTGATGGCGATCGGCATTTTTTTAGCAACAATTGCGGGTTTGACTGTAGGAATTTCTCGCCTTTCCGATAACTGGCTGCTGCGAAATTTGGCAGGGTTGTACGTGGAAATTCTGCGAAATACGCCGTTGTTGCTGCAATTATTTTTTTGGTATTTTGCAGTGTTTATTTCCCTGCCAAAAATCGAAGACAACCAACAGCTAAGAGGTCCGATTTACTTGACAAATCGCGGAATTGCCGTACCTTGGCCTGCTGTTTTACCCGGTTGGGAAATTTGGTTGATTTTGCTAGCGATCGGACTTTTAGCAGCCGTCGGGTTGTGGCAGTGGCGGACTCGCGTGATGCTGGAACAAGGGCAACAGGGAAGGCAGTTGTTATGGGCAGGAGGCGCGATCGTCCTGAGTGCAATTTTAGCTTTAATTATTGCCAAAAATCTGCCATTTAGGCTAGATTTTCCCATTTTGACACCAGAATTGCAACTACAAGGAGGATTAAAATTAACTCCAGAATTTGCGGCGTTAGTAACAGGATTGAGCTTGTATACTGGCAGCTACATTGCCGAAATTGTCCGCGCCGGCATTCAATCAGTTCCGAAAGGACAGTTAGAAGCAGCCAAATCTTTAGGATTGAAATCGGGACTTGCAATGCGGCTGGTAATTTTGCCCCAAGCTTTGCGAGTAATTATTCCGCCTTTAACCAGCCAGTATTTAAATTTAGCTAAGAATTCGAGTTTGGCGGTGGCGATTGCTTATCCCGACATTTACTTCGTGGTTGCTTCGCCGACATTGAATCAAACCGGACGGGCGATCGAAGCCATGCTGATTATTATGGTAACATACCTAACTATTAGTTTGACGATTTCTCTGTTCATGAATTGGTACAATCAAACCGTACAACTCAAAGAGAGATAAAGAAAAGTTTTGAGTTTTAAATTTTGAGTTTTGAGTTAAAGACATTTCTTAATTCACAACTCACAACTCAAAACTCATATCTTAATTCAAATCTCAAAACTCACAACTCAAAAATCCCGATAGTTGACTATCAAAAATCTTCAATTCCCCTATCTCAAATAGCCAATCAAAAATCTACAATATGGAAACCATCCCCGTACTGCCGCCACCAGCCACCGAATCGCCAACCCCTGGGAATTGGGCGCGCAAAAACTTATTCAGTACCTGGTACAACAGCATTCTGACAGTTGTTTGCCTGATTGTCAGTTTCCAAATCATCAAAGGAATCATCGTTTGGGCAACAACCAAAGCTCAATGGCGAGTCTTAGAAGCCAACTTGCCACTATTTTTTGCAGGCAGATTTCCCAGCGAATCTTATTGGCGGCTGTGGGTAATAGCAGCGATAATTGCTGTATTGGGCGGCTTAACTTGGGGAAACATTCAGCGGCAAGAAAGATTATTAATTATACTCGGCGGTGCGGTGGCGATCGCGCTAATTTCCCCGATCGACCTGACATCTCGCTTTTACATTTTAGGAATTATCGTCGCGATCGCAGCCAGCTATCTAGCCGGAAGACAAATCAACCCCAAAATTATGAGTTGGATGCCCGGATTCTGGGCGCTTTCATTTCCAGTCATCTTGTGGTTGATTAAGGGTGGCTTGGGTTTGAGAGAAGTAGACACAAACGATTGGGGCGGCTTAGTGCTGACATTATTTTTAGCAATTATTAGTATTGTGCTTTCTTTTCCTTTAGGAGTATTGCTAGCCCTCGGCAGACAAAGTACGTTGCCAGTCGTCAAACTGCTGTCAACATTGTACATTGAAATTATTCGCGGCTTGCCCTTAATCGGCATTTTATTTTTAGGTCAAGTAATGCTGCAACTGTTCTTGCCTCCTGAATATCCTAAATTAGATAGAGTAGTCAGAGCGATCGCCGGACTAACATTATTTAGTGCAGCATACTTAGCAGAAAACGTGCGCGGCGGATTGCAAGCCATACCGAGAGGACAAATCGAAGCAGCAAGAGCCCTCGGACTCAATACACCCCTACTGACAATATTAATTGTACTGCCTCAAGCACTGCGAACAGTCATACCCGCGATCGGAGGTCAATTCATCGGATTGTTCATGGACACTTCCCTGCTTTCCCTATTCGGAATGCTAGAATTAATCGGAATATCCCGCGCAATTTTAGCAAATCCATCCTACATCGGCAGATACGCCGAAGTTTACATATTCGTTGGCATCATCTACTGGATATTCTGCTATTCAATATCCCAAGCCAGCCGCAAAATCGAGCGAAACTTAGGAGTAGGACATAGATAGTTGACAGTTGACAGTTGACAGTTGATAGTTGACAGTTGACAGTTTCGCTTAATCCTAAGCCCTCAGACAAGTTGCAACATTCTCAATAACCTGTAGGGGCGGGTTCGCCAACAACATTAAAGCTTGCAAACAGCTTAAATAAACCCGCCCACCCCACGAAAAAGTCCCCGATTATATTGGTGCAAGATTTCAGCAATACAAACATCCATCAGCGTTCATCAGCGTTCATCAGCCTTCATCAGCGGTTAAAAAGAAAACATATGCAAACTCAACAAACAGCCCCAGAACAAGTAATCATCGCAGAAAACGTCCACAAATGGTACGGACAATTTCACGTACTGCGCGGCGTCAGCATGAACGTAAACCGAGGCGAAGTAGTTGTCGTCATGGGCCCCTCCGGTTCGGGAAAATCCACATTTATTCGCACATTTAACGCACTAGAAGAATACCAACAAGGTAAAATTACGATCGACGGCATCGAACTTTCCCACGACTTGCGCAACATCGAAGCAATTCGCCGGGAAGTAGGCATGGTATTTCAACAATTCAACCTGTTTCCCCACCTCTCCGTACTGCAAAACGTCATGTTAGCCCCAGTGTGGGTGCTCCGAAAGTCGAAGAAAAAAGCCGAAGAAATAGCGATGCAATGGTTAGAAAGAGTCGGAATTCTAGAACAAGCAAAAAAATATCCCGGACAGCTATCTGGCGGACAGCAACAGCGGGTAGCAATTGCACGTTCTTTAGCAATGCAGCCGAAAATCATGCTGTTTGACGAACCGACATCAGCATTAGATCCGGAGATGGTGCGGGAAGTTTTAGATGTCATGCGGAATTTAGCTCAAACAGGAATTACAATGGTAGTGGTGACTCACGAAGTTGGATTTGCTCGCGAAGTGGCCGATCGAATTGTACTGATGGACGGCGGTGTTTTAGTTGAAGAAGCCGGGCCGGAACAGTTTTTTCAAAACCCGAAAGAAGAGCGCACGCGCAAGTTTTTGTCTCAGATTTTGTAAATGGGTAATCGGTAATCGGTCATCGATAATGACTGATGACTGATACCAAACTAGGATTTTGCATCTTTCCATCCCAGCATTTGAGAACTCTTATACCAATTTAATATGAAGTTGCACATATCTCGATCCCCCTAAATCCCCCTTAAGAAGGGGGACTTTGAGAAGAATCTTGTTCCCCCCTTATTAAGGGGGGGTAGGGGGGATCGGATTCTATGCAGCCTCATAAAAAATTGGTATTAACCATCCTGTAAATTATGGCTGCGTAAATTTTTAGCAAGGGGCTGATAGGTAAACGAACACCTAATCGCCGTGAGGCTCCCAAAGCTTTATGTACCCTGCTGCAAAACGCCGTAAAACCCGCCAACTCCTGCAAATGTACGGAAACTGCTGCCACTGGTGCAACAAACCGATGCAGAAATCAGAAAGAACCATCGAACACTTACTCCCGAAAAGCCGAGGCGGGTCTAACGCACTCTCAAACCTGCGTTTAGCTTGCTTCAGTTGCAATAATTCGCGTGGCAACAGCCTATTTCCTCCCCCTGGCAAGAATTTACGCACACCTAGAACTCAATTAAATGAGAAAATAGCTGAGGATTTTCGCACGATCGCGAATTTTCAAAGCTAATCAACAAACTAACTTGCTCCTCAAAAAAGTCGCATGGATGACCTAGATCGACGGTTAAGCGCTTTAATCGCAGAAGTGCGCCAAAACCCAGCCCAAAGCATAAAATGGCGAACGGCCATGAATCAGCTATTGCGGGAAATTCAGCAACTACCAAAACTCAAAAAATCAACTCATCCAAATTATCCCGACGCCTTTAACCGTACTTTAGAATGGTTCTTTGAAAATATTGATGAATTCGAGCCAAGAGCGCCTTCTATTTCAACAAGTTTGGTTAACTGGATTAACGGTTATCTGGGTTGGCGAATTCAAGATTTGTATTCTCCTGACAAAGATGCTCCAATTAATTTAGATGCTCCGATCGCGCTGGATTCTGGAGAAACAACTCGGCTCGAACTGTTACCCGACTTGACACTCAGCGGCTTGGATGGACTCATTGAAAACGCTCAGAAAGAAACCACTCAGCGAATAGCTCTGCAACTAGAAATTTACATAGAGCAAGATCCAGAAGGCAAGCTAAAAAATAGCTACCCTCGTTCTTACCCTGAGTGTAACTGCCAATTCCTCAGCCTGAGAAGAGTTTTAAAAGACCCTCCTGACAAATTTCAAGACTTAGCAACAGAATTAAATGTTAAATACACAACTCTGAATTCTCATTGGAAGAGAAAATGCGAACCCTCGTTGCAAGAAATCGCCCGTACTCTAGGATATAAACAGGAATCAGGATCGTGAACACCGCAGAACTACCTCTATTAACAGTACCGCTAGAGTTAAAAGCGCACGAAAGGGCGCGACAACTTGCTGCGGTTCAAAGTACAGTCCCAAAAGGAAAACGAGTTTACTTAAACGCGATAGCAGTTTATGCAGTTCGCAGCTATTTAAAATGGCTGCAAATTGAAACAGATTTGAATCTATCTGATAGTTTCAATCCTGTAAAAGTTGCGATAGTTAATGTCGCAGATTTGGTAATTCCCGGCATTGGCTCCCTAGAATGTCGCCCGGTTTTACCTGGTGAAACAACTATCTTCTTACCAGAAGAAGTAATAGAAAATCGGATTGGATATGTGGGGGTACAGTTTAGCGATCGCCTGGATTCCGTGCAACTATTGGGATTTGCCCCAACCTTAGATAGCTCGAACCCACCGCAACAGTTAGCGATAGCAGAATTGATGCCGATCGACTTTTTAATCGAACAAATTACTCGTTTAGAAGAAGCAATATCTTTCTTAGAAACAGACGATCCGGTGGCTGTACGAGTGCGCTCTCAAATAGAAGCTCGATCGCCCAGCAATATTGTTGCCCAATTGGAGCGGATTTATCGAACTTGCGAGGAGTACGAATGGCGGTACGCAGCGGGAGAAGTATTGGCCGGGAGTGCCGCAGGAGGAGATTTTACTCGTGAAAGTGCCGATAGCACCGACACTGACTTACAAGATTTAGCCGAAGCGCTGCTGGAGAAGTTAGCAGGAATTTGGAGGGATGTTGCGTAATTTTGAAGCGGATGGGTGATGTGTATATGTAGTCTCCCTTCGCAACCCGTACAGAATATGGCTAAAGGATTCGGCCCGAAAAACACTCCCCAAGCGGCAAAACGCCAACAAGCTTATTCCAAACTAATTCAAGATCTCCTCAAATGTCCGCGCGGTAAGGAAATCAAGATTTTAAGGAAGCACGCGGACTTGGTGGATGTTGGTTTGGTGGAAATGATGGAAATGGTAGCTACAATTTTTGTAGCGCAGCGGGATCTCTTAGGAGCTGAATTTTTAATCGATTTGGCTGATTTTTTATATAATTCTTACATAGGAGCTGATGGCTCGCCATTAACAGGTACTTTTGTTAAAGCTCCGGCTTTCTTGTGGGAAGTATTGCGGATAATTTCGCTCAACCCAAGTGATTCAAAAACTGTTAATTTGATATTAGCCACTAATTGCGACAAACTGAATAAAGATTTTTTGCAGCAATTTTGTCTCTGGATAGATTACACGCTCCTGCAAAGCGAGCCAAAACTGAAAAAAGCGATCGCACTTTTTCTGATATCTTTCTGCGAATCTCTCTGGCTATTCCCACTAGGCAACAGAGCAATTAACCTGGAAATTGCCATTGCAGGTTTTGAAGGATCTGCCAAGATTTTAACTCGTGATGTTTTACCCGAAATGTGGGTAAAAATCCAAAACGATTTAGCCCCAGCATACCGCCATCGGAGGAGGGGCGATCGCTCCGACAACCTTGAAAAAGCCCTCACCGCTTGTACGAATGCTCTGCAAATTTCCACTCGCGATACTTCTCCCCAAGAGTGGGCGATGGTGCAAAATAATCTCGGTCTTGTTTACAGTGACAGAATCGTCGGAGATGAATCTGAGAATTTAGAAAAGGCGATCGCCTGTTATGAAACAGCCTTACAAGTTGTTAGCCGCGATCGAGATCCCGAACTTTGGGGAAGGCTGCAAAATAATCTCGGAGTTGCTTACACTCGGAGAGTTACAGGAGATCGATCGCAAAATTTAGAGCAAGCGATCGCCTGTTATCAAGTCGCCTTAAAAGTTCGCACTGATGCCGATTGGGCTAGCAGTCAATGGCACCTCGGCACTGCTTATACTGAAAGAGTTTTAGGGGACAAAACACAGAATCTGGAACGGGCGATCGCGGCTTATCAAGCCGCCTTACAAATTTATTCTCCCGAAATCTATCCAGAAAGATGGGCTAATACCCAGTCTGATTTGGGCAAAGCTTACCGCAAAATAGGACAAATTGCTGACGCTTTAACCTGTTTTGAAGCGGCATTAACTGTCTTTACTCCCAGTTCATTTCCTAGAGAGTGTATCGGAACCGGACTTGAGTTGGGAAAGCTAGCACTGGCTGCTGGTAAAAAGATAGAAGCTTTTGCATCTTTTGCGATTGTCATTGAAGCTGTAGAGTTGCTCGATCGCTGGGGAATGACCGAATCTTTAGAGTCAGAAATTCCTGAAAAATTTTCTGCTTACCTGCAAATAGTAACGCTTTGCCTCGCCTGTGGAGAGCGCGATCGAGCCAGAGAATATGCTGAACGTTCCGGCTCTCCTTTTATTTTAGAACTGCTGCAAGATGTTCAATTACAGCAAGTAACTTCATTGGGGCAGTTTCTCGATCGAGCTTTGAAAACAGCTCTCGAAAGCGAAAATAACCCGCAAGTTTTCTACCAACTTCTTGAAGGAAATTTAGAGCAACTGAACGACAGTTTAGTAGAAAAATTAAACCTGATAAAATTATTTTTATCTAAATTAGGCCCAGCCGAAGAAATCAATATAGCAGCGGCAATTCTCAGTTTCAGCAAGCTGATTCAACATTTTGATAAAGGCGATGAAGAAAACAACTGGAATATTGCTAAGGCAGGCTACGAAATTGCTGCCACTGTTTTTACCCAAGAAAAATTTCCCGAACAATGGAACTCCATCCAAGAGGAAATTCGCTATCGTTTATTGTTTCAATTATTCAAAGCCATTAATGAAAGTGAAAGGAATTTCCAAACTGTAGATGGATTGGTGGAAACAAACTCAAATAGACTCGACACTGCTGACAGATTGGTGAAAACCAATGCCGATAGATCCGACAAGCATTTTTTCACGGGACTGCCAGAAGTTAATCTCGTGCTTGAAGCTAACCAATATCTACTTGACGAACACTTTATTAAGGTGTTGCGAGATAAATCGTCTGCTACGTTATCTGAAGTGCCACCAGAAGAGAAAAAAGAAATTGCTGCTGGCATTATAGGCTTAAGTTTGTGCCTCCATGAATTTAAAAAAGGAAATCAAGCTAACAATTTAGAGATTGCGATCGCAGGTTATGAAATTGCTGCTACTGTCTTAACCCGCGAATCTCTTCCAGAAGGGTGGGCACATTGTCAGATGTTTTTTGGCAGAGCTTATTATCACCGTTTTAAAGGCAATTTCGCCGAAAATCAAGAGCGATCGATCGCCTGCTGCCAAAATGCCCTACAAGTATTTACCCGCGAAGCATTTCCAGAAAACTGGGCTGCAATTCAAAATACTTTGGCTCTTGCTTGGGGCAACAGAATTCGCGGCGATCGATTAGAAAATGCAGAATTAGCAATAACCGCTTGTTTTGCAGCAATGGAAGTTGACACCCGCGAAGTAAATCCGGTAGCATGGGCTCAACTTCAAAACAATTTAGGTATTATTTACCGCGATCGCATTTATGGTGACAAGGCGGAAAATTTGGAACAAGCAATTGATTGCTATCAAAATGCTCTGTTATTCCGCACCCGCGAAGAATCCCCGGAACTTTGGGCGCAAACTCAAATGAATCTTGCTTCTGCTTACCGCCACCGACTTCACGGCGATCCGGTAGAAAATATTGAAAGGGCGATCGCAGCTAACAAAGAAGCATTGCAAGTTTACACTCAAGACGCTTTTCCTTCAGGTTGGGCAGGAGTGCAAACGAATCTGGGCAATGCTTATAGGGCTCGACTTGAGGGCGATCGAAATGAGAATTTAGAAATGGCTATTGCCGCCCATCAATCTGCTTTAAAAGTCTTTAAGCCCGATGATTTTCCTAGAGAGTGGGCTATGACTCAAATGAATTTGGGTAATGCCTACCTTAATCTTAATCGAAACTTTGAGGCGATCGCGTATTATCGAAAAGCAATGGAAATTTTCACACCAACTGCTTTCCCATTTGAATGCGCCAACTCTGGAAAAATGCTGGGAAACATAGCATTTATAGTTGCAGATTGGCAATTAGCCATTGAGGGATACAGTATGGCAATTGAAGCCGTTGAAATTAGCCGTACTTGGGCAAATTCTGAATCTCGCCGCCAAGAAATTGTGTCAGAAGCGATCGACATTTACGCAAACATCGTGCAAGCTTGCATCAATAACAAGCAGTTAGATAAAGCTGTTGAATATGTAGAGCGATCGCGCTCCAAACGCCTCGTAGATTTGATGGCAAGTAATGACCTCTATTCAAGTGCAGAAATTCCTGCTGAAATTCAACAGTATTTGCAGGACTTTGAACGGTTGCAGCAACAAATTGACAAGGAACGAGGGCGCAATAAACCTAGTAGTGACTTTGATAACACCAAGCTGGATAACAGCCGTGCAGCAGTAGAAGCTTACAATCAAACAATAGCTTCTCTGGAAGCTAATAAGCTCCTAATTTGGGAACAACTCCGCCGTCTAGATCCAGTGCTTGCGGGTCAAATTCGAGTCAATCCTCTTAAATTCTCATCCATCCAGCGACTTATCGACAAACCAAATACTGCCATTCTGAGCTTTTACACTACTGCTAGCGACACCTCGATCTTCGTGGTGAGGCAAAATGAGATTACCCTGCAAAGTTGCGCTAATTTAGGATTAGATACTTTGCACGAATGGATTATCGAAAATTGGTTGGGACAATATGTTGACGATAATAATTATTGGGAAGAAGAGTTAGTTAGTATGCTAGCTGAACTCGCAAAAATGTTAAATTTGAATGACCTGATTTTGTGGCATTTAGAAGGGATTTCCGAACTGATTGTAATTCCTCATTATGCCCTGCATCACATCCCCTTCGCTGCACTGCCCATTGGAGACAACCGATATTTGGGAGACAAGTTTCTGATTCGTTACGCACCCAGTTGTCAAATCCTAGAATTTTGCCAGCAGCGCCCTTCCAGCAGCAATCTGAATTGCGGCACAATTGAAGATGCGACGGGTGACTTACCTTTTGCCAGCTTTGAAGGAGAGCAACTAGCAGTTATTTATAACATCTCGGACGATCGACGCTTAAAAGGTCGCCGTCAAGCTACAGTTAGTAACTACCGACAATTGGCGCAAACCGTCCAAATTCTCCACTCCAGCCACCACGCCCAGTCGCGCCTTGACAATCCCTTAGAATCGACCTTAATTTTAGGAGATGGCTGCATTACTTTAGGTCAGTTAATGACTCCCGCATGGCGTCTCCCTCAGTTGTCGGATGTATTTCTTTCCTGCTGCGAAACAGGATTGGGATTGAGTGAAATTACTGGCGATATCCTCACATTTTCAACGGCTTTCTTGTCGGCAGGAGCCAGAAGTGTTATTAGTACGCTTTGGGCTGTTGACGATCTAGCGACAGCACTTTTTTCGATATTTTACTATCAAGAGTGGCAGCAGAGAAAGAATCGTCCCGAAGCTATTAGACAAGCTCAACTTAAATTGCGATCGCTTGCGGGCAATACTTTTGATGCTAGTTACAAACCCCAACTCGCACAATTTTTGACACAGCAACTTAAAGAAACTGAAGAACTTCGCAAAAAAGCCAAGGCAAATCGAGATGCTGAATTGGTAGATTCTCCTATTTATTGGCACTGGGATGAAGAGTACAAAAAATCTGCTCAACTTGGCAACAAAATTCATCAATATCGCCAAAGTTTAGATAAAATTTGTCAAGAATCACAACCTTTCTCTCACCCTTTTTACTGGGCAGCTTTTACCTGCACTGGAATGAGGTAAAATAGACTGTTAACTAGGCAGCAGGATGTGCTATGATGATTGTTGACTGATGACTAATGACTAATGACTAAAAAAACGCTACCCCTAGTTAAAGATACAGAACGCTTGTCCGGCATTCTCAAAGAAATTCCGGCAGTTCCCGGTGTATATTTAATGAAAGACGAGAGCGATCGCATCCTTTACATCGGCAAATCAAAAAAACTCAGAAACCGCGTCCGTTCCTATTTCCGCGACAGCCAAAACCTCAGCCCCCGCATCGCCATGATGGTACAGCAAGTGCGGGAAATCGAATTCATCGCTACCGACACCGAAGCCGAAGCTTTAGCATTAGAAGCCAACCTCGTAAAACAACACCAACCCTACTTTAACGTCCTCCTTAAGGATGATAAAAAATATCCCTATTTGTGCATCACCTGGTCGGAAGAATACCCCCGCATTTTCATCACTCGCAAGCGCCGCGCAGGTAATGCAAAAGACCGCTATTACGGCCCCTACGTCGATACCGGGGCGCTGCGGAGCACGCTGCATTTAATCAAGCGAATTTTCCCCCTGCGGCAGCGCCCCCAACCGCTGTTTAAAGACCGCCCCTGCTTGAACTACGACATCGGTCGTTGCGTCGGTGTTTGTCAGGGGTTAATTTCGCCGGAAGAATACCGGAAAACGATCCAAAAAGTAGCGATGATTTTCCAGGGAAGGACTCAAGAATTAATTGAATTGCTGCAACCGCAAATGGAACAAGCAGCCGCAGATTTAAACTTTGAAACGGCGGCGCGCATTCGCGATCGAATTAAAGGTTTGGAGTCTTTGAGTGCAGGTCAAAAAGTATCTTTGCCAGACGATACTGTTTCCAGAGATGCGATCGCGCTGGCGGCAGATACCCAACACGCTTGCATTCAATTGTTCCAAATTCGTGCGGGTCAATTGGTAGGAAGATTGGGATTTATGGCAGATATCCCCTCTCAACCTTCCCCCAGTAACGGAGGGCAAGAATTAGTAGAAATGGGAGCGATTTTGCAGCGAGTTTTGGAGGAACACTATCAAAATGTAGAACCTGTAGAAATTCCCAGCGAAATTTTGGTACAGTACGAGTTGCCCGAAACAGAAATACTAGCAGATTGGTTGAGCGATCGCAAGGGTCGAAAAGTTGCAATTTTGACACCGCTGCGGCAAACTAAAGCAGAACTGATCGACATGGTAGAACGCAACGCTGAGTATGAATTAGCGAGGATGCAAAAACTGAGCGATCGCAATTCTCAAGCAATGCAAGATTTAGCAGAAATCCTCGATTTGCCGGAATTGCCACACCGCATCGAAGGTTACGATATTTCTCACATCCAAGGTTCTGACGCCGTAGCTTCCCGCGTTGTATTTATTGACGGTTTGCCCGCCAACCAGCACTACCGCCACTACAAAATTAAAAATCCTGAAATTAAGTCGGGTCATTCCGACGATTTTGCTAGCTTAGCAGAAGTTATCGGCCGCAGATTCCGAAATAAGAAGGAAGAAGGAAGAAGGAAGAAGGAAGAAGGAAGAAGGAAGGAGGAAGAAAGTGAATTAAATGATTTTGAGGAACAAGAAGAAGTCAGGGGTAAGGAAAAAGAATTTAGCGATTTAGGAGGACAGGAAGCAATCAGCAGTTTTGCAGCGGTCGATCGCATTGCCGACAAACCCGATTTAATTATGATAGATGGTGGCAAAGGTCAACTGTCAGCAGTTGTGGCAGTTTTGCGGGAAATGAATTTGTTAGAAGAGTTGCGCGTTGTCAGTTTGGCAAAGCAGCGAGAAGAGATATTTTTGCCGGGGGAATCTTTGCCGCTGCCAACTAATTCAGAGCAGCCGGGAGTACAATTATTGCGTAGAGTGCGGGATGAGGCGCACAGATTTGCGATCGGTTTCCACCGGGATAAAAGAAGCGAAAGAATGAAGCGATCGCGCTTGGATGAAATTCCCGGATTGGGACACCACCGACAAAAACAATTGCTAGCACATTTCCGGTCGATCGACTACCTCCGCTTGGCGACTCCCGCGCAATTGGCAGAAGTTCCTGGAATCGGCCCGCGTCTGGCGCAGCAAATTTACGATTATTTTCATCCGTGATGGCGAATTCTATCTTCCTGAAGCCCCTTGTTCCAAGGGGAAAAGCCGAGTCCCCAAATTTTTTTTACAAATAGCTTGCTATTTTTAGAACTTTGCAGTATCATTCCAAGCTAATTATGCGGGTTCGATTCCCGCTGCCCGCTTACCGAAATTTCAGCCTCAAACCTACCAGAAATCAAGGGTTTGAGGCTTTTTGATGTTCGGGGTTAGGGGCGATCTGCTGGTAGATTGACTGGGAATTGGATACAAATTGACTCCGATTTGCGAGTTTTGGATACAAATTGGATACAATCCTTTCCCACGGTTAGTTTGAGCCGTTCACCTCTGCTAGCAACTCCAAAATCGCCTCTACATCAGCTAAATCAGCTTTCGATCGCTTGCGCTTGGCTTTCAACTGGTTTAGTAAGTCAGCAGCGTCAGGTAATTCGAGTGTGTCAAGTGATTCACCGCTATCCAGACGGCGCGCATAAGCGAGTATGCGATCGGCAAGTGCGATCGGCACTCTGATAGTGCGAGTTTGCCCGTGCCGCCACTTCCCCTCAAAGTGCTTGAGGTTTGCCAAGCTTGCATCATTGACATTCTTACTCATTTCACTTGTGTCGCGTGATTTACACTAACAACCTACCACAGTCTGTTTCCGTAATCAATTACGGTATCAAGCTGTCAATCACCTGTGTCATGTGAACAGACTGGGGGGATACCCCCGCTAGTTGAGTTTTGTACTGGCAGTGCCGATGTTGAGCGGTGATTTGAGCCAAGTCTTCCCCGGTCAGGGGAAGATTTGGCTCAAAATCCCGATCGAGTTGAGCCAAAATCCGCGATCGTACTATTCCAACTTCCTTACTTCAGAGGCGGGGAAACTTGAAAGGTTTGCGAGATTGCCCACGATTTCGTCAAACTCTACGGCGTACTCTTCACCTTTACTCGTGTACCACACGTCGATAACAGTCCCTGTGACGCCGTTGTAGTGCTTGGCAGTGCTACCGAAAATCTCAACCCGATCGCCTACTTTGATATCGCCCTCACCCTCACTGCTAACTTTTTCAGGCTCTGACAGCGGGGGGTGATTTTGTACAGATTCGAGAACCGGTTCTGACGGCACTTCTGTAGTACAGCTCATCATTAAGGGTTCTGAGTTTTGCAAAGGTGGTGAATTCGTGACTACAGTGACTACAATGGCATCTAAACCTTTGCTAGGACAGGGTTCTGACTGTAGTCTACCCTTGACTACAGTGTGACTACGATTGACTACAGTAGCCTCGTTTACTGTAGTCACTGTAGTCAAGCCAGAATGGTCATTGTAGTCATCCTCAACCCTTGCCGTATCTTGCTTTGAGGCTATTGTAGTCATTGTGGTTGTAGTCAAGACAAAAGATATGGTTTTTCCTGTTTTTGTAACTTCTCCGTACTTCATTAAACTGAGTTCGCCAAACAATTCCCGTATTTGTTGAGCGGTTGGTCGTTGTTTAAGGGGAAAGTTGTTTTGAGCTTCACGGGTTGAAACAGTCCCGCCCTTGCGCTCTGCCAAAGCAATAATTTTTGCCAGATTAGGAGCCAGCGCTGTGCGATCGCATAGTTCCAGATTCAGGCTCAAAGCTTGGTCGATCGTGAAGTTCACAAATTTGATGGCAGTCCGCACTGTGTCGATCGGAACGCTTTCTGAGATTTCCGTGCCATTGTGCGCGGCGTGAAGGCAGTGCAGAATCGTCACCAACTTGGCTACCTTCTCTGGTGCTTTACCCCACATCGCCCTCATGCCCTGTTTCGGGTGAGATATCCTTTGTTCCTCACAGAAATCGTTGAATTCCTCAAACAGCTCCCCTGCCTTTGGATCGATTGCGAATTTTCTGGGGGGTAGCGAGTCAAGTTTTTCGTAGAGAGCGCTCAACATGGGAGTCAAATCAACAGACCCAGACATCGATCGGAGTTTGGTAGCAGCTAGCGGTTGGTGGATGAAGTCGAACCGCGCAAATTTGCCGTTGCTGTCGGAACCGTCACCCAAGAATCCAGCCAAAACCCCCGGCTGGATAGCGCCGAAAATCGACAGCCCAACATTTCGCACGCAAACTGGTTCCTTGCCGGCGCGAAGGGTCGCTGTCCTGCTGCCGTTCCAGTATTCCAAGATTTTCTCTTCGTCCCCGCCGCGCCCGCCTCGGTATTGGTTGGCAGATTTAAAAGTTCCAGCCAGTTCGTCGCAAACCCACAACATCGCCTGTTCCGGTAATTTGCTAACTTGTTTGGCAATTCCTTCGATCGTTGCTTCGGTGAAGGAATAGATTTTTTTAGCTGGCTCTTTTGGTTTTGGTTCGCCAGAATCTTTAGACCAGGATGCTAGCTCGGATTCGTAGGCGGCTAAAGCAGCTTCATACTGTCGCTCGCTTTTGTCCAGCAACTTCGCCATTGGCTTGTCAATTATTGCCCGCATGACAGGAGATTTCTTTTGCGAGCTTTCGGCAACTAATACCCCGTAGTAATTCGTGTTGCTTTCCCAGTCGCTCTTTTTGCAAACCATCGTGCCGGTGCCGACTTTGAGCAGGCTACCGCACTGAATTAGCAGCGCTAGCAGGTAGCATTCTGGTTTGAGATTCATCATTTTTGCCAGCCTGTCGATCGGCTCTGCTAGGGTTTGGGGCAAAATCTCTGCCAGCTTCAAACTGGCTGATTTAGAACCCAGCAACCGCGCAACTTCTGTCGCTACATCTTCGCGATCGGCTTCCTGTTCTAATTCCTGTTCCCGATCGCGGTAAATTTTCTCTACTTCGTTAGGGCTGAGTCGGAATTTTTGAGCTAGCCCTGCAAATTTAATTTTGAGTTGCGATCGCTTCAGATCGGCGGCTAGCAGTTCGTCGATTTCGGCTGCCAAATTGTCAAGGTTGGGGCTGGGGATTTCGGGTTTTGGAAAATTGTAAATTTTTGCTGTTGGTGGCGCTGCCAGTTTGCGCTCTCCGACTGCTGCGAGTATTTCTTCCTTCGTGAGTTTGTGGCTGGCAATCCAATCGGCTACATCCAATCCATCTGACACCGGGGGATTGTTCCAAATAGGAGAGTTTGGGTAGGGGTACAGCCACAGAGCGTCTGGGAATTCTTGACTTAGGAGAGCGGCGCGCTTGAGTCCCGGTTGGTCTCGATCGAGAACGATTGCGACTTGCGCGCCAACTAAATCACTTGTGTCAGATGACTTCCATTTTTCAGCACCGCCGATGTTGGTGGTAGCAGTCAGTCCCAACTCCCGCAAAGCATCGGCACAGGGTTCACCCTCAGCAATGAAAATGAGTTTGTTTTCGGCGATCGCTTTTTGGACTTCGGCGTAGCGGTAAATCGGGATGTTGGTGCGATCGATGTCTTTAAGGTTGGGAATCCAGCGCTTGCCGTCCCAGTGTTCCTGAGAGATTTTTTTGTCGCGATGACCGTCACCGAAATCGATCCGCTTGACTCGGACTAGCGGCGAACCGTCACGCGCTGGATACTCCCAATATCGGGTCTGCGCGGGGCGGACTGCTTTTTTCTCTTGAATTGGTGCGTAGTAGGGCGTTCCCTCACTGTCAGCTTTGCTGGTGATTTCCCAGCCGATCGCTGGGGGAGACTGCCGCTTGCAAACCGAAAGCTCGCCAATGCTGTAGCACCAGTCCGGCTTACCGCAGTGCGGGCAAGGATTTGTCTTAGAAGCGCTGACTAGCTTTGATGCGAAATCTGATGTATCATTTGAATACATAACGAAATTTGTCCGCCCTAAAGGCGGTTTGAGTACCAAAAGCCGTTGCATCCTCGGGTTCCAATCGAAGGCAGCGGTTTTTTGGCGTTTGCAGGTTTTGAAAAAACTTAGAGCATGAATTGCACGGGAGGAACCGCTCGCCAAAAAATCAGCAAGCGGACAAGTGAGTCGCTGCGAGCGCAACCACCCAGCTCGGTCTTATTGGGAATGGGGATAAAGGCTTGTGGCGGCCCGCGAGTCGTACTGGACTTTACTACTTCCTTAGCAATAACCTCACAGACGTAGATAGTCATGCTACATGGGAGTTGCCAGGAATATATCAACTGTAAAACCTCAGCCTGAAGCCAGGGTAAGCTCATCACAGCAGCAATTATCCTCTGTTCTTCCTCTTCAGTCTCCCCTTTAGCGGGTAAGCCCATGAGCCGTCTTAGTCTGTCTAGGTAAGCTTTGATTTCCATTTTTAAATATTACTCAACAACTGCTTACTGATGCTTAGACGCAACTGTCTAAACCTTTAGACAGTTGCGTCCGATTTACATCCCGTTTCTCTCCGAAAACTCACTCGTCGGATGTAAGTGTAAAAGCATTCGACGAACGAGACGTAACACGGGTTTTAGAACCCGACGGATTTAGGGTCCGATCGCCCCTTGCCACCTAACACCGCGTCATAGGGCCCGGGCTGCGGTTCGTTGTTGTTTTGGGCAGGTACGGGCTGTGTTGGTGGAACAGTCGCAGGTGTCGCGAAGTTGTTTAGGTAGTAAGCAAACTTCCCAGTTTCGCCCCGTTGCGGGTAATACCTGCTGTTAGAATCCCACCTGCAACCCTGCGTTCTTAGTGCGGTCAAGGCTTGTTCTATTTCCGCTTTTACGCCCGTCAATCGCAGGTCTAAACTCATCGATTTTCCCCCTCGTTAACTAACCGTTCGTATTCGGATTCAGCAGCTTTGTATTTGGCGCTACCACCTTTATTGACACCCCAAATTTCAAAGATGATTTTCGCCTTGCCGTATCCCTTAGCTTTGAGTTGCAGGATGCGTTCTAAGATTGAACGTTCTTCCTCGGTTAATTGATTTTCTTCGGAACGTTCCAACCGTTCCGAATCGTCGCAGTCCAGTTCCAGCGAGCGTTCTAAGTGTTCTACGGCTTCGGAACGTTCGGCGGTGCCGTTCAGAATGCGTTCTGCTTCCTGACGGCGTTGCTGTTCGGAAACGTAAGTAGATGTGCCGATTTCATCCACTAAATCGGCTTCAATTGCCCGTTGTTTCATTGCCTCGAATTCTTCCTCTTTCGCTACTTTTAGAGCGAGTTTGCGAGCTTCCAAACAGCAAGCAAAACCACCTACCAGCGCTACCCCCGTGACTAAATTGTGCAGGGGTACTTTGCGGGTTAAAAGGAATGGCGGGGCTAGCCACAGGGCGATACCCGAGACAGTTAAAACGGTTGCTTTTAAACCCGACATAGCATTACCCCCACGCCGATTAAAGTTCCGATCGCGGTGGCAATTAACCGCCCTCTCAGTTCCAGCAGGTCGATTTGTAAAGCGCGAACGATGAAATCATCTAGCAGCCACGCAGCAGCGGAAATCAGGAGTTTGAGAACGAACAGTGCCTGCACTAGAAGTAGCAGGTTGGGATGGAGCGATGCCAGCCAGCACAGGAAGCTAGAGGCAATCGCAGTCAGCAGAAAGTTGTTGCCAAGTGCGATCGCTCTCATTTACTTGCCTCCTTCCCTAGGGATATCTCTCAAAACACTTCTTAGGCTTTCGAGGGATTTAGTGGCGCTATCAATAGCGTCGCTGGCTGAATCCATTAATTCTTGTTCCGGTGGCTGCAGCCAGCTCAAGCCCCACGGGTTGGAAATGTGGATTTGAGCGCGGATCTTTGCCCCCTGCAAAAGGGCGATACAAGTTGCCAGCTCATCTGCTGTCGGCGGGTTGTCTGGATGGCCGTACTCTTTGTAGTCCTGCATTTATTTGCCTCCCCCTAATAACTTGGCTTTGATAGCTTCAATTCTCGTGTTAGCGTCGGTTTCGGCTTTTTCTAAACGCATTCCCAGTCGAGCGTAACCGGGCGCTAAGCCTTGCAGGTGCGTCGCTAGCCCTACGTCGGCGCGCTTTTTTTTGAGTTCGCCGGAAGCAACCTTTTTTTGATACCCCCGGTGAGCTTTGTGGACTGTCGCGTCAGCTTCTTCGATTTGCCCCATTGCTTTGTAGGCGCGCTTGGCTTGTTTTGCCCCGTCGGTTTTCTCCTTCGCCAATTCTTTCAGAGCGTCGGCTTCTTCCTTGTTGAAATAGCGGGGGCTGTCGCATATCGGAGTCGTGCGGATGGAACTGAAGTTACCGGGATTGGTTGGCGTGATGGCTTTGGAATCGGTCGGCGAGGTTAGTTTCTCGTTTTTGCTGCTGATGGCATCGCTGCGATCGCCACCGAATAAAGCTGCCATTGCTCCCATGATTTACTCTCCTATTTGAATGTTGATACGGATGCAAGAAGGCACGAATTTAAACGGGTTTGGCAGCACGGAAATTAGCAGCACAAACAGTCCGATCGAGATGAAGAAGTACGCTAGCAATTGCAGCGGGTCAACCCACGCAAAGAACCCGGCTGCGACTGTTTTCACGTCGATGCTGTGGACGGGAAACGTGCCGTCATTAGTCCAGCAATCTGCTGTGTCAAGTGACTGTTGTTGATTGCTGCTAACGATTTGACCGCTGTCGGATGCAATCGGAGTGTATTCTATTGTGTCAAGTGATTTATAGCCGAAAGTTGGCGCGTCGGTGTCTACTTCGTAGAAGTTGAGCAATGCTTCCCACGTTGCTGTTTTGGACAGCTTGCCAAACTCCTTAGCGTCGGTGTTGGTAAATCCCAGTTCTAAAGCCCGTGCTTTGAGTCGGTCGATCCGGCGGTAGTGGGTGACAGCTTCAGTCATTGTTAGCACTCCGTAAAACGCCACTAACAACTAACGATCCGTCAAAACAGGGGTACAACCAATCCGGTCCGGCTCCTTTGTACCAGTTGACAAAATAGCCCCATTCTTGTTTGTTTATCTGCCAGCAAACACCCACAATTTCGCCATATTCGATGCAGTTTGCGCCAAACTCGTCAACCCAATGGTCAGCAACTTTTGACCCGATAAAAAATTCGGGTTGCGGTAGGTTGGCGGGAATTATCGGGTGCTGTGCGTAGCTGCCTAATCCCAACCATCCCAGAACATACTTTCGCGTGTCTGGTTGCGTTAAGAATTGCGATCGCCCCGCAGGACAATCGTTTTTAATTGTCATAATTGTTAAGCTCCAATTGTCGGATAAACAGTTGGGGAAGTCGTAGTTAGTGTTGGTTTGCGAGACCGCACTAACCGCGCGTATCAAATCTTCCTTAATTACATACGATCGATGGTTGCTGCCAATTTGTCAATCTTTTTTGCGTTAAGTTTTGTATCTAATAAATTGACGGGAAAGTCAATATATTAACAGCTTAAAGCGGTCGCAAGTGTTCTAAAATCTTGCCATCTAAGTAGGTGGAATTAATTACTTTTTCTGACGTATCGCACCACTTAGCAATCACCGCACTCGGCACACCTTTACCTACCTGTTCGGTAATAAAAGTATCCCTGCAAGAATAGGGAGTTGTCGTCTTGCGATCGTCCGATGCGTCGCGACTGTTTTTGGTGATAGGGTCAACCAGTTTGTGCCACACCTGTTTGGTGAAATTGTTGTAATTAATCGCCCCTCCTTTTACAGGCGACGGAAACACTAACTTATCGCGATCGAGCGAGCTTTGAGGCTTGATACTTTGCAGCAACTGACTCAGTTCTTCGTTGCAAGGAAACTTGCGCCGCTTGTTGTTTTTGCTACCCTCAACCCTTACCTCTTTGCCTTTAGAATGCTGGACGCTGCCGTTAAACACAATGTAAGAAAAGTCAGCAGACACATCGCACCAGCGCAGTCCGATCGCCTCGGAGGGACGGCAACCAGTGAGGAACCAAAAGCGTACCATCGGGTAATAAAAACAGAACTTCTGTCCGGCTTCGCCCCTACCGTTCCAAGTACCTTTGTGGTTTTTAAAAGCATCCAAAACAAGCTGCTTTTCTGCGGGCGTGAAAGCGTTAGGTTCCGGGTCGCTTTCCCAGTTGTGTTTTGGCAAATCTGCCGCCATTCCCTCAAAAGGCGATACAGTCAAGCTGCTAACAATCTTAAATTTAATTCCCCATCGAACCGCTGCATTTAAGTGGGTAAGCAAGCGCTTGGTCATGCTGTTAGTTGTATCTGCCAGAAACCAGGCACGTATTTGCAGCGCGCTGTCCTCAGATAAAGATTGATGGGGACAGCGGCCGAGATATTCGTGCAGCGTTTCCATATAGCCGAAAGTTGTAGGCTTGTAAGTGGGTTTTTTGAATTCCAAATACTTAGTAAACAACTCGGTTAGCGTTAACTGGGGAACTGGTTTAACAGTCTCGATAACAGTCAAATGAGTCTGCGGTTTGTACTTTTTGAGGGTGGCATCAAAGCGCTCGAACTTAATATCAGATTCAATTAGTTGCGCCTTGGCTTCTGCCAGCTTCCAGTTTTCTGGGGTGTCAGCCAAATTTAGGTAAAGAAATTTTCTGTTGCCCCCATAAAGGTGCCTGGGCATTTGCAGGCGCAACCTTCCTTCATTGGTCTGAACCACTACAGACCCTTTTTTTGCCCTAGCTGGTGGCAGGTTAGTCATGACTTGTTACCAACTCAATATCCCGAGTTTACACTGTTTGGATACAAACTGGATACAATTCTTGAGAAGTGAACCTAGCAAAACTCGCAAACTATTGTAAACAAAAGCCAAGCTAATTATGCGGGTTCGATTCCCGCTGCCCGCTTACCGAAATTTCAGCCTCAAACCTACCAGAAATCAAGGGTTTGAGGCTTTTTGATGTTCGGTGTTACGGGCGATCTGCTGGTAGATTGACTAGAGCATCGGTTCAGTAGAATCATTCTCATCGGCTCGATCGCTATTTCAGCGATTATTGCAAATTGAAACGTACAACTCCCGTTGTAGCAAATCAACCATTTTTCGTTGGATACATATGTGGATATTTTTGTCAACCACGTCTACTGAACTGGCGCTCTAGTCAGCATCTGTCCGTCCAGCAAGTCTAGGACTGCTTCTATGTCGGCTATGTCAGCTCTCGATCGCTCGGGATTTTTCACTGGATAGCTTGATGTAAAAAACAATGGATCTTTGATAAATCTAAATCCTCTCTCGTTGCTTTGCTGTGCTTTGTATTCTGATAGTATCTGTCGGTCGCTCACCTCTTGAGTGTCTAAGATGTTGGCTGATTCTAATTGTTTCTCTACTTGCTGAGCTATTTTAACGACGGGGCTTGAAACCCAATTATTTGGTCAAGCGCTTGTGGCAGAAGGCAAATTAGTCGATCGGGGAAAATCAACAGAGCGTCCCGGATGTGCGGCCCCGTTCGGCTTGTTAGCGCTGTCGGGCTGGTAAAGTTGAATGCGATCGCGCCCTTGAGCTTTAGCTTGATAAAGTGCTTGGTCGGCTGCCGCAATCAAAATTTCGGCTCCGGAGTCGGATGCCGGAACTATACTCGCCACGCCCAAACTGACAGTAACGTACTGACTCACCGCAGAAGCGGCGTGAGGAACCCGCAAAGCAGCGATCTGAGTGCGGATCTGTTCGGCAACCTGCAAAGCCCCTTTGATTTTAGTATTCGGCAAAATAACAGCAAATTCTTCGCCACCGTAGCGGGCTGCTAAGTCAGAGGGGCGTTTGACTGCACTGGCGATCGCCCCAGCGACCTGCCGCAAGCAATCGTCTCCCCCTGGATGCCCGTAAGTATCGTTGTAACTTTTAAAAGAATCAATATCGCACAAAATTAGGGATAAAGGCGTTTGTTCCCGCGCTTGTCTGCGCCACTCGATTTCTAAGTATTGGTCGAAGCGCCGGCGGTTGGCTAGCTGCGTGAGTTCGTCTAAAGTAGCCAACCGCTCTAGTTTTTGGTTGGCCTCCTGCAACTGTTCGTAGAGTTCCGCTTGCACGATCGCGATCGCCAACTGTGCTGCTAGATTCGACAGCAACTCCACCTCCAACTGCATCCACTGGCGGGGACTGCACTGGTGGGCCATTAACAGCCCCCACAATTCCTCCCCCTGCACCAGAGGCACCACCAAATAAGCTTTCACATCAAATTGCGCCAGCAGGTCGAGTTGATTTTGGGGCAGATCGGCAGCGCCCACATCCGCGATCGGTCGGATGCCGCGATGTTTGTAAGCTTCCAGAAAGAACTCGTCAAAACAGAAATTTTGCAGCGTTTCCCCCAACATCGGCCGGCAGTTAGGCGCTACCGATTCCACCATCACATCCCCCGTAGCCGGCGTAGCGCACGCACTGCCCGTATTCGGTTGAAAGCGGACGATCGTCACCCGATCGGCCTGCAGGAACTGGCGCACTTCCGTAACCGTAGTTCCCAGCACTTGGTCCAAATCCAGAGACTGGCGGATGTGCTGAGTAATCGTCGCCATCAACAGTTCTCGTTCTTTCTGCTGGCGCAGTGCTTCTTCCGCGCGCTTGTACTCCGTGATATCTTGAGCTGTACCGAAAATTTGTTTGGGCCGACCTTCGGGCGTGCGGGCAAACACTTGGTCGCGGCAGCGAAACCAGCGCCATTCGCCCGATCGGTGTTGGAGGCGGTACTCCAACTCCAAAATCCGGCCTTCTTCCAGCGAGAAAAATTGGTGCAGGTGGGCTGCCAGTTGCGGGACATCTTCTGGGTACACCAAACTAGAGTACAAAGCTGTTTGCATCTGTAAAATTTCTTGGGGAGTGTAGCCCAGCAATTTAGAAGCTTGACCGTTGACGTAGACATTGCGCTGTTCGGTCAAGTCGTAAATGTACAGCAAATAAGGTGCCGCGTCGGCAATCTGCTGGATGAAATGCTGGCTCGATCGCAATTCTTCCTCAACCCGCTGCCGTACTTTCACCTCTTCTAAAGCTTGATCGCGCATTGTCCGGTAAGCTTGAATGCGGTGGGTGAGGTCAGTCACGTCCTGAATCACCAGCAATGCGTAAAATGATTGACTGCTTGGCGGCAGCGTTCCTGAAGCAAAAATAGAAGTTCTAGCAGGTTCTGCTTGTCCTGCAATACCATCTAGTTCCGACCCAATACTTGACAGAGGCAAGTCGATCGCCTCTGGTGGAACATTGCCAGTTTCCAAAGCCGGCACAGCAGTCACTGTAGTTTGCTGGATGCGCTGCTGGCCGTCTTGCCAAGTAGCTGGAATCAAGTGTTTGTGAATTTGAGAAGAAAAAATTGTCGGCGGACCTCCTGCAAAGATTTGCTGGAAGCGAGTTGCGTACTTGGGTTGATTCAGGTGAGGAAAATGGTCTGCGATCTTTGCGCCCAAAATTTGGCTGCGGGGAATTTTGGTCCAGTCTTCCAGGCAGGTGTTCCAAAATAGCACCACAAAGTCATCTCGCAGCAGGCAAGCGCCGACTGGTACGCTGTCGAGCACTCCAAACTTCTCCTCAATAGTTTTGCTCTCCTCGTCAATCATAGACCCCCGGCAAGTTGATTGATAGCAGCCAACAAGGTGTCAAAGGAAATGACATTGAAAATGAGGATGATATCTCCTTCAATGTGCAGCCTTTCAATAATGAAACGGGTCTGGGCCAATAAAACGACTGTATCAGCAGACAAACCGCCAGATGTTGTGAGCAAAGTGGCGACCGTCCCTTCGGTATAACTGGGAATCGAGTAGTTCAGGCGCTGCTGAAGCACGTTACTGATTGCACCCATGACTCCGTTGATTACAATATTTCCCACTTCACTCAGCGTACCAATTTTGACTGAATCCAGGTCGTGAGTACCGAGTTCTTCCCCTGTCAGCATGGTAACGAGCAGGGCCGCGCTGTTGGTGGGAAAGACTAGCTGGGCAACTCCTCCGAAGGAACCCATAAATTTGAGCTGGACGGCGGCTATTTGCTCGCCGTTAAGGTGGTGTTCTAACTCCTCTTGCACGTCCGTGGGAGAAAGAATTTGGAGGTACGGGATTTGCAAGCGAATGGGGGAGTCGATCATATCGTTCAAGATCCCTGCTGCTTGACCGATCCCGATGTTGACGAGTTCCTGCAAGGCATCGAGCTGTCGAGCGCTTAATTTCATCGGGCGCCCTCCTCGCTGGCGCCCAGAGCTTTCTCGATCCACCCGATCAGTTCCTCTGAGTTGGGCATTTTGTGAATGACGGCTAGGGCCCCGAGTTCCATGCATTCCTCGCGGGTGGTGGCTTGGATGTCTGCGGTAATTACGATCGTCGGTATTTTTAACCCCCTGTCGCGCATGGCTTGCAGGACTTCTCGACCTTCCATGTCGGGCATCAGCAAGTCCAACAGCATGCAGCTTGGGGTTTGAGTCTGAATCATCTCCAGGGCTTCCGGCCCGCTAGAGGCTTCCCAAGTCTCGTATCCTTCTGCCCGCAAGATTTTGCAGATTACCCTGCGAGTCAACCACGAATCTTCGACAACGAGAATTGATGTCACTATGTTTTTCTCCTTTAATTTTTGGGACTTGGTGGCGTTGCAGGAACTTCGCCGGATTTTGACAGCAGCTTAAATGGCTGCGAGCGATCGCGCCCCAGCAGTATTGCTGTTCTTAAAACTTAACCGCTCCTAGAACTCCGGGCCAACCTACTCAAAAGCGGGCAATATTCTCGCGCTACGTTAGCAATCTCAGTTCAAGTTCCTCAGGCGATTGGGAAGTGGCAATCCCACCCCTGCCCCTAAAAAATATCAGGGATTACTTTTTTAGCGATGTTCTTACTGCCCTTGCTATTAACATTTATGCTATTACCCACTCCTATTTTATACAGATCGCGAGCGATATGTTTGCCTTTAAAAAGGTATTTTTCACTCACTTAATTGTACGCATATATCTTGCGCAAGTATGGTTTTAGCCTCGAATGCAATAGCTTTTTATGTGTAAGTTGTTGGAGTAAGAGTTGCTTCAAACCTGTTATTTGTCGGTCATTTACAAGGTCGTTTGAGTTAACAAGGAAACCTCTTGATACTTTATGAGGCTGTCATATGGGGAGTTTTTTTGAACTAAAATGCACTTCCGATCTCATTCTACTTAATTTTTTTCTGCAACCGTATTGGGTCTTTTTCGACTAATTGCATTTGACTCGACCGTTTCAAATGTGCTGTATTTATGTTATCAGATGGTGGTTGGTATAGTTTATCTATTGGCCAATCTCGGTAATGTCACAAGGAGAGATTTTATTAGTCCTGTCACAAATACCGATCTCTAGCAGTTTCTGAATAGAGATAGCCTTTCTCAGTTAGGTAGACCTGCTAATTGGTAATTGGCTATCTATGGACCCGGATCTCGCTGGTTTGAAAACTGCTATGCGAGCGCGAGCGGGAAAATAATTAGCTTTTCCAACAATTAGAATATCTAACTTGTTATTTACAGCAGATTGCAGATTTCTGAGGTACATTCAATAGCCTGTAGGGATTGAGGCTCAGCCTTGTCCCTACCTGCGGTGCGTGCCGAACATACCTGAAAAAAGCTGTAATATTGAATTCTAGCGATCGCTTGTATTTCAGAACTGACGCGATCGATCTATAAGCTATTTGAATAATTTTTCAATAGAGCTATAGAACGCGAGCTAATTCCTGCTGCATCTTTAAGTGCTGGCAGAAAAAACCCAGTTTCTTGATGAAACTAGGTTGCTAAAATTTGTATTTCTGCGATCGATTGCATTTAATTAGAGAGCGCTAACCGCTTGCGGAGGGATTCTACTCGCCGTTTGGCAGTAGTATTGTCTGGTTCGTAGGTAAGGGCTTCTTCGTAAGTTTCTAAGGCTTGAGCTGTTAGTTTCTTGCGCTCGTAAGAGTGAGCCAGATTGTTGAGAGCTGTAACGTACTGCGGCAGCAATTTGATAGCTTCTTTGTACTGGCGGATTGCTATGTCGTACTGTTCTTGACCGAAATGCGCATAACCCAGGGCATTGTAAACTATCGCGACATTTTCATAGCCTTCTAAATCAGAGGCTTTCAGAGCTTTTTGAAAAAGTACGATCGCTTGACCGTACAGCTTTTTGTCTAGATAAATACTGCCCAATTCGTAATATTCCTGCGCAGTCCCTTTCTCTTTGGTAAGCTTGTTTTCCAAGCGCGATAAAGAACTGTCTAACTTGCGAGTTGTGAAGATTTGACGCACAATAAACCACGCAGCGATCGCCAGTATGGCTAGCAACACTGACAGGTAAACAACGGGTAAACTGCTATCCATAGATTTTTAAAATTTGGTAATTCGGGAGTTTTGAGTTGAGAGGGAGTGAGAGAGTTTTGAGTTTTGAGTTTTGAGTTTTGAGTTGAGAGGGAGTGAGAGAGTTTTGAGTTTTGAGTTGACAGTTGTTAGTTATCAGTTGTCTGGTTATTTGTTATTATTTTTCATTGGTGCGAGCGTTGTCGCTCGCTTTTGTTGACTCAAAATTCAGAAAGAAAGGAGTAAAAGAGAAAGCAGAAGGAAGGAGGGAAATGTCCGACGAACTTATTATTTAATAACAGCAGTTTCAACTCCTGAGATTTATTTGATGCGTCCGCAGGAGCAACCGCTATCGAGTTGCTCCTACAAATTTCTTCCCAGCATCCTTCAAACTTTTACGATTTGGCTTTATTGGCAGTTTCCACGACTTTACCAAAAGTTGCCGGATCGAGAATCGCCAATTGTGCCAGCATTTTGCGATTGATTTCAATATTGGCTTTCTTCATGTTGCCGATAAGCTGGCTGTAACTCGTGCCGTGCTGGCGGGCTGCTGCGTTGATGCGAGCGATCCACAGGCGGCGAAAATCGCGCTTGCGTTTTTTACGATCGCGATAGCTGTTGCGCAGGGCCTGCATTACCCGCTGGTTGGCGGTGCGAAACTGTTTGGACTGTGCGCCTCGGAAACCCTTGGCTAGTTTGAGAATTTTTTTGCGGCGCGATCGGGCGACGTTACCGCGTTTTACCCGTGTCATCTTTGATTTCCGTTAAACTTTACAAGTAGGGAAGCATGAGCCGCACGTTATCGTCGTTAGTCTCGTCGATGACGACCAATTTAGATAAGCGACTCTTGCGGGCTGAACTTTTGTGCTGCAGCAAATGGCTTTTGTAGGCTTTGCGGCGCACAATTTTACCGCTGCCGGTAGCTCTAAAGCGCTTTGCGGCTGCTTTGCGAGTTTTGAGTTTTGGCATGGACTGGTGTTATTTGGACACAAGCTTTAAACTTATCACGTTTTTGCTACTTTTTGCAAGGGCGATCCAAGAGATTCCAGGACTTATGCATAAATACCAAAGAAACCGGGTTTTTCAACAAGATTCAAGGCAAAGATCCGATATTGTCCCAAAAAAGCCCAGTTTCTGCCTTCGCGACTGGGTTTGCCAGAGGTTTGTAGTAAGGACTTCAGTCCTCTCTTTTGAGGTGGCGGTGTTCTCGGTACAATCCCAGTGCGTGGCTTCCGGCTGCTGTCGTTTGCAATTCTTTAATTACTGACGCCATTTCAACCGGCAATTCTTCAATTTGAGACACTAAAACAGGATGTTCTAGAGGCAACAAAACCGGAGCAGCTAGTGCAGCAAAAGTCAAGTCTGCTGCCGATAATTTATCGCCCGCTAAATACGGTTTCCCATCGGCTAATATGCGATCGACCCGATCGAAAATATCTCGAATTCCTGCGAGCGATCGAGCTGCCGACTCTGCTGTAATGCTGTAGAGTTTTCGCACTTTGGCGCTAATGAAGGGAAAAGCTATTTCAAATCCAACTCGCTCCAACAGAGGCGTGTCTTTGCACCAAGCTTTGCGCATTGTTTGGCGATCGCCCGATCGGTAATAATATCCCCAATTCCGAATATCAACTCCCAATTTCGCATCAAATAACTCTTCGAGTTCTTCGACTCCTCGACGCAATTCAAGTGCTTCGGGATACAAGCGAACGCCTGATAAATTTATTGTATCGAGGTAATGCAAGATATCTGTTGAATCGGTAAAATTGCCAGATTTGGTAACTAAAACAGGAACGCTGCTACCTCCGTATTTGTGAGTGACCGATCGGTGAAAAGCTGGTACGTGCTTTTCTTCAATGTATTGAATTTGCAGTAATTCAAGCGCCCAACGAACTTTTTCGCAGTAGTGGCTGATAGGAATAGTAATGAGGCGGAGGACTTCAGTCTTGGTAATTTTTGAGTGATTCATAAACTAATTAATTGTTTGCGAAGAAGGTTGCTGCTTTTATTAATAGGATATTATAAATACACTAACAGTTGACAGTTGATAATTGATAGTTGTAGTGGGCTCGTCCTCGCTCGCGATCGTCGATAATTGATAGTCGCTCAATTGATAGTCGATCGAGCGATAATGGCACCCGCGCGCAAGTTCTGTCTGATAAAAAATAGCAAAAAAAGATAAAAAAAATAGGCTACCCGTATTTCACAGCGCCTATCTCAGTATTATAGTAAGGCTCCCCGCTACGCCGTCTTACCTCAGCTTTTGACCTGGTTTGACACCAGGTGGGTATCGTGGCCCGGACTTAAAGTTTCTGGGTACAAGCCCAGTTTACTGCTGCCCAAACATCTTGATTCCCTAGAGTTAAGAGTTATAGATCAAAAAAACATTATTGGCAGTCACCAACGCGGCAGTAGAACCTTTATTTAATATATACCGACTCTTTCGATTTTGGCAAGTAAGAAGGCAAGTCTCGATCGATTTAATTTGCTTTCCAGATGGCGTCTATGTTTCGGGAGATCGACTCTGCCTGCGCCCGCCTGTTTGTTCCCGATTTGTCGCCTAACACAACTGTAACGTGACCTAGTTTGCGACCCGGACGTGATTCTTTCTTACCATACCAATGTACGAAAGCACCTTCGAGCTGTGCCAGTTTTTGACGCTGCATTAAATAATCAGACTCTGCAGATTCGTAGCCGAGTAAATTTACCATTACAGCACCCTGACAATTGAGGTCGCAATTGCCTAAAGGCAGTTGACAAACCGCACGCAAATGCTGTTCAAATTGTGAAGTTTTGCAAGCATCGATCGAGAAATGTCCCGAGTTGTGCGTGCGGGGTGCGATTTCATTTACTAGCACTTCGCCGTCGGCGGTTAAAAATAATTCAATGCCGAAAATGCCGACAACTTTCAAACTGTCGAGAAGTTTGCGGGCGATCGACTCTGCTTGCGCTTTAACATCTAAACTAATATCGGCAGGCGCAATTACCAAGCGGCAAACTCGATCTTCCTGCTGGGTTTCCACGATCGGATAAATTGCGATTTCGCCAGCGTTCGATCGAGCGGCAATTGCAGCTAACTCGCGATCGAAGGGTACGAATTCTTCCAACAGCAAAGGCTGCCCTTTTAACTTAGCACGAATTGACTCAAAACTCGCTGCATCTTTAACAATAAAAGTACCTTGACCGTCATAACCGTGGCGGCGAGTCTTGATAACCAACGGAAAATTCATTGCTCCTTCAGGTAAAGGAGCGCTCGCCTCCCAAGCCCAAAACTTCGGAGTTGGCAAACCCAAATCTTGCAAATAACAGCGCTGGACGTACTTATCTAACAGTGGAGTCAAAGCTGCCAAACTCGGCCGAAATAACACGCCTTTTTCTGCTAACTTTGCCAAACCTTCGAGATTGACAAACTCATTTTCAAAAGTAATAACATCGCAGAGTTCTGCTAATTTAGCAGTCGCCCCAACATCATCAATTGCTGCCAAGACATTACCCGCAGCAACGGCAACTGCCGGGTCAGCAGCACTGGGTGTTTGCACTATCAATTCAATGCCCAGATTCCGAGCAGAATCTCCCATCATCAGCGCTAGCTGACCGCCTCCGATCGCACCTACTCGCTGAATTTTTCCGGGTAAATGGTCTGTAGTTTGACTTGATTTCATCTGAGTTAATTTCAGGTTTTTAACCCATCTATTTTACAGTAATTTGTATGCTGATGAATTAAATTTAGCAGCGCCATAATTCTGAGCGATCTCGGGAAGAATTTGCGCTTAACAGCACTTGCTGGGGGTCGAGAAACTGCCGTAAATCAGGTTTTTTGCTTGCCGAACTCTGCTGATTTTTGTTCCCGCATCTGAGTTCGAGTCCGAGTTGTTGTATCATATCAAGCCCGGTCGATTACCAGTAATAAAAAAGGTTCGCAGTCAGGGCGGAAGTCCGCTCTTCTCTGACTTCCGTCCTGACTGCGAACTATCCAAATCTCGATCGATCGACCGGACGCGATATCAGAAGCCCCAGGCGATCGAAAAAAGTGTTGCATCTAGCAAATTGCCAGCGATCGGCATGGCATAATTGACAACGCTGCAAAAACCAGATACATAAGTACAAACACTGAAGATCGGCCATTCAGGGATAAAATTTATAAGTGAGGATACTGTGAAAGTTTTGGTAGTGGGTAACGGAGGTCGCGAACACGCGATCGCAAAAAAACTTCTTGAATCAGCGCGGATCGATCGAGTATTCTGCGTTCCGGGCAACGGCGGTACAGCTACCCTGAAAGGCTGCCAAAACTTGCCGCTTAACATAGATGACTTTCAAGGCATGGAACGCTTTGCCACAGTCAACAACATTTCCTTAGTCGTCGTCGGCCCCGAATTGCCCCTGGCCTTAGGCATCGTTGACTACTTCCAACAGCGGAGATTCACGGTTTTCGGCCCTACCCAAGTCGGCGCACAAATCGAATCGAGCAAATCCTGGGCAAAACAATTGATGCTCGAAGCAGGCATCCCAACACCCAAAGCAGCTTTGTTTACCGACGCCCAAAAAGCTAAAGCATACGTTGCCGAACAGGGAACCCCCATTGTGATCAAAGCAGACGGACTCGCATCTGGTAAAGGAGTCACGGTAGCCACTAACCTGAAAATGGCCCGCAGCGCCATAGATACCATTTTCCGGGGTGAATTCGGCACCGACAACATCCGAGTCCTCGTCGAAGAATATTTAACAGGCCAAGAAGTCTCGATCCTCGCCCTTACCGACGGCATCACCATCGAACCCCTGCTACCCGCCCAGGACCACAAACCCGTTGGCGAAGGTGATACGGGGGCCAATACAGGCGGGATGGGTGCCTACGCCCCAGCACCTATCGTCACTCCCGAATTGATGGACAGGATTCAAGAAGAAATTCTCGATCGCACCCTCGCAGCACTCAAAAAACGTAACATCGATTATCGGGGTGTACTGTACGCGGGTTTGATGATTACCCCGGAAGGAGAACCGAAAGTCTTGGAATTTAACTGTCGCTTCGGAGATCCCGAGACTCAAGCGGTTTTGTCCCTGCTGGAAACCCCTCTCGAAGAGTTGATCGAAGCTTGCTGCAAGCAGCGCCTCGGAGAATTCTCGCACATTCGCTGGTATCCAGGCTCTGCTGTATGCGTGGTTTTGGCCTCGGGCGGCTATCCGGGAAGTTACCAAAAAGGCAAGGTTATTTCAGGTATTGAAGAAGCTGAAGCTAAAGGAGCCCAAGTTTTTCACGCCGGCACTCAGTTAAAGAACCAGCAGTTAGTTACCGACGGCGGGCGCGTTTTGGGTGTCACGGCTACCGGAGATACTTTAGAACAAGCTATCTCCAAAGTTTATGCAGCAGTCGATTGCATCGAATTTGAGGGCGCTTACTGCCGGCGCGATATCGGCCGACGAGCACTGGCAAGCAAGGCAGACAAAAATCTAGTGTGAATGCTTCTGGTACAAGCCAAGATTGTTCGAGTTGCGGGGTGAAAGTATGTCACATATATAGCAAGAGCTCCGAACTCCCCCGGCCGGAAGGAAAAGCAGGAAAAACAAGGTTTGAGTGCTCGATAATGTCTTCATCGCTCTGGCGACTGCTATAACTGAGGCACAAATCTCAAAATAGTGTTGTTTCAGCGGTTGCCACGGCGATCGCTACCCTTTATTTTGCGCTGCTTTTGTGCGAATCTGGTGACAAATCTCGATCGCCGTGCCTTGCGACTCTCAAGCAATTTTCATGTAGAAATGTCAAAATAAAGACAGCTACTTTATTTACTTCGGCTTTAAAAATTCAAATGATAAGTAAGTCCCCTTTATTAAACGCAAGATCCGAATAACCCAAAACCTTCCTAGATTAGCATTCTTCCTTCTTCCTTCTTCCTTCTTCCTTCTTCCTTCTTTTTAAAATGCTGGCCGTACTAAACAAAATCGGAGAAATTATTGCCCGCTGGTGGTCGGAATTTACCCTTCAGACTCGCCTGATGGCCGGTACTACCCTCGTAGTTTCGTTGATTATGAGCGGCCTTACTTTCTGGGCTGTCAATACGATCCAGCAAGATGCCCGACTCAACGATACTCGCTACGGCCGCGACCTCGGACTGCTGTTAGCGGCAAATGTTGCTCCTTCGATCGCGAAAAATGACCGATCGGAAGTGGCACGCTTTTCCCGCCAATTTTACAACAGCACTTCTAGCGTCCGCTACATGCTGTACGCTGACGAAGCAGGCGATATTTTCCTGGGGATTCCTTTCTCGGAATCCGAGGTGCAAACTTCCCTGACACTGCGCCGCCAGCTTAAATTGCCGGATAATTTTTTGGCAGATATTGAATCGAAAAATTTAAATTCTTTGCCTTTGGTGCGCCAGCACTTGACGCCGGATGGCGAAGTTACTGATGTATTTGTGCCTCTAATTCACGAGGATAAATATTTGGGATTGCTGGCGATCGGCATCAATCCGAATCCCGCTGCTGCGATCACTTCCAATCTGACGAGAGATGTAACTTTGGCGGTTTTTGTCACGATTTGGGTGATGGTAATTTTGGGTGCCGTGTTTAATGCACTGACGATTACTCAGCCGATTAAAGAGTTGGTTTTTGGAGTGAAAAATATTGCTAGCGGTAATTTTAAACAGCGGGTTGACTTGCCTTTGGGTGGGGAATTGGGCGAACTGATTTTCAGTTTTAACGAGATGGCTGAAAAATTAGAAAGTTATGAAGAACAAAATATTGAAGAGCTGACCGCTCAAAAAGCTAAGTTAGAAACTTTGGTTTCAACTATTGCTGATGGAGCGCTGTTGCTCGACGCTAATTTGGAGGTGATTTTGGTCAATCCGACCGGGCGGCGGATTTTTGGATGGGAAGGTAAAAATGCGATCGGGGTTAATGTGTTGAATATTTTGCCGCCGGAAGTGCAGCAGGAATTGGCTAGGCCGTTGCATGAAATTGCATCGGGCGATCGCGAAGGAGGCGAATTTCGCATCTCTCTGAGCGATCCGATCGGGCGTACCATTCGGATTCTATTAACTACTGTAGTCCTGCACAAAGCTCCGGGAGCAGAACCTTTGTGCAAAAGCTGCATTCGCGATGAAGAAAATACCTGTACCGAGTCTCAACGTCCGGGGGCGATCGAGTGTACTCTCTACGAAGAAACTTCTAAAAATCAAGATGCGGAACAATATCGCGAAAACCTTAAAGGCATTGCCATGACCGTGCAGGATATCACTCGCGAAGCAGAACTTAACGAAGCGAAAGGTCATTTTATCAGCAATGTTTCCCACGAATTGAGAACGCCTCTGTTTAATATCAAATCTTTTATTGAAACTCTTTACGAATACGGTGAAGATTTGCAAGAAAGCGAGCGCCGGGAATTCTTAGAAATTGCCAACCGCGAGACCGATCGACTTACCCGTTTAGTTAACGACGTGTTAGATTTGTCGCGCTTGGAATCTTGCCGGATCTATCAATTAGATGCCGTTGACCTTTGTCAAGCTGTCGAACAAACTCTCCGGACTTATCAGTTGAATGCTAAGGATAAAGGCATCGAACTCGAACAAGAAATCGAACGGAATTTACCTGCTGTTTTAGGTCATTACGATTTGCTGCTGCAAGTGTTTGCTAATTTAGTGGGAAATGCTTTGAAATTTACTGAGTCCGGCGGCAGGATCGTGATTCGCGCCTACGTGCTGGAAACCGAACAGGCACATCATAAAAATACTGCCTCCGATAATTACAACCTGTTAGCTGCTGCTAAAAATTACGGTACGGTACGGGTGGAAATTTCCGATACTGGAATCGGCATCGATCCGGAAGACCAACAAGCAATTTTCGATCGCTTCTTCCGAGTAGAAAATCGCGTTCACACGCTGGAAGGAACTGGTTTGGGTTTGTCGATCGTCCGCAATATTATTGACAAGCACCACACTAAAATTAATTTGGTGAGTGAAGTTGGCATCGGTACGACTTTCTGGTTCGATTTGGCAGTTTATCCGTCGAAACAAATATTAGAAATTGACAAGCATTTGGTGGCAGAACCAGCAGTTGAATACGTAGGTTGGGTTGAGGAACGAAACCCAACCCAACCAACAACTTAGCCGGATCGATCGACCGCAATTCCTGTGGTTGGGTTTCATATTAGCCCGATAGATTGTACGCAAGTGTTCAAATATTAATTCGTAAATGCGGTTGTTCACTTGCAAATAACCGTCTCGCTTGATGGTGATATCGGTTGATGTTGGGCGGAGTGAAACGGAGGGTTCGTTCCTGGACCCAACCTACGCAAGTCTTCAAATATTAAGATGTTGGGCGGAGTGAAACGGAGGGTTCTTTCCTGGACCAAACCTACGCAAGTCTTCAAATACTAATTCGTAAATGCGGTTGTGGACTTGCAAATAACCGTCTTGCTTGATGATGATACCCGACATCAGCAATTCTGTTTCTTCGGGCGTATCTTCTGCTAAAATCCGTCCCCGATCGACTATTTTTCGGTACAGTTTTATCAGTTCCACAGAACGCTTTTTGTCCCTCAGCAACCGATCGCGAATTGTTGTCAAATGTTCCGGTTTATCGCGGGTTTCCCAATTTTCGATGATGTTCGATCGCACTAATTCCTCTAGCCATTCTGCCTCGTGATTGATGGGAATCTCGGAGGTTGAATCGCAAATTAGCTTGCAGACTTTTTGGGTGAGAAATGGTTGGCCTCCCGTCCAGTCGATGACTTCTGTGAGTAGTGTTTGCGGGTTGCTGACTCGTTGGGTTAAGCCGTGCAGCAAGGGTTGGGCTTCATGGGGTTGAAAGCCTTTGAGTTGGATTTCTTGACCGACATTAAAGGGCGTGCTGTTTTTGTCTTGAATTAATTGGGAAGGTGTGGCTACGCCTAGGAAGACGAAGTTTAATCGCTGGTAGTCGGCACTATCTGCTCGGTTGTTGTAGCAGTTGCGGATGATTTTAAAAATTGCGCTGCAGTCAAATTGCAGGTCGAGCACGCTGTCGATTTCGTCGATGAAGATAATGATTTTTTCGGGTATTTCGACGAGCAATACTTCGTTGATGAATTCTGCCAGCCGCTGCGGGGGCGCTAGCAATTCGCGTTCGCGCCACCAAACACGGATGTTGATTTTATCTAACAGTTTCAAGTTGCTAACTAGCATGTAGGCAAAGCCTGCATACCATTGTTCAAATGTGGCTTGAGTGCTGCTGATTACGGTAATGTCGATCGCCGCGCAAACATATCCTTCTGCTTGCAATTTTTTCATTATTTGGACGCGCAGGCTGGATTTGCCCATTTGTCGGGTGTTGAGGATGTAGCAAAGTTGTCCGAGTCTTAATGCTTTGTATAGCTGTCTGTCGGCCGATCGCACGACATAGGTAGGTGAATCTAGGGGCAAACTTCCGCCTACTTGATAGTCGAAACTCGGCGGTGTTTCGGCACTTCTGAGCAGGGTATTTTCGATTACTAATTCTGCTTGGGTTGCTCTGAGAATTTCTACGGTTTTTGACAATTCTTCGGTGCGTTCTGCTACTTTTTGCTCCAAGTCTCGGTTGTATTCTTCTAATTGTTCGTAGAGGGTGGCGTTTTCGATCGAAATTGCTGCTTGAGAGGCAATGATGGTTAAGGCTTCGACTCTTTCGGGGGTAAATGCGTTAGTCGCGAGGTCGTTTTCTAAGTATAAAATGGCGCTGAGTTTGCCTCGATCGAGCAGGGGAACGCAGAGGATTGATTTGGATTGCGCGGCTTTAATGTAAGTGTCTTGGGTAAATTGTCCTGACTCGGCGGCGTTGTCTAATACTAGGTTTTCGCGGATGCGGGCGACGTAGCTAACTATAGCGGTTGATAGCAGGGGAATTCCGGTTGCGGGGTCAACAGAATCTGCGGGAATCGATCGCAGGAGACTCGCCCGATCGTCCTCTATTTTTGCTTCGGCTTCGATCGCCCATTTGCCGTTTTTTTCCATGAGTAGGAAGCCTTTTTCGGCACCTGCATTTTCGATCGCGGCTTCCATTACTTGGTTTAACAATTGTCGGAGGACGATTTTGCCGGAGATGGTTTGCGATGCTTTTAATACGGCGGCAAAATCCAGTGCGTCGCCGGATTTGTTGCCCGTGGAAATGCGATTTTTCTGCCGATCTGTTCGAGAGTCGATCGACTGGAGGGCTAAAAACTGCGGGTATCGCGTTTCTAAATCTTTGACTTTAGCGGTGGCACCCCAAAGTTGGTAGACATAGCGGGCATCTTGCAAGTAGTGGCGGGCAACATGAGTTTGATTTCTGCCTAAATAAAACCTGCCTGCGAGTTCGTAGGCGAGGGCTTCTTCGTTGAGGTATTCGTTTTCGCGGGCTAGGGAGATGGCTTCGTCGTAATATTCTCTGGCATCTCGATCGTTGCCCAATACGCGGGCGCGTTCCGCTTCGACTAGATAGAATTTGTGCAGGTAATTCATGGGAGCGTGTTTTGCCCATGTTTCCATTTTTTCTTGTTTTGCAGCAACTTTTGTCAGGATTTCTGCTCTTTCCGTTTCTGAGGCATTGGGATACAGTGCCAGTCGGGCTAACATATCATACAAATAGACAACAGGAAGAATAAAAAAGGAACCTGCATTAGCTGAGTATTCTTCAAAGATGTCTGCATTCTCAACAGCTTGCTGAAATTCCTCGAAAAGATAACAGAGGGGAAGTTTCAATGAATAAACGTGCATGAGCGCTGTTCGATCGCCACTTGCTTGATGCACTGGTATCATCTTTTGTTCGTCGTATACTTCACCAATCAAACAGCACGGATTTTCTACTTGTCCCATCGAGTTCAGGATTGCCTGCATAAAGATTTGACCCCAATGAATGTATGCTTCCTGTTGAGTTTGATAAGTAGCTTCAAGGGCTTTCGCCATCTCTTTCTTGGCATCGATCAGCTCAACACCGCTGAGGTACAAAGCGTAAGCATAGCCAAGCATAACACTAGCAGCATATTCAAGATCTCCAGTTTCTATCGCACTTTGATAAGCTTCAATGAAAAAAGAAGATGTCTCTCTGAGAGGTTCCTTCCAATGTTTGAGGTATCCATTATATATTGAATAAATTCTTGCTTTAAATGTTCTATCTTTGAATTTTTCTAATACCTTCAAAGCAAGTTGACCGAACTGATAGCCAGCGTCAAGTTCTCCGGTCGAGCAGAGGATCATTCCGTAACCTGTATATGGAAAAGCAGAGCCAGCAGAATTACCGTGCTGAATCGATAAATTCACCTGTCGGCACCAATTTAGCAAGCTCAGTTGATTAATTGCTATGAACGCAGGACCAAATAAGTAGTTCATAATCCGCATAGCTGCTACTTTATACGGATCGGTCATTTGCGGTAAGTCGATTAGTTCCTGGATTTGCCTGCCCGCTAAAGCAGATTGTATCTGCTCCATCTCTCGTGCCAGATCGGATTGGTTCGGTCGTTTCGGTAATTCTACGCCAAGTAATTTCAGAACCTCTAGCCCAATGTCAATCGCCTCTATGAATTTCATTTGGGCACAATAAGCTTGCATTTTAATTTCATAAACTTTTACTTTGTCTAACAGCGTTTTGGCTTTTTGCAAAACTACCCCAGCTAATCGCTCCATTTCATCGTAGTTGGCAATTATATAAGCTGCTTCTGCTGCTTCTAAATACAAATTTAAGGCAAGGTTGTACTGCGGCGACCAACTTTTTTGATTTAACAAACTTAAGCCGTTCTGAAAGTAATTGAAAGCCGGTTGGCTGGCCGCTGAGGCTTTGGCTTTTTTACCAGCCTGTAAATTCAATCGAGCTAACTCGTATCGCTCTATTTGTCGCTTAATTAATGCGCTGCCTTTGTTCAACTGATTGACAATATCAAACAGCTTCTGTTCCAATTCTGCAGGTGGTGTATTTTCCAGCAACAATCTGCCCGTGCGCAGGTGTACTGACTGTTTGTCTGCTTCGGAAATGAGAGAGTAAACTGCTTGTTGGATGCGATCGTGGGCAAATTTGTATTCTGCAACTAACCGATCGGACAAACCTGCTACATCAACTTCTGCCAACTGATAGTCATCGCTAAGAGGTAAGATGAGGCTGGATTGGAGTGCCGAGCGCAAATCTTTTGCTGTTTCGTGGAGGGATTTTTCATAGATAACCGCAAGCGTTTTCAAGTCAAACCGATTCCCCAGGCAAGTTGCTAATTTTAATACTGCCTGAGTTGCTGTCGGTAGTTTTTTGATATTTTTAATCGTCAGTTCTAAAATGTTATCTGCCAGCGGTTGCGCTTTGATTTGTTTTAAGTCCCACTGCCATTGTTGGGATTCGTAGTTGAAATGCAGCCATGCTTCAGAATGCAGATTTTTCAAGAATTCATTTACAAAAAATGGATTGCCACCAGTTTTTTGCTGGAGCAATTTGGCAAGCGGTTGCGCCTTTTTTGACTCGACAAACAGCGTATCGACTAAAAGTTGCGCAATATCGGTTAAGTCTAAAGGTGCCAGCAATATTCGATTAATTGTGGTTGCTGCTGCTTTTTCTATATTTTCCAAAGTTTGAACGAGCGGATGTGCTGCGGTTACTTCATTATCGCGATACGCGCCAATGAGAAATAGATATTGATTATCCGCTACTGACATCAGCAGTTGAATTAATTCTAGCGATGCTCCATCCGCCCACTGCAAGTCGTCTAAGAAAATTACTAACGGGTGTTCGGGCTGAGTGAATGTATTGATAAATTTTTGAAAAACCAGATTAAAGCGTTTCTTCTGTTCTGCTGGAGTCAATTCTGCTAGGAGCGGTTGCGAACCAATAATTAATTCTACTTCCGGAATAACTTCAACGATTGCCCCGCCAATTTCCCCTAATGACTCTTGCAACTTCTCCCGCCACTTGCTAATTTGCGCGTCGCTTTCTGTGAGTAACTGCCGCACTAGCGAACGAAATGCCTGAATTAAGGATGCGTAGGGAATATCTCGTTGAAACTGGTCAAACTTACCAGCAATAAAGTAGCCGCGCTGGCGAGTCAGCGGCTTGTATATCTCCTGAATTAATACAGACTTTCCAATTCCGGAATATCCATAAACCAGCATCATTTCGCTGGCTCCTTCGCTAACTCGATCGAAAGCTGCTAGTAGGGCGGAAATTTCTTGTTCTCGTCCGTACAGTTTTTGCGAAATTTGAAATCGATCGGAAATATTGTGACGCTCGATCGAGAAAGGGTCAATTCGCTCTTTAGCCCGCCACTGTTCGAGACATTCTTGCAAATCTACCTTTATCTGATATGCCGATAAGTAGCGTTCCTCAGCATTTTTTGCCATTAATTTCAACACGATGGCCGAAATAATTGGCGGAACTTCCGATCTGAGTTCGTGCGGCGGGATGGGTTGTTTGGCAAGATGGCAGTGTACTAATTCCAAAGTATCTTCTGTGGGAAATGGTAACTGTCCCGTTAGCAATTCATAAAAAGTGATTCCCAGCGAGTAAAAATCGGTGCGGTAATCGATCGATCGATTCATGCGCCCTGTTTGTTCCGGCGAGATATAGGCCAGCGTTCCTTCTAACACGTTTGGGTTGCGAAAGGTTGGGTTTTCTCGCGACAGGGTTGTGGAAATTCCAAAATCAATGAGCTTGAGCTTGGCTATCTGCTGGTTTAAAACAATATTTGATGGGTTAATATCTTTGTGAACGATCTGCTGCTGGTGAACCTGACCGAGAATGTCAACAATCTTAATTGCCAGGTGGAGAAATTCAGCAATGGTAAATTGCTGGTTGGAGATTATCCGATTGAGGGATTCGCCACCAAAATCTTCTAACGCAATTACCCACTGATTTTCTAGGTGTTGCAAGCTGTAAACATCAATGACTCCCGGTAAGTTAATGTTTTGGGTTACTTCATACTCTCGCTTAAACCAGGCAATTTGTTCGGGTGAAGGATAGGCTTGTTTGAGCATTTTGAGAATAACAGGCCGGTCGTCTGCTTGCCGGTATCCGCGATAGACTAACGAGTTACTGCTCTCGTGCAGTTTTTCAGTAATTTGGTAATTTTGCATGCTTAGGTTTTTATGATAAAAAACCGCAACAGGTGCGGTTTGAGCTTGTGAAATATTAATCTACTTTTCCAAGTGCAGACAATTATCCGTGATTTGACTTCAATCCCACATCTTATTTAGAGTCAGGGTTAGAGTCAGGTTTGGGGTCTTGCGGTCCAGAAGGAGGAAAAGGGTCTGGATCTGGCATGGGATCTGGTCCGGGATCGATTGCAGTAATAGCAAGCGGCACTCGTTCGCCTGCAAAAAGTGCTGCAATTTTAGCAGTTTCTTTGCTCGCGATCGCAGTCTGTTCTGCTTCTGATAAACCTACCTCATCCATTAATGAACAGGGGTTATTGATGAAAGCACTTTGTTTTTTCGGGTCAAGTGCTAAATCTGTTAATAAATCCAACAGGTTACTCATGGGACATTCTCCTAATTTCAGGTAGCGAACAGTGAAAAATATAGCTGGTCTAAATCATTGGTGCAAATGTAGGGGCGGTGCCCCGTGCCTGCTATATCGTCGGTGGGGCGGGGTCGGCACGGTGACACGACCGCTACAAGATCGTCGTTTTCAGTCGATTCCCTTGATTCAAGGGTTTACTTAACTTGGTGCATAAAAGTTTAATCCAATTCCCTGTTTCAACTTGTTAAATATGCGTTTTCTTTCTGAATGTGGAAACACTGGAGATTGATACAGCCTTTCTGTAAAGAAGAAAGGTTTGATGAGGAATGCCAGCTCCAGATAAGGCATTTTTGTACCAATATTACTGTCATTTCCCAGAAGGTCGCTTATTTCACCAAGAAAGAAAAGAACAAAGGTACACATCTCCGCCACCGCAAGGTTTTTCCACAGCCACAACTGCGGATCTTCTCTCAAACCCGATCTATTGTCGCCGATCAGATCTTCAAAAATCAGCTTCTTGAGTATATGTCCCTCCTCGACATCGCTATCGATCGCTCGTAACTGTTCGATAGTAACTAACGGTTCTGGAACATTCATTTGATGGCGCAAGACCTTTTTGCATATTTGAAAAAACTCCACTTCTGTATCTTCAAAAAATTGCTTCAATTTGCCCTGAAAGTTTTTAATGTCATCTTGGTTTAATGTCCCCCCGTTTTCTTTCTTTTGGTTTGCCTGTATTATGGTGAGAAGTAGCTTAGCTATCAAGTCACCCGGACGAAGTATCAAAGCTTGTTGGAGAAAAGCAATCGCCCTCTGGTAGCATTTTTGTTTCTCACCTGGGTTTTGTGCGTTCTTGGTCAAATAAAAAAACAGGAATGCGTGTTCGTAAAGATTTACCCTGTTGCTTTCTAAGAATGGAACGGGAAAAGAAGAATTTTGCAGAATCTCAAGGTTCGGAGCTATTACAGCCTCAACTTCCAAATCGAAGAAGGCATCTTCGTATTCTTGAGCCAACCTGTAAACTGTCGATCGCATACCCCACCCCCAAGCATAGGTGGGGATGAGTTCAAGTGCTCTGTCAAGGTGTTTTAAAGCGTTTTCCTTTCCTTCTTGTATTTCTTCTAATCCTGACAAGCTTCCCTGACTTGATTCCTCAGATGACAGCTTGTTAAGGGATTTGATGATACCGCCCGTTATTTTCAGGCGATAAGTTGCTCCCAAGTGAGCTAATACCCAAGCATAGTTGCTGTCTTCTGGTTCATTAGCACCCAGCGCTTTTTCAAAATGTTCGATGGCTAATTTGATGTATTTCTCTCGCCTGTTTTCTGAAAGTGCCCAGAGACGGTAAGTTTCACCTAGCTGCGCGTGCGCCCAGAAATAATTATCGTTTTTTTCGATCGCTTTCTTTAAACACTCTTCTGCTTTCCGATACTCCATCAAATGGTGATAGGTTGCTCCCAAGTGAGCGTTCACCCAAACATTGTCCGCATCCTCTTTGAGAATCCGTTCAAAAATCTCGATCGCCTGGTCGTAAGCCTTGGATAAGCGCAGAGTTTCTCCGCTTTGAGCGAGCGATCGAGTATTGACATCCATTGTCATAAAATCCTCCTGATTTAGTTAACTAGCAATTAACGCCAAAGTTCTCGGGTCATCGCGCCAATCCAGCCAAGCCGGATCGTGACCGACTAACTCAATAGCTTCATTATTGATAGGAATAGCTTCTCGCAGGTATTGCCATGCTCGATCGCTATCACCTTCCAAAATTGCCAAGCCGCTGAGTCGGTACAAAATATCTCCCCGATCGCCCGTTTCCCATTGAGCAAGCAAAGCCGTTCGCGTTCGATCGATTTCGCTTTTTGCCTTGTCCAATCCCAGCCACCGCGCCTTAGACACTGCAATGCAATACAAAGCCGTCGTGTCATCGGAAACCTCTTGCAACCTCTGTTCGCAACAGGCGATCGCCTCGGGATATTGACCGTCATAGCACAGGATTAAACCTTTCTCAATTAGCCAATTTTTCTCCGCAAATATGGTTTTGTCAAGGGCGATCGCTCGATCGAAGCCAATCAAGGCTTTTTTGTAACACTTCATCAACTCGTAGACGCGACAGCGATAAGCCAGCGCCCAAACGTAATTCGGCTGATGCTCGATCGCCCGATCCAAATCGGCCAGCGCCTTCGCATAATAGGCTTCTCCCAGAAAGCGGTAAGTTACGCCTCGATGCGCGATCGCCCAAATATAATCTGGATTTAATTCGATCGCGCGGTTAAAATCTGCTAAAGCCTCCTCATAGCGTTTCATCAGATAATAGGTTTCGCCTCGGTGCGCGATCGTCCAAGCACAGTCAGGTTCTAGCTGGAGCGATCGATTAAAATCGTTTAGAGCAGCTTCAAAATTACCTCTCAGTCGGTAGTTTTCACCGCTACGAGCCAAAGCCTTAGCATCATCAGGATTCTGTTCGATCGAGCGGTTTGTTTCAGCTAAAGTTGCGCGATCGTCACAGCGTTCTGGAGCCATATCTCTCTCCATTACATTGTTTTTTAGATTAGTTTTTTGTCCTAGTTAGAACAATATGAAATGACCATAGCATATTTTTTCATTTGTCGCGGCTGCTTAATAAAACTATACTTTTTCTCTGTTTTATAGCGTTTGAGGTGGCACGTAATAGCGATCGATCGCTATAAGATTAGTTCGTAGTGTGGACTTTAGTCCGCAGCTTGAGAGCGGACTAAAGTCCACACTACAAACCGTTATCAACTATCAACTATCATTCCCAACCGCGCCATCATTTCACTGTTTGCCGGTGCGGGCGATCGAGGCGGCACGTAAAGAGTCGAAGCAAGAGTAACGCGAATTTCAGGAAGTTTTGATAGGGAAATCTGCGCGATCGAGGGTTCGCAAACCGGATAATAAACCGCTGCTTCGTAAACAACTACTTCATGCTCGTAACCGTAGTGCGTTGCTAAAACATCAGCCAACACAGTTAAGCCACGCACCTCGCTACCTTCCCGATAAAAACCCAAATTGCCGATCGTTGCAATCTGCCACAAAATTAAAGCACTTGTCCGATCAAACTTGCGTTCTCGGATTAGAAAATCAGTAGCTTCAAAACTTTGACACCCGCAGCGTCCGGGGTCAATTCCCAAATCCGCAAACAAACAATCTTCCGCCGAAATTCCCGGCAACATTTGCGCCCTAAAACCTTCACGGCGCGCCTGTTTAATTGCTGCGTGAGTCGGGTAAGCAAAAACCCCCGGATGACCGTAAAAAACAGCACAAACATTCAATCCTTGGCGCACTTCAACCAAAATGCGATCGGCCATTTCCTGATAAGTATCCCTGCGCCGCTGATTGTCAGTATTGTAAGGCAAAGCTTCGGCTGCAGGATTGAGGGTTTGCAGCCATTTTGCCGTAGCCGGATCGGCCACAGCGAACAAAACCTTATCAGCTTGTTCGATCCAAGCCTTAGCAGCCAAAGTCAGATGACCGACCAATTGAATGCCCGTACCGACAACAGTCAAAGAACCAGTTTTCAAATGCAACCTCCTCTCGCAAAATAGAGTGAGTGTATAAGATTAAAAAATTTTACCAAAAATTGAAACGAATCCTTTAAAATAGTGAAGTCGATCGAAAATTTTTGACAGGATTCTTGCGTTGTTTGCCCTTCGGAAAACGCGAAAAACAAGCGACGCTCGATCGCTCAATTTTACCTCGCGCCGCCCCAAAGCCCGCCGGGGGTTTAAACCCCCGTCTCATAGCGCAAGTCGGTTGAAACCGACTGTAGAATTCGAGCTAAATTATCTCTGAATCTTGATGAAAAAAATTTAAGAACTTGAGTCCTCTTCCAGAGGACTTTCGCTATGAGACAGGGGTTTGCAACCCCTGTCGGACTGTGGAACTCACGCCAGAATTCTGACAGGATGCAACACCAAAATCAGGATTCAAACTTTTTTGCCATTCTGGGAAGGCTAAAAAAGATCGACTTTAAAAACCCTATCCGCTTGAGCCAAAGCGCTCGCTAAAAAACTGCTCGTACAACTGGCAACTTACAGTAGCTTGATTGCCCTGTAAATTCACCAACCCCATACTTTGCAACTTAAACGCCTCCACCAAATCCAACTCCACAGGTTTGCTGCTTTCTAAAACTCGAACAAAAGCTGCCAGCAACTCCGGTTCCTGCTGCAAATTCCACAATTCTCGCTGCAGTCGATCGCCATAAATTCCCGCTGAAATAGAAGTAGTTTCCAAGACTTGTTCTAAAGTAACATCACCGCGCCTGATATGATAAAGAGCGACTCGCACTAAATAAGGATTTCCGTTAACAAAAGCCGTCAGCCGTCCAGCATCTTCAGTTGACCAATCAAGTCCCAGCCGTTTTGCCAAAGCCAGCACTTCCTCGCTATTAAAAGGCTGTAGTTCAACAGGCAGCCCCACATTAAACGGAGATTTATTAGCACTCAGCGGGATATATATTTCAGTAGAATGCACCACAACTAACCGGAGTTTTCGCCAAATTTCCCGATTTTTTGCTTCCTCGTGGAAATTGCGCAACAAAGCGAAAAAGTCGCCCGCCAAGTTTGGATGGGGAAACAAGAGATCGATCTCGTCCAAAGCTAACACTACGGGTTCGTCTTTTGTCGCCAGCAAATACTCCTCGAAGTACATCTTGCAGCTAACTTGACTGCCAAACAGATCGTCCCAATATTCGCCAATCTGATTCCTCAGTTGCAAACCCAAACCGACGTTAGCGCAAAACCAGCGCAAGAACTTATCTAAATCCTGAAAAATTTCTCTATCTACCAACTGAAAATCGATCGCCACCGTGCGACAGCCTTCCTCGGCTGCTTTTTGGAGAATCCTCGCCATCAGCGAAGTTTTCCCCATCCGCCTGGGGGATTGGATGCGGATCAGCGCTCCCGGTTGTAAAATAGTCTGGTAGCACTCAGATTCGATCGCATCGCGCTGCAGGTAAAAAGGCGAATCGAGGGGAACTTGACCCCCCGGCTGTTCCGGCTCCATATTTGTTATTTGTAATTTTGCGGCTGTCGGTTGCTTCACCCTGTTGCTTGCATCCGCAACCCAACGATAATCGCTTGTTTCCAGAGTCAGGTTAAAAGCGCTGAAACACCTTTTTAAAGTATTGCGATCGACTCCAACTTCACAACCATAAATCTTCATCACTGTATTTACGGCCAACCGCGTTCGCTCGCTCATCTCTTCTAAAGTGTAGCGAAAGCTATTGTTTTCCTTTACAGCAGCATCTGCTCGCGCTTTCTCTAATTTCTGCAATCCTTTGCGCGTAAGGATTACACCGCGTTTGCGTTTTTGTTGATCTTTTTGTTCTAACACTATCATTGGCGACCCTTAAATTGCAACTTAAGCAAAATTTTAGCAAGTTAAGCAACTTAAGCATTACCCCAGAGAGCCGCGAACCCGCCAAAATCCTATCCTGTAAGGATTTTAGCCGATTTTGCTGCAAATCTTAAACTTGCGATGTTAAACAGCAAAAGTTGAGTGGTGCGATCGGGCTAAGCAGTGCAAACTAATAAAGTAAACACATAAGCGAAAATGACGACGATCGAATTACAATCCGCTATCATCATCAATCCCTTACCTTTCACGATCGAGCTGTTCAAAGGTAAAGAACAACAAGCTGAATTAAATCATGAAGCGATTACCGCGCGAACGCTGCACTTCGATCGGATAGCCTACGATTATTTTGAGGAACCCATCATGTACCGATACCCAGGAAGTGAAACTGTCAAAGTACCTGCAGGCTCGATCGTTTTGTTCGTTCTCTGCGACGAACGAGGAAAATTGAATTTATGGTACAAACCAATGCTTAGCAAACTGCCCGTAACTATCGCCTTCCACCAAGAAGCATAAACAAACATCCCGGCAAGTCACTCCTTCCCCATGTCAATCAACTCAAAATGAAAAGGCTTGCAGCCTCTGAGAGTTCACCAAAATTCTAAGTTATAAAGAAATATTCCGGGTGCATCTACCAACAATTTGAAACTAAACATTAGTTAAAACAATCAATATGCGTGCACCCCAAGAAAAGTTAGCCAGCTATGCACCCCAGAGCCTGCTGCAACGCATCGCAGCCAACTCAGAAATCTGGCAAACACCGCTACAAAAACCCATTTTTCAGCGAAGAAATAGCTCGAGTACCCGCGCTGTCGGCTTAATTAGTTTAAGTCAACAAGAAATTCCCGAATCCTCGGAGATTTTAGCCTGTCCTTACGATCGATCCGAAGTTTGGGAAAAAGCCATGTACGAGCCAGTCAAATCCGGACAAAAAACACAGCAATCTGACCTCAATACCGAAGCTATATCTCATTACAATAGCGCCTTAGCTGCTTGCGAAGAACAGGGAGATGCTGTAGATAGCAATACGTTAATTGAGATTTATGCAGGCTTGGGACAGGCACATTTTCTCTCGAGCGAATTCCAGCCTTCAATTGCCGCCTATCAAAAGATGTTGGAAGTATCTCGCGATCGAGGTGACAGACAAAAAGAAGCCGAAGCACTTTACAACATTAGTTACAGTTCGTTCTGGAACCGCGACTTCGAGGCTGCCTCGGAATATGCCCGACAAGCTTACAATTTGGCGTTAGAAATAGACTGCAAAAATATCCAGGCAGCCAGCCAATTTGTCACGGGCTACCTCTACGGCGTAACTGCAAGGCTAGATGAATCTGTTGAGTATTTCAATCGAGGAATCAATCTGAGCAAGGAGAGCGGCGATCGAGATCGGGAAGCATTCAATACTTTTATGTTAGGTTTAGTTCATAACTGGAAAGGAGAATACGAAACAGCAGAAGAATTGGCCGATCGGGGAGTAGCGATCGGCAGAGATGACAACAGCCTACTTGTCTGGATGATGAACTTGTGGAAAAGAGGACTGACTCGCGGCGGTAAAGGCGAATATTCCGGTGCATTTGTCGATTTAGAAAAGGCGCGGAATGTGAGCGATCGCCTCGGCGACAAAGTTTGGAAAAGTCGCATTTTGAATACTTTAGGCTGGCTGTATGGCGAACTTTACAACATAGATGCTGCTGTCCTGTACAATCACGATGGATTGCGGACTGCTTGGAGGCAGGGCGACCCAGAAATTATTCGCAATGCTGCGATAAATTTGGGAGATTGCTATCTGTTAAAAGAGGATTTGCCGACTGCCGGATCTTTTTTACGGATGGTTTACCGCGATTCTCAAAAATCCGGTAAATGGGGCGAAGAGTGGATGAAATGGCGTTACTTGCAGCGCTGCTGTCACAGCTTGGGCGAATTGAAATTGATCCAGGGGGATGCAGAATCAGCGCTGAGACTGGCCCAGGAGTGCCTGCAACTAGCCCAACCGACAAAAACCCGCAAAAATATCATAAAAGGGTGGCGGTTAATGGGACAAGCACTGCTCGCTCAAGGTAACATTAAATTAGCAGGAGAATACTTAGAAAAAGCGATCGCCCTGGCGCAAGAAATCGGCAATCCTCCCCAACTTTGGAAAACCCATGCAGCGATTGGAGATTTCCACTTGCAATGCGGGCAAAAGGAACAAGCAACAACAGCTTATCGCGCAGCTTTGCGGGCGATCGAAGAAACAGCATCGCGCTTGCAGTCCGATCGGATCAAACAAACTTTTCTTGCTGCCCAACCAGTGCGGGAAATTCGGCAAAAACTCGAAAAGATTTAGCTTGTTACTGTTTGTTTGGGGAATCGTGCGATAAAATAGTCAGTATCTGTAAAATCAATTTAAGTTATGGTTCAAACTATTCAAGCCAAAGATGTCACCCTAGAAGAACTAAAAAATATTTTTGGCCTGCAACTGGTGCGAGACGAAAATTTCTTCCGAGAATGGCAGGAAGATTTGCCGGAAATCACCGACTTTCAAAAGCAACAGCTAGACCAGATAAAAGCCGGATATTTCAACTTGCTGGAACATCCGCCGCTGTTGGAAAAAACTATTAGTTTGTCTGTCATCTCCCCGCTGTTGTTTGCCGGAGAGTTTTACCTGCAGCCGTTCTACATTAAACCGGAGAAATCCGTTGAAATTGCGGAAGAAGACGAAGGCGTCATTATTAAGGGCAGTCTCGACACTCTAGTTTTAAAAGACCAATTGTGGCTGATGGTAATCGAAGCAAAGCGCGCTGTATTTTCGATCGAAGCCGGACTGCCTCAAATCTTAGCTTACATGCTAGCAAATCCCCACCCGGAAAAACCATGTTACGGAGCGATCGCCACCGGAGGCAGTTTCATCTTTGTCAAATTAGTCAATGGAGAATCACCGCGATATGCCACATCTAAAGGGTATCTCACCCGCAATCCCGGTAACGAACTTTATGACGTGCTCCGCATCCTCAAACGATTGACTCAAATTGCGATGAGTTAACAAACCCACTCTACTCAGAAAATTCGATCGCCCGTCCCAAATCCCCAATCTCAAATCAAAAATCCCAAAGATATTGACGCAGGTCCCCCCGAGCCGCTACCCTGTGAAATTAGAGGTTGCTCTGCACCAAGCAGCAGCAACCCACCACCGTCCAAAAATCCAGTCACTGCCCGTTGCTGCGACCAACAGCAACAGACAGCTAACCCCCTAGCTGAAGGTACCAGTAAGGAGGCCTAACGGAGTATCTTAACATTCTCCAAGGCCGCCCTGCTCTGCGCTGCACTTGCGGGGCGGCTGGGTTTTTGGGCTTTCCTAAAAAGCCCAAAATCAACGGAGAAAATCACATGACTGAAGAATTAGCGCCCGGCGAAAACACAACAGAAGAAGTCGCATCTGAGGGAAACACCCCTGAAGAATTAGCGCCCGAGGAAAACGTCACCTTTGCCAATATTCCCAAGCGCAATCCGTCGGGTAAAAAAGAACAAGATATCGTGTGCATCAGCATCACAGGTCCGCTTGCTGCGGTGAAAAAAACCATTTTCACGCTGTACCGACTGGGATTCGCCGAGGTGGATGATTGGAGTCCCGTACAGCGCGGGGCCGATCCCAAGCAAGCGATTAGCGTGTTGATCCGCCGCCAGCGCGCGACAGAAGATAAACAGCAGAAAAAATCCAAACAGTAGCCTAAACTGTTAGGAGCGATCGAGTAGTTTGGAACTTATATTAGGCATCTGCTAAAAAGAATTTCAAGCTGTTCGATCTGATGTAGGGGCGTACTATTTGGGCGACAATTTATGCCGAAAACTTGCAGATTTTCTGTCCAAATAGTACGCCCTCCCCCACCTGGCGCGATCGAATACTCAAGGCCTAATTTCCCAAGGTTTTCTCGTGTTCTGCCGGCACAATTTCCGTCACGACTTGCCCGCCTCCGCCATCACCTTTCACAATGACAGTTTCATCCTTAAGCTGTCCCGCTGCCCGCGGTCCGGTCAAATTAAACACCGGATTTAATTGCCGGTAAACCACATTTCCTTCCGCATCAAAAGTCTGATTGGTTAAATACCAAGTTACTCGATCGGTATTCAATTGAGCCTGACGTTTTTGCCCGATTCCTACCACATTTCCCATCAAATGAAAAACTTTTTTATCTAAATCTCCCTTACCAGAATCCCCGCTCATCGTCACCTTTTCCACCCGGTGAAAAACCTTCACAGGGCCGGGAGAAACTACGCTTTGCGCTGGAAAATTCCAACTCATCAAACTGCTTTCAATTTGCAGCGGCGGATCGGCAGGCATCAACTGAGCGTTTTGAGTCAGCGTCGCAATCTTCGTTTTCAAATCCACATCTACTTTATCTGCAAAACCCCGATCGGTAACTATTTTATCTTTGTATCGATCGACCTCAGTCGGTTTGTCGGTACTCACCTTTTGCTGTTCCACAAACCATACTAAATGTTCGGTGCGCAATTGGACGATCGGGTCTTTCAAATTCGCCACTACAGAACCGAAAAACTCCATCCTCTTCGCCCGAGTAAAAACCCGCGCTTCTTTAGCAGCAGCCGTTACCTGTTTGTGTTCTCCCGTCAAATTATTGCGCACCACTAAAACATCTTCTTTCGGCCGCCATTCCAATTCGTTCCCCCGCAGCACAACTCCATGTTTGAGGTCAGTAGCGACGATATTTCCCTTCAAAAATACCTGGTTTCCTTCCTGAAATACCTCTCCACTTTCCGCTTGAACGTCATAAATTTCCTTCCCGTCTTGAAACAATTTTCCCGTTGGTTTCTGAACGTTAACTGTCTTTTTATCTTTGCTGTAAATAGCATTTTGCGAGTTGACTTTCCAGAAAGTTTCTCCTTTTTCGTTTGCCTGTTCGAGAGTTACTTTATTCAGTGTTAAAGTGCTGTTTGAAGTTTGAGCTGTCTTGATATCTTCAGCTAATTTATTCTTTTGGGGACTTTCAGCAGCCGCGCAACCTCCCACCCCCAAAACCAACAACCCTAACAAGAGAATTGCTGCTTTTGGAGATTTAAAAGTGGTAATTTGTGATTTTAAATTAATCATTGGTAATTGGTAATTGGTAATTGCGAGTTGTAATTGCAAATTGGTAATTGGGTAATTAAAAACAATCAATCAAAAATTAAAAATGTATCATCCTTTATTTAAATTTTTAACTTCTTATTTTTAAATGCTTCAACCGATTACCGATTACCGATTACCAATTACCAAATCGCTATCTGTCCTCGTGTTCGTCAATCAAACTCAAACCCGACAGCGGGCGGTAAGCGTAATTCGATCGCGAAGTCTTTTGAATGTCATCCTTAATCATTTCCAAATCGATATAGCGATCGGCTACATTAATCAAACTATCGCTGGTCATCGATCGCAAGCTCACCACCTCCACCCGCACGCCCCGATAGCTGACAGCATCCACCGCATAAGCCAAATCCCCGTCACCGCTGACCAAAACCGCCGTGTCGTAGGACCCAACTAAAGCCATCATATCCACGGCAATTTCTACGTCTAAATTTGCCTTCTTCGAGCCATCGGGCAACTGCACCAAATCCTTAGAAATCACCCGATAGCCGTTGCGGCGCATCCACAGCAAAAAGCCTTGCTGTTTTTCATTCGTGCGATCGACTCCCGTGTAGAAAAAAGAGCGTAAAAGTCGCGATCCCGCAGTCAAACGGCACAATAACTTGGTGTAATCGATTTCAATTCCCAACTGCAAAGCCGCGTAAAACAGGTTAGAACCGTCTATAAAAATTGCCACCCGACCCCGATTTTCCAGAACCTGTTCCGGGGTAAAAAGATCGTTGCTTTCTATTCTATTCAACATGATTGTTATGCCTCATTTTTTATGAAAGATAGGTAAGGAAATAAGAGCTAATTGGTAATCGGCAACAGCAACCCGAGCGCCCGCAAGCCTTAGGACGGTAAGGTTTCCAACAGTTCGAGCCGCTTAAAAACTGGCTGAACTTCTCCTAGAACTTGCTGGGCCGGCAAAACACCCCACACCGACTGAGTTGCAAAATTCCCTAAATTGTCAACTGCAACCTTATCGTTAAAGTCAATTGAAAAACCGAGCTGCCGATAGATAGCACTGCTGATGTTAGGAATAATCGGCGCTAATAGGTAAGACGCTAGTCTAACAGATTCCAGAACTGAATATAGCACTTGTTCGACACTTTCGAGTTGTCCCTGCTTGTACAAACTCCAAGGCGCTCGATCGTCAATAAATTTATTGCCCGCGCGCACCAAAGTTAGCACAGTTTCGCAAGCCTTGCTAAAAGCCAATTCTTCGTAAAAATCAGCCACTCGATCGCCCAAATCCCGGCTCATCTCCTTGAGGATGTTGTCCCCGGAAATGTTTTCTACCGCAACATTGGGAACGCGCCCGCCGCAATATTTGCGAGCCATGTTTAAGGTGCGGTTAAGCAAATTTCCCAAATCGTTTGCTAATTCAGCATTCAATATATTGATAAACCGAGTTTCGCTAAAATCGCCGTCTTGTCCGAACTCTATTTCTTTCAGGAAATAGTAACGTACTGCATCGGGACCGTATTTGTTGACCAATGCTACGGGGTCTAAAATATTGCCCTCTGTTTTGCCCATTTTCTTGCCATCTTTAGTCAAAAAACCGTGGGCAAAAATGCGACCCGGAACTGGCAAACCAGCAGACATCAGCATTGCCGGCCAGTAAACTGCATGGAAGCGCAGGATATCTTTGCCGATCGCGTGCAGGTCAACGGGCCACCATTTAGATAAAGCATTCTCTAAAGTGGGGTCGCTATCCGGATCTAACAGAGCTGTGACGTATCCCAGCAAAGCATCAAACCATACGTAAATGGTATGGTTGGGGTCAGTCGGTACCGGCAAGCCCCACTCGACGTTCACCCGAGAAATCGAAAAGTCTTGCAGTCCGGAATTGACAAAGCTGAGCACTTCGTTGCGCCGGCTTTCCGGGGCGATAAAGTCGGGACGTTCTGCGTAGAGAGCGAGCAGTTGTTCTTGATACCGCGACAGGCGGAAAAAATAGTTTTCCTCGTCGCGCCACTCAACTTCTTTACTCGCGTGAATCGGACACCGATTCCTTGGCAGCAATTCCCGTTCTTCTTTAAATTCTTCACAGGAGACGCAGTACCAGCCCTGTTGCCGGCTCAGATAGATGTCGCCCGCGTCCCATGCCCGCTGGAAAAACTCTTTAACAATGTACTCGTGCCGCCGTGCTGTCGTGCGGATGAATCGATCGTACTTGATGTCAAGTTGCTGCCACAGGCTTTCAAATCCCGGCACCACCAAATCGCAGTGAGCTTGGGGCGATCGACCCAAACTCTCGGCCGTGCGCTGAATTTTTTGCCCGTGTTCGTCGGTTCCCGTAACCATCAAGACTGATTTGCCGCGCAATCGCTGGAAGCGAGCGACAGCATCAACAGCTATCGTCGTGTAAGCGCTACCGACGTGAGGCAGATCGTTGACATAATACAAAGGCGTTGTTATAGCAAATGTATTTTTAGTTGTATCGGTCGATTTCATTGAATGCTAAAAAAATTGCCTAAATCTGGTTTTGATTTTAACTCAAGGCTTAAATCTTGGACGGCTCGGCATTTTTGCCAAGTTTGCTGGAAGTTATATGCAATACACCCTCACTATTCCCAAAAGACAAATAGATTTAATAATAACACTAATCGTTTTTATATATTTTTGGCAGACTTGCCAAAATGTCTTAATATTTTGACATTCTGTGGGTTCCTACCTCGGGAGAAAGCGATCTCGGCAACAGGTAATATCATGTCCTGTCGGTTGACTGCAATCAGATTGGTTTTTGTGAAGGTAATCACCCGAACATCATATAAGAAACAAACTCGGCGCGCGTTAGCGTTTACCTGCCAAGAATAAAGCCCCACCCAGCTTCTCAGGAAGGGATCGAAAATCATGTGCGAGCGATCCCATTTGCTGTCATCGTATCCAAAAGTTCGATCGCGCTAAAAAGCAGAAATATTCTCAGGAACCGGAGAGAGGGGGAGGGGGAGAGGGGGAGAGTGGGAGAGGGGGAGAAATGGAGAATGCCCCATACCCCATGCCCCATCCCTCCACTTCGTTGCGCCCCATGCCCCATGCCCCATGCCCAACTATCAACTATCAACTGTTTAAAGTTTTTTGCCACCCATCGCCTCTGACAAATAATCCGCCGCCGCTTCCACCACCGCGATCGCATTTTCGTAGACCATCCGCGTCGGTCCCAAAACCCCAACACTCCCGACTGGCAAAGATCCCCGGCAGTAAGTCGAGGAAATCAGGGTGCAGCTTTGAATCGGTTCCAGGGGATTTTCCGAGCCGATGCGCACCGTAACCCGCTTCCCAGGCGCTTCCAACTGAGTCGATTCAAAAATCAAAGGCCACAGCAATTCCTGTTCCTGTTCCAGCAATTGCACCAGAGTTTGAACTTGCTGCAACTGAGAAAACTCCGGCAAACGCAGCACCTCTGCCAAACCGCCGATCAAAATCCGCGTGTAGCTGGGAGTCTCCACCCGCTGGCGGATCTCGGCCAGCATCGTTCCCATCCACTCAGCGTAGATCTCAAAGTCTCGATCGAGCTCGCTCCAATCGATGGTTGACAGTTCCGAGAGAGATCGCCCGCGCAGTTTAGAATTCAAAAAATTCGACAAAATCTGCAACTCGCGATCGACTATTTCCGCATCCTGCTTTTTGCCTTCAGCTTCTTGGGGCAACTTCACCAGCACCGACTGCGTTTCATAGGCATCCGTCACCACGATCAGCATTACCTGCCCCGGTTCTAGCTGCACCAGTTGCAAGTGCCGCAAACTCGCCATATTGGTTTGGGGTACGGTAATTAAAGCGATATAACCGCTGATCGCCGCCAGGATTTGAGAGGCCCCCCGCAGTGCAGCCTCCATGCGACCGTCCGACCAGTTAAGCTGGTCTAGCACCTGTTCCACCTTGCTGCCGAGGATGTCAGACGGCTGAATCAACTGGTCAACGTAAATTCGGTAGCCGGAGTCAGAGGGTACGCGACCGGCGGAAGTGTGGGGTTGATAGAGCAATCCTACTTTTTCTAAAAACCCCATCGCATTGCGAATCGTAGCTGGGCTGACGCTGAGGTTGTATTCGTCAACCAAAGCTTTTGAGCCAACGGGTTCGGCTGTAGCAATATAGTGGCGAACCGTTGCCCAAAGAATGTGTTGTTGCCGATCGGTGAGATTGACGCGCACGGGCATTTAAGCAAAATTAGAATTTTGGATTTTAAGTTGCCGCTTGTTAAGGGGGAACCTCTTGCCGTTACATAAGACTGATTCACCACTACTCATAACCAGACAAATCTACTCATGTGTAGATGCGATGCTTACTTCCTGCTTCGTCCTGGCTCATGGAGGCACTCACCACGGGAGCAGGCTAACCCCGTCTCACTGACGGTTTTTGACAAATTAATCTCTGCGTTCAAATCGCGGTCTATTTTGAAGAAGCAACAGACTATTGTCTTATTCTTCACAGAAGAAATGACAAGATGTGATAATAAATTTGGTTACAGTTTCTCGCCTTGCGGGCGATCGGGCAAAGTTATTCTATTCACGATAACAGATTTGCGCCGTTTGCTCCGGTTGGGAGCGATCGAAACTTCATAACCGATGGCAGCTAACTACTGATTCAAGCGTGTTGCTGCAAAATCTGGTGCAAGTAATCGGCCACTGCATCCGGCTGTTCCACCATTGCCAAATGACCGCAATCTGGGATTTGCAGCACGTTGCGAGCGCAACCTTGGAACATCCAGTGAAAGCTTGCCAAATGCAGCACGTATTTCGGCTCCATAACTTGATCTTTAGTGCCAGCGATAAAATAAACGGGCTGCTTGAGTCTGGAGACAATTTGCGGTAAGAGGTGAATTTCTGCTTCCGTAGTCGAGTCCAACAAAGCGCCCAAAGCCGCTTCCGGGTGAGCCGCCACAAAATCCACCAACCGCTGGCGTCCCCAGTGGCGGGCGATCGGGCGGGCCACAGAATCGCGAGCAAATACAAAATCCATTAACGGCAAATAAGACAGCCAGCGGGGGCGCAGCTTGACTAACTGCTTGCCGACCGATCGAAACCGCTCGAATTCTTCCTTGAGATAGATGCCACCGCCGGCATTAATGCAAACAACGCCCTTAACGCGATCGGACAACTGCTTCGCACCCCAAAGGGCGATCGTCCCGCCGAGAGAATGTCCCACCAGCCAAGCGTTAGAAATATCTAATTTGTCCAATAAAATTTCTAAATCCCGAGCGTAAGCAGCGGGAGTATAGCAGGAATTGAGCGGTTCGCAGCAGGCGCGATCGGACCTCGAATCGCCAAACCCCCGCAAATCGTAAGTCAGGCACCGATAGTCAGGTGCCAAGCGCTCGGTCAAAGGTTGCCAGTAGTGGCGGCTTAACAGCCAGCCGTGGACAAAGACTAGAACCGGGGCAGTTGCTGTCTTTTCCGTCAAATCGCAAGCGTGCTGAACCCCTAGGATATCGATGGTTGCCATATTTATATCCTATCCCGAAAGTAGCGATCGATCGAGAGGGTAGTGGGAGAGGGGGAGAGGGGAAGTTCTGAGTTTTAAGTTTTGAGTTTTGAATTGTGAACTGTCTTTAACTCACAACTCAAAATTCAAAACTCAAAACTCTTCCTTCTTCCTTCTTCCTTCACAATTAAAATCGCTCGCCCAACAACCTTTGCCGAACACCTTCAGCAATTTTTTGCCCCAGATACTCTGGAATCAAACTCTCATTGGGACCAAGCAAATAGAGGATCAAGCGAGTTCGACCCCGCCAAACCAGCAAATTAGCATTCACCACTAACAAATCCTCTTGCCAAATGGCGTACATCACCTTGTAAAAAAGTCCCGGTTGGTTGTCTGCTTCAATTAGCAAAGCGGGCAAGTGGAAAACCGGATCGACGTAAAATTCAGTTGCCACATCCTCCAAACCTGCGTCCAGATTAAACTCCACCGCCAGCATTTCTTCAACCTCAAAATGCCCCGCCAAGGCTTCTCGAATTGCCCTGCAAACATTGTCTGCCGTTTTATCAGTCAGTACCTTGCCCCCGCGGGATACCACCAGCTTGATAAACACCAGCATCGGCGGGTAAATTTGACCGTAGAGGCTCAGACTGTGAATTGTCAGTCCGTAGGCAGCCAGCACTCCAAAAATGTCGCTTAGCAGAAAAGATTGATTGCGGTAAGCAAAATGCAGGGCGCTTTTGTTGCCTTCCGGTCGGATTTCGATTACTGCTTGCCTGGTCTTGTAGAGCTGATAAGCTAACTTGAGGTTTTGCAGTTGGATTTCGCTGCTAACAAATTGCTCGTAAAACTGCGGAAACGCTCGGTTAAAGCGCTTGAGAAGTTCTAGTGTGGATGGTTTTAAACCCGAAGCCATAATTGAGGGGAAGGTGCGGGAGATCTACTGGTTATTGACACTCCCATGCCCTATGGCAATGGGATTCTCGGTTTGACGATCCGATAGAATGCGTACCCGTGGCCGGCCTAAAAGCAGAGGTCAGATTTGTTTGGGAACGTATAACTAGAATCTCACAGTTGTGCCATTCGAGCTGTACGGACGATCGAACGCATCAGTTTCGGCGCAGTGAGGGACACTCAAAAAGGGTACTCAAATCAGCTATTGCTTTCAATGCATCGATCCGTCGCGCCACAAATTTAACCTTAAAACTGGGCTATCCGGGTACTAGCTAGTTGAACAGTTCTCAAAAACTTACTGCAAATCAAAAGAGTGCAGGTCCAATGTTCGACGACAAATCCCTCTTTTCAGCGTAAGATGAGTGTACCGCAAACTGTTCCTCAAGAGGCTGCCCGCAATTTCTGTCGCTGCGATCGATTTTCGGAATCGATTTTCGGATCGGAGCAGGCAGGGCGATTGTCGGGTTCTCTCTAGGTCGTCCAACTTCTACTACCTTAACCGCGCCTGCATGGGTTTTTGGAAAAACTTATTTAGCAATTCTGAGTCTACCTCTGTTTCCCAAACAGCGGAATTTGAGGAAGATGTGGCTGTTGGGTCAGGCGATCCGCTGTCCCCAACATTTCGCAAATCCGCCAGCGGCACTGCCCGCATCTTTTTCAGTACCGATAGAGACATTGACCTTTACGAACTCGAAGAACTATGCAATGCAGTGGGTTGGTCCCGCCGCCCCCTGCGAAAAGTCAAAAAAGCTATTCAGCATAGCTTCTTAGTCGTCTCGATGTGGGAGACGCGAGGCAGCCAGCGACGGCTGGTTGGTTTCGCTAGGGCGACTTCAGACCACGCTTTTAATGCCACTCTTTGGGATGTGGTAGTTCATCCCGATTATCAAGGTAAAGGCATGGGCAAGGCGCTGATGAAATACACGATCAAAAAACTCCGGAATGAAGATATTAGCAACATTACCTTATTTGCTGACCCTCACGTAGTGGATTTTTACCGAAATTTGGGTTTTATGTCCGATCCGGAGGGGATTAAGGGTATGTTTTGGTATCCTGATTAGCTTGCGGGTGCAGGATAGCGTTAATTTTTTGAGTAAAGGCAATTTTGACGCTCCCAGCACCAAATTTTGGTATGCTATGTGCAGTAATCAAAGCAACTACTGATTGACAATCGCGCAAATCTGTGCGCTAATGGTTAAGGAGCCTTAAAACGTCGGTCTATAAAACACCGGGATGTAGCGCAGCTTGGTAGCGCGCCTGCTTTGGGAGCAGGATGCCGCAGGTTCAAATCCTGTCATCCCGATTTAACTCAAACCAATTTAGCTCAAAGGAAGGCGGTATCTCGATCGCGGTATCGCAAAGACCCAGTATCAGTAGGGACACAGCAGTGCTATATCCCTGCAACTGCATCGTGTAATTAACCCGAGCCGACACCAATAAGTTCAAATCCTGTCAAAATAGATGCAGTCAGAAACTGCCTCTGATATTTTTCAGTGCACAGAAATAGAAATCAAAAGCAGCAACGGCTGCCTGTGGTGTAAAGTTGTTTGTCGTTGCGTTAATCTATTTCACGATCGCTCCTGATGGAAAAAAGATGAAATCATTAGTTCGTTTGGGCGCAATTTTAGGGATTGCGGGCAGCGCTCTGCTCGGTTCCTTGGCAGCAGACAATATGTCTGCGCTGGCAATCCCCGAGGCGCAAATTTTGGACAAGCTGCGCCCTGTGCCGGTGTTTACGATTACGGATGCTCAGGGCGCCCCCCTGATTGCTTCGGTTCCCAAACAAGGTCAGGGTCAAACTGGCAATGCTTCAGTAGCGGGAATTTTTATCAGCCAGAAGGATGCTCAAGCTTTTGTTGAGCAACTGAAAACCAGAAACCCTCAGTTGGCTGCGTCGGTGCGGGTGATGCCGGTGTCGCTGGGGGAAATTTACCAGATTACTCAAGCAAATAAAGGCAAACCGGATGAGGTTCAGTTTGCTTACGTTCCGACCCCGCAGCAGGTACAGTCGGCGAAAACGGTACTCCAGCAAACAGGTCAACAAGTTAACGAGTTCAACGGCGTACCTCTGTTTTTGGCTAGAGGCGGCCCGGAAAATGGTTATTTGACGATTCAGCGGGGTCAGCAAGAGGTAATTCCCCTATTTTTTAACAAGGAGGAATTACAGGCAGTGGTGGAACGTTTCAAGCAGCAGCAGCCGAATGCAACTGCTTCAATTAAGATTGAGGTGGTGAATTTGGAGAGCGTTCTGGAAGCTTTGCGCACGGAGAACGATCCGTTTTTGACCCAATTGATTTTGATTCCGCCGCGGGAATCGCTAGAATTTGTTCGATCGCTCCAACCGGCTGGTGCTGGCAATCAAAATCAGCGACCGGCTACCCCATCTCCGGCTCCTGCGCCAAGTCAAAATCGGCAGGCTCCTCGCTAATCATTGGTTAGTTGACAGTTAAGAAAAGTTTTGAGTTTTGAGTTTTGAGTTTTGAATTAAGAAATGTCTTTAACTCAAAACTCAAAATTTAAAAATCAAAACTCCTGATAGATTACCAATTACCAATTACCGAAAAGTCTGATGTTTGTTTCAGGTTTAGAGCTGTGGCAGTGGGTGAAACAAGCTAAGATTCAGGCGATTGACTCTGATATTTCGCTTGCTGAAATTGACTGGCTGCTGGAAGAATTGGCTGGTTTGGATAAGTTGAATCTGCGTTTGGAGTTGTATAAAGATTGTCCGAAAATTGAATTGAAATTGTCTTTATCCGAACTTGCCAAATTGTGGCAGCGGCGGTTGCAGGAACGGGTGCCGGTACAGTATTTAACTGGGGTTGTACATTGGCGGCATTTTTCTTTGAAAGTAACGCCGGCCGTGCTAATTCCCCGTCCGGAAACAGAATTGCTGGTTGATTTGGTAGTTCAAGCTGTTAAGGGCGATCGAATTAATCGAAAATCTACCCCCCTCAGCCCCCCCTTAGCAAGGGGGGGAGAAGATTTAAAGGTTTTCCCCTTAGTAAGGGGGGGAGAAGATTTAAAGGCTTCTGGGTTGCAGCAAGGAGAATTTGCAGCATCGAATTGGGTTGATTTGGGTACGGGGAGCGGGGCGATCGCGATCGGATTAGCAGAAGCATTGACAAATGCGACAATTCATGCTGTAGATTGCAGCGAGACAGCTTTGGCAGTTGCCCGAGAGAATGCCAGCAATTTAGGTTTTGGCGAGCGAATTAATTTTTATCGAGGTGATTGGTGGGAGCCGATCGAATTTCTCAAAGGTAGAGTTAGTGGCATGGTTTCTAACCCGCCTTACATTCCCAGCAGCACGGTGCTAACGCTGCAACCGGAAGTTTTCAAGCACGAACCCCATCTGGCTTTAGACGGGGGTTTTGACGGGTTGGAGTGCATCCGGCACTTGGTAGAAACGGCTCCCGATTATTTAGAATCGGGGGGAGTTTGGTTGGTGGAGATGATGGAGGGACAGGCTGAGGCAGTAGCCCGGATGCTGGAAAGTCAGGGGAGTTTCGATCGAATTCAAATATTTGCCGATTTAGCAGGGATCGATCGATTTGCCCTAGCCTATCGGCGGTAGATTTCAACTATTAACTATCAACTATCAACTATCAACTATCTAAAATCGACCGATGGCTCAAGTTTCGCTCGCCTCCTTAGTTGAAGGAGCAATTTCAGGAGAAAATATTGTCAGTTTTCCCACCGATACCGTACCAGCTTTGGCTGCGAAGCCCGATCGCTCGGAGCTAATTTTTGCAGCTAAGCGGCGAAACCAAGACAAACCGCTAATTTTGATGGCTGCCGCGGCAGGAGATTTGTGGCCCTACGTGCAAGGAAGCCCGAAAGAGTTACAGGTGTGGCAGCAGGTAACGGAACGTTTTTGGCCGGGGGCCCTAACTTTGGTGCTGCCAGCCTCGGCAAAAGTGCCAGTTGCCATGAACCCGATCGATCCGAGTACAATCGGTATACGAGTGCCTGACTTTCCCCTTGCCCGAAAAATTCTAGAGCTGACAGGGCCTTTGGCTACCACCAGTGCGAATTTATCGGGCCAGTCGCCTCTAGAATCGATTCCTGAAATTGAGGCTCAATTTCCCGAAGTGCTGACATTAGCGCCTTCAGAATTGCCCGCCACAACGGCAGGATCGAGTCTGCCTTCCACAGTTGCTAAGTGGACGGGCAGGGGCTGGGAAATATTGCGACAAGGCGCGGTAAAGTTGTAGCAGCTAAACTCGACGGCAAAGCAATATGGCGCTGATGGGCTGGAGCGATCTGATATATCTAGGAATTGGGCTGGGACTGGGCTTGGGCAGTAATTATATCCGGCGCGGGCGACAAAAAAGCGCGCCACCACCAGAAGCCGAACCCCGCCAACAGCCAACTCCTCAAGAAGTTGATTTAACAAAGTTTGATGCCCTTTCAGAGCAACTCAAACAAACTCAATTGGCTTATCAAATGGCATCGGAGATGAGTCAATTTAAGGCGGGTTTTTTGGCTCGGACTTCTCATGAATTGCGATCGCCCCTTAGCAGCACGATCGGCACTCTTCAGTTAATTTTGTCCGATTTGTGCGACGATCCTGCTGAAGAACGGGAGTTTGTGGAGCAAGCTCACGCTGGAGCTCTCAAGCTGGTGAAATTGATCGATGAAATTATTTTTGTGGCTAAAACTGAACACGGCACTGAGAAGATGGATATCGAGCCGATTCAGTTAGCTAAGCTGTTTGATGAAGTTGACGATCTGACTTATTTGCAAGCAGCTAACCGCAGCATTCGCCTGGAAATATTGCCACCAGATCCGGAGATTTACGTGTTGGCAGATTGGCCTCGATTCCGGCAAGTTTTAGTCAATTTGGTGGATACTGCGATCGCTCAGATGGAGGAAGGTAGTATTCGCGTTTCTGCACATCCGGCTCCGGCATCGGGGTACGTTCATATTTGGGTGGACGATCAGCGTTCTATTAGTGCTTGGAGCGAGTCTTGGGATTTGTTGAAACAGGATTTGGATGTCGATACTAAAAGCAGCGATGCTAAGGTTTCTTCCGGTATGAGGTTGTTGATGGATCAGACTCTTTTAAGTTTGATGAATGGTAAGTTGGAGGTTTTGGCGGTGCCTGCTGAATCGGAAGAATCTAATTTTAATCGGACTCAATGTTCTATTCCTTTGGCAACTTTTTGAAGGAAGAAGGAAGAGTCGAGAGTTAATAGTTGATAGTTGAGAGTTGTCATCAGCCATCAGTCATCAGTTATCAGTCAGAAGTTGCTAGTTAATAGGTTGTAGGTGTTAGGTGCTAGGTGCTAGAGACTCAAACCTACAACCTAAAAATTACAATCTGAATCGGGAAAAAGATTGAATAGCGGTAGGTGAATGATAAATTCAGTTCCTTGTCCGATAGTTGAATTTACTTCGATCGTTCCACCATGTTTTTCGACGATAATTTGACGGGCGATCGCCAACCCTAACCCAGTTCCTTTACCTACTTCCTTGGTAGTAAACATTTCATCAAAAATCTTATTTTTTATTGCATCACTCATGCCTTTTCCGTTATCCTTGATGCTAATTAAGACTTGTTTTTGCTCGCAATCTGTATCTGTTTGGATCGTAATTTGACGGGGAATTTTTTGATATTTTTCTGGGATATGTGAATCATCTAAAGCATCGATCGCATTTGCCAAAATATTCATAAATACCTGATTGAGCTGCCCTGCATAGCACTCAATTTGAGGTAGAGTACCGTAGTTTTTGATAACGGCAATTTCCGGGCGAGATTCTGAAGCTTTGAGGCGGTGCTTGAGAATCATAATTGTGCTGTCGATGCCTTCATGGATATTGCAAGTGACGGGGCGATCGCTATCAGTACGGGAAAAGGTTCTGAGGCTAGTGCTGATGTTTTTTATCCGCTTGATTCCCTCCTGCATGGAAGCAATTAACTTCGGTAAGTCTTCGCGGATATATTCGAGTTCGATGGTTTCAATTTCCTTTTGAATTTCTGGATCTAGTTCGGGGTACTTTTTTTGGTACAAATCGAGCAAGCCAAATAGGTCTTTGATATAGTCCAAAGCAGGTTGAATATTGCCGCTGAGAAAGCCTACGGGGTTATTGATTTCATGAGCCACACCTGCCATTAAATTACCGAGCGCCGACAATTTTTCGTTTTGGATAATTTGCAGTTGCGAAGCTTGCAATTCAGCCGTTTTATGAGCTACTTGCTCTTCAAGGTTTTTAGTTAAAAACCTTAACTGCAAATGAGTTTTGACTCGCACCAACACTTCTCGTTCTTGAAAAGGTTTAGTAATGTAGTCTACTGCACCTAGTTCAAAGCCTTTGACTTTGAGATCTAGTTCGGACAGTGCTGTCATAAAAATGATGGGAATCTCGCAGGTTTTTGGATTGGCTTTTAAGCGCTTGCAGGTTTCAAATCCATCAATACCCGGCATCATGACATCTAACAAAATTAGATCGGGAGATCTACGATCGACTTGTTGGAGAGCGCGTTCTCCGCTCGTAGCGATCGCCACAGTATAACCCGCCTGACTTAATGCTTCTGAAATTACTTCTAAATTAGAAGGCGTATCATCAACAATTAAAATCAAGCCTTTTAAGTCTATATTCATTATCTAATCATCCTCGATCTGATACCTGACTGAGATATTGTTGAATCAATGCTTCGATTTTTTCTGATTGGAATTTCTTTACCAGTTGTTTAATTTGTTCGACAAAGGGCTGATAGCGATCGTCTTTTTGTCCAATTTGTGAGGCAGTTTCTGCTAGTTGTTTCAGTAGCCCATCCTGGGCTAATTCCAGTAAAATTTGCAAGTCGGCAGCCGGGGGAACAATCAACTCCGCACGCTCTACCTCTTGGCTGCCAGTCGCAGGATTTGTATCCGATGCAGTTTCGTCGTACTGCCATGTAAGTTGCAGGTGTCGGGCAAGCAAAGTAAATAACTCCTCTGCTTGAACGGGCTTTGCCAGAAAATCGTTGCTACCCGCATCCAAACTCATTTGCCGATCTAATTCAGTCACTGATGCCGACGAGACAATTACTGGCAAATGCGACAGTTGTTCGTCGGCGCGCAATTGCCGCAACATTTCAAAGCCATCCATCACAGGCATAGCTAAGTCGGTAATTATCAAATCGGGCAGTTGTTGTCGGGCTTTTTCCAAGCCGATTTGACCGTTCTCTGCTTCAGTGAAAGTGAATCCAATTGGTTCGAGTAGATTGACAACAACTGAGCGATTTTCCCATTTATCATCCACGATGAGAATATGCCGGGGTGTTCCTTCGCAGCCGATGATGGTTTGTTTTCGATCGACTGAATTTTGTTGTTTCCAATTGGCGACGATCGGCACGGCAACTTCAAAGTAGAAAGTGCTGCCTTCTCCTAAAACGCTCTTGACTTTAATTTCTGAACCCATCAATTGCACGATTTTTTGACTGATTGCTAAACCCAATCCCGTACCTTCCGACTGGCGCTGCCGGTCGCCCACCTGTTCAAAAGCTTGGAAGATTTGGTCAATTCGATCGGGTGCAATACCAATTCCTGTATCTTCGATTTGAAATTTCAGGCGGGGAATCGGAATACTTGTATTTGCTTCTAACAATTCTACCTTGAAAGTGATGCTACCTCGATCGGTAAATTTAATCGCATTGCCCAGAAGGTTAATCGCTACTTGTCGGAGTCGTTTTTCGTCAGCTTCAATACATTCTGGTAATTTCGGGTCAGGTTGATAAATGAATTCGATACCTTTTTGGTCGGAACGAACCCGACATATTTCTACCACACCTTCGAGAAAAGCAGGCAAATGAATCAGATTGTGAATGAGTTCGAGTTTGCGGGCTTCGATTTTGGCAATTTCTAACACGTCATTAATTAGCGTCAACAGATGGGACCCGCATTGCTGAATGATATTGACTCCGTGTCGTTCTTTTTCAGGTAATTCTTGGGAACGGGTCAGAATTTGAGCGTAGCCGAGAATGCCATTGAGGGGAGTCCGCAGTTCGTGACTCATGTTTGCTAAAAATTCGCTCTTTGCTTGGTTGGCATTATCTGCAATTTCTTTGGCTTGTTGCAATTCTATTGTGCGTTCTGCAACCCGATCTTCGAGTTCTGTAAAAGATGTTTTGAGTTGTGCAGCCATTTGGTTGAACGATCGCCCTAACCTTGCTAATTCTTCGATTTCGTTGATTTCGACAGTGCGATCGAGTTCGCCTGCCGCAATCGCTTCACTTGCTTGCTGCAATTTCAATATCGGATCGGTAATCCACCGGGAGGTATAGATACCCAAAACGGTTGCCAAACCCAACGCACCGAAACAGAGTAAAATTGTGGTGCGAGTGTTGGCATTGATTTGCGCCATGAAATCTGATTCTGGTACGACAATTACACTCAACCAATCGATACCTCGTTCGTCTTGAATAGTTGAAACTTGAACTAGCTGTCTGCTATCTGCCAGCAGAAAATCAAGCTGTTGACCCTGTGAAATTGCGTTAAAAGTGCCAAACCGATCTAGAATTGCTTGTGCTGTGGCGCGAATTACGGGGTTCTCAGACTTTGTAGCGGCAATTTGCTGCAAAGTTTTCTCTTTTAGGTCAATAATATAGGGGTCTTTGAGGGTTGAACTGGCAATCAGGTTGCCAGATCGATCGATGATAAAAGTTTGTCCCGTCTGACCGACTTTTAGGGCATGAAGAAAATGATGAATTTTCTCAATGCGCAGGATACTATTTTGAACTCCCAAGAACGTGCCATTGTTGTCGTACATGGGTTGGGTTAAAGCAATTGAAGCGGTTTTAACAGCATTGCCCAAAAAAGGCTTTGTCCAGGTGGGTTTTCCGGCTTGTTGTGCAGTTTTATACCAGGGTCGGGGTCGGGGGTCAAACTTTGGTTGAGTTTCTATCAACGCAGCCCGTTCGCCTCGATCGTCAAGTTGGTAGATTTGGCGCTGAGGTAGATCCGCTTTTTGCCCGACTAAAGCCACGATACCTTTATTCTGTAAATCCTCTACTTGTATGCTAGTGCCGTCAGCCAAAGCAATTTGAATGAATTCGATCGTATCTTTGCTGACTAATTGCCAAAAAGTCCGTTCCAGTTGGGTGATATCCGTTAAATCGAGTTGACCCTCTCTAGCGGCCGAGACGAAGGCTTGTCCGGCAATATAAGGTTTTTCCAAATAGTTCAGGACTTGCAGGTTAATGCGATCGCTCATTTCTTTACGCAACTGACTGGAAACTTCATTGACTGCTTTCTGCCCGTTGCGCAGGGACAGATAGCCTGTCAGTCCGACTGTCGCAAAGATTTGCAACACGAACGGAACTACTAGCACCAGTCGTAAAGATAGGGTTTTAGGGGGATTAGCGTTAGATTTCTTCATAGGTCAGTGGGAGATAGATGTAAAGGAAATGGCGAGGGCTTGTACTGCAGAGCCTGTTTTTACACACTATCTTATTCGGATATTTCTCACAATGGTGCGATCGCGATCGCTTTTTACTATCAGAGCATTTTATTGAAGGTTAAAGCAGCTTTTTAATTAATAAAAATTCGGCAGTAATACCAGTTTTATAAAGTCGTGCAACAGTAGGTTTATTGTATTAATTAAACTTCAGGTTACTTACTGTAGCATCCTTTTGAAAAAGTAGTATAATCTCGTGTTTGCGCTTGATACTCTCTTTATTTTCATTGTTCGCTGGGCTTCCCATAAGTCCTGCGGACAGGTACGCGCCAACGCAATTGACTTTGGAGTTAAGCAGAGGATTTATCGAGGGGATGGCTCACCCGGATTGGATATTACTGGCAACCAAAAAATAAGGCGCGCTTTGCGCACCCTAAAATCGATAGATATTGCAACAAATTTTGTGCGACTTTTGTGTTAATTTAGCGCTGACAAATTAACAACTCGGCATCAATCGGTTCCATTTCGACATTCTCTTCTAGAGGTCGATTTTCTAATACCATTGTGGTGCTGGCATTGTATTGGAATCCGATGCGCTCGTAGAAACTTTGTTGGTAAGTTGTCATTAGGTAAACTCGCTCTACCCGACACATTCGAGGGTGACTTAAGACTGTTTGTACTAATTTGCGGCCGAGTCCGGCTCCTTGATAATCAGGATGAATGGCGACATCCCAAATTGTGGCTCGATAGATGCCGTCTGATGTGGCTCTCGCAAAGCCGATCGTCCTTTCTCCATCCCAAACTGTGACTACTGGTTCACTGTTGGCGATCGCGATTTCCCAATCTTCTATTTGACGCTCTCTCGCCCAGAATGCTGCTGCTTTAAATAGTTCTTGGATCTGTTTTAGGTCTGCGCGATCGCGATCGATGCAAAATTGAATGTGACTCGAATCTCTAGCCGTTGATGTCATGCTCTGCTGTGCCTTTAATTTGCTTCTGGGCTTTGCTGTTTTTACTGTTTTTATTGTTTGGTTTTTTGGTTTTTGGAAAGGGTGGGCGATCGCCATTCCAAATTTACAAAACTCTTTATAATTAATACATATTCTCTTAATCTTTTCAGTAAGGATCGATACTTTTTTGCGAGATTATTTGACTTTTCGAGTTGTGTACGATGTTCTCCAAATTTGCTTTTACATCAAATTTATGGTTAATTGCGGGTTGTTTTTACTAGCAACAGGCACCGCCTTGTTTTTGTTTTTTTGCGGTTGCCTAACAAATCTTAATATTACTTAATATATCAGAACGAATAAAAACAGTGGTAGGGGGTATCACCCCCTACCAAATGCTTGTAAGTTTGTAGTGAGGACTTCAGTCCGCATGAGTTTAATAAGGACTGAAGTCCCTACTACGAACCAAAAGTGCGATCGAACCTTGAATTCAGCTTAGTTTTGCAGCCAGCGGGCGGCATCTTTGGCGTGATAAGTAAGAATTAAATCCGTACCTGCACGCTTGAATCCAGTCAAGGTTTCCATCACTACTTTTTGCTCGTCAATCCAACCGTTAAGGGCGGCAGCTTTCACCATTGAATACTCGCCAGAAACGTTATAAGCCGCAACAGGTAAATTAGTTGCTTCCTTGACGCGCCAGATAATATCCATGTAAGCTAAAGCCGGTTTAACCATCAACATATCCGCGCCTTCAGCAATATCTAAAGCAATTTCTTTGAGGGCTTCGCGACCGTTTCCGGGGTCCATTTGATAGGTGCGGCGGTCGCCAAATTGCGGTGCTGATTCCGCCGCATCCCGGAACGGGCCGTAATAAGCTGAAGCGTATTTTGCCGCGTAAGACATGATGGGAATATCTGCAAATCCCGCACCGTCCAATCCTTCGCGAATTGCGCCGACAAAGCCGTCCATCATCCCGGAAGGTGCGATAATATCCGCGCCTGCTTTCGCTTGAGAAATTGCTGTTTTCTTCAGCAATTCTAGGGTCGGGTCGTTTAAAACGCGACCGGTTAAATCGCCGACTTCCAAATAGCCGCAGTGACCGTGACTGGTATATTCGCACAGGCAAGTATCGACCATGACGATTAAATCGGGTACGGCTTCTTTGACTGCTGTTGTTGCTTTTTGAACGATGCCGCAGTCGTGCCAAGCACCTGTAGCATCGGTGTCTTTATCTGCGGGAATTCCGAATAAAATAATCGCGGGAATGCCGAGATCGTAAACTTCTTTTGCTTCTTCTACAATTTTGTCTACTGATAGTTGGTAGACTCCGGGCATGGATTTAACTTCTTTGGCAAAGGATTCTCCCGGTACGGCGAAAAGGGGGTAAATTAAATCGCTAGTTGTTAATGTATTTTCGCGAACCATCCGGCGGAGTTGGGGATGATTGCGGAGGCGGCGGGGGCGGTGAGTGGGGAACATGGTATTTTTTAGGTGCTAAGAATGTTTGGTAAATGAGAATGGCGATTCTATAAAGTTTAGTGCCGATCGTTTCGCGATCGCGCTTCGGACTTGTAAAGTTATGTAAAATTAGTCACATCGATCGAATATCTATTTTGGAGGATGCGCTGGTGAATCATCGGTGTTAAAGCGCTACGCCTGCGGTTGGGCTAGTGCGTTGCGCCCGCAGTCCGGCAGGGGTTGCAAACCAGGAAATTAATTCCCTGACGGACTTTTGGATGAGGCGGATACCAATGTCAGCGAATGTGAATATCTTGAAGATGAAGAAAATACACTGGGCTGACGCATCATCCTATTTTCAATCGATGCGTCAGCCCAGTAATGTTGCGTTTGTCCCAAAGATTTCGCCGGCTGACGCACTCTACAAAATCGAGTTTGCAAGGTGCGTCAAAACGAGACAGAAAATTAGACTGCTGCGGCTGCTGGCGCGGGATAAATGCTAACTTTCTTGCGGCTTTTGCCTTTTCTTTCAAAAGTTACAATGCCGTCAATTAGGGCAAACAAAGTATAGTCTCTGCCCACACCGACGTTTTCACCGGCGTGAAATTTGGTGCCGCGTTGGCGGATCAGAATGTTGCCTGCTTTAACTACTTGGCCGCCGTAACGCTTGACGCCCAATCGCTGGGCGTTTGAGTCGCGGCCGTTGCGGGTGCTGCCCGTACCTTTCTTGTGAGCCATGATTTCCTCGACTGTATTTACTATCTTTTATTCTGCGTCAGATTCGGCAAGTTGAGGGGTTTCGACAATTTTTTCTGTTGTGTCTCTTGCTGCTAATACAGTGCCGTTGACGCTGATGGAGTCGATCATAAAGCGCGTTGTTTCTTGGCGGTGGCCTTTTTTCTTGCGCGTTTTCTTTTTCGGCTTCATCTTGTAAACGATGACTTTCCGACCTCGGAAATGCCGCATTACAGTTCCTTCTACTGTGGCATTTTCTACTAGGGGCTGGCCGATGTGAACGTCGTTTTCGTGTTGGATCAGTTCGGCTTCGACGTGAAGCAGTTCGATGTCGTAGAAGCGGCCTGGTTCTACTCGCAGTTGTTTGCCGCCGGTTTCAATGATTGCGTAAGTCATGGGATGGTTTTGAGGTTGCCGTACAGGTAGCTGGTTAGTCATTAGTCATTAGTCATTAGTCATTAGTTTTGGACTGGTGATTAATGGCTATTGTTGTTTGTTTTCCAGCTTTTGGAATGTCTTGAACCTGGTCCGAGCCGGATTTAGACAGACAATCTACCATTGTTGCTTGTTGTTGTATTTTTGTCAAGGTCGATCGGGCTCGATCGCAAGTGCATGAGATTTCGATCCCCCCTAGCCCCCCTTAAGAAGGGGGGGACTGGAGTGTACTTAAAGTTTCCCTTCTGGATGCAGGGACTGAAGGTAATTCAAAGTTCCCCTTCTGGATGCGGGGACTGAAGGTAATTCAAAGTTCCCCTTCTGGATGCGGGGACTGGAGTGTATTTAAAGTTTCCCTTCTGGATGCGGGGACTGAAGGTAATTCAAAGTTCCCCTTCTGGATGCGGGGACTGAAGGTAATTCAAAGTCTCCCTTCTGGGTGCGGGGACTGGAGGTAACTCAAAGTCCCCCTTCTTAAGGGGGATTTAGGGGGATCGAGACTCAGGTAAAAACGAGATTTCTCGATCGCGCACTGCCAAAATCACCTTTTATTTATTTGCGGAATGTTTCAATATATAAATGTAGATTTTCTGAAATTCTATTGTCTAAAAAACTACAGGTAAAATTATGGCTCAGGAAACTCCCGAAAATAGGCTGCAAAAAATCTGGAAAATTTTGACTACAGACCACAGGGAGTTATTGCGGGGACAGCACGATTTGGCAGTAGATAGTGCTGATACTATAAATGCGGGAATTACTGCTTTTGTTGCTGTAGCAGGAGTAACTGGTGCGGTGGCCAACCCTGCGGTTGCAGTTATTGGCGCTGGGGTTGGGTTCGTGCAAATTGCTGTGCGGTGGCACAAGCGTTTTAAAGCTAAGCCTCATGAAGATCGATCGCTCTCTGATTACGTACAGTTAGCTGCTGTTTTAGCTTATTTTAAAGCTTTAGATAAATGTCTGAATGCTAGCGATATTTTAACTCGAATCAATCTTGAATCTGTTGCGTCAGAACAATTTAAACAGCAAATTGAAGAACTGGCAGAATCATCTTTGGATGAACGAGATGCCAGAAAGGCAATCGCCTGTTTTCCCCAATCGCAATTAGCTGATAAATTCAACGCTCTACTGTTAAATCAATTACAGCAAGTAGGATTAAATGAACGCGAAGCTAAAACATTGACAGAGCGAGTAGCTTGGAGCACACCTCGCTACATCAGTCAAGCCTTAGCTGAGGCAAAAGATGAGTTAAAAGTGCTGGCGGAACTTTATCGCGATCGATGGCAAAAAGATATCGACAAATATGACAGTATCGACAGTTACTTAGAAGAACAAATCGCCTCAAAACCGCAAGAAAAAGTGTTTGCTGAAGAGTTTACTTTTCAAGATATTTACGTACCGCTGAAGGCAAGGGCGATCGATAAAAATGGTAAGGTCGATCGAGATGCGGAAGCATTCGATTTAGAAACTCGGGCAAAGCAATTGCTTGAGGATGAGCAGAAACAAGGTCAGGTGATATTTATTGAAGCAGGACCAGGACGCGGAAAAAGCGTTTTTTCTCGGATGTTTGCTGACTGGGTGCGGCAAAATTTGCATCCTGTTTGGACGCCCGTGTTAATTCGATTGCGGGATATTCCCACTTTGCAAAAGAGTTTTACAGAAACGCTGAAAAATGCAGTTCATACAAGTTTTGCTAGCGATGACGGCTGGTTGACGGATCGCAATACGCGATATTTATTTTTATTAGATGGCTTTGACGAGTTGTTGATGGAAGGGAGAAAAAGTGGTGGTTTAGAGGAATTTCTCAAGCAAGTAGGGCAATTTCAGCGGGATTGCCAGCAGAATTCGGAAATGGGACACCAGGTTTTGATTAGTGGCAGAACTTTAGCTTTGCATGGGATTGAAAGGCAAATGCCAGATAACCTGGAGCGAGTCGAAATTCAGGTGATGGATGATGAATTGCAACGGCAGTGGTTTGGTAAGTGGGAAGCCCAATTTGGAGCAGAAAAAACCTCAGATTTTCAGAATATTTTGAAACATAACAACTGCCCAGAAATAAAATCTGAATTGTCACGAGAACCGCTATTGCTTTATCTGTTAGCAGCGATGCACCGAGATGGAAGTTTGAAAGTTGAGGATTTTCAGGGAACTAACAGCACTCAAGCAAAAATTTTGATTTACAACCAAGCTGTGAATTGGGTACTCACGGAACAGCGTTCTAAATCGCTCAATCGCAATTTAACAGAACTGGAAACAGAGGATTTGCGACGTATTCTTACAGAAGCAGGTTTGTGCGTGGTGCAGTCGGGAGGGGAATGCGCTCCGGTGGCGATGATTGAGGCACGATTGAAAGAAGATGACTCCTTGAAAAAAATACTTGAAGAAGCACAAAAACGGATTGGTGATAATCCTTTGAGAAATGCTTTGGCAGTTTTTTATCTTCAGCAAAACAGTAAAGAAGGTTCGGTGGAGTTTGTACACAAGAGTTTTGGTGAATTTCTGTGTGCGGAACGAGTGAAAGAAAGTTTGGAAAAGTGGACGAAACCGGACGATAGAGGTAGAGGATTTAATACTCAAGACTCTAATATGCACTGGGAAATTTATGATTTGTTTGGTTATGGAGGGCTGACGGAAGAAATTGTGGAATATTTGATGGGGTTGTTAACAACTCCGGCTGTTGCAGGCGAAATAAGTCGATTTCGACCTGTGGAGTTATTTCAGCGTCTGGAAGATTTTTATCTGCGGTGGTGTGAGGGGGAATTTATTGATATGCTGCCGGAAAGTTTTCCTCAGAAGAAGATGCGCTTGCTGCGAGAGCAATTGAAAACTCAAGAACTGGGGCTGCGACAAATAGATATTTACGCTGGTTTAAACGTGATGATTTTGCTGTTGGAATTGCATCGTTACGCTCAGCAGATAGATGAATTGAAAGACAAAATAGTGTTTTATCCTTGCGGGAAGCCTAATGCTGAAGGCAAGCTAGACGATGCAAATCGGTTATTGCGTCTTATTGGTTATAGCTGCTGCATTGGGTATTTTGGCTTTCTCCAAATAGCTTGGAGATTTCTCAACGGTGCCAACCTCAGTGGCGCAAACCTTGGTGGCGCAAACCTTAGTGCCGTAGACCTTGTTGGTGCAGACCTCAGCCATTCAAACCTCTACCGTGTACATCTCTACGGTGCAGACCTCACCTATGCCAACCTCAGTGGCTCAATCCTCAGTGGCGCAGACCTATGTGAAGCATACCTCGGTAGCGCAGACCTCAACGGCGCAAACCTTTACGACGCAGACCTCAGGGGCGCAGATTTCAGCGACGCAGACCTCAGCAGCACAAAACTCATCAGTGCAAACCTCATCGGTGCCAACCTCTGTAATGCAAACCTCAACAGCGCAGACCTCAGCGGCGCAAACCTTAGCAGCACCCACCTCAACGACGCAAATCTCAGTGGCGCAAATCTCAGTGGCGCAAACCTCAGTGGCGCAAACCTCAGTGGCGCAGACCTTAGTGGTGCAAATCTCAGTGGCGCAAACCTTGGTAGGGCATGCCTCAACTACGCAGACCTGAGTGACACAACCCTTCGCAGGGCAATCATTCGCGATCTTACCGATCGCACTTTTGGCGATATCGAATGGGATGAAAATACAAACTGGGAAAGTGTTCGAGGTTTGGATACAGCCGTTAATGTTCCAGAAGCGTTAAAGCAACAGCTAGGAATGCAGTAATTCTACCCATGCCATCTGCGTTCATCTGTGTTTATCCGCGAATATCTGCGGTTGCAAAATTAATGTAAAATCGATCGCACTTACTACCTCAATAAAGTGCGATCGACCTTAATTCAAACAGTCGCAGTAATAGAGTTCGATCGCAACAATTCCCAAGCTTGCTGTTTAACTCTACCTTCCATTACCTCAGTTTGCAAGCCAATAAAAGCCTCAAAATCTTCTAAACCGTACTTAGTTGTCTGCAAAAGCTTGCGCAACTGTTCTTCTGCATCTACTGTCAGATAGCCCGTCGTCAAAGCTTGCCGGACAATTATGCGGATCGGACTCATAATAAATAAACTCCCCTGATACGCAAGTTTAAGTGGTCTAGCTTTCAATTTTGACTGATCGCGATTTGAGTTTGTTTCCCAATCCTCGATCGAAAACAGCAAGATGTATCTTAAGTCATATATTCCAATATCGCTACTTGTCAAATAAATAATGTAGCAATCTTAGCTAATTTACTGCTTTGGAGAACTCTAATTTTTGCGTCGAAATTTTACACAGTGTCAAAAATCGCTAATATTGGCTTCATAATTTGAGTTATAACTTAACTTTGGTCTAATAATCGCCGCCATTCTCTGATAGCAAAAGGTGGAACCAGCAACTCTGTATCCGTTGTACCTTTTACGGAAAAATTTAACTGCAAAGGGCGATTGCTTTCCAATTTCATAACGGTCGATCGAAAATCGTATTCTCCCACATTAACAGGCAAATTCGCTTCTGCCCAAATATCGTCTGTTTTACCAATTTCTGTTTTTCCCGACACAATTGTCAAATCCGCCGGGTGAATTAACTCGATGCCGGGAAATCCTACCAATCGGAGATTTACAGATGTTACAATTCCTGACTTTACCCACTTGTAAAGCACGACTTGCCACGCTCGATCTTGATTGTCCCGCAGACTTTGTACCGATCGAAACATGATTCGATCGGCCGTTTCTGGATACTTGTGAATTGAAGCTAAAGCAGTCGGCATGGGGGGGATCGTCAGACAGAGGCAAAAGGTAATAATAATTACAATTTTGCGCCAAAATTTATTCTTTTTCATTGTGAAATACTGTCGATAATAGTTTGTAGTAAGGACTGTAGTCCTAAAATTGCGGACTGAAGTCCGCACTACGAACCTGTTCGTAGTGCGGACTTCAGTCCGTCCCTATTTCCAATCGTTTGCAGCTTGCGATAACACGTAGGCTGAAACATCAACAATTTGTTGTTCCGACAAACGGTCTTTGTAAGCGGGCATCACGCCTTTACCGTTAGTTACTAAATCGGAAATATTGGCGATCGAATCCATTTTAAATTTTTTCAATGCCTTTTGCTTCAGATTTTTGCCGCGCCTGATAATATTGCCGCCGTTGATGTGACAGCCCGCACAGTTGACGTTAAATACTTCAGCCCCTGTTTCGAGATTTCCGGTAGTATCCGCTAGTGCCATTTGGGGATGAGCAGATAGGGCTGTAAATGTCAGTGTTAGGATTAATAGAGTGGTAGCGAGGAAGTTTTTTAATTTAGTTGGCAAAATCATCGATCGGCAGCTTAAAAAATAGTTCTTCATAGAATCATAGCACTAATACGACTTACTCGCGATCGAAAATCTGGATTTTTTTGAACCTACTTGGCTGTCTCACCGGAAGCAATGAAAAACCTGTTGCTTTCATCTCCCAAAATCCCACAATCTGTAGGGGCGGGTTCGCCAACAATCTCCGACAATAACCAACAATCTCAAAAACCCGCCCCCACCCAACAATTAATCTCCGAATGCCTATTTTATTGGATGCAAATTAAACTCGATCGGGATATTGGTGATGATAGGGCGGGTTTATAAAAATTGTTTGTGAGACTTATATATTGTCGCGAACCCGCCCCTACAGGTTTTTAAAATTGATGAAAAATTTCAGTTATTTCAATTCTTAACCCACAGTATTCGTAATTTATTCTTCCCAATCAAAAGTTCGCGAAACAGCCTTTTTCCAAAACCGATATTTTTGTTCGCGAAGTTCGATCGGCATTTGCGGTTCCCAAGTGCGATTGACTGCCCAATTAGCGCGCAATTCTGCTAGCTGACTCCAAAAACCCACAGCCAAACCCGCCGCATAAGCTGCCCCCAAAGCCGTAGTTTCCGCTACCGCAGGGCGCACCACAGGCACTCCCAAAACATCGCTTTGAAACTGCATTAAAGTATGATTTCCTACCATCCCGCCATCTACTTTTAAAGCTAAAAGTTTCACCCCAGAATCCACTTCCATTGCGTCCAAAACTTCCCGCGTTTGCCACGCTGTAGCCTCCAATACGGCGCGGGCAAGATGCGCTTTAGTTACGTAGCGAGTTAAACCTGCAATTACTCCCCGTGCATTGTCTTTCCAATAAGGCGCGTAAAGTCCAGAAAAGGCAGGGACAAAATAAACTCCGCCGCTATCTTCTACGGTATTTGCTAAAGTTTCAACTTCCGCAGATGTGCCGATAATACCTAAATTATCCCGCAACCATTGTACTAACGCTCCGGCGATCGCGATGCTACCTTCCAAAGCATAAATAGCGGGCGATTCTCCCATTTTGTAGGCGACAGTTGTCAGCAACCCGCTTTTTGAAGGGACGATCGACTCACCGGTATTCAAAAGCATAAAACAGCCCGTACCGTAAGTATTTTTTGCCTCCCCGCAACTGAAACAAGTTTGCCCGAACAAGGCAGCTTGCTGGTCCCCCAAAGCAGCAGCAATCGGCACGCCTGCTAACAATCCTTTGGCAGTGCCAAAAACTTGAATTGAAGGGCGAATTTCCGGCAGCATCTCGCGGGGAATTCCCATAATTTCCAAAATTTCCGCATCCCAATCGAGGGTTTGCAAATTCATTAGCATTGTGCGGCTGGCGTTGGTAACATCAGTAATATGCGTGCCGCCAGTTAAATGCCAAATTAGGAAAGAATCGATGTTTCCAAAAACCGCATCGCCGCGATTTGCTGCTTCCCGCAATCCCGGAATATTGTCTAGCATCCACTTAATTTTCGGGCCGCTAAAATAAGTTGCCAGCGGCAAACCGCATCGATCGCGAAATCTATCTTTGCCGCCGATTTCTGCTAATTCCTCGCAAATTTGCCGCGTGCGCGTATCTTGCCAGACGATCGCATTTCCCCAAGCTTTCCCTGTTTTTCTATCCCAAACAACCGCCGTTTCTCGCTGGTTGGTAATGCCGAGGGCTGCAATATCTTTGACTTCGATACTGCTAGATTGCAGGGTATTTTTAATGACACTTTGAGTTCGTTCCCAAATTTCCTCGGGATTGTGTTCTACCCATCCGGGCTGCGGGTAAATTTGCTCGTGTTCTTGTTGGTGGCTGGCTACTATCTTTCCGGTGCGATCGAATATAATAAACCGGGTGCTAGTAGTTCCTTGGTCGATGGCTGCTGCGTATTTTTTCAATTTTCCAAAACCTTTTAAATCGAAGGAAGAAGGAAGAATGAGGAGTTTTGAGTTTTGAGTTTTGAGTTTTGAGTTTAAAGAGAGTTGAGAGGTAGTTTTGAGTTTTGAGTTGAAAGAGAGGAGTTTGGGAGTTTGGGAGTTTTGAGTTTTGAGTTGAAAGAGAGTTGTTTGGGAGTTTTGAGTTACCAGTTGAGAGTTGAGAGTTGTCAATTGTCAGAAGGAGGTTCGAGGTTCGAGGGAAGAAGGAAGAAGGAAGAGGGAAGAATAGATATTTCTAGACTCGTGGGTAGGTAGAAACCGGGTTTTTGGTGACAATTCTTGACACTCGTCCGCAGGTTCGGTAAAAACCCGGTTTCTTTGGCTGTGATGCGCGACTCCTTGGATATTTTATTCACAGCATATATGATAAGATATAGAAAAGTCAAACTTTGATATAAAACTTTAGTTTTGGAAATTAAAAACTTTGAAACTGACCGATCTGCTGAGACTCGATCGCACAATAAAAGTTATCGGCTTTGATGATGCTCCATTTTCTCGATCGAGCGGCAACCCAGTTTCGATCGCGGGCATAGTCTGCGGCGGAACTCGATTTGAAGGAATGGTTTGGGGAACAGTCACCGCCGACGGATTGGATGCGACTGATGCGATTTGTCAGTTACTTATCGGAGGCAAGTTTCTGCCGCAATTGCACTTAGTTTTATTAGACGGAATTGCTTTCGGTGGCTTCAATATTGTTGATTTGCCCGAATTAGCATTGCGCCTGCAAATTCCCTGCGTCGCCGTCATGCGTCGCCCGCCGGATTTGCCTGCTGTTGAAAAAGCTTTGCGCTATTTTGCAGATGCAGAATACCGTTTAGAATTGCTGCAACATGCTGGAAAAATTCATGTTTTTGAACCGTTCTTTTTTCAAGTTTGCGGCGAACAGCCGGAGGTAATAGCTGCGGTACTCCGGCGTTTGACGGATAATGGTAAAGTTCCCGAAGCTTTGCGTTTGGCTCATTTAATTGGGGCGGCGGTAATTACTGGAGTTAGTGGCAGTTCTGCTTGATTTAATCTTTACTTCTCGGTTCGTAGTGTGGACTTTAGTCCGCTCCATTCTGCGGACTAAAGTCCACACTACAAGCTATCTTATTTAAGATGGAGCATTTTTTAACTTGCCACAATTTCGCCCTCAATTTCGCCAAACTCAATTGTCATTCCCAACGCTAAAGTTAGGGTATTTTCCGGTTCGACGAGTTTCATTTCGCCTTCCGTATCCGTTACCCACCAAGGGCGATCGGACCAATTTGTCAATCCCAATTCAAACTCACCTTGGAGTTGAGAATTAACTACCGCTACAACATCATTCAATCCAGCGGCTGATAAACTAGGGATGTCTGAACTAAATAACTGACTTCCCGCAATTAAGGGAATCACTCGCTTTTCTAATTTGAGATAGCATTGGCGTTTGGCAGTGGCAGTTGCAGCGAATTTGTGCGATCGTGCGGCAGGCAAAACATTGCTAAAATTTGCAACATTACTAGAATTACTAGAATTTGCAACAGGCACATCGGAATTGCCTACTGTCACCGTACAATTTCCGATTCTTTTTTGGTCGCCCGATCGCAAATAATTTACCGTTCCATTATCAACATTTTCGCAGGCAATGCGATCGCCCTCCAATTGAAAGATCGCTGCCAGAGGCGAAACATTGGGAATAAAAACAATCGACAAATTTTCATCGCTGCCAAAAGTTACTGGTTCCGCACCGATGCTGAGAGTGCGATTAGTTCCACTGTCATAACTAATTACCAGCCAAGCTTTATTAAACAAAGTTTCCGCCACAATTAGCATCATGCCGATCGCAAAACCAATTGCCGCACATCCAGCCAAACGACCGACAGTACCCGATAAATTATAAGCAAACAAAATAAACAAACAACCCCCTAAAACCCCGCCAGCAGCGCCGCCTCCCAGACCCCGCAACTTTCCTAAATTTGGCAGGCGTTTGGAAAGAGCAAGTCCTAACAAACTGCCAGCGATTCCCCAACAAATTACTCGCAATAATTCATTCGGACCGATGCCAGTATAAATACTTTCCGCGATCGCCCCTGAAATGGCTCCTGAAATTAAACCAAACAGTCCGCCATTTTTCAAAGCCTGTTTGATGTGAGGCTTGCCTTTAACGTAATAATAATAACCGAACATTATTGCAGCCGCAATGCCGCCGCCAACCAATCCAAACCAGCGAGCAGTAGACAATACACTATCAAAAAAAGATGCCGATCCGGAGATGCGATCGAACTGCATGAAAGGTTCAGTAATTAGATTGCCAGCGAAGCCGCCGACAGCGCCGCTAATGCCAAACTGCAAAGCTTTTTTAACGGCTGGTAGATTTCTTTTCACAGCACACCTAAACAAAAGTTAAAGTCAAATTTAGCTACAACTTCAAAATTCTCTATTTCCGAAAGTTCGGGATTTCCGTAGGGGGTCGAACAAACAGAACACAATGGGTAGCTTTGTCCAGCTATTAGCTAGCTTCTTAGGAGCGTCCCACGAGGGCTGCGCACCCGTTATGTAATGAAAGAAACAACATTCTCAAAAGCCTCAGCTCATATGGGTTTGCGGATTTGTTTCTGAGGAGGACTTTCGCTATGAGACAGGGAATTAATTCCCTGGCGGACTGAGGCACAAGCGCGTATTTGTTGGCACCAATCCTCCAATGCCCGCCCCAATTCCGATTTTTTGACGCGCCTCAAGGCCTGTAACGCTAGCTGTGAAACGATAGCAGCCATTTTTTCCGGCGCGGATCGTTGGCCGTAAATTCCCAGCCAGACCCCGAAAATGAAAAAAATTATTACAAACTGTTACAGCAATACTAAGAAAGTGAACATAATGCCTCAAAATACTTGCGGGAGGTAGTTATGTTAGGAGACATCTCCGCTAACTGCCCAACAGAATCTCGATCGTCGCCCACAGAGCTGCTGCAAACCAGATCGGAAATCTTTCGATCGCATCAGTCATGTGTGGTATTGTAAGCGACAGGCTTTGTGCGGGCACACAAAATCGCACCGGCGTGCAGAACCAGCGCCGTTAAACGCCACAGGCAGCGGCGACCCAACAACCTAAAAAGTTGCTGGTAAAGTCGCCCCCCTCAAGCGTCAAAGCTCCTGCCGCCAGCAAGAGGTAAGGGATGCAACACCCGCCATCGCTAGCTCAGGGCAGAGTAGTTCGCACAGCAAAACATCCAGCGGGTACACATACAATGAGTATCGTCACAAAATCAATCGTTAACGCAGACGCCGAAGCTCGCTACCTGAGCCCGGGCGAATTAGATCGGATCAAAAGCTTTGTCACCTCTGGCGAACGCCGCGTCCGGATCGCTCAAATCATGAGCGAATCCCGCGAGCGCATCGTCAAGCAAGCTGGCGACCAATTGTTCCAAAAACGTCCTGATGTTGTTTCTCCCGGCGGCAACGCTTACGGCGAAGAAATGACCGCAACTTGCTTGCGCGACTTGGACTACTACCTGCGCTTGATCACCTACGGAATCGTAGCTGGCGATATCACCCCGATCGAAGAAATCGGTATTGTGGGCGTCCGCGAAATGTACAAATCCCTGGGTACTCCCATCGAAGCCGTCGCCGAAGGCGTTCGCGCTATGAAGAGCGCTGCTGGCTCGCTGCTGTCTGGAGAAGACGCTGCTGAAGCTTCTGCTTACTTCGACTACGTGATCGGCGCAATGCAGTAAGGCATTTCGATTTTAGATTTTAGGTTTTAGATTGAGGTTGCTAGCAACAAGCAGCGGGTAAATCTGAAATCCCGAATCCGAATCAAACTGATTAAGCCACTTTCAAGGAAACAAGACAATCATGCAAGACGCAATTACCGCCGTTATCAATTCCTCTGACGTTCAAGGCAAATACTTGGACTCCAGCGCTCTCGACAAGCTCAAAAACTATTTCGCTTCTGGCGAACTGCGCGTCCGCGCCGCTACTTCGATCAGCGCCAACGCAGCGACAATAGTTAAAGAAGCTGTTGCTAAGTCCTTGCTGTACTCTGACGTAACCCGTCCCGGCGGCAATATGTACACCACCCGCCGCTACGCAGCTTGCATCCGCGACTTGGATTACTACCTCCGCTATGCAACCTACGCCATGCTGGCTGGCGACCCCTCCATCCTCGACGAGCGCGTGCTCAACGGTTTGAAAGAAACCTACAACTCCTTGGGCGTACCCATCGGTACAACTGTGCAAGCTATCCAAGCTATGAAGGAAGTCACCGCCGGTCTAGTCGGTTCTGACGCTGGTAAAGAAATGGGCGTCTATTTCGACTACATCTGCTCTGGCTTGAGCTAAGACGAAGGAAGAAGGAAGAAGGAAGAAGGAAGAAGGAAGAAGGAAGAAATGATTAATTAATTTCTTGCTTGCCTCTTTTAACTTTCAAACTTAGACTTTCAATCTTTCTCTTTGAAAGAGGTCAGGGAAGTTACGAGTGATTTCTAGACCGTCAAAGGCTTTTCGATAAAGTTCGATCGGTTTTAACGAGCTAGTTCTGACCCCTAACTCCCTGCCTTGAATCTTTTAAAAATCCATCTAAAAATTTGTCCGCTTACTTTTGTCCACTTAACTCGGGAGATACTTTGCCATGAGAATGTTTAAAGTGACTGCTTGCGTCCCCAGCCAAACTCGCATCCGCACTCAGCGCGAATTGCAAAATACCTATTTTACGAAGCTGGTTCCCTACGATAACTGGTTCCGGGAGCAGCAAAGAATTATGAAAATGGGCGGCAAAATTATTAAAGTTCAACTGGCTACTGGTAAGCCCGGAGCTAATACAGGCCTAATGTAACATCCTCTGATGGATGGGTCTGGGGTAAGGGGTCGATCGACCTCTTTTTTTATTGCACAGTTTTTATTGCACGGTGCGAGCGTCCCCGCTCGCATGAACTGGTTCCCAGGCTGTGCCTGGGAACCCATGTCTAGAGGCTCTGCCTCGCGAAACCCAGTCGAGGCAGAGCCTCTGGATCTGCATTACCAGGCTCTGCCTGGTAACGAGAAGAAGAGATAGCAGCACGCGGAGTCTGGTAACGAGAAATTACCAGGCTCTGCCTGGTAACGAGAAGAAGAGATAGCAGCACGCGGAGTCTGGTAACGAGAAATTCAGCAGGTAAAGATTTGGACGCATTGTTGAGGTTGCATTTCTTCGATCGCAAAATTCGATCGCACCTATTACCAACCGACAATCCGCTTTAAACTAAGGACTGAAGACAAATGACTAAATAACCTTCCTATTCCGCATTTACTTTTATGGTTTTTAATTGGTTTCGCCGCCAGTACAGCGACAGCGGTTCCTCCGAACCAGAAACGCCCTCCGAACAGCCTCAAGATACACCGCCAGCATCCCCGAAGGCTGAACCTGCAACAGATGCGGCACCACCAACAGCAGAACCGAATTCCCCCGCCGTAGCCGAAGACTACCTGGCTTGGGCGAAAGCTGCTTACAAAAATATTCAAAAACAGCAACAGTCCGAAACCCAAGTTTCTGAAACGGCAGAAACTCCCCAGCCGGAAACTGAAACCGCAGCCCCAACAGAAGTTTCCGCAACTCCCCAGCCGGAAGTTGTAACAGAAACTCCCGCAGAAATTTCCGCAACTTCCCAGCCGGAAGCTATAACAGAAACTCCCGCAGAAATTTCCGCAACTTCCCAGCCGGAAGCTGAAACCGCATCCCCAGCACAAGTTTCAGAAACCCCGGAACCCCCAGCAGCAGAAATTTCAGCCGAGACTGCCTCGATCGCCCAAACCCAGGAAATTGCCGAATCTACCTCCGCAACGGTACCAACCGCAGAAATCGCAGAAATTCCGCCAGCACCTCCTGAAGCCCCCGAAATTGCCCCGCCAGTTGCCGAATTAATAGCAGTTCCTACAGAGAATTTAGAGATTACCGAACCTGCCACCTCGGCCGCCGCAACGCCAGCGCCCGGTGATGGAGAACCCGTGCCGTTTTGGGCTAAAGCTCAGGCCGAGCGACTGGAGAGGATCGAACGCCTCAAAGAAACGGCCATTGAAGAACCCGAGCCAGTTGCAGCCACAGCGCCGCCTGTAACAGTCGAACCGGAAATACCCGAATTTGTCCTTGACGAAGGCTTCCTGTGGTCTTCTGAAATCCTTGCCAGTCAAGGCCGCCGTCCCGACCAAGTATCCGTCGAAGAAATCACTTGGCTGCAAAAACTGCGCAAAGGTTTAGAAAGAACTAGGCGCAGTTTAATTAACCAACTCAAGGCGATCGTCGGTCAAGGCCCGCTAAATCAAGATGCCGTAGCCGAGATTGAATCCCTGTTGCTGCAAGCAGATGTCGGAGTTGCAGCTACCGATATCATTATCGATCGGCTCCAAGCAAGACTGCGGGAAGAAGCGCTGCCGCCAGAACAGGCAATCGCCTACCTAAAAACCATTTTGCGCGACCTTCTCGACGCTCCCTGTGCCGAAAGCGCCGCCGGCAACCCCGCCTACAGCCTGACCTTTGCTCCCGAAAAAGATACTTTCAATCTGTGGCTGATCGTCGGGGTGAACGGTGCCGGAAAAACCACTACAATAGGCAAACTAGCGCACATTGCCCAAAAATCTGGCTACAAAACCCTGATTGCCGCCGCCGACACCTTCCGCGCCGCTGCCGTCGAACAAGTGAAAGTTTGGGGCAGCCGCAGCGGTGTCGAAATCATCGCCAACCCCGGAAAAAACACCGATCCGGCTGCAGTCGTCTTTGATGCGATCGAGGCTGCCCAGTCCCGAGGCACCGAATTATTGATTGTAGACACCGCCGGTCGCCTGCAAAACAAAAAAAATCTGATGGACGAATTGAGCAAAATCCGTCGGATAGCAGACAAAAAAGCTCCCGGCGCTACCGTAGAATCTCTACTGGTCTTGGACGCAACGCTAGGTCAAAATGGTTTGCGACAGGCGGAAGTTTTTGCAGAAGCAGCAAAATTGAGTGGCGTAGTATTGACAAAACTCGATGGAACTGCTAAAGGTGGTGTTGCCCTAGCTGTAGTGCAGCAATTGGGCTTGCCAATCCGCTTTATAGGTGTCGGGGAAAGCATCGAAGACTTGCGTCCGTTTTCCAGTTACGAGTTCGTGGAAGCCCTGCTCGATTTTAGATTCTAGATTTTAGATTTTTGATTGATGGGGTATCTGTAGCCGTCCCCAATTTTTGAGGTGCTCTGTTACGGCGCAACAATCTAAAATCCTCAACTATCTGAGCTAAAATCGTTCCTCCTCAATCTAAGATCGAAAATCACAAATCTAAAATGACTGCTGTGCCTTTGCCTCGTCCCTCACCTCAACCGGCTGACCGCCCTGGCGGTCGCAACCCTACCGATGTGACCCCTGTATTTGCCCTTAAAGAACTGGTAGCCCGCTTGCACCGGGAACAGCACAACGTTCAAGATATGCTGGGTTCCCTAGCCTTTGCCCTGCGCAGTTTGAACAATCTCAATCAGTTTTTGGAGTTAGTGCCTTTGGTGGCTACTCGCGTTACCGATGCTGACGGAGGTGCCTTGGTACTGTTCAAGCCTAACGGTCAAGTCAGGTTCCAACAACTGCACTGCCAAGAAGGACGGCAGTGCCAAGATATGCGCAAAGCTTTGGAAATCGTGACTCGCCAAGTTTCAGCAGATGCGGGCGCGACCTTAGAACCTGCAACCGATACTGCAGGTCAAATATCCAGCCTCGACATTCAATTGAGTCATTATTTTGGGCCGGACGTTCACTTGTTTGGCACGTCGATTTTAGTGAAGAATGCGGAACGGGGGAGGCTGTACGTTTTTAGCAGGGACCCTCAGTACGTTCGGACGGCAGGCCGCCAAAAGTTAGTGCGGCTGGTGGCAGATCAAACTGCTGTGGCGATTTATAAAGATGAACTCACTGCTAAGCTGGCCGAAAAGGAACGTCTGGACCGAGAATTGGAAATTGGTGCGGAAATTCAATTGCGCTTGTTGCCCCGCTGCTGCCCGACAGTTCCCGGCGCTGATATCGCCGCCCGCTGTGAAACGGCTAGCAGGGTTGGAGGCGATTATTACGATTTTATTCCCGCTGACTACGACCCGATCGGCAAGGAGAATGAGGGGGAAAACCCCCCATCCCTGATGCAAAATCTCAAGTCCAAAATCAACAAAGGTCGCTGGAGCATTGCGATCGGGGACGTGATGGGCAAGGGAGTGCCGGCCGGTCTGCTGATGACGATGACGCGGGGAATGCTGCGGGCTGAGGTTCTCAACCGCCACTCGCCGTCGAGAATTCTGCAACATTTAAACAGGGTAATGCACGCGGATTTGGAAAATTCCCACCGCTTTGTGACTCTGTTTTATTCGGAGTACGACCCGAAAACTCGCATTTTGTCCTACAGCAATGCTGCCCATCACCCGCCTTTGTTGTGGCGGTCAGCAACTAATTCTATTCAGCGGTTGGATACTCTGGAGGGGATGTTGATCGGGCTGGATGCAGATTCGCGCTATCAGGAGGCGCAAGTGCAATTGCAGCCGGGAGATACGATTATTTACTACACCGATGGTTTTACGGATGCTGCAAATCAAAGGGGCGATCGCTTTGATGAGGAAAATTTGATTGCTGCTTTTCAGTTTGCCTGTCAAAATTATCAAGAGTCCGAGCAAATATTGAATTATTTGTTCGATCGAGTGCAGCAGTTTATTGGCGTCGGCAATCGCAATGAAGATGATATGACGCTGGTGGTCTTGAAAATTCAATCGGTTACAGGAGAAAAAAAGGATGATAGTTAATTTGATGCCGGAAATTGCAGGATTTGCCCAGTCGATCGATTGGGACAGCGCAGCTCATTTGTTGGCGGTGAAGTCGCATTTGAGTTCGCTAATACTGGCTCAAGATTATGCGATTTTTACTAATATCCAAAAGGCTTGGAACAATTTTGTATCTACGGGTCAAATAGGAGCTTTTTTTATAGGTATATTTATCGGATGGTTCATTAAAGGGATTATGCCTTAGAATAGCTGGTCATAGATCGCGGCAAGTAAGGGCAAACGCCGGGATAGTTTAAGTGGCGGGCGATCGCAGCAAGTTTGATGGCAGGATAAATTGGCTGCGATCGCATTTATTATTTACCGATTTCTGTATCAAAATTGTTTGCATAATGCCCGAATACGTGCTAAATATTTGCCAGGGGTGGGCGGGGAAAACCAGTTTTTAGCAAAAAAAATGCAGCTAAAACAGCAATTGCGCAAAAAAATTTGCTTGAGATATCGTCCGATAGATAGACCGGCGATCTGATTTGTTCGGAGTGGCGGCGTGGGTCTTTTGCGGACTGAAGTCCGCACTACAAGCCGTTTTTAGCACAGCTAAATTTAATACTTGCCTGCGAACTTTGTAGCTATTTGGTGGATACTATTTGCTGGATAATTTAAACCCTTTCCCCAAGCCCTAGCAATCTACATTTTATCAAAAATGACAACTCAACAAAAAACTTGGAGTCAAAGATTTGAATCGGCACTGCACCCCGCGATCGCGCGATTTAATGCAAGTATCGGCTTTGACATCGAACTCATAGAATACGATTTGACAGGCTCGATCGCTCATGCGAAAATGCTCGCAAAAACGGGGATTATTTCAGCAGCAGAAGGCGACAAGTTGGTATCGGGTTTGGAACAGATCCGCCGGGAATACCGCCAAGGATTGTTTGTACCCGGAATCGATGCCGAAGACGTTCACTTTGCAGTAGAAAAACGGCTGACGGAAATTGCGGGAGATGCGGGGAAAAAGCTGCACACTGCCCGATCGCGCAACGACCAAGCAGGAACCGATACGCGCTTGTATTTGCGCGATCGCATCGGACAAATCCGCCAGCAATTGCGAGAATTTCAAGCAGTTTTGCTGGATCTTGCTGAGAACAACGTCGAAACTTTAATCCCCGGTTACACGCACTTGCAGCGCGCTCAACCAATAAGTTTGGCCCACTACCTGCTAGCTTATTTTGAAATGGCCGATCGGGATTGGGAACGCCTCGGCGATGTGTGCCAGCGGGTGAACATTTCGCCCCTCGGTTGCGGGGCCCTGGCGGGAACGACTTTTCCGATCGACCGCCACTATACCGCAGCAGAGTTGCATTTCGATCGCATTTATGCTAATAGCTTAGATGGAGTTAGCGATCGCGACTTTGCCGTCGAATTTCTGGCCGCTGCCAGCCTGATTTTAGTCCACCTGAGCCGCCTGTCAGAAGAAATGATTTTGTGGTCGTCTCACGAATTTGGATTTATCTCGCTCACCGATAGCTGCGCTACGGGTTCGAGCATCATGCCCCAGAAAAAAAATCCCGACGTGCCAGAATTGGTGCGGGGCAAAGCAGGGCGAGTTTTTGGCAACTTGCAGGCAATGCTGGTAGCGGTGAAGGGGCTGCCTTTGGCTTACAACAAAGATTTGCAAGAAGATAAAGAAGCGTTGTTTGACAGCGTAAAAACTGTACAAGCCTGCTTGGAAGCGATGACAATTTTGCTGCGGGAAGGAATCGCGTTTAATCGCGATCGCCTCTCCGCCGCAGTTGCAGAAGACTTTTCCAACGCTACAGATGTAGCAGACTACTTGGCCGCTAGAGGCGTTCCCTTCCGGGAAGCTTACAACCTCGTCGGCAAAGTCGTCAAAACCTGCATTTCGGGGGGCAAACTCCTCAAAGATTTGACGCTTGAGGAGTGGAAAGAATTGCACCCAGCTTTTGAAACAGATATTTACAGCGCGATCGCCCCCCAGCAAGTGGTAGCGGCGCGCAACAGTTACGGTGGTACGGGTTTTGAACAAGTGAGAAAATCACTTATTGCAGCGCGCGATCGTCTGAACAATTAATCTTCAGCAGCAGCCATGTCCTTCTCCTGTCTGCCGCCGCCCATAGCGCCCATGCCGCCCCCGTCAGATCGCCTTCTCTTGTTGGAGAACATATCTTGATTTCTGCGTTTGCGAAACTTGCGGGCGTATGCTTGATTCCGTTGTGCCTTCTCTTTCTTGAGATTGCGGCGTTTAGCCATCCTGACCTCACTAATAAACAATAAAACGGCTGCTGTCCTAGCAGCCTTGCAGCTTTACTTAGGCTTTACCTGCGACCTGTGACTTTGACACTCCCGGGCCTGAAGGCGTGGGGATTCTTAATTCATCGACTGACCTTTAAGCGCTATGTCCTTGCGGCAATTCTTAAACCTTTCAACCGTACAAAACTACTAATTGACGAGCCTAATTCACAGCAACCCCAGAGGGTCGATCTCCAAAAGCGTACTAGGATACTAACCTAGAGTTCGGGTATGCCCTACCCTACCTCACAAGCGTAACTTGTAGATCGTAGCAGACTCTATGCCAACCGGAAAAAAACTCAGAAAACTCTTGACAAATAGAACCAATGACGCTCAATTCCGGCGATTTAGCACCTGATTTCAGCCTGCCCGACGCGGAGGGCAACACCATCAGCCTCGCAGATTTTCGGGGGCAGTGGGTGGTACTGTATTTTTACCCTCGGGACAGCACTCCCGGATGCACGAAAGAAGCTTGCGGTTTCCGCGATATTTACTCGGAGTACCAGTCTCGCAAGATAGCAGTCCTCGGCGTCAGTACGGACGGTTCCAAATCTCACAGCAAATTTGCCGCTAAATACGGATTGCCTTTTCCCTTGCTGTGCGACTGTGATGCAGCCGTCGCTACAGCCTACGGCTGCTGGGGACTCAAAAAATTTATGGGTAAAGAATTTATGGGCGTGATTAGAACAACCTTCACGATCGCCCCTAATGGTAGGATTGAAAAGGTATACCGGAAACTCAAACCGGAAGCTCATGCAGCGCAGGTTTTAGCAGAGTTACCGGAACTCTCCCCTTAATTACAAATTAAAAATTCAGCATTAACTAACGGGAGGTTGGGGGTATATCTTCCCCCGTTTCCAGATCGGTGCAATTTTCAATCGGGGCGCGAGCTTGGCGATCGAGCTGGTACGATTGCCGAAGATGTCAACTTCTGCAAATGACTGGGTTCTGCGATCTGCTGTCGAGCCAGATCCCAAATTTATCTGCCGACCGGCCGTTTTTGCGCTGTCAAAACAGTCTGCATGCCGAGTCCCTAAAATTATTTTTTCCTCTCTAAACAAGCTTTTGAATTTATGAATCGATTGTGGCAGTTCGGACAAACGGTACTGGGGCTGATTTTTCGGCATCCCGTGACCGGCACTAGCATCATTCCTGTATTGCCTGACGGGCGAATCGTGTTAATTCGCCGCCGCGACAACGGTCGCTGGGGGCTGCCGGGAGGTATGGTCGATTGGGGAGAGGATATTCCTACAACTGTCCGCCGGGAATTGACGGAAGAAACAGGACTGGAATTAGTCAAAATCCGGCGGTTGGTGGGGGTTTATTCTGCACCCGATCGAGATCCCCGAATTCACTCGATTTGCATCGCTGTGGAAGCAGAGGTGCAAGGTAACATGGAGGTTCACGATTCGCTGGAAATTAGCGAAGTCGAGGCTTTTTCGCCGACAGCACTGCCGGACGGCGGACTCAGCCACGATAACGAACGGCACTTGCAGGATTATTTTCAAGGCAGGACAACTTTAGCCTGAGTCTCGGGCTCTGCCGGGGTGCAAACCAAGCTGAATTTTACTTCGCGCTGCTGTGCGGCTTGTTATAAGTTTAAAATTAATTTTTAATTACAAATCTTTATTATAGAGAGAGAATATTTAACAGGATGTACTCACCGCTGCGCAATTCTCGCATCAAACTATCTGTCGGGCAAATCTTCTGGCGCGAAATCGGTCAAGGCCCGGATTTGGTATTTTTGCACGGTTCTTGGCACGATAGCAGTCAGTGGTTGGGGACGATCGAATATTTGAGTCGGTACTGCCACTGTTTGGCACCAGATTTGCTGGGATTTGGCGAATCAAAAAGCCCTAACATTCATTTCTCGATCGACCTGGAAGTACACTGTCTCGCAGAATACCTCGATACTTTGAAACTGCGGGAGGTGTATTTAGTCGGTCATTCTTTGGGCGGCTGGGTGGCTGCCAGCTTTGCTGTTAAATATCCCGATCGAGTGCAAGGTTTGATACTGTTGGCACCAGAAGGGGTCAACGCCCCAGGAACCCAACAGCGAATGCGGGAGGCTAAGTTGCTGTCAGCCAATCCTCCTTGGTTTTTCTGGCTGCTGCGCTCGGTTTATCCGCTGGCTAAATTGCTGGGGAGCAAAAAAAAGTTCGATCGATTGCTAGAGTTTAGGAAGCAATTGCTCGAATCGGATGCGGCAAGGCAACTGCTGTTCGGGCGGAATCGCGCTGAAATTAAAGCTGAATTAGTTGACGAGCAATTGCCTGTGTTGAAAGCGCGTGTTTTGCTACTTCACAGTTCTCAAGATACTCCCTTTGCTGCTGCTTTGTGTCAGTCTTATGCTGCTTTAATTCCCAGTGCCCAACTGGAATCGATCGATTCTCGGGGAGGCGATTTACCTCAAGAAATGCCGGATTTTGTTGCTAAGTATATTCAGGATTTTGTCAAATAAATTGGGGATGGGGCATTGGGCATTGGTAATTGGTAATCTATCGGGAGTTTTGAGTTTTGAGTTAAAGTCATTTCTTAATTCAAAACTCAAAACTCAAAACTCAAAACTTTTCTTAACTGTCAACTATTTCCATGCCCCAAAAAATGGCTGCAGGGGCTTCTATGACGGCGGAAACTGTATCGGGAAAAGCCTCCTTGAGATATTTTAATAGCAAAGTTCGATCGCCCCCCGTTAGTGCGATTTTGCTGCTGGGAAACAAACGCTGCCAATCTTCAATAAAATCCCTGACTCCCGCGACAGCCACCCGCACTACTCCGCTTTGAATGGCGCTGGCGGTGTCGGCAGCCCAACGCTGCGGTAAATTTTCTGGTAAACTGACTGATGGCAAACTCGCTGTTTTTGCCCCCAATGATGATAGCTGCAACCACAAACCTGGTAAAATTGCACCTCCCACCAAATGTTGGTTGACATCTGCGCCAGTAAATGTTAAAGCTGTACCTGCATCGATAACTAAAATCGGCCAGCCCAATTTAGTTCCCGCACCGAGCAAAGCCAAAGCTCGATCGATTCCCAAGCTAGAATACAACCCTTGAAGGGGCAATTTATCCAACGTCAAAACCCGCACTCCGGGATAATTTTCCCATAGTGCCGTTTGTTGGGGGACAACGGATGCTAAAACTAAAGGTAGATGTAAAGTCGGTGTCGATCGAATGTTGGGCGCAGGAGTAGTAACAAAATTGAGGATATTTTTAGACGCTGTTTGTTCGATCGAGCCATTTACTGTTTGCACCAAATATTCGGTCTTTTCCTGTGATGATAGCTGCTGGAGAGCATCAACTTGAATCGGTTCTGTATCCCACATTTCCTGAAGTGTTTCCCCTGCAAATAGGGCCCAGTGCAATCGAGAGTTGCCGATCGCCAGCGCTAATTTAACCGGGTGTTTACTTGTTAATGTAGATTTAAAATTGTCGGTACTTGATTCCGGGCTGGAATCTACGGTTTTATGGCTTTCCATATTTATTCTTCGATGCGCCTGCAAACATCAATCTCAAGATAGATTGCAGCTCGGTTTTTTGCTGCAAGCGGGCGGTTAACTCTAATTGACATTCTACAATTACTCCGACTCGATCGGTATTGTCTCTTACAGACCCTATGATTTATAATTGTAAAGATTAGTAAAGAAAAAATCTGCTATACTGACAGTACGATCTTTTATAATTTTTTAAGATTTTCCCGAGCGACAGGGTAGCAAGGCTCGGGTTTTGGCAAGTCAAGGATAATTAGCAAAAAGCAAAAGAAGTGAAAACATTGTACGAATTCTCAATTATGTCTCTAAAAATACAACAACAAGAAAATTATTCGGCTAGAATAAGTACCATGTTGCCCGAAACAGAAAATAGGAAAACCCAAGAAAGTGTTTCAGTCGCGATCGCAGAAGAACAACAGGCACTGCTGGTCCAGATGCAGCAACAAGTTCAGCTATCTAACTTGCTGAACCAAATTAATAACGAAATTCGCAGCACGCTAGACATAGAAGAAATTTTAACATCAGCTTGCAGGTTGCTGGGTCAAGCGCTAAAATGCAGCCGATCGAGCATTTTAGTTAAAGAATCAAGTACGGACAAAGTATTGCTCACGCGGGGAGAGTACAACGCGGGAGACTATCCGATGCAACTGGGCATGAAAGTACCGATTGCAGGAAACGCCCATTTAGAAGCATTAATTTCCCAGCAAGAATCGCTAGCAGTGACAAAATTTTTAGATTTTCCGGGATTGAACGATCGCAGCAAACAAATTGCCGCATCCTTAGAAATTAAATCGATGCTGGCAGTAGCTACCCGCTACCAAGGACAAGTAAATGGCATAATTAGCTTGCACCAGTGCGACTGCGAACGGGAATGGACGGAGTGGGAAAGACAACTTGTAGAAGGAGTAGCAGCACAATTAGCGATCGCGATCGCCCAAGCCAAACTATACAGAAAAACTTGCCGTCAAGCGGAACGAGAATCGCTGCTGAGACTGATCGGCAATCAGATTCGCAGTACCTTAGACCTCCAAACAATCCTGGAAACAGGGGTTAAAGAAGTCCGCAAATTCTTGCAGTGCGATCGGGTAATTATTTACCAATTTAAAGACGACTGGCGCGGCAAAGTTGTAGTAGAAGATATGGTGATTCCGTGGCCTTCAATTTTGGGTGATATGGGAGCAGACAAGTGTTTCAACGGGGATTATGTTAATTATTACCAGCAGGGCAGAGTCAGAGCAATTAATGACATTTTTAATGCAGGTTTAGAACCTTGTCATGTAGAGTTTCTCGATAGCTTGCAAGTAAAAGCTAACCTAATCGTACCGATCGTCACGTCGAGCAATGAAGAAAATTTACCCGAATCTGGGGGAAATTACCATCCAGAATTACCGGGTAAATTGTGGGGTTTGTTAATCGCTCACGAATGCGGCGATACCCGCAATTGGAGGCAGCAAGAAACCGAATTGCTATCGCAGCTAGCCGATCAAATGGCAATCGCAATTCAGCAAGCCGAACTCTACTCGCAAGTTCGAGCAACTGCCGTAAAATCTCAAACTCAAGCCCAACAGTTGCAAGCAGCATTAGAAGAATTGCGATCGACCCAACAGCAATTAATTCAAAGCGAAAAAATGTCGGGTTTGGGGCAAATGGCGGCGGGAGTAGCTCACGAAATTAACAATGCTAACAATTTCATTCACGCTAATTTGTTTCACGCCCAAGAATATGTTAAATCGCTAATCGATGCTATAGCTTTTTGCAGTCAAGCCTGCCCAAACAATTTTTCTCAAATTAACGAAGAACTAGAACTAGATTACATCAGAGAAGACTTTCCGCAATTGCTCAAGTCAATGCGGGAAGGCAGCGAGCGAATTCGGTCGATCGTCACAACGTTGCGGAGTTTTTCTCGATTGGACGAAGCTGAATTCAAATCGGTAGATTTGCATGAAGGTTTGGAAAGCAGTTTGTTGATGCTGCAAAACAAAATAGGGCCGAATATTACCATCCGCAAACAGTACGGAAATTTACCGCAGGTCAAATGCCATGCAGGTCAAATCAATCAAGTATTTTTCCATTTAATTGACAATGCTTTAGATGGAGTAAAAGCAACTCGCAAACCCGGAGAAATTGCAATTAGCACTTGTCAAAGCGCGCCGGATACGGTAACAATTTCCGTCCGCGATACGGGAACGGGAATTCCTGAGGAAATTCAAGACAAAATTTGCAATCCATTTTTTACTACTAAACCTGTTGGTAAAGGTACGGGATTGGGGCTTTCTGTTTGCTATCAAACCATAGTTCAAACTCACGGCGGCAAGCTGCATTGGGTTAGCGAAGTTGGGAAAGGAACAGAGTTTATTGTGGAGTTGCCAATGTCGATTGGTTGTTTGTAGTGTGGACTTTAGTCCGCTATCAGCCTGCGGACTAAAGTCCACACTACGAACCTGTTTAAACGGAACTTACCCCCCGCACGAAATTCATTTCTTATGAAACCATTACAGGGCGAGACTTTCCTGGATCGGGAAAATCTCCTACATGACTACAAG
>JALOON010000002.1 GCA_025454405.1 Oscillatoriaceae cyanobacterium Prado104 | reverse complement strand
TTACTCAAAACTCCTTACCAAAGTTTTAAGTTTTGAGTTTTGAACTTCAGAACTCTCTTTAACTCAAAACTCAAAATTCAAAACTCAAAACTCCTTACTAACTGTCAACTATTTCCTACTGTGCTTCCGGCTTCGGCTTTTGAGCGGGATTGAGTTCGTCAGCTTGATAAACAACTTCCTTAACAACACCGGGATCTCCAAGTTGCTGTGCCTGTCCGTTGTTAACAGCAACCAGTACACCGCCGGCGTTGCCAGCTATCACCACCAAGCGCTCTTGAGCCTGCCAAGTGCGCACGGTTCCTGAAGGCAAAGTTCCCTCAAATTCAGTTTTGCCATCAACTTCCACCTGCATCCACGATTCATCTTTAAAACTGACGCTCACCATCACGGGTTTATTTCCGGCTCGCTCTAAATTTTCACCGTTTTTTGCTGCTTCTAAGGCACTGTAAGTATTCGCCTTGCGACTTTTAGAGCCTGCAAAATTAACAGGTTCGCTGCCTAAAGTCGGTGGCAGAGCGACTTCTACCGATCCCGCGTCGGTTTGCGCTATTTCCTTAGAACCCTCTATCAACTGAGACAGTCCGCTCACAGAGCAGATAATTAAAAATATGTAAAACAGGTAGAGGTGTATCGGGCGTAGCTGAGGCCACTCTGCCCAAGAGCCCTGGGGCTGGACTCTGGTTATCGGTTCTGTCGGATAAAAGTAGGCAAACTCAGACCCGTCCAAACCCATTGCTTCGGCATAGCGCTTGATCAAACCCTGAGTGTAAATCGGTTCGGGGAGTTGGTCGAGTTGACCTTCCTCGATCGCCTGCAACAAATCCCGGCGAATCATCGTTACCAAAGCTACCTTTTCCAAACAAATCGAGTGCTGTTCGCGGAACTGTCGGAGTCGGGTTCCGATTTCGGCTAGTTTTTGGGCCGGTTCCGGTTCTGGGGAACGCGGAGTCTTCTTAGGTGTATTGAAGAATAAAAAAAATAAATTCTTTGTCATATGCTGTGCTCCTTGGGATTTACTGGCACATTTATTGATGTTAGGTTGACTTGATTCCACAAAAAAATAAGTTCCGAATGGTTAAGGGATCGATAGCGGCCTAGGGGGAGGGCCGGTTCTCCGGGGGGCTGCAGTTCGATCGGACCGATCGCGGTGCGGTGCAGCTTCAGTACGGGATGTCCCAACAATTCGGCCGTTCGCCGGATCTGTCGGTTTCTCCCTTCCGAGAGCACCACTTCCAACAGTGTTTTGTCCCGCGCGCGATCGAGGACTCGAACTCCAGCAGGCAGAGTCTTTCTGCCAGATAATATAACGCCCTGACGCCACTGTTGGAGTAGCTGTTCCGCAGGAGAACCTTGCACCCAAACTTCATAGGTTTTGGATACCGCATGGCGCGGATGGGTCAAACAAAATGTCAGCTTACCATCATTCGAGAGCAGTAAGGCTCCTGTGGAATCTGCATCTAGGCGTCCTACCGGGTGAATGCCTTGACCCGATCGCAGTTTGGGCTCTAGCAAGTCGAGAACTGTGGTTCTGCCCCTGGAATCGCTGCAAGTGGAAACTACCCCAGTCGGTTTGTTGAGCAACAGATAGACTCCAGTTGGTCGATCTGCTGGTTGAACCCGCACTCCATCAACTTCAATGCGATCGCTAGCCGGATTTGCTTTTTGTCCCAATTGAACAAAATTGCCATTAACTCGTACTCGTCCGTCCAGAATCATCTGTTCGGCTTGACGGCGAGAGGCAATGCCCCACTGGGCGAGGATTTTTTGCAGCCTTTCATCCATAGATTCAGACAGTCGATTGATATGAACCGCACTCCGAAATACCTATTGACTAACTCCCCGCCATGAATGTGCGGGGACTCTTCGATCCAGAATTAGGGAGGATTGCCCAAATTCTAATTTGGTAAAATGTTTGCAGATGCAAAGAAGGTCTGCATTTACCAAACTGCCTTTTTTTGTAAGGTACAGACCGCGCTTGATTCTCTTTTGATGCCTTGATTCCAACCAACAACAATCGTACCGATCTCGCGAGCTAAACAATAATTAATCGCAATCCTCGCAGCGCATTTTCGCCATGTTTCGCCTTTGGGGATTCCGTTTGCGAGTTAGTTTATCCAAAAAAACTATCCCCATACGCTTGCGACTTATTGAGTTTTACCCAAGCAATTCACCTCCTGGAATATCTAGCGATCGCTCTTTGAAAAGATGCCTTACTTTTACTGTTTCTTTGTTTGACTGCACTGTTTTAGTCTACCAGATTGAGTTTTGCTCTATCTGCAAAAAACAGACCGATATTTGGAAATTAAAGCCATCTTGTAAGGACGGGGTTTTCAACCCAGTTCTTTGATAAAATACAGGAATTCTCAGCATTTTCGCTTCTTTCCTGTTTCAGTGCAGCCTCTTGATGGCTCAAGAGAGTTTCTTAACCTGTGTGTGCGTACCCTCTACCGATGAATACCTTCTGCAAGCAGCAGACATTTTTTACTGCTCATTCTGTTTAGCAACAAATTATACTGCTGGCTAATCCGTGGTAGAAGTTGCGCCCCAGCAATTTGGGTTCGTGCAATAACCCTGCTAATTCCCCAAAAACAGCGAGTTTGGGCTCGCGGTTGACCTGTGCGCGCTGCTGATTTGCCACTAGCTCCACAAGTGTGCTGTTCGATTCAGAACAATCGTACACCAAGATTATCGCAAATCTTGTAGAGTCGGTCAACTTGGTTAGGACGGATACTCATGAGGATTGAGGCTCGTCCCAAGCATCCCCTATCTGCTATCTAAAACCAGGACATTCCCTGACAGCGAGTTGACACTTTCTAGGGGAGCGACGGCGGGGTTAACCCTCTGTGTCCGGGATCGGTTTAGCCTGACGAGCATATTGTTCTAAATTAAGTGCAGCATTGAAATCTCTGTCTGCTTTCAATCCACAAGCCGAACACTCATAGATTCTGACGCTAAGAGACATTGGCTGAAGGTTCGAGCAACTCGAACATAATTGAGTTGATGGATACCACCTATCTACTAACACCACACTGGAACCATAACGCTGTGCTTTGTACTCTATTTGTCGCCCAAATTCAAAAAAATTGGCGTCGGCAACGGCACCTGCCAGTTTGTGGTTTGCCATCATCCCCGACACATTTAAATTCTCAATTGCTACAACTGCGTGGTTTTTGCAGATGTATGTTGTAGCTTTGTGAGTGGCATCGAGTAGGCAATGTTTTTGACTCTTTGATGAGCTGTTGCTAATCTTAACTTTTGTCGCCCGTATCTTTTGCTACCTTTCTGTTTGCGCTGCAACTGGCGCTGCATTCGTGCGAGGAATTGACGAGCTTTCCTCAAAGCTTGGGGATTGGCAATTACTACACCACTCGACAGGGTAGCTAACTGTTTGATTCCCAAATCTACACCTACAAAGTCGCGAGAAAAAGCAGTAACTGACGGTTCGATTTCATAGGTGAAGCTGATGTACCAGTTGCCCGCTTCTTGGGAAATGGTAAATTTTTTGGTGGTGACCTGGGGCAAACCTTCATAAGTTGTCGATCGAACATCCTGAGATATCTAACTGATATCTGGCGTTGGTTCCGACATTCCGGCAGGGAACCAATTACCTGCCTCATAGCGAAAGTCCTCTCAATCAAGACTGCAGAAATGCGCGCTCGAAACTATTAAAAAAAAGATTGAATCAAGGAGCGATCGAAAATTTGAACAAAAAATTTCAACCGCCATGACACGCTCGTAAAAAGCTTCAAACTTCCACTCTAAAATCTCAAATCGCTAAATCCTCCAATCTCAAATCTCAAATCTCAAATCGCTACATTATTCAGCAGGCAAAATTTGAGGTCGATCTGTCAAAAACACCTCTGTTTCGGCCCGCGCCCACTGTCGGTAATCAAACACCAACTGATACATCAATCGCTGTTTGACTGTCAGCAACACGCTTTTGAGCAAACCGTGACCCGTTGCTTCTAAAATCGGTTTGGGCGTCATCCAAAAAGGAGGTGGCAATTCTACTTGCACTTCTAAATTTGCGTTTCCTCTCAGGAAAGTCTCCCCGCCGATTTGATGCGGGTTCAGCCATCCTTTAAGCTGGAGGGCAAATCGATCGTTGATGTAGTCCACACCGCGAATTTCGCAGCCCACAGACTCCAAATTGATGGTGCCGTCACTGAGGGCCCACACTCTCATGTCTACTGTCGGTTGAATGCTCAGCATCATAAATTCTAGCGGTCGCATTTTTAACCGGAAACAGTCATCTTTGAGTTGCTCTGTACGGCTGCGATCGACTAGGGCATTCACCAGCCGCTGCGGCTGTCGCAGATAATGCTGAATGGGAACCCTTTCCTCTGGCACCGCTATCTCAACTGACTGGGAAGCATTAAACCGGACGTACATGAAAAATTGTAAAAATATGGGATTCGTAAGAATATTTTAACAAAACTTGAGCCTTAATTAATAATTAAATCAGGAATGGCAAATCATGATAATTTCGATCGCGCATCTGGGCCCTGCAGGTACAAATACAGAAACAGCGGCCATCGCTTACAGCAATTGGTTGAGCTCTCAAACTGGCTCGGAATGCACCCTGTGTCCTTATTCAACCATTTCCCAGGCCCTAGAGGCATCCGTCGCGGGGCTGGTCGATTTAGCAGTCGTGCCTGCGGAAAATTCGATCGAAGGCAGCGTGACAGTCACCCTAGATACATTGTGGCGGTTGAATTCCTTGCAAATTGTCCGCGCTTTAGTGCTGCCAATTTCTCACGCGCTGCTGTCCAATGCTAAAAGTTTTCAGGACATAAAAAAAGTTTATTCTCACCCACAAGCACTAGCTCAGTGTCAGGGATGGCTGGAGCGGCAATTGCCGGCTGCCGTGCTGGTGCCAGCAAATTCCACAACCGAAGCTTTGCATCACCTTGAAGATCCCAGCATCGCGGTTATTTCTGCCCCTAGAGCAGCGAAATTGTACGATTTACCCGTGCTAGCTCACCCGATTAACGACAATCCCGATAATTACACTCGCTTTTGGGTACTCAGTAAGAATGCGGAAGCATTGGGAAACACCGAAAAAGCCGATTTAATATTTAGAAAATCTACCGAGCGCTCAATTTCTGACACTCAACCATCTAATTGCACTCACACATCCCTAGCTTTTAGCGTACCTGCTAATATGCCGGGAGCGCTAGTGAAACCTTTACAAGCATTTGCCAGTCGAGGTATTAATCTCAGCCGCATAGAATCTCGACCCACCAAGCGCTCCCTCGGAGAATATCTTTTCTTTATAGATATTGAAGCAGATGTTTGTGAAGTAGTAGTGCGATCGGCCCTAGAAGAGCTTAAAGCCCACACGGAAACTTTAAAAATTTTTGGTTGTTACAGTGTAATCTCGGCTGTAGAATGTTAGGATTACTGTGTAGTCTGCGTAGTATAACATTCAGATAAACATCAGGAGGCTAAACACATGAATGCTGATGAACTTCTCAAGCGATATGCCGCCGGAGAGAGAGATTTTCATGAAGAAAATTTAACAGGAGCTTGTCTGTCGGAAGCTTTTTTAAGTCACATTTGTCTTGCCTGTGCCAACTTAAAAGATGCCAATCTAGCTTTCGCAGACTTAAGTTGGGCTAACTTAATCGGTGCCAAGCTCGATAGTGCTTGTCTGTTAGTTACCAACTTAAATGGAGCCAATCTGAGCGGAGCAAATATCATCCGCGCCAGACTAACAGGGTCAGATTTAATTGACGCAAATTTAGCAGCAGCTAATTTGGGTGACGCTAAACTTACCGGCGTCAATTTTAGCCGAGCAAATTTGGAGCGAGCAAATCTTATGGAAGCTAACGCTCACGAAGCTTGTTTCGACGGTGCAGATCTGAGAAATACAAATTTCAGCGAGGCAAAACTGCGGGGAAGCAGTCTCCAACAGGCTGATTTGAGGGGAGCATTTTTGTGTGAAAGCAACCTTGCTGGCGCTGATTTGAGAGAAGCTGACTTGCGAGGTGCTAATTTAAGCGGAGCATTTTTGTGCGGCGCAAATATGGAAGGCGCTAAGTTGGATGGGGCAATATTTACTGATGCGATACACTTTTGTATCAGACAAAAGTAAAATTACCTGCGCTGACCTTATTCCTCTGGAGATCGAGTCAAAGATTGCGGTGTTAAACTCCTGGCTGAAACAGGTGAAATCTGGTCCTATGCAAGCCAAGAATCGGCCAGCTAAGCACCAAAAAATATATTATTGACTTGGCTGAAAGTGAGATCTATTTGTTTTTGAACCTTGGCAAAATGAAGCTGCATTTTCAGTGTTTCTTTCTCAGTTTTAGCTTCAGCAATCTTGCTTTCCAAAGCGAGGAGATTGCGCTTGATATTTTCTGCTAACAGGGTTTGCTCGTCGAGATCGGTTTTCAGTGCTGCCACCTTATCTAGCTCAATCTGCTTGCGAACCCAAGCGTGTCGGACTAAATTTTCATCCCCTTTTTGCAAGGCTATTTCTGCTCGCTGCTGCCACTGATTGGCCTGGGATTCTGCTTGATTGTACTGCCACTGAATCCGCAGTTGACTGGAATTAGCGCTAGCAACAGCCTGACGCAATTCTTCAAGCGGTTCCTGAATTTCTAAAATTAATAACTCCCAGAGCTTAATTAATAACTCCCAGAGTTTCATCAGTTCGCCTGTAAATTCTTCACGTTCCACAGACGCTACTAATGCTTCTAAAAGCAACAAATTTGGCGCGATTTGTGCGATTTTTTTATCAAAAATTAGTTGTGTTGCCAATAGCTGCTGTCGGTTGTTTTGTTCTTCATCAGCAACGAATCTTCCTAGGATCTTGCGATCGCCCGCCTGGTTGTTTTCTGAAGTTGCAGGTACGAAAGCCAGTAATTTTTCGCGGGCGATCGAACTCAGCTTTTCTCGCAGCAATTTACCGGCGGCCTCCTGCACTGGACCAGTTTCGTTTTTGTTTTGGCAAATTGCGATGAGAATTTTCAAACCTGCATCCCCATAATTCAAAGTTTCATGTAGTGCGGCAATGCGGTGTTCGGTAACGGGGCTCGACAGTCGGTGCTTGACTCCTGCTATCCCGCCGAGAACAACTCCGCCGACAGGAGGCGGCAATTGACCGCCTCTGACTGCATCGTATGGTTGCGGTCGATTCCCTACGGGATAGCTTCGCTTCACGAACTTTTCTGACACTAGCGATCGCTCCTGAATCACAATTCGAGTTTAGCTTGTTGCCTGCAAGCATTAAAACACAACCACCGCTCTGAGGATGTCAATTGAATGTATCTTTTAGTACAGTTCTGGCCGCTAAATGATTGCGAGTAGAGGTCAAAATTTCTGTTTCCCGTTCCAATCTAGCAGCAGTATCTTGCAATTCTAAAAGAGTCTGCTGTTCTGCTGCTGCACCGTAAAGGTAGCTGGCGACCCAGTAGGATAGTTCTGTAGGCAGACTGGGAATATCTTCTGGCAGGTCGATCGACTGATCCATCAACTTACTCGACAGTCGAACTACATCTCGCAGCAGTTGTTCGACATCTTTGCCCAAAGGTCTGAGGTCTTGCTGCGGAGGTGCGTCTTCAATCCATTCTACCAGACCGACTAAATAGGGTTTTTCCCGAACGGCGTCGAGCACTCGGAAGCGCTGCTGCCCTAAAGTCATGATTTTCATGCGATCGTCCGGGAGGCGCTGGCAGTGAATGACTTCGGCACAGCAACCGACGGCAGAAACTTTATTTTGATTGGGGTCCCACATGAGTACGCCAAAACGGCGATCGCCCTCCAAAATCGTGTTCATCATGATTCGGTAGCGAAACTCAAAGATGTGCAGCGGCAGCGGTCTACCGGGAAATAGAACCACTTCCGGCAACGGAAAAAGGGGAAGTTCGCGAACTGCTACAGAGGAAGAGGATGCCATTTTCCCTCAAAAGTGACGGTACTTGGGATTATTTTTATTACTTTAACTGATTGGAGGCAATTCCGGGCGAGCATGAAAGGCGATCGGGGAAAATGCGGGGGGCGGGGCTTGAGGCTGATGGGTAGGGTCAGAAACCGGGTTTTTTGCGACAATTTTTTGTTGTTACCAATAGCTTAGGTAAAAAACCCCGTTTCTTGGGGCTGATGTATAGGGTCAGAAACCGGGTTTGTTCAAACACGCCTCAATATCTGTACGGACAAGGCAGTGACGTATCCCTACCTGCAACTATTAATTAGATCGCATTCGCTATCAGTTTCGCGGGTTCTATTCAAGGGAACTTTCTTGTTTTCTCCCGCACAGCAGGTAAGTGCGCATTTCGCCTTGACCCTTAATTTCGATCGGACCTCTATCTTCAAAATCATAGATATCTTCGAGCAATTGGTAAGTGTAGATACTGACTTGAATCCGGCCGGGAATGCCGTGAGATTCCATGCGGGAAGCTGTATTTACGGAATTTCCCCACAAATCGTAAATAAACTTTTTAGTGCCGATTACTCCGGCTACTACTGGACCGCTATTAATCCCGATCCGCAGGTCGAATTTCGTGCCTAGCTCGACATTTAATGCTTTAATTGCTGATAGCATATCCAGGGCCATTTCGGCGATCGCCTCTGCGTGATCCAGTCGGGGAGTCGGAATGCCTGCTGCTACCATGTAAGCATCGCCGATCGTCTTGATTTTTTCTAAGCCGTGCTTTTCTGTCAGTTTGTCGAAGGTGGAAAAAATTTCATTCAGCAAACAGACTAATTTTGTAGCCGGCATTGTTGTCGAAATTTGGGTAAAGTTCACAATGTCGGCAAACATAATTGTTGCCTCTTCAAACTTATCAGCAATCAGCACTCCTTTCGTTTTTTTCAACCTGTAGGCGATCGGTTCCGGCAAAATATTTAGCAGCAAACTCTCGGTTTTCTTCTGTTCTTTCCTGAGTTTTGAATGCATTTCTTTGCGGCTGGTGATATCGATAAAAAATACTGACAGACCGTCGTGGGAAGGAAAAGCCCGGACTTCAAACCACCGCTTCAAAGGACGGCAATATTCTTCAAATGTCACCCCTACTTGCTGGTTGAAAGCTCTGTGAAACTCTCGAAAAAATATCGATTTTGCTGTGTCGGGAAACTCGTGCCAGATATTTTTCCCGAAAATATCTTCGGGTTTGCGTTCTAAAAGCTGGGCGGCTCTGTGATTGACATAAGTAACTCGCCAGTGGGGGTCGATCGCGATAAAACCATCATTAATTGCTTCTAAAAAATTGACAATTTGTTCGTCTGAAGCGCGGAGTTTGTCTTCTACTTGCTGTTGCCTGTTCAGGGCGCGCTCTAATTTTGCTATGTTGATTCTCAACTCCATTTGAGTAATTGCTTGCCGCCCTAAAATCCGCAGTGCCTCTAACTGTTCGGAGGTCAGTTTGTGAGGAACTGTATCGACAGCGCACAAAACACCGATGGGAAAACCCTCGGGGGTTACTAGCGGCGATCCAGCATAAAATCTAATGTTAGGATCGGAAGTTACTAACGGATTTCCCGCAAATCGATCGTCCTCAGCAGCGTTGGGTACTACTAATAGTTCGTTGGGCTTTAAAATAGCGTGAGCGCAAAAAGCTATTTCTCTCGGAGTTTCTGGTAAGGCAGTCCCTACCTTGGATTTAAACCACTGTCTGTTGGCATCAACTAAGCTGATTAAAGCAATGGGAGTACCGCAAATTTTGGAAGCCAAAGCTGTTAAATCGTCAAAGGCTTCTTCTGGGCCTGTATCGAGAATGTTATAGCGGTAAAGTGCTTGTAACCTCTCTTCTTCATTGCTGGGCATCGGTGCAATTTGCATCGGCAGCCGCGCCAGATTGCGCTTCCGAAAAATGCTTTTTAATTGGTGTTTTACAAAGTTTTTAACTTGCGATGCCAGTAAATAAAACACCCTCAAAAAACCCATTTGCCAAGCTCTGCTCATAGTTATTTTTCCTGCATTATGGAATTACTTGCGTTCTAACAATCGCGTTACTTACGCATTTACCGAAACTCAACCCTCAATAGCGGTAAGGTGCGCAGTGCCTTGGCATCAACTGAGGACGAAAAGCCACCAGAAATCTTGTTTTCACCCGAGTCTAGATCCCCCTAAATCACCTTTCTTAAGAGGGGGACTTAAAGAGTGCTTCCAGTACCTCTCCTTGTTAAGGGAGACTTAAAAAAGTTGCCAGTGCCTCTCTTTTTTCAGGGGGACTTAAAGAGTGCTTCCAGTGGCTCTCCTTATTTAAGGAGGACTTAAAGAAGTTTTCAGTGGCTCTCCTTTTTCAGGGGGACTTAAAGAAGTTTCCAGTCCCCCCCTTTTTTAAGGGGGGGGTTAGGGGGGATCTAGATCTAATGGTCAAACAGCATTTTGGCACTGCATTTGACGTGAAATTGACATCAATGCGCGCCGCCACCCTACGGGTAGAGTGCATACCTAAGTCCTGTTATTCCTATACTTGTGCGTTGACAGAAACTAAACCCTCTATTTCTAAAGCATCGGTCGGTAATTTTGCTGTTAATATTTCGCTACCTACACCTGTCACGAGTATATCATCTTCTATGCGGATGCCGCGCACATCTACAAATTGATTTAATTTTTCCCAGTTAACAACATCGCGATATTTGATGCGGATTTCTGGATCGTTCAAAATAGCTGGAACTTGATAAAAACCGGGTTCGATCGAGACTAACATTCCTGGTTGCAAAACTCGATTCAGTCGCAAGTATCCCAAACCAAAACGGTTGCTTCTTACTCTCCCTTCTTGATAGCCAGCCAAATCGCCGAAATCTTCCATATCGTGAACATCTAAACCGATTAAATGCCCGATACCGTGGACGAAAAATAGGGCGTGAGCGTCCATTTCTACCAAATCTTCGGGATTGCCCCGCAAGATGCCCAAATCTACCAACCCTTCGGCAATAATTCTAGCTGCTAATAAGTGAATGTCTCGGTATTCGACTCCCGGACAGATGCGATCGATACAGGCATCGCGGGCAGCCAAAACCACGTCATAAATCGCTTTTTGGCTTGGCGAAAATTTGCCGGAAACCGGCCAAGTGCGCGTCACGTCAGCCGCCCATCCCGTTGCAGTTTCCGCTCCAACATCAGCTAACAGCAAATCTCCGGTTTGTAGGGGATAGTGGTAATGTTCGCTGTGCAGGATTTCTCCATGCACCGTAACGATGCTGGGGTAGGAACAAGTCATGTTTTGTGCCGCGATAACGCTTTCCATAGCAGCGCGGACTCCGGCTTCAAGCGGAGCAGTTTTAGTTGCTGCCATTCCCGCTTTGTGAGCTTCTACAGTAATCGCAGCAGCTTGGCGCAATTCTGTTAAGGCTGCGCTGTCGTGGGTGAGGCGGAGAGAGATAATTGCTTTGGTTAATTCTAAATCGATGCCCTCGGGAGATTTAGCGGGAAAAATCGGTCGATCGAGCATTTCTGCTTGCTGCAACTGAGTCAAATAATCCTGCACCGCTACAGTTGCTGCGCCCTTTTCCCGCGACTTTAATTCTGCCATCGGGAAAGCAGCATCAGCCCCAATTCGATCGGCAATTTCCGATCGTTTCGGCATTTCTCCGTGCCAGAGAGTGCTGCTGGGAGGAGCATCATCTAAAAACAGTTCTAACTTGCCGTCTGCGATGCGAACGGCAGCATTTTCTAATTGCAAGCCAGCAAAATAAAGAAAGTGACTGCTGGCGCGAAATGGATAAGTAAGCGCCGGATAATTGCGGGAAATGCTGCGCCCAGACCACAGAATTGCCGGAAAATTTACTAAGCCGGCTAGTTTTTGCCTGCGATCGAGCAAAGCATTTTTTAACAAATCGCAATCTTTTGTGATTTTCAGCATTAGAAAGTTATAATTTATAGGGTACGGCAGAAAACTGATAGCAGTCATCAGTCAGAAGTGCGATCGTTGGAGATCGCGAATCTAGCGATTGATTATTCGCAATCCCAGGCAACTAACAACAGACATCACGCCCTGTCAATTATCGTAACAAAAACGGTTTGTAGTGCGGACTTTAGTCCGCAAAAAGAGCAAACTACCGTAACAAAAACGGTTTGTAGTGCGGACTTCAGCCCGCAAAAAGAGCGGACTAAAGTCCACACTACGAGCCGATCTCACTGATGTCAATCGACCGGACATGATATGTCAACTGTCAACTATCAACTGTTTAAAGCCTAATCTTTATCTGTTTTATCATTGTCCCGTTCTTCAGTGTCTTTTTTATCATCTTTGTCGTCGTCATCATCATCTTGCTTTAGTTGACTGGGAACGCTATTTGTGCGCGAGGATAAAAAGCTCGAAATTGCAACTCCACCGCCAATTAATAGCAATGCAGCAACAGCAACAATTACCCAGATTCGTTTGTTGGATTTTCCTTGATTTTGCGACATGGTTCGGTAGATCCCTTGACGGTCGATAATTTGATAATTTAAAGTATAAGTAGATTTACGCAAAAAAGATATGAGACCCGATCGCAGATCCGCGCGCAATTCGGTACAAATGCGCGACTGGCCGCTCTCGCAACTACCCGGATTGAGCTGTGAAAACCAATCCCAACTAGAAGAGTGCGGCATTACCACCACCAACCAACTATTTCGGTTAACTAAAACACCTGCGGCTAAAGCATTGCTCGCCCATCAATTAGATGTGAACATTCAATATGTTAACAGATGGGCAGCGATGGCAAGTTTGGCTCGAATTCCCAGTGTCGGCTGCCAGTATTGCGGGCTGTTGCTGCACGCGGGTGTTGCTTCGGCAACTAATTTAGCTGAAATGCAGGTAGAAAGATTGCACGAACAAATTTTAAAGTTGCACGTAGCAACGATGCAGCGAAATGACTTAACTCCTTCGATCGATCGAGTGCAAAAATGGATTAATGAAGCGAGATTAGTCAGTTGACAGTTGACAGTTGACAGTTGACAGTTGACAGTTGATAGTTGATAGTTGATAGTTGTTGTAGGGTGCGTCGCCACCAATAATCCCCAAAAAAATTGACAATTTAATAGTGACGCACCTTACAGTTGACAGTAACAGTTAACAGTTGGCTTGCAAGCAGTCAGCACTCACTTGTCAGTTGAGAGTTAATCTTTGACTCGAAAGCAGTTAGGAGTCATCAGTATGTCGATCGAAGTTTATGGAATTCCGAATTGCGGAACTTGCAAAAAAGCCCTTCAGTGGCTCAAAAATAACGGCGTTGATTGCGAGTTTATTAACACCAAAGAAAACCCGCCGACTCGCGAAACAATCCAAGATTGGGTAGCTACTTTGGGTTTTCAACCAATGCGCAATACTTCCGGTCAATCTTACCGCGCTTTGGGCGATGCCAGGAATAATTGGACTAGCGAAGAGTGGATTGAGGCTTTTGCTAAGGATGCGATGTTGCTGAAGCGACCTCTTTTTGTTAAAGATGGAACTGCTGTTGCCGTGGGTTTTAAAGAAGGTGCAATTCGAGAAAAATTGGGGTTGTAACTCACATCAGGCACCAATTTCAATAGGGGATTTTTCGTGGGGGAGGGCGGGTTTATATAACCTGTTTGTTACCTTTAAAGTCCTTGGTGAACCCGCCCCTACAGGTTATTGACATTGATGTCCGATCTCAGGTTGTAACAAACTGATTTCAGTAGTTTGTTCGCCGCATAAACTTGATTTCTCCCAAGTCATCTGTAAAACCCCAACGCTTGTAAAATGGAATCATGTGCGGCAAACAACCGAGAGAAAGATTCTCGACATTTTGCAGTTGCGGATGATTGACAACTGCATCCATCAACACCGCACCCAGCCCTATTTTTCTGTGTGTCGGCTTGACAATCACATCAAAAATCATGGCCCTGTAGGTGAAATCGGTGATGGCGCGCACGAAGCCAATCAATCGCTCTTCCCCATCAACCAATCCAATTATAATATCAGTTGCTGCCAGCATTTTCACCACATCTTCCCGCGTCCGCTTGTCGCACCAAATCTCATTTTGATACAGTTCCATCAAGTCGGAAACTTGACTTTCATTCAGCGCATCCACAATCCGATAATTAGCTATTTTGTCGGTCATATTCTACCTTGCCGTAATCCAATTTTATCGCGCGATCGGCCACATCAAAATAGCGATCGTCGTGACTGATAACAAACACTGTTTTACCCCGCCGCTTCAACTCCGGTAACAACTGTTTGTAAAAAATATCCCGAAAAAACGGGTCTTGATCCGAAGCCCATTCATCAAACAAATAAATCGGCCTGTCTTCCAAATAAGCTGTTAGCAATGCCAACCGCTTGCGCTGTCCCTGAGACAAAGCTGTAGTTGACAAAACGCCGTCTTTTACCTCAACTTTATTGTCTAAATGGAACTCCCGCAGATATTCTGCTGCTTGCTTGTCCAAATCGGGATTCGTCATGCCTAAAAGTCGATCGAACAAATAGAAATCCGAGAAAATTACCGAAAAATGCTGCCTGTACCATTCGCGATTTTCATCAGTAATCGGCTGTCCGTCAAGCAAAATTTCTCCCGATTCGGGAACGTACAAACCAGTAATTAATTTGGCTAAAGTAGACTTACCGCTACCGTTACCGCCAATAACAAATACCAATTGACCCGGATGAAACTTTAAATTCAGCTCGCCCAAAACAAAATGACTGTCATCTTTTTCTCCCGGATAACTGTGAATTATGCTATTTAATTCTAGGCTTTGCCAGCGAGCATTTTCATGCGATTTAACCGCAGTATCGACTTCAGCTTGACTGGCCAAAGTCAAGCCCATTCTCTCGATTTTATCTACCGAAGAATTGGCACGAAAAATAGCAGGCAATCGTTGCAAAATATTCCCGAAAGGAGTCATTAAATAAGTGCTCGTCAGAATGTAAGCCGACAAAACAGGTGTGGAAACTGGCACGAATTTCGGCAAAACAAACAGCAGCAAACCCATCAACATAAAAAACAACAACTGCCCGATTCCGATCGCCACTGCACCAGTATTCAAAGCCGTCACGTTGTACTCGCGGGAAGCATCGGCGCTGACTTGCAACTCTTCAGTAAAAAACTCTTGACGGCGTTCCGAATGCAATTTTAATTCCTTAATTCCATCAGTAATGCTGCGAAAATGTTTGAACAATCTATCCTGTTCTTCCCTAGCTAAATCGAAGAACTTTCTCATTTTACCTAGCAGTAGCTGTACGGTGGCGATCGTCAGTGCCAAGAAAGCAAATACAATTGCAAAAACTGCCCCCGAAAGCGTGCTTAAATAAACCAAACACCCGACAACAATCGCGATATCGACGCAGAGAAAAGGAATGACAAATATAGTATTGGAAAGCATTCCCACATCGTCAGTGAGAGTGGCCAGCAAGCTGCCAGCGCCCAATGCTTCCAACTGCCGCAAAGGAGAAGATAAAATGCCGCGACTCAAACTCAGGCGCAGTTTGTAAACAGCTTCTTGAGAAAGGTAGATTAACAAAAATTGGGAAACAAAGCCTGTAACTAAAGCTAAAATTGCCAATCCTGCAAAATACCAGACTAAATTCTCATTGGAATTGTCGCTAACTGCGCGGTTAATTAAAGCAATTAATTGCGCGCTGCAAGCGCCGCTAATTAAGCCAGTCAGCAGGGCGATCGAAACATTCAGCCAAGAGGCTTTTAACAGTAACCAGATTGCATTCATGACAGTTTAGTGAGGTTGATTGTTGATGCTAGCCGGAGGTCGATCGCGCCTTATATAGGGTAGCTTATATCGAGTTCAGGTAATGGCTTATCAGATACGGCTGGGGCGGGTTTATGAGTTCGATCGTTTTTACCAAATCTTATCGCGAACCCGCCCCTACAGAAATTATAGGTATTTTGCTGAAAAGGATATTGCGCGATCCGAAAAAGAAACTGGGTTTTTACCGAATCCGCTGGCTGCAACAGCCGTAAGGCGCGCACTGCGCACCCTACATATAGAGTGCAAATGAAAGTCCTGTTTTCAACCTTCTTAATTCATTCCTGTACTTCGCTTTCCTCCGTCTCAAATACAACCAGTTCGTAAATATCGCTGAATGACATTTGTACCCCTACCGAAGTGAAATCAATTGTTGCCGATTCTCCCTCGAATTCCTGAAACAACCATTGATTCGATTCGTTTTTAATGTATTGTTGCACCAAAAACTCGGATTGACTGACTAATACATACTCGCAAAATTCAGGAATCGATCGATAAAACCGAAACTTATCTTCTCGATCGAAATCCTTGGTAGACTTAGACAGCACTTCCACAATCAGGACAGGATTGAGTATTTCATCCTTGCGTCCCTCCGTGCAAACTAATTCTCCTTTAACTACCATCACATCCGGGTAAGTTCCCCGTCGGTAGCGAGGAATCCACAGCCGCAAATCGCTCGTAAATAGCCTGGCATTCTTTCCTCGCAAAGCAAATTTCAAGAAAGCATAAATATTACCTATTATCTGGCTGCGATCGATTGTGCCACCCGTCATTGGTAGGATTTCTCCATCGCGATATTCATTTTTAAATTCTGCTGTTTCTTCTAACTCTCGGTACTCGTCTGGAGTATAAAATTTGTGCGGGGTTTTTACTAGCATTTTTCCCTCAATATTTGCTACTGACTTGGAAATTTAGTACATTTTGTACAATAAATTTATTGAGTACGCTCGAAAGAGCTAGCATCAATTTCATGCTTGTGTTTCCGTTTCCTCTGTTTCAAATACTACTTTATTGTAGATTGTGCTTGCAGAGATTTGCACTCCCACAGAAGTAAAAGAAATTGTTGCTGATTCTCCCTCATATTCCTGAAACAACCATTGATTCGATTCGTTTTTAATATACTGCGATACTAAAAATTCGTATTGGCTGACTAATACATACTCCCGGAATTGGGGAATCGATCGATACAGCCGAAACTTCTCCTCTCGATCGAAACCCTTAGTAGATTTAGAAAGCACTTCTACAATCAGGATCGGATTGAGGATCTCATCATTGCGTCCCTCAGTAAAAACTGGATCTCCTTCAATTGCCATCACATCAGGGTAAGTTCCCCGTCGGTACTGAGGAATCCACAACCGCAAATCACCGTGAAAAAGCTCAAATACCGTCCCTTCGATCGAGTTTCCTAAAGCCCTACTCAAATTGCGGATAATCCGGCTGTGATTAATACTACCACCAGTCATTGGTACGATTTCTCCATCGCGGTATTCATTTTTAAATTCGGCAGTTTCTTCTAACTGCCGGTACTCATCGGGAGTATAAAATTTTTGCTGAGTTTGGACTAACATTTTGCCACCAACACTTGCGACTAACTTTTAACGCAGGATGCTCTGTCAGATAATAGCAAATTTTTCGAGAGATTGTCTGGCGATCGACTTATACAATGTCTATTGAAATTTATCGTGGGGTGGGGGCGGGTTTATTTAGCCTGTCTGTAACTTTCAAAACTGTTGGCGAACCCGCCCCTACAGGTTGTTGAAAATAGTGCCAGAACTTAAATTTAAAAAATTCCGCTGTCAACTGTCAACTTTCAACTATCAACTAGATTAATTATTGGGTGATTGCGAACCGGGAAATTTACTGAATTAGCAATAAAACAAACATGATGCGCCCGATCGTGCAAACTTTTAGCTGTTTCCAAATCGCCACCAGGTGCGATCGATACCAGCGAGTGCAAAATTACTTCTGTAAACCGAATCTTGCCATCCTTTTGTGACATCTTGCCCGCAGCTTCATCCGAGTAAGCAATTACCCGAATTCCATTCCTAGCGCACAAAGCAAGATAGCTCAACATATGGCAAGCTGACAGCGCCATCAACAGCAAATCTTCGGGATTGTACAGCGCAGGCTCTCCTCGAAAAGTCGGATCTGCCGAACCTACAAATTGAGGTTTGCCTTCGATATTTATGGCATATTCGCGGGAATAAGCTTCGTAGGATGAAGTAGCACCTTGACTGGCACCAGTCCAAATAGTATTGATGCGATATAGATGTTCTTTAGTCATGGCGATCGCTTACCAATTAGATCTGCGTCAATTTGCAGTTACAGATCGTAAGTATAGCAAGCGTTAGGGCGATCGATCGGGCTTTAATAGTGTTATGCTAGATAGCAGAAGGTTAAAATGATGGGATAAAAGTCTTCAACATCTAACTAAATGAGAGCAAACTATGACTGCAACTCCTACCCAACCCAAGCAGATGCTCAGTTTCGAGCAATTTGTCAAGCAACTTCCCGATGCAGAAGGCCGCTACGAACTTGTTAATGGAGAGATTGTGAAAATATTACCAATCAGACTGCACGAAACCCTCGCTGAATTTCTTTCAGATAGTTTCAAAGACGAGGTAAAGCGTTTAAAGCTTAACTATTGGGTATCTGGCAGGATTATGCTGAGAACTTTAACCTCAAATGGTAAAGAACAAGGCCGCCATCCTGATGTTACTGTAGTAGATAAAACCCTTTGGGAATCCAAGCCCTTCGACTATTCAGCCCTAACTGAACCTCCGCAATTAGTAGTAGAAGTTGTCTCGACAAATTGGGAAGATGATTATATCGACAAGCTGGATGAATATCAGCGGCTGGGAATTCCTGAATATTGGATAGTGGATTATTTATCTTTGGGTAGCAGAAACTATTTGGGCAACCCAAAAGAGCCGACAGTTTTTGTTTACCTGCTAGATGAAAATGGGGTTTATCAAATGACAGCTTACCGAGGGACCGATCGAATTATCTCTCGAACTTTCCCAGAATTAGTATTGACAGCAGAGTACTTGTTAGAGGTACGGTACTAAATCCGGGTATTAGATAAACAGCAGTTTGCGAAAAAAAAGCGCCTAACCTTTTGCAGCTAGGCACTTCTCTATCTTTTACAACAGGTAAACTTAATCCTAGCGAGATAAAGAATTCGACTCAATCTTCGCAGCTACTACAGGTTGCACTTGATTCAAAGCCGACTGCAAAATCGGAGTTTTGGTAACAGAATCGTTAGCCAAATTAAACAAAGGATTGGACAAAATACCAGCTAGCGAAGTAGCAATTAATGTCACAATGACGCTCACCTGTAACGGTCGCAATCCCGGCAGGTTCCAGCGAACCTCTGGATAATTCTTTACTGCATCCGACATTTCTTGAGGTTCCTTCACCACCATCATCTTGACGACGCGGATGTAGTAGTAAATCGAAACCACGCTGGTAATTAATCCCAGGATAACTAAGCCGTAAAGTCCAGCTTGCCAGCCTGCCCAGAACAGGTAAATTTTGCCAAAGAATCCTGCCAGCGGGGGAATTCCACCCAAAGACAGCAAACAGATACTCAAGGTCAAAGTTAACAGCGGGTCTTTTTGATACAAACCGGAATATTCGCTGATTTGATCGGTTCCAGTCCGCAGGGAGAACAGGATAATGCAAGCGAAACCGCCCAAGTTCATAAACAGGTAAACCAACATATAAAATATCATGCTGGCATAACCTGCTTCGGTTCCGGCAATCAAACCAAGCATGACAAAACCTGCTTGGGCGATCGAAGAATAAGCTAACAGCCGCTTCATGCTGGTTTGCGCGAGGGCAACCACATTTCCCAACACCATGCTGAGAATTGCTAAGGCCGTAAACACGAAGTGCCACTGTTCTGTAAGTGCAGGAAAAGCACTGGTTAACAAGCGAATAGCCAGGGCAAAACCTGCTGCTTTGGAACCTACAGAAAGGAAAGCAACTACTGGTGTCGGCGAACCTTCGTAAACGTCAGGAGTCCATTGGTGAAAAGGAACCGCAGAGATTTTGAAAGCAATCCCCGCGATCGAAAATACCAATGCAATTACCAAACCGAGAGATTGACCGTTATTAACAGCAGAAAGATTGGCCGCGATCGCGCTTAGCTTAGTTTCGCCACCCGACAATCCGTACAGCAGCGAAATACCGTACAGAAACACCGCCGAAGAAGATGCCCCAATTAACAAATATTTCAAAGCAGCTTCATTGGAACGCGGGTCGCGTTTGGTATAGCCCGTCAGTAAATAAGAGGAGATACTGAGAGTTTCCAAAGAAACAAAAATCATCACCAATTCATCGGCCCCGGACAGGAACATTCCCCCCAAAGTAGCGGACAGCAAAATGCCGATAAATTCTGCTAAAGGAGTACCAGTTTGCAATACGTAGCGCACGGATATCAAAATAGTGACAGCCGCACTCAAAGCGACGATTCCGCGAAAAACTAAACTCAAAGCATCGCTGTTAAAACCGCCGAGAAATGAGATGGTATTAGTGTTATCCCACTGCAAACACAAAGCAGCGACGGCGGCCAGCAAGCCCGCAACGGCAGCGTAGGGAGTCCAACTAGAGGAACTGCGGCCTACGATTAAATCGCCGACGAGAACAACCACGAGGGTGATGATGACAATTCCCTCGGGCAAGATAGTTCCAGCATTTAGCTGGGCGGCAAGAGTAGCAAAATCCATATTTTCAGGCGGTTTGGGTAATACAGACCGGAAAAGCCTGTAATGGACACAGAACTTGTAAAAATTCTTTACCAAAGTGGATTGTAGCCGATCGCAGCGCTCCGATCCCACTCGATCGAAGATGTCGATCGGCTTTACCATCCACGGGCAACTAGAAACCGGGTAAGTTTGACGCTTCCCCAACTTCGGGCAATAAGTTTAACTGCAAGTGGCGGCTGTGCTTGTCGGTGGCAGATCTGCGGGTAGTGGCGGCGGGAGTTCAGAAACAGTCGATCGTTGCCCGCTGTCGGCCTCCAGGCTGTCAGGTTAATATAATTGGAATCAGCTTTCTGGGGTGTTGGAGGAGTTGGAGGCGATCCGCCAAACTGTAGACTATCCGCGATCGATAACTATGCTGTTAGTTAGCACCTTATAGGAGATCGATAAAGAAATTTAATGGTAAAAATTGGTGTTGTAACATTCGCACCAGCTTTTAGTAATCCGCCAAATGGTATTGATGAAGATTATTCTGTCATAATTAATGATTCAGAACTTATAAAATACGTCGATATGTCCGTGAAAACCGATATATGCGGAATCGATCGCTCTCAAAGTGTAGTAGCTTGATGTACGATCGAAACACTCTTTCTTTTTATATACAATGTCATCTAAATCATCTAAAAAAGAAAATAGCGGATGTGGATGTGCGAGCATTCCCTTTTCATTAATTATAGTATTGTTAGGTGTTGGTTATTGGGGATTTAGAAATCTAGATACTCTAGCTAATAGCCTGGGTATTAGCAAGTTTCTGCCCAACATTCAACAAAATGAGCCACAAAAAGAGCCTCAAACAGCAACTAATCCTAACAATCAACAACCAGCCCCTGCTAATTTGCCTCTAGCGCCGGTTCAACGCGCACCGATTGGCAATAACCCCCTGCCGCCCGCGCCGGTTGCAACACCAACAACTAACCCGCAAATTCCGCTATCGCCCGCAGCTTCGACACCCCCCAAGTCATCACCATCGCCTCAAACTCCTTGGGAGAAAAAGGCAATCAGGGGAATTTATTTAAGTCGCTATCAAGTGACTAATAATGCCAGCGAACAAATGATTCGCGATCGAGTTCGTTTCTATCGCAGCCAAGGATTTAATACAATTATTCATGGAGTCTGGGGTAACGGTTGTACGATGTACGATAGCAATGTCATGCAGCAAACATTTGGATTCAAAAGCTGTCCCAACGAATTTCAAGAACAGTGGTTGGATTGGTTGATTGATGAGGCGCACAAACAGGGAATGCAAGTTCACGCTTATTTTGAGAAGGGGATTAAAATTGATAAAAACAGCCCGATTTTTGACTTGGCAATTGCTAAAAGATGGATTGTACCTGGGGTTGATAAAACCTATCCCGGTATCGAGCATTACGTATTAGATGTGGAGATTCCAGAGGTTGCTAATTTATTCAGAAACATCTCTGTAGAGTTTGTCAAAAAGTATCCAAATATCGATGCCGTGCAGTGGGATGATTACTTGGGCTATCATGCTGACTTGCCCGGAAAAGTCGATCGCACTTCTGGTTTGACTAATTTTGTGAGGCAAATGAAGGCTGACATTAAAAAAGTCAATCCTAGAGTGAGTTTTGACATCTGCCATCACAATCCTTATTGGGGAAAACGTTATTTTGCGGCGGATTGGGAAAATTGGGGTGTCGATCGAGCTTTCATTCAAATTTACAACGATGCTAATTTCAACGACGAGCTAGAATATGCCAAAAATTATGCAGGAGTTGCAATTTCTGACAAGCAATTTAATCGCTTGAAAGAACTGATTGACAACCCGCAAATTAAGAGTATTTTAGTGTTTCCCTCCACCGGAAAACCAGAAGAAACTGCTGCATCTTTAGCGCGATTCCAGCAAAATACTCCGGCACCTTCACCTTCCCCATTAGTACGTTCCCTCCCAAATGCTCCCGTACCTTCACCTTCCCCTTAAAGACGATCGAAAAAAACGTAATATATTGTTTCTAGCAAGATATTTTCATACTCTGGAGTAACCTTACGAAAATCACCTTAACTTCTGCGATCGCAAAAGCTTTCTATATTATCTAGAGTCGCCCGATCTGACCAATATCCAACTGTTGCACGTGCTACCTGCAAAAACTCATTAATTTGTTGAAAAGTCTTACCATTTATCCTCTAAACAGTATCGGGATCTATTTCTAATTCCCGCAACCTCGCTGCCAATCTTTCTGCGCGTTGGCGTTCGTTATCGGCACGCTGGCGTTCGTTATCGGCACGCTGGCGTTCGTTATCGACACGCTGCTGCTCTGTTGCAAGTTGTTGTTCGATTTCTTGCAACTGAGTTTTTTCTTCATTAATTAAGTCATCGACTAACGGCGGGCAAAGTATTTCATCTACTGATAATCTCAGATCGGGAAATACTACAGATACCATTTCCTGCCCCAGCAAGTAATCTATTTGTGTATAACTCTCTTCACCTTCTTGAAATGCCAATACGCGCACGCGCTCTCTATTTTGGGCGGGGTCAACGATTATGTATTCCGGCACGTTAGCTTGTTCGTATTCGGCACGTTTGATAACATAATCTTGCCGTCGATTTTCACTGACTACCTCTACGACTAACAGCGGTTTTTCCTCAAAATCTAGGATGCCGGCACCGGGGCAGGATTCTGCTTGTTGCCAAAGGTTTCTGGTACAGACAACTACGTCGGGAATTCGGGATTTATCCTTTGCTGTTCTTACTCCCAAACCAGTTTTTACTACTAAGTTAAGTTGGCGCTCTGCTAAGTAACGCTGCAACTGGTAAACTAAATATTCGCAAATTTTTATGTGTAGAATTGTTGCTGTTGGCATAGGAATTAATTTGCCTTCGTACAGTTCGTATTTTACATCATCATTGCTTTGATAAACTTTGTACTCTTCAAAAGTTAATGTGACCGAAGTATCGGTCAGCTTTTCTTCGATCGCTGGCACAACAGATTGAGACATATGTTTTTACCTATCTCGACATTTTTCTATTATATCTGACATCTTGCACAAATGTCACTTAGAGGTTTTTCGTAGGGTGGGGGCGGGTTTATTTAACCTGTTTGCTGCTTTTAAGCTTGTTGGCGAGCCCGCCCCTACAGGATTATTAATGATGGTGCAAGATATCATTTATATGGGAATTGCTCAAAATTTTTGATAGCTTGTCAGAAGATAGCGAACTCAGGTAAAATCGCTACTCACAAGTTTTAAACCAACGATCGATCTCCACTTTCTCATCTCGCAAATCTCAAATTGTATTAACTCAAACGTTCTGCCAATTCCAACCACCTTTCAGTCGATCGATCGATTGCTTCACTCAATTCGGCCAAACGTTCGGATAATTTCTTTACTTCTGTAAATTCGCTGGGAGTATTGTTGTACAAAATCTGTTCGATCTCTGATTTCTCAGCTTCCATCTGCGGGATTTGAGTTTCTAATTGTTCGTATTCCCGCTTTTCTTTAAATGAAAGCTTGGTCGATTTTGGATTTGGGATTTTAGATTTGGGATTGTTAGATTCAGCAGGTTTAGTTTTCTCTTTTTGAACTTTAAATTCTTGGGTTTCCTCAGCTTTTTTGCAATCTAAATACACCGAATAATTGCCGGGATACAAGCGCAAATTGCCACCGGGTTCCAAGGCAAAAATCATGTCGATCGTCCGATCGAGAAAATAGCGATCGTGCGATACTACGATTACGCAACCGTTAAAATCTTCCAAATAATCCTCTAAAACTGCCAAAGTTTGCACGTCTAAATCGTTTGTCGGTTCGTCTAAAATCAATACGTTGGGCGCGCTCATCAGCACTTTTAACAGAAACAACCTGCGCTTTTCCCCGCCGGAAAGTTTGTGAATCGGCGCGTATTGTTGGTTGGGGGGAAACAGAAATTTCTCCAACATTTGCGAAGCAGTAATGATTTCTCCATCCGCCGTTTTTACCAATTCCGCGACGCTTTTGAGGTATTCAATGACGCGCTGATTTTCATTCGGTATCAAATCCTCAGAATGTTGGTCGAAATAACCGATGTGAATTGTCGTACCGATTTCGACAGTACCCGAATCCGGCTGAATGCGTCCGGTGATGATATCCATCAGGGTCGATTTTCCCGCACCGTTGCTGCCGATAATTCCGATGCGGTCTTCGGGAGTAAAATTGTAGGTAAAATTTTTAATTAAAGTGCGATTGCCGTAACTTTTGCAGATGTTTTGCAAGTCAATAACTTTCTTGCCAATGCGGCGGCCTGCAGTAGCAATTTCAACTTTGCCGTTAGCTTGTTTGAACTCTTGACTGCGCATATCTTTAATGCGATCGATCCGAGCTTTTTGCTTGGTACTTCTGGCTTTCGGCCCGCGCTTCAACCATTCCAATTCTCGCCGCAAAACTCCCGCGTGCTTGCGCTGGGTGCTAGCTGCAGATTCTTCAGCTAGCGCCTTTTTTTCCAAATAATAAGCGTAATTCCCACTATAATTGAAAAGGTCGCCCCGATCGATTTCTAAAATGCGATTGGTAACGCGATCGAGAAAATAGCGATCGTGCGTAATCAACAACAAAGCACCGCGAAATCCGTTCAAATAATTTTGCAACCATTCGACAGACAGCGCGTCCAAATGGTTGGTTGGTTCGTCCATCAACAACACATCTGGTTCCGAAAGTAAAGCTGTTGCTAAAGCAATTCGCTTGCGGTAGCCGCCGGACAAATCGCCAATTTTTGCCTCAAAATCCTGAATTCCTAACTTGCTCAAAATTGTTTTCGCGCTAGTTTCCAAATCCCACGCGCCCACCTCTTCCATGCGGGCGGAAACCGCCGACAAACGCGCCATTAACTTATCAGTATCGCCTTTGCCGTGGGACAATTTATCGGAAATTTCCTCGTATTCTCGCACCAAAGCCATTTGTTCGCCACTGTCAGCAAATACCTGCTCTAAAACAGTGCGATTTTCATCTAAATCCGGCTGTTGGGGGAGATAAACTATTTTAGAACCGGAATTGACCCAGCGATCGCCCGAGTCGATCGGTTCCAAACCAGCTATCATTTTCAGGAGGGTGGATTTGCCGGAACCGTTAGTGCCGATGAGTCCGACTTTATCGCCTTCATCGAGGCTGAAGCTGGCATCGATCAGGATTTCCTTGATGCCGAAGTCTTTTTTAATAGAACGCAGGGTAAAAATAGTCATGAGTATATAAAATTATTTAATTAACTTTTGATAGGCGCGCGCAAGTTACACTACTTTAGATTGTATCATGTATTGTGCTGCAAAGGAAATACGCTCTCGATCGGGGCGAGGAGTAAGATTGATGACAACCATTACGCTTCCAGAAGATTTTACGGAGATTCGATTGCTATTCGAGCAAGCTAATGATGGAGATGTCATTATACAGTTGGCTGACGGACGGCAGTTCATATTGAGTGCAATTGATGACTTGGACATTGAGATTGCTCGATCGCGTCAAAATCAGAAGTTGATGGAATTTTTGGAGAAACGCGCCAAACAAACCAAAACTATCCCACTCGATGAATTCAAACGCCGGCTGGATTTGATCTAGTACCAACTTGTAACTTTTTCATGCCTTCTCTTGTTCCCCAATTTTAGACCTGAATCCTTACAATTAATTGTTTGAGGTCTGGTCTTTTATCTCATTTTTGACAGTACCGCAATGAACCCATCATGGTTGGGATAAGTGCTTTTGCATTAATTAATTTTTGATAATACCAAATCTGAAGGGGAACTATTACTTGGCATGGATTCAAGGTATCCAGCCATCTCGAAGCCGATCTCGCTGTTACGCGATCGGCTTTTTCCAAGCAAACGCGGCTTTTTACTGCCCCATCCGAACTTCCCAAAATAATGCAACAGTAGTTCGAGTTGACGCCGAACAGGCGGTAATAAATTTTAAACAAAATATTTTGTTCAAACCCTCAATTTCGGCAAACAAACCGCGTTCTTCAGTCTAATAGTGCCTGTTTTGTTGAGTGCCGGAAATAAATCGAGCAATTCTTCTGTAGCAATAGTTTTAACAAAAATTATTATTTGCAAACTGTCCGGAGTGCTCCTGCAGACCTCCGAAGGGTTGTTTTATGAAATCCGATTCACAGTCAAAATACTTGCTTCTCTTATCCCTCGCTGTAGCGCGCGATCGGACTTCTATCTCGCTACAAAACTAGGGATAAATAACTATGTTGGATATCAATCTATGAAACCATCCCTCCCTCAAAACGATCCGAACGCACAACAGCGCAGCGACTACATCAACCAGCAGCGGCAAGCTTACCACTTTGACTATGACTTTTTATCACCTTTAGCATTATCCAAAGAACTGCCAGCGATCGAAAACCTTTCAGTCGATTACATTGCTGAACGGCTACTAGCAACTGCCGAACTTCCTGTCAATATGTTGGCAGTTAAAGCCAGGTCTTTTCTCGATCCTCTCGACGACCTCCAAGACTACGAAGACTTTTTCCCGGTACTGCCACTGCCAGCAATTGCCAAAACTTACCAGACCGATCGAGCCTTTGCCGAACAGCGCTTATCCGGAGCAAATCCGATGGTTTTGCGCCTGTTAGATCCGGCAGATCCGCGCGCGCAAATACTGGCACAACTTCCCAGTTTTAAATTCTTCAATCTGCCTAAAGAATTGCAGGAAAACAACATTTACATTGCCGATTATACCGGAACAGACCCCAGCTATCTCGGCCCTTCAAAAGTGCAAGGTGGCACCTATGAAAAAGGCAGAAAATACTTGCCAAAACCGCGCGCTTTCTTCCATTGGCGGTGGACGGGAATTCGCGATCGGGGTGAAATGGTTCCCCTTGCCATTCAACTAGATACCAACAGAGAAAGTCACGTTTATACCCCTTCCGATCCTCCCCTCGATTGGCTGTTTGCCAAACTCTGCGTGCAAGTTGCAGATGCGAACCATCACGAAATGTGTTCTCATTTAGCACTCACCCATCTTGTCATGGAACCATTCGCGATCGTCACAGCCCGACAGCTAGCTGAAAATCATCCTCTCAGCCTGCTTCTGCGACCTCACTTTCGCTTTATGTTGGCTAACAGCCATCTCGCGCGTGCCAGACTGATCAATCCCGGTGGCCCTGTTGATGGCTTGCTGGCGGGTTCTTTAGCAGAGTCATTGGAATTGGCGAGGGATGCTTATACTAACTGGAGTCTTGATGGGTTTTCCTTCCCTGCGGAACTGAAAAATCGGGGCATGGATGATGTAAATCAACTTCCCCACTACCCCTATCGAGATGATGGATTGCTGCTGTGGAATGCAATTCACACTTTTGTTACCGGGTTTATCAACTATTTTTACCCGACAAATGATGTAATTGCTGAAGATATTGAACTGCAAAGCTGGGCAGCCGAATTAGCTTCTGAAAAAGGCGGTAGAGTTAAGGGAATGCCGGCGCAAATCGATACAGCACAACAATTAATTGAGATTGTTACTACTGTGATTTTTACCTGCGGACCCCAGCATTCAGCAGTCAATTATCCTCAAGATTACTACATGAGTTTTGCAGCTAATATGCCACTGGCAGCCTACCGGGATATTCCTGCTGCTGAAGAAGCGATCGGAGAAGCATACATTCTCAAAATGCTTCCCCCTCACCAGCGGGCGGCCGAACAACTGCAAATCCTGTTTACTTTGTCAGCTTATCATTACGATCGCCTGGGTTATTACGACAAATCCTACCAAGAACTCTACAACAAGTGTTTTAAAGAAGTGTTTGAAGGAGGGCCGATCGAAATTCTGGTGCAGCAGTTTCAGCAAGAGTTGAATATCGCCGAACAGAAGATTGATGCGAACAATAAAAAGCGGGTAATCCCTTACATTTCTCTGAAACCTTCTTTAGTTCTCAACAGCATCAGTATCTAGTTGGATAACTCATGCAGAACACTTAAATTTAATGTGCGTGACAGCAATAAATCTTTGAGTCACAGCGAAGTAATTATTGCCTGTCGCGCATCTTGCTTAAATCCACGCTCAACGACCAGTCATTTGCTCCAGCTTGTCGGGATAACGCGCCCCTTGCAAAATCCGTAGGCGCAATTGACCGAAATTTGGGTATCGAACTCTCGATCCGATCGACTAATAAACCCTTGCAAAATATCCCCGATTTCCTTCGATCCTACCGCGTAGTCGCTAGAATAATGTACCGTATATAGAGGTCGCACGTAAGTCAATACTCAATTAACAGCCGCCCATCTAAAATTTAAAAGCGTACTCAGAGTAATGCGATCTCGCCCGTGCCGTTTCGAGTCATAAAGAGCTTCATCAGCCGCCAATACCAGCGTTGCTTCATCGTTTTGTGGACTGGGAACAACGCAGGCAATTCCCAAACTAATAGTTACCGCAGAATTGGGCAGACACTCAACGATATTAGGTTGAAAAACAATATTCAAAGCTTTAACATTTGCTCTAATTTTTTCAGCAACAATCAGAGCGCCCGATGCATCAGTTTCAGGTAAAATAACTGCAAATTCTTCACCTCCGTAGCGAGCTGCTACATCAGCAGGACGCTCGAGCGTTCGGCTAATTGTTTGAGCTACCAATCGCAAACAATCATCTCCTATTTGATGTCCGTAAGAATCGTTGTAAATTTTGAAATAATCAATATCGCATAAAATTAAAGATATGGGAGATCTGTTGCGAAACATATGTTTCCATTCGGCTCGCAAACAACTATCAAAATGTCGCCTGTTGCCTATTTGAGTGAGTTCGTCTACGTTCACCAACGCTTGCAACCTTTGATTTTCTTGCTGCAATTCTTGAATGCCAAAACTCGATGGGCGATCGCCAAACAAATTTTGTCGCTGAAAATACAGGCGATATAATTCGCAAGACACTCTACAGTTATTTCCTTCTAATTTTACCAATCCCATACTGTCTAACTGATAAGCAACTAATGGTTCTAAGCGCACGCTATTTTCAGCATCGATAACTTTTTGGAATGCGGAGGCAAGTTCTGGTTGCTCCTGAAAGACGATCGAGTGCTTCCGCAGGTACTCTCTGTAAATTCCGCTTTGAGTGGGAGCAGCTTTTAACAATTGCTCCAAATCTGCTGTTCGGGCAGCACCATTCCCTTCAGATGTCAAGCAATTTTGAGCGGAAATTGCGAGGTGATAGAGAGCTAAATGTACTAAATAAGGGTGGCCGCCTACCATTTTCATTAGTTTCTGGGCGAGAGTTCGATCGCTCCAATCCAGTCCGTGTCGCCTCGCAAAATCTTGCACTTGTTCTGCTGTAAAATCTAATAGTTTGATGGGCACCCCTACATTAAATGGAGATTGACTGATATTCAAAGGAAGATACATTTCTGTCGAATGAATGACGGCTATTCTGAGTTTTTCCCAAGTTTCATTCTGCCGGCTTTGTTCGTGCCAGTAACGCAACAATGGCAAGAATTCTTTAGCAATATCGGAACGTTCAAATACTCGATTGACTTCATTAAGTATCAAAACAACAGGACAGTCAATTTGTTCTAGCAAATAGTTTTCAAAATAAATTGAGCAGCTTACCTTGCTGCCCAGAGTTTCATCCCAACAATCATCGAGATTGGGTTCGAGTTTGAGTTGTCGGGTCACATTGACGCAAAGCCAGCGCAAAAATTTATCTAAGCTAGCAAAAATTTCCTCGTCAGCCTGCTGAAAATCTACAGTGACAGTGCGGTACCCGCAGGCAGTTGCCCCCTGAATTATCCGCAGCATCAGAGAACTTTTGCCCGTTTTTCTCGGGGCCTTCATGCATATCAGGCCTCCGGGTTTGCTAATTTCGGCGCAGGCATGGGTTTCAGCGCCAGAACGATCGATATAAAATTTTGAGTTAAGCGGTATCGGACCGCCGGGAAATTCCAGGTCTGCAACTGTTGGGATGGAGTTTGATGAATTTTGGATTCCTACCATAGTTTTTCCGCAAAGCTCTACCCTGTAATGTATCTCACCCTTCAGGGTATGGGGTTGATGGTATGGGTTTCGATCGACTCTAAAATTCTACCAAAAAAGCTTGTGAGCGTCAGAGCCAGCGTTTTTTCAGAGATGGATGAATGGTGGCGTACCGGGTTTTAAATGTTGTACCAATCTCTTGTATAAATCCTTTCTCAGAAAGATGAGGTACGGTCGAGAATAGGTAAACAGTAGTCATAGAAGACTTGAACGTATCTGGGATGATAGCAAATCATAAGTTGGCGGCATCGATTGCTGACATGGGTTTTTATGAGTTTCGCAGGCAAGTTACCTACAAATGCAAATTGTGCGGTTCCAGGCTTGTAGTAGTTGACCGATGGTTCCCCAGTTCAAAACTTTGCTCGAATTGCGGTGCAAAAAAAGATACACTTTTGCTAAAAGAAAGAGTGTTTGAATGTCACAGTTGCGGTCACACTCAAGACAGAGATTTGAACGCTGCAATAAATCTGCAAAAAACCGTCAGTTAGACGGGGTTAGCCTGTGGACTGGAGAGTGCCGACACTACCAGAGTGAAGCAGGAAGTAAGTATCATGCGTCCAGAGCTGTACAGCTCTGGGTAGCTTTGGGTAAGTCTTATGTAACGGAGTCTCAATTTGCTATATTGGTGAGACTTTAATCAAATTTCCAACCCTGCTTCAACTCAGCCAGACCGACACAAATTTTCCAGCGCATCGAGACGCTATTGTCCCGAACTTCTAGCGGAAAAGCAACTTGTCGGTTTCTGATGATGTCGTGCAGGCTTCACGCACACTCAAGGAGGAAGGTTCATTGTCACGCCGCTACCTTTTTACATCTGAATCCGTTACAGAAGGTCATCCCGATAAAATCTGCGACCAAATTTCAGACACTATCTTAGATGCCTTACTGACCGAAGACCCTAAAAGCCGTGTCGCCGCCGAAGTTGTAGTCAACACGGGCTTGGTGCTGCTGACGGGCGAAATTACCACTAAAGCTCAGGTAAATTACATTGAATTGGCGCGGAAAAAAATAGCAGACATCGGCTACATCGATGCTGACAACGGTTTTTCTGCCAATAGCTGTGCGGTGTTGGTGGCTCTTGACGCTCAGTCCCCCGATATTGCTGCTGGGGTGAATGCGGCTCACGAAAGCCGGGAACAAGCTAGCGATGAGGAATTGGATGCTATCGGCGCTGGGGACCAAGGTTTGATGTTCGGCTTTGCTTGCAACGAAACACCGGAATTGATGCCGCTGCCAATCAGTCTGGCTCACCGGATTTGCCGACAATTGGCTGCTGTGCGCAAAACCGGTCAGTTGCCTTACCTGCGTCCCGACGGTAAAAGTCAAGTTACGGTGATTTACGAAGATGGGAAGCCTGTTGGTATAGATACGATTTTAATTTCTACGCAGCATACAGAATCGATCGGCGATATTTCTGACACTGCTGCCGTTCAAGCCAAGATCAAAGAAGACCTTTGGACTGCTGTAGTCGAACCCGTGTTTGCCGACATCCGCGTGAAACCCGATTCACAAACACGGTTCCTTGTCAACCCCACTGGCAAATTTGTTGTGGGCGGACCTCAAGGGGATTCGGGTTTGACGGGTCGCAAAATTATTGTGGATACCTACGGCGGTTATTCGCGACACGGGGGCGGTGCTTTTTCTGGCAAAGACCCAACGAAGGTAGACCGCAGCGCTGCCTATGCTTGCCGCTATGTTGCTAAAAATATCGTAGCAGCGGGTTTGGCTGACAAGTGCGAAATGCAGTTAAGTTACGCGATCGGGGTAGCGAGGCCTGTGAGCATGACGATCGAAACTTTTGGCACTGCAAAAGTTGATGAAGAGCGTCTTTTAGAAGCCGTGCAGCAGATTTTTGAACTGCGTCCGGCGGGGATTATTCAGACATTTAATTTGCAGAATTTGCCTGCAGAAAGAGGCGGTCGTTTCTATCAAGATGTAGCTGCTTACGGTCATTTGGGGCGATCCGATTTAGATTTGCCTTGGGAACAAACTGATAAGGTGCCGCTGTTGAAAGAAGCTGTGAGCCAGCAGTTGTCAGCAGCAGCCCGATAGTCCTATTTTAGGGCGCTCCCCAGCGCCTTCTTCTGTTTGTAGTGAGGACTTTAGTCCTTTCTTGAGTCCTTTCTTGGCGGCATACTCACCGCCCTTGCTGCGACTGGCGTTCGACTGAATTCGCGCGGTTCGATCGAGCTTTGCCGGACTCCGAATTCTCAGCAACCAGGGCGGTAATTATTGACACTTCAAAGGTTAGCTTTGCCACCAATCGATGCATCAAAACTGCGGGCCAACCAAATCGATCGCAATAACTAGGGCTTGCTGAATAAGTCTTTTGGTGAGGGGGGCATTGGGCATTGGTTTTGACCATCTCTATGCCATAACCTGGCACTAAATCGATCGCAAAAGGCTCAAAACCATTGCTCTCGGGGGCTGAGAGTTTTATTCAGCAAGCCCTAACTAGAATTCTGCGATCGTTGCCAAATGCCAAGAACCCTGCATGAGTAATTACCACGCTTGCGATCGCCAAAGCTCGGATTAAAAAGCTCGGATTAAGTCGAATTCCGCGAACCGATTAGATGCTTTTGCATTGTCGCTATCGAAGCCTTACAATTAGAATTGCTTGGGATGATTAGGCTTGTTAATGCTGTTAAAATAGCAAAAAAAACAATATTTACACAAGATTCAACAAAACTTAACTATCAAACTAAAAAACCACCCAAAAGAGGTGGATTTTTAGAGATTTGTAGCAACCAAATCAGCCAACAACTATTTATCCATTCCCGTGAGGGCTGTGGGAGCCAGCAACACCGTCCAACTGCTCGCGACCGTTGCGAATCACGCGCAACATATCGCCTAATTTGTGTTCGATATTGTTCAAAACTTGGTCGGCGTAGTCGTCAGCGCCGTTTTGAATCTCTTCGCATTCTGCCAGAGCCCGCGCTCTCATTTCCTCCAATTCCTCTTGAGCCTGATAGCGGATTTGTTCTACTTCAGCCAAAGTTGCTTGCTGGATGGCTTCGCAGTCGAGCAACACTTGCTGGCGCAACTGATCCGCTTCTATCTTAGCCTGCTGGAGCAAGCCCATATCATTTAAAAGCTCTGCCGCCCGCTGCTCAGCTGCTTCGATGACTTCCTGAGCGTAAAGTTCAGCTTCGTGAAGCAGTTCCTCCTTGTGGCGCAGAACCGCCTCAGCTTCCTGAAAGGCTATGGGCAAATTCAGCCTCACCAAGTCTAATTGATCTAGCAACTGTTCTTCGTCCACCAGAGTCCGTCTAGTCAAGGGAATGCGCGGGCTGTCGAGAACGATTTCCTCAAGCCGATTCAATTCCCGCTGGATGTCTACTCCTGCGGTGCGGTTTTCGTCTCCGAAGGCGGCTGGATTCTGAGGTTGTTCGTTCTCAGTGCCGCGTCCGGTGCTGTCGGGTTCGATGCGATTTGGTTCCTGCTGGCGTAACATTTGTAAATATCTAGAGCGACGTGTTTAGGAACAAGATGATCTACGGAGCCACCAAACTTGGCTATTTCTTTAACTACACTGCTGCTTAAAAAACTGTACTCGTTAGAAGTTGCCAAAAAAACTGTTTCAATTTCGCCCCAGAGGGTTTTATTGGTGTGGGCCATTTGGAGTTCCATTTCAAAATCTGTTAATACTCGCAGACCCCGCAGCAGCACTTTGGCTTGTCGAATTTTAGCATAGTTTACTGTTAAACCCTCAAAACTGTCTACCTCTACGTTTGGCAAATGTTGGACGGAGCGTTGGATTTGCTGGATGCGTTCCTCTACGGTGAATAGAGGAGTTTTGCTGGGATTGCGAACTACGGTGACAATTACTCGATCGAACAGTTTGCACCCGCGCTCGATCAAGTCCGCGTGGCCTAAAGTAATGGGATCGAAGCTTCCTGGATAGATTGCAATCACTTGTTTGCCCAATGGAGAGGGGGGGAGTGGGGGAGTGGGGGAGTGGGGGAGGGGGAGAGGGGAAGTTCTGAGTTTTAAGTTTTGAGTTGTGAATTGTGAACAGTCTTTAACTCAAAACTCACGCATTCACAACTCAAAACTCCTGACCAACTGTCAACTATTTTTTCAGCGAATGAGCCTTGTAGAAAGTTTCTAGACTGTGCTTGTCGCCCACAAAGCGCCAGTGCCAGGGTTCGTAACTGACGCCTTGGCGGTTGTTTTTGGTGAAGGATATTTCAAAGCTGAAGGAGGCTGCGTTGGCTTCGAGCCATTTGAAAGCTCGGGTAGTTTCAAAACTCTGGCTGAGGTTGTGTTCCGGGGCGCTGCCGTCGCCGAGGTCGATCGCGTAACCTGTATGGTGTTCGCTGTATCCTGGAGGAGCGCTGACTTCGGCTCGTTTGGTGGGGTTTTGCTTGCGTTCTGCTTTAACGTCAAAAAATACGTGCTGCTGGTCTTGGAGCGATCGAAAACCTGATATAGGAGCAAAGTATATGCCATCTGCTGCTGCTGCGTTGGCCATTTCTTGATATTTTGCTGCTGCTGCGGTGCGGAGTTTGACGCCTCCATCGGCGGTAACGGCTACCAAGTCTTTAGCCGGCGCTTCTGAATACGGCAAGTGTCCCAGCAGGTTGTCCGGCGTTTCTGTTGCTGCGTTAGCTGCTTTAGAGTTAGATGCCCGTTTGGTGGCGGCGGGGGATGCCACAGAGGTTGCTGCTGGGTTTTGTACGGTTTGGACGGCTCGATCGCCGAAAATGTCAAAATTGAGGTGCAGCCAGATGCTGGCCGCAAAGGCGACTACGCCCAACCCTAGCAGTTTCCAAATCAGCCATCTTCTTTTTGACTGGCTCTGCTGGGATTCTACTAGGTACGGGTTGTCTCGCACCGCTTCTGGAATTTCGTCTACCCCTAGCTCCGAGGCTTGCGGGGTTTTTCGTGACAGACTCGCGTTATCCAAGCCAGCTCCACTCCTGCACTTCAATAAGGCTCAACGTTACAAATTGTAGACCGATCGGGTCGATCTGACAGCTACATATGCCGCTGAGAGTACATTTATTTTCTCTGACTTGGGTAAACCCGATCCGCAAATTCTTGAATTTGGTTGTTTGTGACTCGATACTGGCGAGCGCCTAATCTTCTACCACATCAAACAAGTCTTCAATTAACACGTCAAAAGTTCTAGCTAATTTTTGTAAATAAGTAACATCAACCGTTGCTAAACCGGGCGAACGGGCATAATTCTTCAGAGTGCTGTAGTGAACTCCCGCGCGCTCGGAAACCTCTGTTAGAGTCCAACCCTTCTCGGCAGCCAGCTCTCGAATCCGCAACCTCACTAATCCCATGCTTGACAGAGGGCAAGTATTTGCCTGAAGCTAATTACATTATTAAATAGCGATCGCCCCCCGGCCTAGGAAACTGAAGGGCAATCTCTAAATCAGACAAAATCTCGCTCGGCGAGATACACCTACTGAAACCAGGTGAACTTAACCAATGAAATCAAAAGCGCTTACCGATCGAACCAGGTGCACTTATGAAACCAGGTGTGCTTACCATTGAAATTAGGTGCAATTACTATGATAGCAATACAACACTCAGAAGCCAAGCAAATAAATCCACTTGCTCGATTTGTCACGAAAGAAGCAGGAGCCAAAATCTTGAAAGTTAAATCGGAACAGATTCGATCGATTCGCCTTTGCCCGTATATCATCCATTTTAACTGAAAACGCTACCAATTATCAATGTATGGGTATCGGTTAGGAATTGGTATGGTATCTGGGTTACTCATTTTATAGGCTTCCCAATCCATATAACCTGTCATGTGCCTATTGTTCCAATAAAACTTAAGGAGACAGACAGATTTTGTGAGAACGGGACATTTTTTTAGAGGAAGCGGGTTATCGTAAAGGTGAAGTTTAGTTAGCTTGGTTAGCGATTGCAGTGGGCGGACATCTTTGATTTTATTGTTTGGAAGGTAAAGGTGTGTGAGATTTGTCAAATATTTCAGTGGACTAATGTTTGAGATTTGATTGCCTTGCAGGTCAAGTTTAGTTAGGTTTGTCAGAAATCCTAGCGGGTTAATGTCAGAAATTTTGTTCCAGATAATATAAAGTTCGGTTAGGTTAGTTAAAGATGCTAAGGGACGAATGTCAGAAATTTGATTGTTACTAATGCCGATCGCAGTTAATTTTTTTAGAAATTGCAGCGATCCGATATCCGATATTTTATTGTCTTCAAGATCCAGTCTGGTTAGGTTCGGGAGAAATTTTAAATTGCTGATGTCTGAAATTTTATTGTAACTGAGAGATAGTTCGGTTAAGCCTGTCAGATTTTTCAGAGGCTCGATATCTGTAATTTCATTCTTGCTTAGGTTAAGCTTGGTTAGTTTGACAAGAGATTTCAGCGGTTTAAGATCGGAAATATTATTGCCAATAATGCTGAGGGTTCTCAATTCTTTTAAATTTGCGATTTTGCTCATGTCAATAGATTGCTGTTTCCCATCCCCTTCGGGGCTGTTATTATTACTCACCAGATATAATTCAGTAAGATTTGTCAATGACTGCAAAGGGTTGATGTTATTTAGGTATGTCCCCATCAGGAAAAGCTTAGTTAATTTTTTTAAATTAGCCAAAGGAGTTATATCGCTAGTCTCAGCAGCTAGATAAAGTTCATTTATATTTGTTAGGTGGCTCAAAAAACTGATGTCTTTTTCTAGGGTACTAATAGATAACTTAGTTAAGTTAATGAGATATTTTAGTGGTTGCAAGTTGCTAAAATAAATCTCTTTAAGCTCTAGTGTCCTGAGATTTAACAGAGATGAAAGTGGCTGTAAATTGGTAATATTATTACCGCTAATATCTAGGCTTAGCAGATTTATTAAAGACATCAAAGGGGTAATGTCTTGTATTGAATTGTGACTGATATCGAGATGAGTTAGGTTGCGCAGAGACGATAAAGTAGTGATATCTTTTAGCGAATAAGTCTCACTCATATTGAGATGAGTTAGATTGGAAAGAGACAATAAAGGAGTGATATCTTCTATTCGACTGGAATTGAGATTGAGGTGAGTTAGATGGGGAAGAGATGATAAAACTTGAATGTTCTTTATACTTGTTTCATATGGCTCTCTAGATAGATCGACCCGATCGAGCTTTAACAGTTTGTTTTGAGCTAATGCACAATCTTCAGTTTCAACCTTTTCTAACAAAACATCAACTGTGAGTTTGACATCCGGTAATAGGAGATCGCGATTGGCGCACCATTCTGCAAAAGTTTTGTAAGTAGTAGGCGGATTTGTGAGTGCTGAAGGCTCAAAAAAATAGGAAGTTATTAAAATAAAAAAGAGTGCGATCGCGACGACTAAGCAAAATTTATGTTTTCGATCGCAGCTAACTTTCAGAATCATAATAGCAGCACTCAATATTTAATTTCACTCGATTAAACATTACTAACTTCCGCCAACTCGATCGCATTAGCCGAACTTTCCTCATCCTTTTTATCAACCGCAACAGTTAATTTCAATCCCAAAACCTTCAGCCAATTAGCTAAAGCATAAATTGTCGCAGTTCCTTCGCCTGACAGCAAATTATCTAATTTTTCCAAATGCAATGAGGCATCATCAGGCGACATATTTGGTTCTCCCAAAGCCTCAAATACCTCTTTCAAAGCTGACGGGAAAATGCCCAGGTCCAAATCTCCCTCTTCTTGCTCGTTCAAGAATATCGCGAGGTAGCCCGCTGCATATACTGGATCTTTGAGCTGTTCGATGAGAAAAGAATAGTAAGGTACGCTTTTAAGCATTATCTTGACTATTATAATACGGGCGATCGAATCTATATTTGAGATTTAAGATTTTATGACTTACGCACGGGTGGCCAGAAACCGGGTTTTTTGCGATAATTCTTCGCTTTGCCCGCAGATTCGGTAAAAAACCCGGTTTCTTTATCCTTTCGGGTGCACTACCTTCCAAATCTTCGCTTCGCAACGATAATTTCCCAAGCGACGCACCATACAAAATTAACCCAACAAATCCTGACGCGGTTTAAAAGTTTCAACCTGCCGCAACTTCTCGTATAATTCCCGTTCCTCCTCGCTAATTTCTTTAGGAATTATCACCTTAATTTCTACTAACTGATCGCCTCGATCGCCCTTGCCTGTCGGATAACCTTTATTGGCCAAACGCAACCGCTTTCCCGAAGGAACTCCCGGCGGCAATTTCATTTTTACCAAGCCATCCAGCGTCGGCACTTCTACATCGCCACCCAACACGGCTTCGCAGGGAGTCAGCGGCAATTCGCAGCAAATATCCGCGCCTTCCAACCTAAAAAATGGATGGGGAGAAACCGTAATTTTTAAATACAAATCACCGCCGCCAATGCCTTGATTTCGCAAGCGAATTCGCTGGCCAGATACCATTGCTGGAGGCATTTCTACCTCGATCGATCGCCCGTCATCCAAACGAATTCGTTCGATCCCTCCCGAATATGCCCTTTCCAAACGCAAAGTCAAGCGCGCCTCAATATCCCTTCTAACTTCTCGATTTTCCCAATCGTCAATTTCCCTTTCCCTAACTTCCCTCCTGATTTCTCGATCGTCCATTTCCCTCGCTTCTCTTCTCATTTCGCGATCGAGATTTTCCCTTCTGCCCTCGCGAGAATTAGCTACATAACTCGTTTTCCTCGACCCTGTACTCCACGGTTCCGGCACATCCATCGGCGCATCGTTAGGCGTCGCCATCCTCACTTCCCGACGCCTGCCAAGGACTTGATCGAAAAATTTATTAAAATCAGAGTAATCGCTAAAATCAACGTTATCTGCTGTTTTTTTGCTAGCTTTACTGTTTCCCCAAGAGCCAAAATTGGGAATTTTCACCCCTTGTTTGCCTTGAAATCCCTTTTGCTTCCAGAATTTAGTAAACTGGTCGTATTGAGTGCGCTTGTCGATATCCGAAAGCACGTCGTAGGCTTCGTTAATATCTTTAAATCTATCTTCAGCCGCTTTATCCCCCGGATTTACATCGGGGTGCAACTGCCTCGCCAATCGGCGGTAAGCTTTTTTAATCTCTTGAACTGTGGCACCTCTGGGTACTCCCAGAATTTCATAGTAATTGCGAAAATTTTGCATAAGAAGGAAGAAGGAAGAAGGAAGAAGGATGAGGGAAGAAGGAAGAAGGATGAGGGAAGAAGGATGAGAGAAGAAGGAAGAAGGATGAGGGAAGAAGGATGAGAGAAGAAGGAAGAAGGATGAGGGAAGAAGGTTTCCGAAGGAAGAAGGAAGAAGGATGAGGGATTTTTTTTATTCGGATTGTAGTTTATTTATTGTGCTGACAATCAGTCGCGTGACTTCATCTACTTCTTGAATCACAGGCGATATTTGTTGGTGTGTTGCTAACCCCACTTTTTCAAAAATTACTAAATGAGTATCTAATTCTCGCAGAGAACCGAGAGCTATTTGTAAATATCGAACATATTCTTTGCTGCTAACACGTCCATATCCCTCAGCAATATTAGCTGGTACAGAGGCAGCAGCGCGGCGAATTTGACTGGTAAGACCATAAAGTTCAGATGGATGAAAATATCTGGTTAATTCATAGCAAATTTGACAAAGATAAATACCCCGCCGCCAGATGTATTGTTCTCTATGAGACATAAAACATAATGTTCTCCTTACCTGTAATTGTGATTCAGATCTAGTTGACATAATTGTAACGAGATGGAGGACGGAACAGATGGTTTGAGAAGTGGCAGGAAAAGAGCTGTCATAATATTTTAGAATTAAGATTAGCTCTTTTCCTTCTTCCTTCTTCCTTCTTCCTTCAATTACAGCCAATCATCATCGTCATCCCAATCATCGCTTTGATTTTGATAGGGACGGCTCGATCGCCCGCTGTTATTTCGGCGATCGTATGTGTTATCGTAGGAGCGATCGGGCGCGCGATCGACGGTCGATCGGCGGTAGGGTTTGGGATTTTGATAGTAGCTGCTATCATCACTGCGGCGCTTGTTATTATCTCCGGTAAAAGTCCGCTTTACGGATTCAAAGAAATCATCATCTTCATCATCCATTGCAAAGGCGGCAATTTCCCGATTTAAATCGTAAAGAGCATCCTGCAAATCCGATCCGGCTTGGTCAACTCCGCGTTCGTCGTTGCGTTCCAAACTGTCGCGCAATTCGCGAATTAAATTTTCGATTCGCTGGCGGCTTCTTTGAGCGAATTGCATTCCGCGATCGAGCGCAACTTCCCGCAACTGCCGCTCGGCTTGATAAGCTAAAGCTTCAGCGCGATTGCGTTTTTCTACTCTTTCCCGCTGCAATTTATCTGCTTGAGAATACTGTTCCGCATCGCGAATCATTTGATTCACTTCTTCCTGAGTTAAAGTCGAAGCGCCTTGCACGGTAATGCTTTGTTCCCTGCCGGTTGTTTTGTCCAAAGCAGTCACCAACAGCATCCCGTTGGCATCAATATCAAAAGCTACTTGTACCTGCGGAATTCCCCGAGGTGCGGGCGGAATTCCACTGAGTTTAAACCGTCCCAAAGACTTGTTATCTTTGCCCAATTCCCGCTCGCCTTGGAGGATGTGAATTTCTACCACAGTTTGGTTGTTTTCCGCAGTTGAAAAAATGTCCGATCGCCTCACGGGAATGGTAGTATTGCGGGGAATCAGTTTTTTCATGACACCCCCGATCGTTTCCAAACCCAGCGATAGCGGAGTCACGTCCAACAGCAAAACATCGCGCACGTCTCCCGCCAAAATTCCGGCTTGAATTGCAGCGCCCACCGCCACAACTTCATCGGGATTCACATTTTGATTCGGCTCTCGATCGATCAAACTGCGCACGATTTCCTGAACTAAAGGAATCCGGCTAGAACCACCAACTAACACAACTTCATCAATGCGAGAAGGACTCAAACCAGCATCGGCCAAAGCTTGTTTTACCGGGCGGCGCAACCGCTGCACCAAATCGCCGCACAGCCCCTCAAACTGACCGCGAGTCAAGCGTGTTTCCAAATGCAAAGGACCGTCTTCATTCGCATCAATAAACGGCAAATTAATTTCAGTAACCCCAACACCCGAAAGTTCTCTTTTCGCTTTTTCTGCTGCTTCCATCAAGCGCTGCAGAGCTTGGCGGTTGCGGCGCAAATCGACACCTTCTTTTTCTAAAAATTGTTCCGCCAGCCAATCAACTATTTTCTGATCGAAATCGTTACCGCCCAATTGAGTATCGCCGCTAGTAGCTTTAACTTCAAAAACGCCGTCCCCAACTTCTAAAATCGACACGTCAAAAGTACCGCCGCCCAAGTCAAAAACCAAAATAGTTTGACTTTCCTTTCTATCCAAACCGTAAGCCAAAGAAGCCGCCGTCGGCTCATTTAAAATCCGTTTGACATCAAGTCCCGCAATGCGCCCCGCATCCCGCGTTGCTTGACGCTGCGAGTCATTAAAATAAGCCGGAACAGTAATTACCGCCCCCGTCACTTCTTGTCCCAAATAGCGGCTGGCTTCATCGGCCAACTTCCGCAACACCATCGCCGAAATTTCTTCTGGAGCGAAGTTTTTTTTCAATCGGGGACACTTAATTTTGATATTGCCGATATCGTCGCGGCCTACGGTGTAAGCCACTCGCTTCGCTTCAGGAGTGAGTTCGTTATATTTGCGTCCGATATAGCGCTTGACGGCGTAAAACGTATTTTGCGGGTTAAGAACCGTTTGGCGTCGGGCCATTTCTCCGACAAGGCGTTCTCCTTCCTTGGTGAAAGCAACCACTGAGGGAGTTGTGCGCATCCCTTCCGAATTGGCAATCACAACCGGCTTGCCACCTTCCATGACGGCTACTACAGAGTTTGTCGTTCCGAGGTCAATGCCAACTACTTTGCCCATGCGTCAGTTTTCTCCTGTGGCGTTGTTTGTAGCTTTTTCAATATAAGCGTTAAGTACGATCGCATTTATTGTACCTTGTCGAGCCGCAGGGCTGTGGGGGGGTTGCCTAACTCTAGGTTGAGGTTGTATGTGGATGGGTTCGCCAACTATGACAAAAACAAACTATCTCGTAAACCCGCCCCATCCCCGCGATAAATATCAAAAAACAATTAATTTTTGATATCGTGTCCGATCGATCTACTGCAATAAAATTAGCTGGTAGTGCGGACTTAAGTCCGCAAGATAGAGCGGACTTAAGTCCGCACTACAAACCGTTTCGATCGATGGTAATCTGATTGCAGTCGATCGAGTCCCTGCAAATCAGCTCGAACATCCGACAGCGACGCCCCTAAAAAATTCTCCCCCTCTCCCCCTCCCCCCCTCTCTCCCCCTCCCCTCTTATGACTTGCGAATTGCTGCAAAATGTACGGGCGATCGATCCAGTTTCAAAGACCGATCGCATCGCCGATATTCTAATTAATGAAGGCAAGATCCGAGCAATTGAGTCAAAAATTGCTGAGATTCCCGCAGGCGCGCAGGTGCGGGATTGCCGAGGGTTGATTTTGGGGCCCGGATTGGTGGATATGTACAGTCACAGCGGGGAACCGGGTTTTGAGGATCGGGAAACCTTGGAATCTTTGCTGCTGGCTGCGGCGGCTGGTGGTTTTACGCGGGTGGCGGTTTTGCCGGATACCTCGCCGCCCCTCGATAATTTGGCAGGTTTGGCTTTGTTGCAGCAAACTATCCGCAATTTTTCCCGGGCGCTGCCCCGCTTGTATTTCTGGGGCGCGCTGACAGAGGGCGTTAAAGGGCAGCAGATGGCCGAGTTGGGCGAATTGAGTGGGGGTACGATCGCCGGGTTTGCGGACGGTTTGTCGCTGTCTAATCCGTCTCTGGTGCGACGTTTGCTGGAGTATACCAAGCCTTTGGGCAAGTCCGTTGCTTTGTGGCCGTGCGATCGCGCTTTGGCGGGAAATGGCGCGGCGAGGGAGGGTGCGGTGTCCGTGCGCTTGGGCTTGCCGGGAATTCCGGCGAGTGCGGAAACTGCGGCTTTGGCTGCAATTCTTGAGTTGGTGGAATCTGGGGGAACTGCGGTACATATCATGCGAGTTTCGACAGCCCGCAGCGTCGAGTTAATTCGGGATGCGAAGGCGCGGGGTTTGCCGGTAAGTGCCAGCGTTACTTGGATGCATTTGCTGCTGGATGTAGGGGCAATTGCGGGAAATTCTCAGGATGCAATTGAGGGGAAAAAAGGTTTTGCTGCTGCGTTTCCCTACGATCCGAATTTGCGTTTGGAACCGCCTTTAGGAAATTTTGACGATCGATTGGCTTTGATTCAAGCTGTGAAAGATGGAGTAATCGATGCGATCGCGATCGACCACAATGCTTTTACTTATGAAGAGAAAACAGTTGCATTTGCGGATGCTCCCCCAGGGGCGATCGGCTTGGAATTAGCTTTGCCTTTACTGTGGCAAAATCTGGTAGAAACAGGCGAAATTTCGGCTTTAGAACTGTGGCGAGTTTTGAGTGCGAATCCGGCCGCTTGCCTCGGACAAAAGATTAGTGCGATCGAGCCAGAAGCCCCTGCCGAGCTAGTTTTATTTGACCCGCAATTGACTTGGAATGTTGAAAGATGTAATTTGAAATCGCGATCGACCAATACGCCTTGGTTGGGACAGCAGCTAACAGGAAAAGTTGTGCAAACTTGGATAGCAGTTGACAGTTGGTAAGGAGTTTTGAGTTTTGAATTTTGAGTTTTGAGTTAAAAACAGTTCTTTGCTCAATTACCTCTTTCCTCAGAATGGAACAGACATTATCCGATCGACTCACTCCTCGGCATTAGACGCTTCCCAGACTAAGATTAGTGCATCAATCGCCTCACCGATCGAAAGATTTTGAGAAATAATTAGAACTCCTGAACTGTTTTGCGACAGGATAAATTCAGCAAACTCGATCGGCATAGTTTTTCGATCGTGCGTGACAAGCACTCTGCCATCCCGCGCTGCAATTGCTAAAACTTCTGGATCTTTTATGCCTTCTAATCCTGCTGCTTTTGCCGATTGAAAATCTATATCTGCTTTCCTGCGGATGACGCCAGCTATGATTGTTTGCTTGAGATCTGCATCAGCTTGGAATCGAACTTTCGTCATACACTGCCTTGTTTCCTCGTTTTAGCAGCCATCAATTTTTGGTAAAGCAGCGGACTTTTTTCCCTCAAAGATTGTTGCAATTGCTTAAATTCTGCTTCGCCTGCTTCTAAGTACGCATCTACAATTTCTCGGTTTGCAAGATAAAAGGCGATCGCACCATAAACCTGTTCTAGCGAAAGAAGTGGAAAATTTTGAGCAATGCTTTCGGGGGCTTCTCCATTCAAGAAGGAATAAACGACTGAATCGAGGGAAATTCTTGTTCCTTCAATCCAATAACCTCCGTTGCGTTGTTCGATATACTGTTTTGTGGGAGTACCTGCTAGTGTCATAGGGCAAATTGCTTTTTTTATCTCGATCGAGTCTTCAGTACAGGCTCTATATTGCTTGACTGCATTATGCTAAATATCTTTAGCTGGCATGACGAGTTCGGTAGTTTTAACTTCTACATTTTAACTCAAGCGATCTACTTTTGCCACTCAACTCAAATCAGCGATCGCATGAATGGGCTATTATAAAAGAACTCGACATAGAGTTGAAAGTTTACTTGGGACAGTTATTTAGTCAATTCCCCCAATACTCCACTCTCCCCATCTTCCTGCATTTTATCAATCAAAATCCAACTTAGTTTCAGTTACTCTAGACTGAATTTCCTGACAGCGTTCTAAGTAATTTTCCGCCACGCGATCGAGCGGATTTTTCTGCAAGCATTCAGCAAACAGTTGCGCGGCTTCTTGATGTTTGCCCGCGCTGTAGTTGTACAAAGCTTCTAAAAATAAAGGCATAGTTATTAATTTACCATCTTTAATTTCCGGCGGATCGGCATCAAATACTTCATGAATCGTTACCAAATCTGATTTGCCTTTGACTTTAACGCGGCCGATATTGCGGATCGCATACTTCGGGGATTCACTGACATTTAACTGCACAAAAGTATTTTGCGTAATTAACATCGACACGCCATAAATTTTAGTCAGGGTTTCGACGCGAGATGCTAAATTTACGGCATCGCTAATTACCGTACTGTCCATCCTCGTGGTGCCTCCAACTGTTCCCAGCATCAGCGTACCCGTATTGATGCCGATGCCGATTTTGATCGGTGCAAATCCCTCGCGAATCCGGCGCAGATTGAAATCGTCAAGACGGCGCAACATCGAAATGCCTGCGTCCACTGCATCGCTAGCATTGTGACCGAATAAAGCCATAATGGCATCGCCAATGTATTTATCAATAAAGCCGTTATTTTCAATAATTGCCGGCTCCATGCGGCTCAAATAAGAATTAATAAACTTAAAATTGTCTTCAGGCGTCATGTTTTCAGAAAGATTTGTAAAATCCCGAATGTCAGAAAATACGACTGACATTTCTTTTTCCACGCTGTCGCCGAGTTCGACATCAATTAAGCTTTCGCGGTTGAGCAGCGAGACAAATTCATTCGGCACAAAGCGTTTGGCAGCATTGGAAAATTTTGATTGCTGTTCTAAGGCTAATTCTAGTTTCTGATTTACTCTGCGCAGTTCGGCATTTTGTTCTGCTAGTTGTTTGTCAAGACTGTAGCTGTGAACGGCTTCGGTTACAGTTAATTTCAAGTCTTCGGTTTCCCAAGGCTTGCCAATATAGCGGTAAAGTTTGGCGTGTTTGATCGCATTTCCTACCGCTTCAATTGTCGCCTGTCCCGTCAGCATTACCTTCAGAGTTTTGGGAGAGATTTCGTGAACCCGCCTTAACAATTCATCTCCTTTCATATCGGGCATCACGTAGTCGGAGATAATTAAGGGAATCTCGTCTCCATCTTCGATTAATTCAGCAATTAACTCTAGAGCATCCTCGCCACCTTCTGCAATTTCAATCCGGTAAGTATTGCCTAAAACATCTTTTAATTCAGCTTTCAGGCTTTTCAAAACAGTAGTTTCATCATCAACACAAATAATTACTTGTTTGCTCATAGCGCTAACGCGGATTTAATGGTTTCTATTAACTCTTCTTCCGACCAAGGTTTGTGCAAACAGCGGTGCAAATCTGCTTCGTCAAAGGCTCTTTTAATTGCATCTTCATCTGCTTGACCTGTCAGCATCACTTTAACTATGTTCGGAAACTTTTGATGGACGCGAATCAGAAATTCATCTCCTTTCATTCCCGGCATCAGCCAATCAGAAACTATTAAAATTATCGGTGTATCTTCGTCATTAATTTCATCGATCAACTCTAAGGCATCGGCAGGATTTTCAGCTAATTCATAAACGTAGGTACTGCCGAAAGCGGATTTGAGTTGAGTTTTGAGGCTTTTGAGAACTACTTTTTCGTCGTCAACGCACATGATGATCGGTTTAGGCATAGTTTTCTCTTGTTGGCGATAGTTGGTTGCTTGCTTTTGAGTATATCCTGTTTGCGGCTGGCGCTGCTTGGAAAAAAACTTACAGGGCAAATTGCTCGATCGAGCCGGGAAGACTTTCTGAGATTATCCGGGATTGACGGGTAGGAAAACAGTAAAAGTTGTTTTGCCGGGAACTGATGCAACTTCAATTTTGCCGCGGTGTTTGTCCACAATCTGTCTGGCTATATCGAGTCCCAATCCCGTGCCTTCACCGGGGGGTTTAGTTGTGAATAATGGGTCGAATATTTTGGGCATAATTTCTGGAGAAATTCCCTGACCGCTATCCGTGACTGCGACTTTAATCATACCGTTTTCTTGGCAAACATCGAGGATTAATGTACCTTTATTTCCCATTGCTTGTAGGGCATTGTGGATGATATTTGTCCACACCTGATTTAGCCGATCGGGATAGCAGAGAATTGGCTCGATTTTTTGGAAGTTGCGCAAGACTTCTACACCGTGTTTCATGTTGTTTTGATACAGGGTGAGTACGGTTTCGATGCTGTCAATTATATCCGCTTGAATCATCACTTCTGAGCTGTCGAAGCGGGCGTAATTTTTCAGGGCAAAGACGACTTTTGAGGCGCGTTCGGTGGCGATACTAATTGTTTGAGTTGCTCGCTGAATTTCTGAAAGTTTGTAAGCCATTTCTAAAATTAGCTCGCGATCGGGCTTGCGCAGTAAAGGTAGAAACTCATCGGCTTCATAAATCCCCATATCTACTAAATTATCCGCAATATCGTCTGCTTCTTCGATGTTTTCATCCTCTAGTTTGCCAACTAATTTTTTCTTTAATTTTCTTTCTTCCTTGGCTGTTATAGTTGTGTCTTTTTTCAGCGATTTGTCGAGCAGAATTAAGAAATTATCGGTTTCTTCAGCCGAGAAAGATTGCAAAACTTGCGGTAACTTGGAGAGAGTTTGCGCCAAGAAAGTGCTGGTATTGCCGGCGCTCGATCGAATCGCCCCCAAGGGAGTGTTCAGTTCGTGGGCAACTCCCGCTACTAATTGTCCTAAAGCTGCCATTTTTTCCGATTGCACTAACTCTTGCTGGGTGGTTTGCAGGTGGTCTAATGCTGTTCTGAGTTCTTGGGTTCTTTCGGTAACTTGCAGTTCGAGAGTGCGGTTGTATTCTGCTAGCAATTTCTCGGCTTCTTTGCGTTGGGTAATGTCAGCAAAGGCTGCGATCGCGTAAGTCACTTTTCCCTTGTCGTCGTAAATTGGTGTCCCCCAAACTTCGATGGGAATAGTCCTGTTTTGCTGGTGAATTTCTATGTCATCAGCGTTGACACTTGCCCCCCTAATAGCACAAAGTAGCGGGTCTTTTTCTTGCGGGTAGATTTCCCCACTATCTGCTAGGTAAAGTTGGTATACATCTCGAACTTCTTCCGATGCGATATCGCAAACTATGCCTTTACCCAGCAAGGATTGAGCGCGAGAATTAACGTAGTAAGGCTGACCGTTGGGTTCGACTACAAATATCCCTACCGGGACGGCTTCTAAAATTTGATTGAGGCGGCTTTTACTCTCGGATAATTCAGCGTTCAAACTTTGCATGCTCTCAAAAGAGACTTGCAGTTGTTCTGCCATGCTTTTAAATGAGTTGGCAAGTTCGCCTACTTCATCATTGCGGTTAATTTCTACAGGTTTCGTCCACCGATTTTGAGTAATATTTTTGGCAACTTCATTCAAATATAAAATTGGTCGCGTCACCCATCTTGCTGTTAAAACGCCGACAATTATAGCTCCCGATAAAGCCGCGAGGCACAGCAAAATTGTAGTGCGGTTGTTGGCATTAATTTGTTCCAAGAAATCCGATTCGGGAATAATTACTACAACCAGCCAGTCCAAACCTTTACCGTCTTTGAGCGGCGTAACTTGCATGAATTGCAATTGGTCTTTAAGCTTAAAGCTAAGCTGTTGGGCTTCTTGAATGTTGTTCAAGTTGCCAAAGCGTTCTTGCAGGTATTTAGTTGTGAGGCTGATGGTGGGGTTTTGGCTGGCTGCGGCCGCGATTCTTTCTGTTTCTTCTCCCTTAATTAAATATACTGGATCTTGAGTTGATGTGGTAATTAAATCGCCCGATCTCTCGATAATAAATGTCTGTCCTGATTTGCCAATTTTTAACTGTTGCAGGAATTCGTTAACTCGCGAAAACAGCAAGTCAGTGCCGAAAATACCCAGCAATTCCCCAGATTCATCGTACAAAGGTTGAGCGGCTGTAATTCCCAGTCCTTTGCTGGTAAAATCGGCATAAATTTTGCTCCAAGTTGCTGTTTTTGCTTCACTTGCTGCCGTATACCAAGGACGGACTCGCGGGTCATATTTAGGTTTAACTTTAACTAAAGTAGTTGGTTCGCCCCGATCGCTAGCAGCATAATAATTCATGTTACCTTCTGTAAGGTCGGTGCGTTCTTGCAATAAAAAACTACCGTCATTAGTGCGCCGCGCGGCAATAAAATCACCGTTGGGAGTAGCAACATAGGTAACACTTACTGTCTCAAAAGTTTGCAGTTGTTTCCAAAAGTGGCGCTGGATTCTTGCCGGAGTGTCTTGAAAGTTGAGATCCCCCAGTTCAAAAGCATTAGCTTTAACTTGATTTAATTGGTGGGGAAATGCCATGTATGCTTGAACTCGTTCGGAGATGCGATCGCTAATTTCTTGCCGCAATTTAGTAGCAACTTCGTTAACTGCTTGCTGTCCGTTGCGAAATGATAAATATCCAACTATTCCCACGGCTACGACGATTTGCACGACGAAGGGAACTACCAAAACTGTTCGCAAAGGGAGCGATCTAATTGCTTTTAGCGCTAAGTTACCAGCCGATTTTGTGGGTTTTAACACTTTGATGTTTGAGATAGTTGTCATAATTTAAAAAACTTGTTGTTGGGTAAATTATCGATCGATTTAGTTAGTTGCACTGACAAGTTATAGAAAAGTCTTCGATCGAGTCGGTGCCCCATCATTGCGAGTGTTCCCGATCGCGCATCGCCCCATCTGTCAATAATCGGTTGCGGAGATTATTCGGGATTGACGGGCAGGAAAACAGTAAACGTAGTTTGACCGGGAACTGATGCAACTTCAATTTTGCCTCCGTGTTTGTTGATAATTTTCCTCACAATATCGAGTCCCAAACCCGTGCCTTCACCGGGGCGTTTAGTTGTGAAGAAAGGCTCAAATATTTTGGGCAGGATTTCTGGAGGAATTCCTTGACCGCTATCGGTGACTGCAACTTTAATGAGATCGTCCTCCCGGCAAACATCCAGGATTAACTTGCCGTGATTGTCCATTGCTTGCAAAGCATTGTGTACCAGATTTGTCCACACCTGATTTAGTTGGTCTGGATAGCAGAGAATGGGATCGAGTTTTTGGAAGTTGCGCGAGACTTCTACACCGTGTTTCAGGTTGTTTTGATACAAAGTGAGTACAGTTTCTATCCCTTCAATTATATCCGCTTCTACCATCGCTTCGGAAAAGTCCGATCGGGCGTAGTTTTTCAGGGCAAAGACAACCTTTGAGGCGCGATCCGTTGCGGTGTTAATTGTTTGGGTACTGCGCTGGATTTCTGAAAGTTTGTAAGCCATGTCTAAAATCGTATCGCGATCGGGCTTTTGCAGCAGGGGGATAAAATCATCGGCTTCGTAAATCCCCATATCTACTAAGGTATCGGCGATATCATCAGCATCCTCAATATCCTCATCTTCGAGTTGGCTGACTAATTGCCGCTTTAATTTTCTTTCTTCTTTTGCAGTCAGAGTAAGATCTTTTTCCAGCGACCTGTTTAGCAACATGAAGAAATTCTCGGCTTCTTCAGGAGAAACAATTTGAAAAAATTCGGGCAACTTAGGGAAGGTTTCGCCTAAGAATTTGCTGCTAGTTCCGGCACTGGTTCGGATCGCCCCCAGAGGTGTATTCAATTCGTGGGCAACTCCGGCTACTAATTGTCCTAAAGCCGCCATTTTTTCCGATTGAATTAACTCTTGTTGGGTGGCTTGCAGGTGGTCTAATGCCGTGCTGAGTTCTTGAGTTCTTTCGCTTACTTGAATTTCCAGAGTGCGGTTGTATTCTGCTACTAATTTCTCAGCTTCTTTGCGTTGGGTAATGTCGGTAAAAGCTGCGATCGCGTAAGTTACATTCCCCCGATCGTCGTAAATTGGCATCCCCCAAACTTCGATGGGAATATTCCTGTTTGGTTGGTGAATTTCTATGTCATCAGCATTGACACTTGCTCCCTGAATAGCACAAAGGATTGGATCTTTTTCTTGAGGATAGATTTCTTGACTATCTGCTTGATAAATTTGATATACTTCGCGAATTTCTTCCGCTGCAATCTCGTCAACTATGCCTTTGCCCAGTAAGGATTGAGCGCGAGAATTAACGTAGTAAGGTTTACCGTTGGGTTCTGCTACAAATATCCCCACCGGAACGGCTTCTAAAATTTGATTGAGGCGGCTTTTACTCTCAGATAATTCAGCGTTTAAAGTCCGCATTTCTGCAAAAGAAACTTGCAGTTGTTCTGCCATGCTTTTAAATGAATTGGCAAGTTCGCCGACTTCATCGCTGCGATTTACCGCTACAGTGCGATCGAATTCTCCTCTAGCAATATGTTTGGCAGATTCATTAAGCTGCAGCAGCGGTTGCGTTACCCACCTTGCTACCAGCATTCCGCCAGCAGTCGATACCACCAATGCAATAAAACAAAGTAAAATTGTAGTGCGAGTATTGCTGTTAATTTCGGCCATGAAATCTGATTCGGGAATCGCGATCGCGATCGACCATTTCAAACCGTAACTGCCAACAAATGGCACCACTTTCACAAAATAACGCTGGCCGTTTTCGATAAATTGCAGTTGCTGCTGTTTGTCAATTTTGTCGAAGCCTTGAAAAGATTTGGATAAATACTGGGCTGTAGTGCGAATTAGGGGTGTTTTGCTGTCTAAAACATTCAGCCGCTGCGGTTCTTTTTTGCCGGAAACCTGTTGGAAAACTGGTTCTCGACTCGTACTAGCTACTAGCATTCCCGACTGTTCGATCGCGAAAATTTGTCCGTTTTCGCTGAGTTGGATGCGATCGAGAAAATCCTGAAATTCCTCAAGCGAAATATCTACTGAAGTGACTCCCAACAGTTTGCCAGCGCGATCGCGAATTGGTTTAGTTGTCGAAATATAAACCACCCTTTCACTAAAGCCTTGATAAATTTCCAGCCATACCGGTTGGTTGGCCTCGACAGGTTTTTTGTACCAGGGGCGTTTCCGAGAATCGTAAGTTCCCGGCACGATTTTGACTTGCTGCCCGCGCGCGCCGTTGTTATCTGTAGCGTAGTAAATATTCTGATAGTTAGTCGAACTATTTACAGAAACTATTTCCAAATTATTTGTTTCGTTGCGCGCAATCCCGAGAAATTCTCCTCCAGCTTCTGACCCCAAAGAAATCCACTGCAGGCTTTTAAAACTTTGCATTTGCTGCCAGAGAAACTTTTCTCCTCGGGGTTGGACTTCTTGTAAATTTAAGCTTAATTCACCTCGTTCGATCGCGGCGGCACTGAGTTGATTTACTAAGTCAGCAGTTCCCAGAAAATTGGTCAGTTTGTCTTCAACTCTTTTACTCGCCTCACCCATTAATTGCTGGGCGAGATCCTCAACTGCTTTTTGCCCGTTGCGAAAGGATAGGTAGCCAACTAGCCCCACTGCCCCGACAATTTGCGCGACGAAGGGAACAATTAAAACTGCGCGCAATGGCAGCGAACGCCATCCTTTTTTTGCAAATTTACCGGGAGATTCGATCGGTTTTAAAACTTGAATGTTTGAGGGTGTAGTCATGCGTGAAAAAAATGGTTGCTGAGGAAATATTTGCTTGACAGGACTTGCGCAAAAATTGGTTTGACTTACTATCTCTGGCGGTAAGGTGCGCGTTGCGAACCCTACATCAACTACACCAGCGAGTAAGTGCGAAAGTCATGATTTAGTTAGTTGCACCCAACAACTTATGGATCGATCGTCCGAACACCCCGATATTTTATTTTGCTTCGCTACAACGCAAGCGAGCAATTTCTACAATCTTACTGCAGCAAATCACCTGCTTGCAGCTAGCCATCACAAACTTCTCTATTAACTCTGTTGCCAGAGAGTTCTCCAGAAATTAGATTTTCGTCCAGACAGGACAAGGATTTTAGATTCTTTTTTGAAGAAGTCTAATTAACTATTAGACATCTCTTAAAAAGATTGTGAAAGCCTTGCCCTACCGCAACAAAAACCTAATTATAGGAGATGTCTATTTAACTATGTTACAACTAATTGCTTGGGCGGACGACACCTACCTCAAAAAAAGATCGACCTCAGTCGCCAGCATGACAATGCTGTAATTACTTTTACAACAAAATAGAGCTACCGTCCGGATTGTTGTGAAAACTGCTGCAGTTGTTACTCGCGCATTCCACTCTAGGGGCAGCTTTGCCCTTGATTCCTCGCAGGCAAAGCATTTTCAATTCATCCACAGGCGATCGGAGTTTGAAATGCGAGATTTGAGCTTTTAGATCGACTATTTTAGAGAATTTATAGAGTTTGGAGTTTCCTGGCCTTTTTATTTTTTTAAACTGGGATCGATCGCCAATCACAAATCTCTCATCTCAACTCGAATTATCCCCCTCAATCCGACTTTTTTGCTGTCAAATAATGTATAATATCGTGTCCGGTGAATTGACCGCAATAAAATTTGTTCGTATTTGTTCGTAGTGTGGACGTGAGTCCGCAAAATGCTGCGGACTTCCGTCCTTACTACAAACCTCTTTTATTGCGGGTAATCGATCGGACATGATATAAATGCGGTATCTTTCAAGCAAATTAGCAGCAGCGCTCGGAATTTTTCGCAAAAAACAAACACTAAATCTGCCAATTGTTTATTTGATACCTGAAATAAACATATTTGGTACGGACGATCGGATACATTAGCAATTTGTCTTAATTATTTAAGCCAATTGGCTAATTTTTGGCCCCTAGGTTTGCCACCTCGGACTTTAGTCCCCATCAAAATTTGAGAATTAAAGTTCTCACTACAAACCAAAGAACAGAAATAATCTCAATACTCTGCGATGGCTTTGTTCCACTTTTAAAGGACTAAAGTCCTCACTACGAACCACAGAATTTAAGACACAGATTTTTGTTGGCTGGGCACCATCACTAACGCCCAATAAGGAACCCCAGCAGGATCGACATCTGCGATCGGTAAAATTCGCTGGTTTGGCATGGTTGCGCGTTCGATATAGAGAGCTCGATCGAACTGTCCCAACTCTATCAATACCTGCCGAACTTTGGCGAAATGCCGCCCCAATTTAATAATTACAGCAGCATCAACCACCGCCAGCCGATCGCGCAAAATCTCGGCTTCCAAAGTCGCAGGCATAATACTCAGCACATCATTGCGGTAAGTTAGCGGCACTCCCAAGGCACTCGCACTCGCCATCGTCGAAGAAATTCCCGGCACCACTTCCGTCGCAAATTTCCCCGACAAGCGGTTAAATAAATACATGAACGTGCCGTAGAGAAAAGGTTCGCCCTCGCACAGTACCGCCACATCCAGCCCCTGGCTGAGATAGCCGGCAATTTTTTCGGCGGCAGTATCGTAGTAAGGTTGGGACGATCGCGTCGGACTGAAAGGCAGCGGCATGGGAATTTCAATTTGGTCCGATCGCAAATAATCCGCCACAATTGCCCGCGCCAAAACTTTACCGCTTTCCATCGCCGGATAAGCAATTACCGGGACCGATCGCAAAATCCGATAAGCTTTCAAAGTAATCAATTCCGGATCGCCAGGGCCGATGCCCAACCCGTATAACTTACCCATAACCTGACTCATAACTCGTCCTCTTTTGCTAACGCATTCACAGCCGCCACAGCCATCGCACTGCCGCCGCGCCGCCCTTGCAGCGCGATAAACGGCACTCCCCGACTGTTGGCAGCCAACTCGGCTTTAGATTCTGCCGCCCCCACAAATCCTACCGGGAAACCCAGAATTAAAGCCGGTTTGGGGGCTCCGGCATCCAGGATTTCCAGCAGCCGAAACAAAGCCGTCGGGGCATTGCCAATTGCCACGACAGCGCCCTCTAAATTATCCCGCCACAAATCCACGGCTGCGGCCGATCGAGTATTTCCCAGGCGCTGCGCCAATTGAGGCACTTCGGGATGCCAGAGAGTGCAAATCACCTGATTGTCAGCGGGCAGGCGCTTGCGGGTGATGCCTTCGGCTACCATTCGAGAATCGCACAAAATCGGCGCGCCGCTTGCCAATGCTTGACGCCCGCAGGTGGCAGCCAGGGGGGAAGCTGTTAAATCTGCAACGATATCTGTCATGCCGCAACTGTGAATTAAGCGCACGGCAATGGATTCTAAATCGGGCGGCAAGTTTGATAAATCTGCTTCCGATCGAATTGTGGCAAAAGATTTGATGTAAATTTCTGTGCCGTCTCGAATGTAGTCATTAGTCATTTGTCATTTGTCATTAGTTAGAGTCAGTCTATTTGGTTAAAGAACATAATTGCTGTAGGGGCGGGTTCGCCAACAATATTTGCCTAAAACCGACAATCTCATAAACCCGCCCCCACCCCGTGCGAGATCGCAATCTACAATCTGAAATCTACCCAATCGCCAATCTCAAATCGAAAATCTCCTCAATCCAAAATCTAAAATCTAAAATCTAAAATCGCTACACAATTGCCAATCTCCCAATCTAAAATCTAAAATCTAAAATCTAAAATCGTCCGCCCGATCGGCAAATTCGCCAAATTGCTCGTTTGGATCTCGAAGTTGCTGGTACAAGCGCAGCATTTTCTCGATCGCGCCCGGCATTTCTGCTACCGTTACTCCCCGGAATACTTGCCGCCCGAAAGGCAATTCGTTGCTGCCTGCATAAATGTCGTAAGCTTCCACTACTTCACGTTCTTTCTCGATCCGAATTCCCTTCAAAGTAATATCAATTGGTTTCTGCTGGGCGCAGGACTTTTGGCAACCGGTAAAATGAATGTTAATCGGTCGATCGAGCGTCAATTTTGCGGCTAAATCTTCTGCTAATTTCAAGGCGTGACTTTGAGTATCTGTGGCCGCCGACGCGCAGCCGCTGCTGCCGCTACAAGCTACCAAACAAGAATCCGGGCGAGTTGCCGATGAGTGCAATTCCAAACGGGCGATCGACTTTTCGAGTTCGCAAACCTGGTGGTAGGGTACGTCAGAAATCAACAGATTCTGCCTGGGAGTGAGCCTCAAGATGCCCGAGCCGAAGTTTTGGGCTAAATTTGCCAAATCTCGCAATTGCTGCGATTTCAGGCGACCTAAAGGCAGAGCGATGCCGGTGTAAAAGCGATCGGATTGTTGTTGGGGGTGAGTTCCCAGATGGCCGTAAGGTGCGATCGTTTTTGGCAGGGGTTCGATCGAGCTTTTGGACAATAAAAACGGCAATTGCTTTTCAACTCGTTTGAGATAATTTGTCACGCCCCAATCTGCAAGTAAATGGCGCAAGCGCGGTTTTTTGCTATCGACGATCGGTCGGTGTTTGCTGTATTCGAGGTAGGTATTCGCGAGGGCTGCTAATGCGGGAATACACTGCGCTAGTTCGAGGATATTTCCTGTATTTGTGCCGTTTAAAAACAGCCGAAAAACGATTGTTGAATTGGCATTTTTTTCGGCTGCTAATAAAATATCGTTGCGCAAATGGGCGATCGAAACCGATTCCCCGCCATCAAAACCCACGCTAAATTTAGGCGAAAGTTCCGACAATTCGGGATGAGTTTGCAGGTAATTATCCCAAGCTTTAACTAGCGGGCGAGTGTCGATTAATTGCGCGCGATCGATCCCGGCTGTCGGACTCGACATAATGTTGCGAATCGGGTCAATTTCCACGGGGTGAGATGCCAATCCTAAATCCTGCAAATCTTGCCAAACTGACGGGGGAATTGCCGCATCAGTTTCTCGTACTTGCAAATTAGCGCGATTCGTTACTTGCACGTAACCCGTACTGTATCGATCGACCAAATCCGCGATCGCCAGACACTGCGTTACATTTAAAATTCCCCCCGGAATGCGCATTCTCGATAAAATTCCATCTCGAGCGCGCGAACCATAAAATAAGCCCGGACAAATCGGTAAATCAGTCACAGCCAAGTTATTCTCCTCTCCCCGTGAGACGCAGGGAACCTAGAAGTGAACGCATCAAACGCGCCCCAAAAACGGCATTCTGGCTTTGACAGTTGCGGCACAGCGCCGGAATTCCACCGGACTTTCCCGCTTTCAGGTTTAAGAAATGTATCACAAGTCGCTCGATCGCGGTCAAAATTCTCAACTTTCTTAACAAAACGATTGCTTTCGATCGAGGCTGAGGAAGTGTTTTCTTGTGTCTATCAAGTTTTAGGAGATTCGGACTTGCGCGCCGAGCGCATCTCAGGTATCATGATAATGATTATCACGAGCTGGTTCGATCGCGCGTCGATTGTGAGTCTCTGAGTCTCTAGTGCGTTGGTTTAGTTTGTCAAGTGCGATCGGGCTAGGACGTGTTTTCCAACTCATCCTTCAGATTCATATCCCTAAAATCCCCCTTAAAAAGGGGGACTTTCTGCCTCTTGTCCCTTTTGTAAGGGCGAAGCGAAGGAGAAGGGGTGACACCCTGGCTGGGGGAGTTAAATCTAGTTCGCACAGGGCCTCTACAATTAAATGAAGAAAAATGACTAATCTCACCTTACCAACTCCCGATTTACTTGCCGACATCCCCAAAAGAGGAATGCCTGTAACTATAATTACCGGATTTCTCGGCAGTGGCAAAACAACTTTGCTCAATCAAATTCTCAAAAATCGCCAAGATTTAAAAGTGGCAGTTTTAGTTAACGAATTTGGCGATATTAATATCGATTCGCAACTGCTAATTTCTACCGAAGACGACATGGTAGAACTCAGTAACGGCTGCATTTGCTGTACCATCAACGAAGGTTTGGTTGATGCGGTTTACCGAGTATTAGAACGGGAAGAACGCATCGACTGCATGGTCATCGAAACTACCGGAGTTGCAGACCCGCTGCCAATTATCCTGACATTTGTCGGGACCGAATTGCGGGATTTAACCAGGCTGGATTCCGTACTCACTGTAGTTGACAGCGAAACCTTCACGCCAGAACATTTTGACAGCGAAGCAGCTTTTAAACAAGTAGCTTTTGCGGATATCGTGCTGCTGAACAAAACTGATTTAGCACCCCAAGAAAAAGTAGAAGAGTTAGAAGCTTACATCAGGACGGTAAAAGCTGGAGCCAGAATCTTACACTCTGTTTGTGGTGATGTTCCTTTACCGTTAATTTTGGGAGTAGAGTTAGCTTCGATCGATGATTTTCAAAATCTTGAAACTGAGGAAAAACACGCTCGCGAACATCACCACGAACATCACCACGAACACCACCACGAACATCACCACCACGGACACCATTCTCATCACTTAGATAATGATGGATTTGTGTCTTTATCATTTGAGAGCGATCGACCTTTTGATGTCCACAAATTTCAAGAATTCCTCACCGATAGAATGCCCTTCGATGTGTTTCGGGCAAAAGGCATTCTCTGGTTTAAAGATAGCGAGATGAGACATATCTTTCAACTCAGCGGTCCCAGATACGAACTCGATGCAGATGAATGGCATTCCCCACCTAAAAATCAACTCGTAGTTATCGGCCGCAATTTAGATCTAGATGCAATTCGAGAACAACTTAATAGTTGCTTGGCTTAATTGCTTGACGGAAAATTGCCAGGAATTAGGCATAGATTGAGAGAGCGAGTATTGCTCCAGAAATTTGAGAGTGCGGGCTTTGTTCTTGCAAAGCCTTGTTTGACATTTTTGATGTACAAGCATTCTTCCTTCTGCCTTCTACTTAATAGTAAAAGTTATCAATACGCGCGGCAAGCTCAACACTGTGCGATCGCAACCACCAAATTATTTATCTCGATCGAACTTATTGCAAACTATGTTATAGTTAAGTCGTAATATCCTGTTGGATCGCGGTTAAGTGTCAGCGCGATCGAAGCCAAGCAATCCCGGCTTCTGCGATCGATGAGCTATCCTACGTTACGCTACCACTGAGTTACGCGAGCGCTGTCATATATAGTACGTCTAAATTATTCGTGAAATTACTCTCTTCCTTCCGCCCCTTGCTAAGGGGATAGTTGCGGCGGGTAAGAACTTTACTGCTGATTTAGGCGAGCTATAAAATATCCGATCGAACGGGATATTAATCAAAGTACAGTCCCGCTTTAAACTTTTCACAAACTGCAAGCATGACTTTATCCAGTCGTCCAAAACTGACCGAGCCGAATGGTGCAAACTCCTCTATTCTTACCAAATCTCAACCACCTGTTTCCGATGAAGAAATGAGGCAAGCAGTGCGCACGTTGCTGCTAGGATTGGGAGAAGATCCCGATCGAGAAGGATTGCGAGATACACCAAAACGAGTTGTCAAAGCCTTGCAGTTTTTAACCCAAGGTTACCGTCAATCTCTCGACGAACTGCTCAACGGAGCAGTGTTTACAGAAAATGCCAATGAAATGGTATTAGTGCGAGACATTGACATTTTCAGTTCCTGCGAACACCACATCCTGCCAATTATTGGGCGAGCTCACGTTGCTTACATTCCCAACGGTAAAGTAATCGGACTGTCAAAAATTGCTCGAATTTGTGAAATGTACGGCCGCAGATTGCAAGTGCAAGAACGCTTAACCGCACAAATTGCTGATGCGCTTCAAGGTTTGCTAAAACCTCAAGGCGTAGCAGTTGTTGTCGAAGCTACCCATATGTGCATGGTAATGCGAGGAGTGCAAAAATCAGGTTCTTGGACAACAACTTCAGCGATGCGTGGAGTATTTGCAGAAGATGCCAGAACCCGTCAAGAATTCATGAGTTTAATCGCGCACAAACCCAGCTTTCACTAAAATCATCCGCGAATAAAATTCGCGACTCACAAAAGAAAAGAGAGTTAGATTCGATGCCATCTTTTTTTCTCTCTTTTCTTTTCTATTTCCCAATAAACTAAATATGGATCAAAAATATTTGTGGATAGCAGCTTTAAAATTTAATAATAAAGGTTTGATTCCGGCGTTCGCCCAAGACTATCGAGATGGTACTATCTTAATGATGGCTTGGATGAACAAAGAGTCGATCGAGCAAACTCTAGCTACAGGAGAAGCTCATTATTGGAGCCGCTCTCGATCTGAACTTTGGCACAAAGGTGCGACATCCGGACACATCCAAAAAGTCAAAGAAATATTTTATGATTGCGATGCCGATACTATTTTGCTCAAAATAGAACAGATTGGTGAAATAGCTTGTCATACGGGCGCGAGGAGTTGTTTTTTCAATTCAGTTGTGCTACCACGGCGCGGAAATTGATAAGAAGGACTGAAGTCCTTACTACAAACAAATGGGTAATCTAAAATCTCAAATCGATCGACCCTACCTGCTACCAGAGAACCTATAATATTAGCGAAGTAAACCGCTACTCGAAATCATGTCCGCAAACACCACCCTACCTGCAGCCTTAGCTAAAATTGTCAAGCGCTTTCAGCAACGCACCGATCCCAAACAGCGCTACGAACAACTGCTGTGGTATGCCAAGCGAGTCCCCGAATTTCCCGAAAGCGATAAAATCCCAGAAAACAAAGTTTCGGGCTGCGTGTCGCAAGTTTATATTACGGCAAACTTGACAGAAGGAAAAGTTTTCTATCAAGGCGATTCCGACGCTCAGTTAGTCAAAGGATTAGTTGGCTTGCTCATCGAAGGTTTGAACGGATTGACGCCTGCTGAAATTGTCAGCATTACCCCCGATTTTATTCAAGACACGGGATTGAATGTCAGCCTGACACCATCCCGCGCTAACGGATTTTACAACATATTTCAAATGATGAAAAATAAAGCAGTTGCTTGCGAAGTAAATAGTCGCTCGGAAACAAATTAACAGGAAGTTCGCTCGCTCGCAATATTTGTGCCGGGGCGGGTTTGCGAAATATCTCGTGTTGTATTGCAGGAAGACTAGCCGTGACTCAAACTACAAATTTAAAAAGCCAAACTAATTCTAGTAACTATCCGGCGACAGTTCAAAAATATCTTTGGAACTGGGAAGGAAGCGCGATCGAAATTATTTACGAAACTAGAGGGCAGGGAAAACCGATATTGTTGTTGCCCGCATTCAGTACGATTTCCACGCGAGAAGAAATGCGTCCTTTGGCAGAATTGTTAGCTGACAACTTTCAAGTTGTGAGTTTAGATTGGCCGGGTTTCGGCGAATCGTCGCGCCCGTCGATTGACTATCAACCCCAATTATACCATCAATTTCTCAAGGATTTTGTCGGAGCTATTTTTAACAGTTCGGTGGCGGTAGTTGCAGCCGGCCACGCTGCGGGTTACGTCATGGAATTAGCGCAGTCAAAGCCCGATGTTTGGTCGAAAATCCTGTTAGCTGCACCGACTTGGCGCGGGCCTTTACCAACGATGAGTCAAGGGCAAAGCGGGTGGCACAAAATTGTGAGAGAATTAGTTCGATCGCCCTTAATCGGACAGTTGCTTTACAAACTAAATACAGCGCCTGGATTTCTCGCTTGGATGTGCCGCCGTCACGTCTTCGCCGACGCAGCAAAAATCACTCCTGATTTCATTCAAAACAAGTGGCAAGTTACTCAAAAAGCCGGAGCGAGATTTGGTTCGGCAGCTTTTGTAACTGGCGGTTTGGATACTGCGAACACGCGGGAAGAATTTCTGGCAAAATTCCAAGGAGTAGCAGTATCGGTGATGGTTGTACTTGCTGAGAAATCGCCGCCAAAATCGCAGGCAGAAATGGTTGCAATGGCTCAATTGCCAGGTGTACAATCGCTAGCGATTCCTGGTTCTTTGGCTTTGCATGAAGAGTTTGCAGCGGATTTGGCTATTGCGGTTAAGTCTTTCATTTAAAACCGTTCGTAGTATTTAGATCTTGCACCGTTTTCAACAATCCTGTAGGGTTCGCCAACAGTCAAAAACGAAGCAGACAAGTTAAATAAACCCGCCCCTACCCCACTAATAACCCCCAAATACCCCCTCTATTGACATTGGTGCAAGATGTCAGTAGTATAAACTTAAGTTCGCAAAAAAGAACGAACACCAAGTCCTTATTACGAATATCTAATAGCGATCGCTCGCAGTAATTCTCAGTCATATTAAAACTATTTGATTTGCCAAATAAGTGCTTTATATTCGATGGTTTAAGTTAATAATTCCAGCACTAATTGCTATTATTGTAATTATTTGTTGTGAATTTTATTTGCCAGTTTATGCAGTGGGATACCCGCAGTTTCCCGATTCGCGATCGAGTATTATTGAAGGCGCGATCGACTTTCACATTCATTCTTCTCCTGATGTGATTCCTCGCAGGTTGGATGATTTTGAAGTTGCTAAATTAGCAGCGCAATATCGCATGAAAGCTGTTGTCTTAAAAAATCATTTGATGAGTACGGCAGCCCGCGCAGTTTTAGTTAATAAAATTGTACCGAACATTGAAGTTTTTGGCGGAATTGTTCTCAATCATTCTGTGGGCGGCATCAATCCTCAAGCTGTAGAAGCAATGCACCGCATCGGCGGCAAATACGGTAAAATAGTTTGGCTGCCTACAGTTGATGCCGCTTATCATTTACAGGTGTTTCACAAGTCGGGAAGCGGCATTAAAGTCGCAGAAAACGGCAAAGTTTTACCGGAAACTGCAGCGGTAATTCAGATGGCAGCGAGAGATAATTTAGTGTTGGAAACTGGGCATATTTCGCCAGAAGAAGTGGTGGCAGTTGTCAGAAAAGCTCGCGAAATCGCTTTTAAAAACCTCCTGATCACCCACGCAATGGCCGATGTACCCGGTTTGTCCTTAGAAAATCTGCAAACAGCCGCCCGGATGGGAGCCTTTCTAGAACTCGCATTTGTGAACGATTTGATGGGAGAAAATGCTGCCGATGCTGGGCATAGAAACTGGCATCAAGTTTCAATTAAAAAGATGGTAGCTGCAATTAAATTAATCGGAGCGGAACATTTTATTCTGAGCACAGATTTGGGAAGAAAGCCCGATCCTTTGCCTGCGGAAGGTTACAAATTATTTGTAGAAAAGTTGATGGCTGATGGTATTTCTCAGCGGGAAATCGATTTAATGATGAGGCAAAATCCTGCTAGATTGTTAGGAATTTAATAGTCATTAACAGTTGACAATGAGTCCGGTAGGTGCTTCAACCTCTGCCTCATCGCTTAAGTCGGTTAAAACTGACATCTTGCACCATTTTCAACAAGCAAGCGAGAAACCGCTCCTTGTATCTTAAAATAGACAGTATTTAAAGGAATTAAGTCACTTAACAGGACTATAAGTCAAAAAAATCAACATCACAGAAAAAACATCCATTCTCAAGCACTCTCTCGCATCAGAGATTTCACAATGATTAAACTTTACCACACCCCCGTTTCCCCCAACTCCCGGCGCGTCTGGGTCGCCCTCTTAGAAAAACAACTCGACTTTGAATTAGTACAAGTCCACTTGGACGGCGACCATTTACAGCCGGAATTTGTCGCGATGAATCCTTTTCACCGCATCCCTGTTTTGGTCGATGATGGCTTTACCGTCATTGAATCTCTGGCAATTCTAGACTATTTAGAAACTCAGTATCCCCAACCGACTATGCTGCCAAAAGAACCAAAAGATTTGGCAGTTGTAAAAATGGTAGAATTGGTCGCGATTAACGAGCTGATGCCCGCACTTTACCCCCTCAGCAGTGAGAAAATGGGCAGGGGAGTTCCCGAACCAGAGGCGATCGCAAAGGCTAAGGAAAAAGTTAATTCTGTGTTGGTTTTCTTTGAAGGTTTGTTGGACGATCGCCCTTATTTCGCCAGCAACAACTTAACCTTTGCCGAGTGCGTTGCCGGGACGATCGTTCCTTTGCTGCCTTGGGTTGATTTTTCCCTAGACGGCTATCCTAAAATTAAAGCTTGGTGCGATCGGCTGCTTGCCCGTCCTTCCTGGCAGCAAGCTAATGTAACCGAGGAAGATATGGCAGCTTTCTCCGCTCGCAGACGACAATTTCTCGCCAAAACGCAAGCCTGATGAACAAATCAATTGTGAAAAAATTGCTCTTTTTTCTAGCAATTTTTGCCGGCATCCAATTTCCCGTTGCAGCATTTTCGCAGCCCGCAGCTCGATCGGGCTACGAAACACTCAATGCCAGACAGTTCGCTACAGATAATAAAATTACTACCGTCAATCCTAAAGATATCGCAGTCAAACTCTTTGGCAGCGATCGAGAATCGGAAGGCAGAAAAAGCGATGCAATTTCTGTTGAATATCCGACGCGAAATACTGCTGTCGTCGTGCATACTGTCGTCGGTTTGGCTGACGATTCTGTTGCAGCAATGCGATACCGCATCGAACTCGGAATCCGACAAAATAAGTGGGAAATTGTCTGGGTAGGCAGGCAATCGAAGTGTCAGCCAAATCGCGGGCATCAAAATTGGGCTGCAGGTCGGTGTAATTAGAGAGGTCGATCGAGGTTCAGCCAGTATTTATTTCCCCTCGCGATTCAACTAATATTTATTCCCCCTCGCGAGCGGGAACGCTTGCCCTGTCAACCATATTGCTGTATTTAACGTGAAATCAAAAAAATTGTTTGCAGTTAGGAATTGAGTCCCGATCGACTAAATGGCAGAGATAAGACTCAAGTCCTTACTACTAACTGAGTCGAAAAAGTTGTTCGTAGTGAGGACTTTAGTCCTTTTGAGAGGACTTCACTCCTCACTACAAACCATCGAACTCCTCAATTTATTTGCACATAATTAAATTGCCAGCCGATATAAACCCAGCCACAGGACCAGAAATCTCAACCCAATTGCGGTTTTCTCCACTCTTATCTTTCACCAACTGGTAATTTGGAACCAGCGTTACTTGACCGTTAGCCGGTATGCCACCCCTAATAGCAGAAGTTATAGAAGCATCGGCGCGAACTACTAAACCTTTGGGTGCTACCCGAGGTTCTACTTGACGGCACAGGCTGACAGTAGCCGGTGCAGGTGCAGGGGCGGGCGCGGGAGCTGGGGCGGGCGCTGGTGCAGGGGCTGGCGCAGGGGCGGGCGCTGGCGCAGGGGCTGGCGCTGGTGCAGGGGCGGGCGCGGGAGCTGGGGCGGGCGCTGGTGTCGGTGCTGGCGCTGGTGCAGGGGCGGGCGCTGGTGTCGGTGCTGGCGCTGGTGTTGGTGCGGGCGCTGGTGTCGGTGCTGGCGCTGGTGCCGGACTCGGGCTTGGAGTTTGACTGATGGTGCTCGCTGTCGTACACGCACTTAAATTACTTTCATCGTTGGGATATCCGGCAGCCACATACCCTTTGACGGGACTGGTGATTTGAATCCAGAGGCGACCGTCAGAGGCTTTAACAGATTTAGCACCTTGGGACAGCGTTACCTGAGTGTTAAGCGCCACACCGCCGACGCGGGGGGATTTGGGATCGGGATTTTGCCGGACTGTCAAGCCTTCCTTGGGAACGACTTTGCGGCACAGGCTATCGGCCTGAGCTATTTGAAAGGTGGCGCTATCTTGAAATGAAATATTTTCAGCATCCCGAGCCCGATTGGATGTATCTGTGGTGGCAACAGCGGTTGCATTTGCCTGCAGGCTCCCCGATACGATCGCGATCGTTCCCAGTAATGCTGCGGATTTGTGCCAGTAACTCACGTTTTTCATTCGTTCAACTCCTCTTTTTACACAAACTAATTATCTTAATTGCAGGCAAATATAGCAAAAAAAATCGATCTGTATTCTCCGATCGATCTTTTCTATACCCTAAAACTGTACTCAAGTCAAGTTTTTATCAAAAATTTACTAGAGAACGCATCATTTTAAATGATTCCCCTATAGAAAATTTTGCGATGATTTGAGATTGGCAATTTTCAATTGAGATCGATTCTAGATTGATAATTTGCGATTGGCAATTTTCAACTCGATCGATTTGAGATTTGCGGTTTTCAATTATGCAATTCCTCGATTTGAAATTTTGGTCGGTTAAAATTGCCGCAAAAACCGCAAATCGCTTGCATAAACCCGGCGAATATCGTCAATTTCGTAAAGTACCATTGCAAACCGCTCGACACCAAAACCGGCGGCAAAGCCCGTATATTTTTCCGCGTCTAAACCGACTCCCTGGAGTACGTTAGGATCGACCGTACCGCAGCCCAAAACTTCCAGCCATTTGCCGTTCCACTGCAAATCGACTTCCGCCGAAGGTTCTGTAAACGGAAAGTAACTCGTGCGGAAACGCACTGGCAAATCTTGCCCGAACATTTGGCGCAAAAACTCTTTAATCGTGCCTTTCAAATCAGTAAATGTCAGACCTTCATCAACTGCTAAAAGTTCGATTTGATGGAACACTGCTGCGTGGGTAGCATCAACGGTATCGCGGCGGTAAACGCGACCGGGCGACACGATCCGAATCGGCGGTTTCTGCTGTTCCATGTAGCGGATTTGTACCGAAGAAGTTTGAGTTCGCAGCAAGTTGCCACCGGGCAAATAAAATGTATCTTGCATATCCCGCGCCGGGTGGTCGGGCGGCGTGTTCAGGGCCTCGAAATTGTAATAATCTGTTTCCATTTCTGGACCGTTGGCAACCGTATAGCCGAGACCGACAAAGATATCTAAAGCGCGGTCTATAACGGCGTTTAACGGGTGAATTCTGCCTTGGGGGCGGAAAATCCCCGGCATGGTAACATCGAGGGTTTCTGAGGCTAATTTGGCTTGGATTTGGGCTGTTTGGAGGGCGGTGCGCTTGTCTTCCAAGCCGGTTTGCAGGGCTTCTTTGACCGTGTTGGAAAGCGCGCCCAATTTCGGCCGCTCCTCTGGTGGCAGTTTGCCCATCATGCCTAAAATTTGAGAGAGCTGGCCTTTTTTGCCGAGGTAGCTGACGCGCAACTGTTCTAGCTGTTCGAGGGTATTGACAGATGCGATCGCATTTTTGGCCTCTTGGCTCAAGGTTTCTAGTTTAGTTTCAATGTCGCTTAACATAATCTATTTGAGATTTTAGATTTTAGATTTTAGATTGGGGGCGATTTGGTGATTGTTAGATTGAGGGCGATTTTTAGATTGAGGGCGATCGGGCAAATCTAAGGAACTTAGTTTAGCGCAATTTTGGGTTGCGAGCGTCTCGATCGGAGATTTAAGATCGACTTAATTCTAGTTTACTATTGTGGTAAGGCTTACCAAACTTTGAATGAAAATTCTAATTAGCAACGACGACGGCATCTTTGCACAAGGCATCCGCTGTCTCGCCAACGCTCTCGCCAATGCCGGTCACGAGGTGAGCGTAGTGTGTCCCGACAGAGAACGCTCCGCCACCGGCCACGGCCTCACCCTCCACCAACCGATTCGAGCCGAAATTATTGAATCTGTTTTTGACCCTGCAGTTACAGCTTGGGCTTGCGACGGCACTCCGGCGGACTGCGTGAAACTCGCTCTGTGGGCCTTGCTTGACAAACCGCCGGATTTTGTGCTGTCCGGCATCAATCACGGTCCGAATTTAGGAACGGACATCCTGTGTTCCGGTACGGTTTCAGCAGCAATGGAAGGATTTATGGAAGGCATTCCCAGCATCGCTTTCAGCCTTGCCAGCTACACTTCGGATGAATTTGAGCCGGCAGTGAATTTTGCCGTCAGCTTGCTCGCGCAGTTGGAAAAACAGCCGACGCCGGAACCGATGCTGTTAAACGTGAATTTACCGGCAGTCAAACAAACAGAAATTACCGGAGTTACGATCGCGCGTCAAGGCATCCGGCGCTATTTCGATATATTTCAAAAACGCACAGATCCTCGGGGCAAAACTTATTATTGGTTAGCAGGGGAATTGTTAGAAGAAGTTGAAGAACTTCACGCTTCGGATGCGACTCGCGATATTCCTACAGATGTCGAAGCAATTCGTCGCAACTGTATCACAATTACTCCGCTGCAATACAACCTCACCTCTAGCGTCGGCCTCCACGCTTTGCAGGAATGGCAATTTGCAGGTTTTTCTCGATCGAGCGAGTCAGTTAAAAAAGAATAGTGCGAACATAGAGCTCCGATTTGCCCGATCTGGGCGGTAGACTAGGAATTAAGGAAATGTGCCCCTTCAGGTCTATTCCCCAGGCGCTCAAGCAGGCTCTCAATAGGTTGTTGGTTTTTTACTCAAGAAAAACAGTTATGGACGCTCCCACCTATAATACTCATTCTGTCACTTGCCCGATCTGCCACCGTTCCAGCGTTGTCGGCCCGGTGGGCATGGTCAGCGGACTGTTCACTTGCCCTCATTGCCATTCCCATTTGGTAATTAGTTGGAGCGGTCATTTTGTGCGCGATCCTTTCAGTCTGAAACAACTGAGTATGGGAAAAATGCTCAGACAGCAAAGCCGACCTTTAGCTCGCATGCAGCGCGATTTTGGGATTGGCAAGCCTTTGTCGCTGATTGCTCTGTTGGGGAGTGCTGTAGTTTTGGGGTTTGCGCTCGCCGCTGGGGAACAGTCCCTACCGCGCCAGAATTCTTTTCAAGGGTTTTTAGAGTGGATGAACACTACGGGAGATGCCAAAAATCTTGCGCCGTAATATTTTTCCACATAACAAACTTTAACAGCATCTGTCTTGAGATTTATCTATCAAAAGGAAGAGTCGATCGCTGACAGTCGATATTTGAAATTGATAGTCGATGTCGATGGTTTTCTGTTGTCAGAAGCAGCCTTTTTCTCAGATAGTCGGTAGGGACACAGCAATGCTGTGTCCTGATTTTCCCAAGTATAGTTATTAAAATCCAAAAAACTGGGTTTTTACAAAACCTCAGGGTTGCAACCCTGTTGATTTGCTGCGTAAAAACCTGGTTTCTGATTGTTCGATCGTCCGCGATTTCGATCGCCATTAACGGACTAATCGCGGCATGATTTTTCGCCTCGCCCAACATAAAAATTGGTTGGGTTTCCTCCGTCAACCCAACCTACGCAAGAAGGCTGCGGGAAGGAGTTTCCTATGCGGGCAAAAGCGGCGCTAGTATCGCACCGGGACAAGCAGTTTGTTTGCCTTGCGATTTGGTGATTTTGATGTGCGATCCCGAGTGGAAAGTGAAAGTCGGGGTGGAAATTAATGATATTGGTTGAATCGGGCGATCGGAACAAGGAAGGCACTCTCAAAGATTTTGACAAAGATTGGGCGAAACCGAGAGATTTGGAAAGCTGATTGTCAAGGCGAATGAATTTTTGTAAAGGTTCCCGAAAATTCCGGAGCTGACCCTGGAACAGGCGTAAGCTACAAAGTCTCCGATCGGAGAAAGAATTTTGATAAAAAGTATCAATTGATACATTATTCTCATTCCTTGTGAGAGGCAGGCAAAAGTTTTGCGATCGGGATCTTCAGGATGCGTCTTTCGATCGAATCTACCTTTTCAAAAGGAAAAACTAAAATGCCAAGATCGCTTGAAATCTTTGGCGAGGGTCGCGTGTACGAAATCAAAGACGACCTAGCCGTTAAAGTCACGGAGACGAATGAGCAAGTAAAAGCATTAATCGATGCTTTACTGTTCAGCGTTCCTAAAAAAAATTTGAATCCTATGTTTTAAGGAGTAAAAAATGACTGCAGTAGAGCCGACTGGTTTTGGATTTCTTGAACAGGAAGTAACCTGCACAGCAGATATTGGCTTGACTGAAGCAGAAATTGAGGAATCAAGTTGGGGAAGTAGGGGTATTTTTGCACAAATGCCCAGCGCAGGTTCCGGATTTGAGTGTTATGGAGTAGTTGAAAAGCGGTTTGGGCGGTTGGAAGTGATTCAAGCCCTCAGACACGTATGCTCCCAATGGGTTCAAGCATTTCCCAATGGGCCTCGAATTGGTATTGGCAATATTAGTTTTGCCGAAGGCGGACCAATGCCTCCTCATGTCTCTCATCAGCAAGGAGTAGATGTTGACATTGCACCAGTTGCTAATACGGATGAAGAAATTCCGCTCACCTGGGATCACCCTAAATATTCCCGGCAACGGACTCAGCAACTTGTAGATTTGCTCCGCAGTAACCCGATTTTAGATATTCGTACCATTCTGTTTAACGATCCAGATATCGCAGGGGTAGAACCTTGGCAAGGACATGACAACCACTTGCACGTCAGTTTCTTCCCCTCCGGAATCAGTCCAGAATCTCACAGTAGCGACCAACAAGGAGATTTGCGGCTCGTTATTCCTAATATGGAAGGAGCGCGAGTACGCAAACTTCAGGAAGATTTGGTAGAGGTTGGAATCAGCATTGAGGTAGACGGTATTTTCGGTTCAGACACAGACGCTGCCATTCGCCAATTTCAACAAAATCAGGGTCTTCAAGTTGATGGTATTGCTGGGATAGTAACTCAGGCAAAACTAGCACAAATCATTCGGGGAAAGAGAGGCACTTCTAAAGGTTCGGCGATTAGTCTCCAAGGCCTCATCGAGCAAAACAAATTCATTCCGTTTGACGATCTAAACTCTGGTTTGTTAGTTGAAGATATGGACTTGTGTCGCGAGATTCAAACTATCTTGCGTGCGGATGGTTTCCTGGATGTTGTTGATGGTCTTTACGGCCCGATGACGCGGGAGGCATTGCGTCGCTTCAAGGCTAGCCGGCAACTCGGTGGTGGTGATGTACTCGGTCCGACGACTGTTAAGGCTCTGCTTGATGCCAAACCTGGTTCTGGCATCTTGCCCGATTGGCCCGGAGGCGACAAGAAGGCTGCTATTCAAGCAATTATTAAGGAAGCACGCCGGCAAGGTATTACCAACAAATCTCAAATTGCCTATATCCTCGCAACAGTTCAGCATGAAACAAATGATTCTTTTCAACCTGTTCGAGAAGCCTATTTCTTGGGTGAACCAGAAGCTGAAAATTATCGTAAAACTCTACGTTATTACCCCCATTATGGGCGGGGCTACGTTCAGTTGACGTGGGATTATAACTATCGAGAGTATTCAACTCTACTGGGATTGGATTTAATTAATCAACCTGATTTAGTGATGCGCCCTGACATTTCATTATTTATCGTGATTGATGGCATGAAACGAGGTGTTTTTACGGGCGTTAACCTAGATGACTATATTTTTGCCGGCCTTGTGGATTTCTACAATGCTCGACGAATCATCAATGGTACTGATGAAGCAGAGCGAATCGAACAGTATGCTGTGAGCTGGCAGACCAACTTGGCTTAGGTGCAGAAATTTGCGCTCGCCTGTAAAGAGAATAGCACTTACGCACAGGCCCCATTTGTAGGTGTGCATTGCGCACCTACAAATGCACACTTTACCACTATCAGTAATGTTTCAAAAAGTTTTTGCGTAAGTCCTGTTAACCAAAATTTGAACGGAAAAATATGTTTCTGAATTGGCAGAGTCTTCTGAATAGCTTGAATTTGCAGCTTCAGAACTCTGCCGATACATCAAGTCTCTGAATTAGAAAAAGACACTGGAGCATTAAAAAAAATGGCTGACCAAACGAATCAAATACCCAAGTTTTATGCCTTATTGATTGGAATTGACCATTATCTTCCCAATCAGTTGCCTAACGGTACTTACTACAAAAGTCTGAGCGGATGCGTGCGCGATATTAATCGTGTAGCAGATTACCTCCAGAATACGCTGAAAGTTCCGTCTCAACAGATTTTGCGGCTAACAGCTCCAAATCCCGATGCACCTAAAAATTCTGAAATTACAGACCCCTTACCGACTTACGAAAATATCGTAGCGAAGTTTAAGGAAATTACTGAGATAGCTCAACCAGATGAGCAAGTTTACATTCACTATTCTGGGCATGGAGGGCGTGCGACAACTATTTATCCAGAACTCAGGGGAGCAGATCAACTGGATGAAGCACTCGTCCCAATGGACATTAGCAATTCGGAGGCTCGTTATTTCCGTGATGTTGAGTTTGCAACACTCTTGAAAAGGATGACGGACAAAGGTTTAGTTGTCACAGTCGTACTGGATAGCTGTCACTCAGGAGGTCAAACAAGGGGAGATTCTTCTGATATCCGTGGTTTAGAGGGAGAAGCTGATACGACATCGCGATCGATGACCGAAAGCTTGGTTGCATCGCGTGAGGAGTTGAGCCAGAACTGGCTTGAGCTAACGGGAGGAACTGCTCGCAAGGCTATACCGGGTGATTGGCTTCCTGAAGTTAAGAAATATGTTTTACTAGCGGCTTGTCGCCCTTCAGAGTACGCCTATGAGTACGCTTTCAACGGTAAAGAGCGTAATGGAGCGCTGACTTACTGGTTGCTAGATACCTTAGCAAATGGTAATCCAGAACTGACTTATAAGTTACTTTCCGATCGCATTTATGCCAAAGTTCAGAGTCAGTTCCAACAACAAACGCCGATGTTGTTTGGCGAGGGAAATCGTAAAGTCTTTGGCAGCGATTATGCCTCCTCCCAACAGTACGCAATACCTATAATCAAGGTAGATTCAACAAAAAATCGGGTACTTTTAAATGCAGGTCGAGCGCAGGGTCTGGGCAATGGCGCACGGTTTGCGATCTATCCACCAGACGTAACAGATTTTACCCAAAAAGACAAGCAATTGGCGATCGCTGAAGTTACAGAAGACATTAATCCAGGAGATGCTTGGGCTGCAATTATTGAACCATCTCCTCCAGCAAATATTCCCCAAATTGAGATAGCATCTCAAGCGGTGATGCTGACAGCACCTATTGCTCTGATCCGGCAAGTCCGTTTGTTTAAGAAAACAGAGGGAGATAGCAAAACTCTAGAATTACCGTCGCAGTTAATCACAATTCAGGATGAAGCATTGTCAAAACTTGAGGTGGCGATTGCTACGGTAGGAAAAGGCTGGGTAGAGTTAGTATCCGATCGGGAAGCAGAAGACTACCAAGTAGCTCTCAACAGAGAAGGCGAGTACGAAATTTGCGATCGCAACGGAACGCCATTGTATATCCGACCAGCACTCAAGCCGGGAGACTCTGATGCTGCTGATGCCATAGTCAAGCGCTTAATTCATCTGGCTAAGTACCAAGCCGCTTTAGAACTTGACAATCCCACAGCTTTAACCAACAAGCTGGTAGTTCAGCTAACTGACGAACACAAAAAGCCATTAATCGATCCCAGTAATCAAACCCTGAAAGAGGAAGAAAATACATTTTTGTATATTAAGAATGAGTCGGCGCAAAACCTGAATGTTGTGGTATTAGATTTACAATCAGATTGGGCGATTTCTCAGCTTGACATACTGAGCGACGGTACAGATTTTGTGCCTTTAAATCCCAACGAAGATCTATTGACTCCACTCAAGTTCAGCCTGCCGGAGAAATACGATAAGGCTCAAGATATCTTGAAAGTTTTTGCTACAGTCAGACCACCTAAATTCCGTTGGCTTGAATTACCGTCCCTTGACCAACCTATCCAAGCCAAAGCAGGAATTGAGAATCTCAGAAACAGCCACGATCCACTCGATCGACTGATAGCAGCCGTCGCCGATGTTGGTGCTGAACTTGACGATCTAGATCCCATACGTAAAGCACAAGTTAACGATCCAAAGGGAGGTTGGACTACCAAACAAGTAACGTTAACTGTAGTAAAGGCTTAGGCAGTTGACAGTTAACCCTTCGGCTACGTGCTTCCTGCCCTTCGACTACGCTCAGGAACCGCATAGTCGAATTGGATATTTGCAGATAACAGCAGATTTTAATTTCAAAATCGGAGACGCAAAATGAATGAACTTGACTTTCCACAGCGCGGTGTTGACTACTTTAACCAGAACGATTACCAGCAAGCACTTGAACAGTTCGATCGAGCGTTGCAAATTAATCCTAACTTGGCTGAGGCTTATTATTTCCGAGGTCTTACTCATCGCCAAATGGATGATACTCGCAGAGCCGTTGAAGATTACACTCAGGCACTGCAAATTAATCCTAAGTGGTCGGATGTTCATACCAGCCGAGCAGAAGCTCGTACTCAGCTTGGAGATTTCAAAGGTGCTGTTGAGGATTATACTCAGGTACTGCAAAGCAACCCCCTCGCTCTCGAAGCTTACGTTAATCGAGGATTTGTGGAAACTCGACTGGGGCATAATCAAGCAGCTATTGAGGACTGTACTAAGGCGCTACGCCTCAACCCCAACTATGCCCCAGCTTACGTCAACCGGGGTCTTGCTCGCTCCAACATAGGAGATTTCAATGGTGCCCTGAAAGATTGGACACAAGCTGTGGAAAACGCTCCCGACGATGCTCAAGCCTACTCAAATCGATGCTTTGTTCGTGCGGAACTCGGAGATCCTCAAGGGGCTTTGGCAGATTGCGATCGAGCTTTGCAAATTAATCCTAGCTTCGCTCCAGCCTTTGCTAAGCGAGGATTTGTTCGTTCCCTGCTTGGAGATTATGAAGGAGCGATTGAGGACTGCAACCAGTCACTACAGCTTAATCCCGATGAGCCTGAAACTTATTACCATCGAGCCACTGCTCATTATCACTTAGGAAGCCGTCAGGCGGCTGATAAAGACTTTAAACAAGCTGCTGACTTATATTTTCAACAAAGTCGAACAGATGATTACCATTACCAAGCAGTATTAGACAATATCAAACAGCTTCAACTCGGTGCTGTATTAGCTCCTCCTGTACTTCCAATTCTGGATGAAACTGAGATAGTTAAAATTTCAATTAGTCCTCGTCAAGCTGAAGCTGATAATCTGCTGCGGCAAGGAATAATTGAACAGTCTAAATCTCAACAATTTAATGCTGCTGCTTTAGAGTTTTATCGACAAGCCCTAGAGATTTATCGAGAAAGTGAGGATAACTGGGGTAAAAACATATCAATTATAGCATTAGCAGACGCCTATGATTTACAAGGAATAGAACAATATACTAATAGAGAATTTGAAGGCGCTTTAAAAGCTTATCAAACAGCTCTAACTCTTTATCAAGAGAGCAATTATCTTTCAGGACAAGCCGATGTTCTGTACAATCTGGGAATGGCTTACGATATTTTCAACAGACGTAAAAAGGCGATCGAGTATTTCCAGCAGAGTTTGAACATAGCACGACAAATAGGCGATCGTCTCAGGGAGGGACGCTGTCTGGGAAGTTTAGGTATTTCTTACCTGGCACTGGCTTTGGAAAAAGATAATAGAACTAATGAAGATTATCAAGATGCCCTTAAATGCTATGAAGAAAGTTTAGCAATTGCACAGCAAATCGCTGACTTGCGCGGACAATGGTTGGCTTTACAGAATCTAGGAAATATCTTGCTACTGCAAGAAAAATACGACAGCGCAAATGATTACTATCAGCAGAGTCTAATAAAGGCCCGTGAAAGCGCAGATCTTTACGGAGAAGAGTTCGCTCTCGGCAATATAGGGGCTGTTTATCTTTACCAAGGAAACTACAGCAAGGCAATTGAATATTTTCAACAAGGATTGGAGATTGCCAAAGAACTGAAAGAGTGGAATTCAGAAGCCATCAATCTGGAACGATTAGGATTAGTATTATTGAAATCTGGCAACTTAATCGAATCAGAAAGTAGGTTGAGACAGGCGATCGAAGTTTATGAAAAGACTTGGGAAGGTCACGGTAAAAATAATTTAGAAAAAGCCTCAATCTTAGATTTTCAACTGAAGGCTTATCGCCTGCTGCAAGAAGTTTTAATTGCTCGGGGTCAAATTGAAAATGCTTTGGAAATTGCCGATCGCGGTCGCGCTCGTGCTATTGCCGATTTGTTGGCCAGACGGTTATCTGACGGTCAAAAAGAGCGGGCCGATCTGATTCCCCTAACAATCGAGCAAATTAAAAATGTTGCTAATCAGCAAAACGCTACACTTGTTGAGTATGCAATAATTAACGATTTTGATGGGCTAACTGAAGAAAAAACTCGGGATTCCAAGCTGTTTGTTTGGGTGATTAAACCGACAGGTGAGATAAATTTTCGCACGATCGACCTGAAGCCATTTTTACAGGGATACACTTCTACTCTGGAAAAACTTGTTTCTATTACTCGCATTTCTCTCGGTGCAAGAGGGCAATTTCGGAAGCTTGAAGTCGATCGGGGCGATCGTAAGGCTGAAGTCGATCGGGCTGAGCGTGTAGTGCGAGTACACGAGCTTTACAACATCCTGATTGAACCCATTGCTCACCTTCTGCCCATAGATGTCAGCGATCGTGTCATCTTTATTCCCCAAGGCCCACTATTCCTAGTTCCATTCCCAGCTCTCAAAAATCAGTCAGGTAAGTATCTAATTGAGCAACACACTATCCTCACAGCTACCTCAATCAAAGTTCTACAACTAACTCACGAACAGCAGGAACGAGTCCAAGCAGTAGCTAGGAAAGATATGCTGGTAGTTGGCAATCCTACCATGCCATCTATTTCATTTGAAGTTGGTCAAAAACCTCAAAAGTTAGACCCTCTTCCTGGTGCAGAAACGGAAGCCCTAGCAATTGCTCCTCTCTTGAACACCAAGGCATTAATCGGCAACGAAGCTACTAAAGTTGCCATTGTCAAGCGGATGTCCTCTTCACGAATTATTCACCTAGCTACCCACGGGTTGCTTGAAGACTTCAGGAAACAGGATGTCCCAGGAGCGATCGTCCTAGCACCATCAGCAACAGATGACGGTTTGCTAACAGCAGCAGAAATTTTGGAATTCAAACTCAATGCTGAGTTAGTTGTGCTGAGTGCCTGTGACACCGGGCAAGGAAGATTAACCGGGGATGGCGTTATCGGGCTGTCTCGATCGTTGATTGCGGCAGGTGTTCCCAGTGTAATTGTATCGCTGTGGTCAGTACCAGATGATGCTACCGCTTTCCTAATGAAGGAGTTTTATCAAAATCTGCAACGCAACTTAGATAAAGCGCAGGCATTGCGGCAAGCCATGCTTACCACAATGAAAACATATCCCAACCCGATTAGTTGGGCTGCCTTTACCCTGATTGGTGAAGCGAACAGTGCTTTCAGCTTTTCAGCTACAGGCAAGTTGGTAGTTACAAGAGCTGCGGGTTATGTTTTGAATTACATAGAAGCGTTCAATGAGGAACTTCAGCAGATTGGGCAAATATCACCACAGGAATTTGCCGAACAATATCCTACTCCTGCTGAATATCTGCTTCAACTCAGTTATGACCCAACTACTGCGAAGTTCTGGGACGAATTCAACCTAGATCCGGAGGTTAACAATAAACTCAATCCAAAAAACTGGCGCAGCAAGGATTTTACACTCAATACAGAAGAACTTGCTGTTTTCAAAAAGAATGGCTTTGTGGTTAGCGAACGTCTGGGGGCATCTAGTTTTGCCCAGTTGTTCTACAGGATTTATAACAATGATTTACCAGTTTTTGTGTCAGCAGATGCAATACTTCATGCTTGGCACAGATCCTATGATGCAATGCTTGAAGAACTAGAGGAAACTTACTTAACCCAATCCCTTGATGAGATTCTTGAAAGCATGGCTCATGGCATCTCTGAATGTTGGTTAAAATATGGAAATGGGGTGCTGAGCTTGAGTGTGAAAGATGCCGACTACTTCTTAGCAGTTGCTCGTTCTTTACTCAAAGGCGAACCAGTCAAGACTCACTTAATTCAGGATGCTCGCGTACAGGGAACCCTGGCAGCAGTGCAACGGCAGCAACTTCAAGAATTGACTCTCTTCGGGCGTAATCGCCAGATGGACTTTTCTCAATTCAAAGTTCGAGGGCATTACGAACACTCCGAACCTCTACAGCGATACTTTCAAGCCATGATGTGGTGTGGCAGAGTTGACCTGCGTATCGCTGGCACACCTGAAGAATCTTCACCGCGAGAACTCGGTGCAGCGTTGATTTTCTGCTATCTACTCCAACAGTCTGGTAAGTTTGACCAGTGGCAGCAATTTGATGAAATGCTTCAGACATTTGTGGGCAAAACTGATTCAATGACTTTTGCTCAGCTTGATGACATTTTGAGTAAAGCTAATATTAAATCCCCTGGTGATATTAAAGACGTGGAAACTCTGGAGAAGCTGCAATCAGATATCTTGACTCTTGAAGTCGGAGTTCAAGGGATACGTAGCGACTCTTACAAATCACCACAAGGAACGGAAAAGATTCAATTACCGCGATCGTTCACTGTTCTCGGTCAAAAGTTTGTTTTAGATAGCTGGGCTACTTCTAAAGTAGTTGCTGACGAGATTCTATGGGATGATAAGAAAGTTTCTCGTCTAGTGCCTACTTGTTTAGATGTTGCCTTCGCCGTATTGGGGAACAACCAAGTAGTGCCAGACATTGTTGAGCGAATCGCCGACACCGCAGGAAATAAGTTGAGAGATGGACTGAATTACCAGCACAACTTAGCAGCGGTAAGGAATGTAATCGATGGGCAGGATGAGGTTGTTTGGGAAGAAAACATCTACATGAACTGGCTAGCAACTTTGCGCCAACTCTCTGCACCCACGATAGATGTGAAATATCCCGAGGTGATGCGGACTCGTGCATGGGCAATGAAGACTGTTAACACACAACTGGCTTCTTGGACACAGTTGCGTCACGACACAATTCTGTATGCTAAACAGTCCTACTCAGGCTTTATGTGCGAGTATCCAGCAGGGTTCGTAGAACCTCGCCGCGAATTCTGGGAACGCTTTGAGAAAATGGGGGTACTTGCAGCAGATTTGATTGAAAAAACTCCATTCCCGGAACGTTTTAAAGACATACAGAAAAAACAAGCCGAGCATTTTCAAAACTTCGCTCAAACGTTAGCTATTCTGAAGAAAATTGCGGTCAAGGAACTCGCACAAGAGAAACTTACTGAGGAGGAAAGTAAATTTTTGAAAGATATTGTTGAAATCAATAATATGTCGGGGGGGCCATTTTACTACGGTTGGTATCCCAGCCTTTTCTATAAGAATCGTCAGGATTCTGATGAATGGGATGCGATTGTCGCGGATGTCCACACAAATGTGGAACCCGCCAACGTGCTTCACCAGGGCGTAGGTAATGTCGATATGTTGATGATTGCGGTAGACAACGGTGATGACAAGATGATCTATGCAGGCCCTGTGCTAAGTCATTACGAATTTGAGATGCCTGAAGTCTCGCGCAAGTCCGATTCTGAGTGGCGCGAAGACATTAAGAATGGTGAGCTTCCACCTCGACCAGACTGGACAAAAAACTATCTCGTTTCCAGATAAAACACGTCCAGCAATATCATCCTCTATAGCTTGTGCGCGAGAACCTAGCTGAGCTTGTAGCTGCTCCTCATCCAGTTCCCACAAACTCTCTACAATAACTTCAACTTCTGCCATGATTACTTGTCTCCAGGTTTTAGTTAATAAGAGTGTTACTGATTATTATTCGGCTCGAAAGCAATTTTTAGTAAACCAATTAATACAGTTTAACAGCGATCTAGTTAAACATCAAAAATCTCAATTATTATCATTTTTTTAGTGACTATCTTTCTGTACATATCGATCGCAAGAATATTAGTTCGTAGTGCGGACTTAAGTCCGCAAAATGCTGCGGACTTAAGTCCGCACTACAAACAGTTTTTGTTATGGTAATCGACCGGACATGATATGTAGGGTGCGCATTGCGCACCTTACTATTACAGACAATTAACGCACGAATTGCGGCATGATTTCAGCGCTAGTAAATAAGCCGTAAATGCCTTTGTTATGGAGCATTACACCTGCTTTGAGATAGCCGAAAGCGGGGCCGCAAACGTTAGCCGCCATGCTCGTTTCATCGCCTAAGGTAAAGGTGTGAGTGGAAATTTTGCCCTCGAAGGTACGGCCGGTAATTTGAACGTTGGTACTCAGGGGCTTTTTCGGATTTCGGGTATCGACGATGCCACCGACTGTGACTCGATCGCGCGGGCAAATTCCCGCTAATTCTAACATGATATCGTCGGCGTGTTCCATGTTTTCTAACTTCAACAAACCGCCTGTGGTATCTAACAATGCTTCCACTTCTGCATCGGTCATTGCTTGAGCTTTTGCTACGTCATAACCGGGCAAATGAGCGATGTCTTCGCGGATGGTAGCCCGATAAGCTTCCCAATTGGCAATGCCGACGCCAAAGGTGATTTTGACGCTGTGAATTTCTGCGTAACTTTGGGCTGCTAGGGCTGCTGCCGCCGTTAGCAAGCCAGGGGTTGCACCGCAACCTGTCATGTAGGTAATTCCTGCTGCTTGAAGTTCGTCTTTTATTTCTAAAAGTTGCTCGACTGCACTAGTACGTTTGATGGCATCTACTAATACTCCCTGCCAGCCTGATTTGATAAATTGTTTGGCGACAGATGCCATAAAAGTGTTAGGCAGGTTTGGCAAAGCTAGGAAGTAGCCATTTACATTATTACCTGCTTTTTGGATCAGTTCTTCAATGCTGCGATCGCTCGAGATTCCCCCAGGTTCTAAATAACCTAACGAACCTTGAGCTTTGTAAATTTCCTGGCATTGTTTGGGATTTAAGCCCGCTGGAGCATAAGCATAACCTTTTTGGTCGGCGGCTGCTACCCAGAGCATTTCGCGTTTGGGAGCGAGCAATCGGGCTGCTGCTTGACCGAGTCCGCCGTAGCCCAGCACGCCGACGCGAATTGGGTTGTTAATTAAATCTGTAACTTGTTCTGTATTCACGGGACTTTATTGATATTGGACAATTTTTTATTATCGGTCAATCTGGGACCTGTGAGAAATATATTTAGATTCTGTTTGATTTTAATATAAAATTTATTAAATGAACCGCAGAGAACGCAGAGTTCGCAGAGGGGAGAGCATAGTGATATGTGGAGAATTGCTCGAAGCGTTCGGTTTATCGATCGCGGGGTTGGGGATCTATTCATGAGGTTATTTATGTCCGCGATCGATTGTGGCGGTTGCTATGTTTTATTAACACGATCGTTTCCGGGGCAGTGGTGAGCATTAGGGAACCACTTACACTTAATAAGTCCACCGGAGATTTTTTCTAACTTAGCAGGAGTGTGACCTGGACCGAATATATTAAGGTTAAGATTGAGGGCTACTTTCGCGGCGTAAGCAATGTATAAAATACAAGGTATTGATACAGATAATATTACTATTTTAGCAATTAGATTAAGATCCATGAGATATATTTCGCTCCAATTAGTTTTCCCAAGTAGTGGAAAGAAAAACTAGCGATCGACTCGCTGAAGCTTCTGTTTTGTTTCCATGCAATTAGTTTCCCCAGCGATTGGGGACGCGATACCGCCGACTGTGACTCGATCGCGATCGCAAATTCCTGCCACCTCCAACATGATATCATCGATTTGTTCCATATTTTAGAGCTTCAATAAAATGAACCGTAGAGGGTGCAGAACTCGCAGAAACAAGAGTAAATGAGGATTACCAATCGCTCGGATGAGTGCAGCTTGCTATTAAACGGGAGATATTAAAATGAGATTAGGAAAATATTGGCGTTTGGTTTTATTAGGGATAGTTTTTGGGATAGCTATAATTTTATCAAATTGTGGCGTTCCCTCAAATACTACTAGCAATAATTCTCCAACTCCGACAACTCCGGCTGCGGTTCCGGCTGGAGCTTTAGTCTACGGCGCGGGCGGGCAACCTGTCAATCTGGAATCGGGAAATATTACTGATGGCAATTCCGTAATTGCGATCGACCAAATTTACAATCGCTTGACTGATACTAAACCGGGTACTGTCGAAATTGAACCGAGTTTGGCTACTGAATGGTCGAGTTCCAAAGATGGTAAAACTTGGACTTTTAAATTGCGTTCCGGGGTGAAGTTTCACGACGGTACAGATTTTGATGCGGCAGCAGTTAAGTTTAATGTCGATCGCTGGTGGGATGCCAAAAATCCTAACGGTTTTCGAGAAGCTGGCAAGACTTATCAAATTTGGAAAGATTTTTTTGGCGGATTTAAGGGCGAAAAAAATTCGCTAGTAAAAGATGTAGTAGTTGTAGATAAATCTACGATTAGATTCGTGTTAGATCGACCTTTTGCTGCTTTTCCTTCGGCGATCGGTTCCGGTTATTTTGGGATAGCGAGTCCGGCGGCGGTGAAACAAGCTGGCGCTAAGTACGGTACTCCGGGTGCAGTGGCGGTGGGTACGGGACCTTTTGTGTTTAAAGAATGGCGATCGGGCGATCGCATAGTTTTGGAAAAAAATCCGAATTATTGGAAAAATGGCACGCCGAAAGTCGATCGATTGGTGATGCGTTTTGTGGAAGATCCGGCGGCGCGTTTGGCTCAATTGAAAGCCGGACAACTCGATTTTACTGTCGATCTAACTCCGGATCAGTTGAAAGAAATTCAGGCAGATGCTAATTTAGAAGCTGTGTTGCGTCCGGCTTTTAATGTCGGTTATTTAGCGCTCAATCCGAGTTACGAACCTTTAGGAAAAGTCGAGGTAAGGCGGGCGATCGCGCAAGCAATTAACAAGCAAGAAATCGTTAAAGCTTTTTGGGGAGAACTCGGAAAACATGATTCGCAATTTGTGCCGCCCGTACTGAATTGGGCGGAATCGGAAACAGTGAAAGATTACGAATTTAACCCGCAGCAAGCTAAAGCAACATTGGCAAAAGCCGGTTATCCGAACGGTTTCGATTTAGATTTGTGGTATATGCCCGTGAGCCGTCCTTATTTTCCCACACCGAAGCCGATTGCTGAGGCTTTTGCTGCGGATTTAAGCGCGATCGGCATTCGGGTAAAATTGCTAACAAAAGATTGGTCGGCTTATTTGGCCGATCGACTGAAATCACCCGGTTTTCAATCTTTTATGCTGGGCTGGACTGGCGATTACGGCGACCCGGATAATTTCTATTATCCTCACTTTGGACCAGGTGCGACGGCAGATTTGGGTAATTGGAAAAATCCCAAAGTTATCGAACTTTTAGATCGGGGTAGAGCGACTGGGGATAAGGCTGTAAGGGCTAAAATTTATCAGGAAGTCAGCCAGATTTTGCATGAAGAAGCTGTGCGTTTGCCAATAGTTCATTCGCAGCCGCTTTTAGGGAAACGCAAGAATCTTGGGGGTTGGATTCCGAGTCCTTTGGGGTCGGAGTCTTTTGAGGAAATCAGTAAATTATAGATTTGGTTTGTAGTGAGGACTTCAGTCAGCATCAAAGGCTAAACTGATGTTTGCAACTGGAGTCTTGAATCAGTAACAAACTGTATGAACAACGATCGACAACCTGCAAATCGTCAGCCACAAATTATTTTGATTACCGGCAACATGGCTGCTGGAAAATCAACTGTTGCCCAATCTCTTGCCGAAAGGTTGCCTAAAAGCGTCCACCTTCGGGGAGATATCTTTCGTCGCGCGATCGTCAACGGGCAAGCAGAAATGACGTTAAATTTATCAGCAGAGGCATACCAACAGCTTGAACTGCGATATCGTTTGGCAGCAATGGTAGCGCGACAATATCTTCAAGCTGGTTTCACCGTTGTCTATCAAGATATCATTATTGGTCCGACGCTGGCTGAGGTAGTTGCCAGTTTCTATGATGTATTTTTGTCTGTAATTGTTTTGTGTCCTCGGGCAGAAGTTGTCGCGGCACGGGATGCGGCGCGATCGAAAACAGGATATGCTAATCAAGCAATAGTTGATGCGTTCGATCGCATCCTCCGCACCGAAACTCCCCATATAGGCTACTGGCTGGATTCCAGCAATCTAACAGTAGAAGAAACAGTCGATCGAATTTTGGCAAATTTGTAAAATGGTTGCGCTCGATCGAGAATTGTTTGGAGTTCGATCGCAATTGAGTTAAACTAAAGATTGATTTTGTAGATAAATGTGGAGGTTGTTTGTGAGGCCGATCGGTATCGATTTATTTGCAGGTGCAGGTGGCTTGAGTTTGGGATTCGATCAAGCAGGTTTTGATGTATTGGCGGCGGTAGAAATCGATCCAATTCACTGTGCGACCCACGAGTATAATTTTCCCAACTGTAAGGTAATTTGTAAAAGTGTAACTGAGTTAACCGGAGAGGAAATTCGGTCATTTTCAGGCATCGGCGATCGAGAAGTTGATGTTGTTTTTGGCGGGCCGCCCTGTCAGGGATTTTCTCTCATCGGCAAGCGCGTTCTGGACGATCCGAGAAATTCCCTGGTCTTCCATTTTTTACGCCTGATAGATGAAATTAAACCTAAATACTTTGTCATGGAAAATGTTAAAGGAATGGCGATCGGGAAGCACAAACAATTTATCACAGAACTTATTAGCAAGTTTGAATATAACGGCTACGATATCGTTCAACCGTATCAAGTTCTGAATGCAGCTTGTTATGGCGTTCCTCAGAATCGCGAACGACTATTTCTCATCGGATGCCGGATCGGTTTGCCCCTTCCCCAATATCCCCAACCGATTACTAAGCCTGCGGGCGGAGGGTTGACAAAAAAAATTGATAAAAAACTCTCGCAACTTCCAGATAGTCCCAACGTTTGGGATGCTTTGCAGGACTTACCAGAAGCCGACAATTATCCACAACTGAATTACCAAGATTCTGTACAAGCCAAATTCACTAAAGCTAGCAAATACGGTGAAAAGTTACGAGATTGTTCGCTGGATAATGGAGACTATTCTTATCCGCGCCAATACGATAAAAAGCTTCTAACTTCTAGCTTGCGAACAAAACATACTTTGGAGTCAATTCAGCGATTTGAGGCAACTTTACCGGGAAATACTGAACCGATCAGTCGATTTTTAAAACTCGACCCCAATGGAGTTTGCAATACATTGCGAGCTGGAACCGCCAGCAATCACGGTGCATTTACATCACCTCGTCCCATCCATCCTTTTATTCCTCGATGCATCACGGTACGGGAAGCTGCGAGATTGCATTCCTACCCAGATTGGTTCCGATTTCACGCAACTAAATGGCATGGATTTCGACAAATTGGGAATTCTGTCCCGCCATTATTAGCTCGTGCAGTTGCAGCCGAAGTTATTAAAGCACTGGATTTTAAGCCAGTATCGAAACCTACTGATTCCCTCGAGCGTGGCGATTTGGAGTTGCTATCACTGAAAATGGCAGCAGCAGCAAATCGATACGGTGTGCCTGCAGATACTATTTCACAAAGATTGCCGATCCGATCGCGATGTTTGAGTTAACGGTTATCGAGGATGAAGTACAAATTGTTGAGGAAAAACACTATCAGTTAGTTTCTGCTCCAGAACTCGACCGACAAGAAATTCAAATTTATCGTTTAATATAAGATGTCATGTCTTATAGTTACATCGATCGAGCGCTGATAAACTGATTGTAAAAATGATACTTAAGCTGATAGGCGCTTTCTTCAAAATTAATGCAGTAAAGCAGCGCAGTTTCAGAGGAAATTAGTTTTTGTAAAAGTTACATTGAAGCTCGATGCTAGTTGAGGTTATTAAAAACAATCCAGGAATGTAAAATAAACTCATGTTTCCATATATTCTCAAACGTTTGCTGGGATTGCTACCGGTTCTGTTCGGAATTACTCTGCTGGTATTCATGTTTTTGCACCTGATACCGGGCGATCCGGCGACGGTAATTTTAGGAGAAAGAGGAACTCCCGAACAAGTGGAAATTTTACGATCGCGCCTGGGTTTAGATCGCCCTTTACCGCTGCAATATATGGCTTTTCTCGGCAGTTTGCTGCGCGGCGATTTGGGCAATAGCATTATTAGCGGCATTCCGATTGTTGATGAAATTAAGAGTCGCTGGCCCGCTACTTTGGAACTGTCGGCGGCCGCGATGTTGGTAGCTGCATTCCTGGGAATTCCGGCGGGAATTTTGGCCGCCGTTCGCAAAAATAGCTGGTGGGACAATCTCGCTGTCAGCGGTTCTTTAATTGGCGTATCTTTGCCCGTGTATTGGTTGGGTTTGATGTTGATTTATCTGTTCGCAGTTTATCTAAAATGGCTGCCTCCCAGCGGGCGGATTAGTGTCGATTTGGGGTTGGGTTTCCAGCCGATTACAGGTGTTTATGTTGTGGATGCTTTATTGAGGTTGAATGGTGCGGTTTTTTGGGATGCGATCGCCCATTTAATCCTCCCAGCTTTAACATTAGGAACTATTCCTTTAGCTATAATAGCTCGGATTACTCGATCGGCCATGCTGGAAGTGTTATCGCAAGATTACATCCGTACTGCTAAAGCTAAAGGTTTGCCGGAATATTGGGTAATTTTAAAACACGCTTTGAAAAATGCTTTTTTGCCGATCGTCACTACTATTGGTTTGCAGTTCGGTACGCTTTTGGGCGGGGCGATTCTCACCGAAACGATTTTTTCCTGGCCGGGAATTGGTTATTGGATTTATAACGGCATTTTGACTAGAGATTACCCGAGCGTTCAAGGAGGAGTGATTTTTGTAGCGGTGACTTTTGTCCTGATTAATCTTTTGGTTGATATTTCCTATGCTTTCTTCGATCCGAGAATTCAATATCGTTAAATAGTTGACAGTTGTTAAGAAGGAAGAAGGAAGAAGGAAAAATTGTGCCAACTGTAGGGGGTGAAGCATTTGGGCGACAATTTCTGCCAAAAACTCACAATTTTATGTCCAAATGCTTCACCCTCCCCCGAGCCAGTACGATCGAACACAGAGGGCATAACTGCGGAGTTAGTTTTTTTAGATAAAAGTGAAGTCGGCAGCATTAATTTGACTCGCCGATATCGCGTTCAGAGATGCTAAGATTTCTCCTGTCGGGACAAACCGGATGAAAGTTGCACCGTTACTTTCAGTAATTGCTAATTGGGAGAAAGTGATACCGCTAACAAGTGTCAGCAAATCTTTTTCGTCTTCAAAGTCTAAAATGGTATCCGTTCCAAGATCGAGTCCTAAGAGGAATCGATCGCTCCCCAAACCTCCAATCAAACAATCATTTCCCAAGCTGCCAAATAGGGTATCATTTCCCTTGCCGCCATAGAGAGTATCATTCCCTTCACCGCCAATCAGACTGTCAAAACCGCGATCGCCAAATAAAACATCCTCACCGTTATTGCCGGTTAGGGTATCATTTCCCTTGCCACCGTAAAGAGTATCATCTCCGTTGCCACCTTCGAGAAAATCATTGCCTTGATGAGCGTGCATCCGATCGTTGCCATCTAGACCACTGAGGGTATCATTTCCCTGTTTACCGCTGATGGTATCGCTGCTGCGATCGCCTGCAAGGATATCGTCGCCATCAGTACCGATAATTGGAGAAGAGTTGGACGACGTTGGTGTCGGTGCGGGTGATGGCGTTGCAGTTGATATCGGAGTAGGCGTTGGCGCGATCGAGGGCGTTGGCGTAATTGAGGGCGTTGGAGTAATAGAAGGCGTTGGTGTTGTCGTAGGAGTTGGTGTGAAAGTCGGCGTCGGCGTTGTTGTGGGAGTAGGCGTCGAGGTTTGTATTGGTGTTGGTGTTTGTGTGACTACCTCCGCGATCGTACCGAGTTTGGCAACCCAAATATCTTGACCGCCTGCATTGGTTCCCCCCAAAGCGCTGTTGGTTTCTCCCATCAGGTAGACATTGCCAGCGCTATCGAGTGCTACATCTGAGGGAGAGTCAGATTCAGCAGTCCCGAATTGCTTCAGCCACAACTGATTGCCATTACTGTCGTACTTAGTTGCCCAAATATCTTCACTGCCTGCGTTGGGACCTCCCAAAGCGCCGTTGGTTTGTCCAGTTAGGTAGACATTGCCAGCGCTATCGAGTTCTAAGTCTGAGGGGGAGTCAGAGCCAGCAGTCCCGAGTTGCTTCAGCCACAACTGGTTGCCATTGCTGTCGTACTTCGTCGCCCAGGTATCTAGATACCCTGCATGGGCTCCTCCCAAAGCGCTGTAGGTTTCTCCCGCGAGGTAGAGATTGCCAGCGCTATCAACTGCTAAGTCTGAGGGGGAGTCAGATTCAGCAGTCCCGAATTGCTTGAGCCATAACTGGTTGCCATTGCTGTCGTACTTCGTCGCCCAAGTGTCTTGACCCCCTCCATTGGGGACTCCCAAAGCGCTGTAGGCTGTTCCCACGAGGTAGACATTGCCAGCGCTATCGAGTGCTAGCTTTGAGGGGGAGTCAGAGCCAACAGTCCCGAATTGCTTGAGCCATAACTGGTTGCCATTGCTGTCGTACTTCGTCGCCCGGGTGCTACGCCCTAGTGGATCGACTTTTAAAAAGTTATAGTTTGTACCCACCGCGTACACATAGTTTGTGCCTGTCAGGTAGACATTGCCACTGCTGTCTACTTTTATGCCGTAGTCAAAGTAGCGGTCAGAATTGACACTCTTCAACCACAACTGGTTGCCACTGCCGTCATACTTAGCTACCCAGGCGCTGTTGGGGGTTCCACCCTGACCTGGAGCTTGGCTGCTTATTCCTGTTACGTAAACATTGCCGGCATTATCGACAGCTAGGCCTGAGGGAACATCACCAAAGTATCCGAAGCCGAACTGCTTGAACCACAACTGACTGCCTGTGCTGTCATACTTAGCTACCCAACCGTCAATTTTATTAAAGATCGCCTGCGGTGAAACGCTGTCAGTTATTCCTGTCAGATAAACATTGTCAGCACTATCGACTGTCACTTCGCTGACAGAGTAAAAACTGCCATTCCCTAACTGCTTGAGGAACAACTGACTGCCACTGCTGTCATACTTGGCTACCCAAGCATTTGTACTTGGATTGGTGCCACCCAAAAAAGGGAGATCGGTGTCTCCTATCAGATAGACATTACCTGCACTGTCAAGTTCTGCACTCTTGAAGCGATCGTCGTTGGGTGTGCCGAATTGCTGGAGCCACTCAAAGTTAGGCGCTAGTTTTCCAATAGTCAGTGTGGTTTCAGGGATTGTACCTGCAACGGCACCTGCGATTGAGCCAAAGCCTAAAATGACTGTTTCATCCTTTTCAGGGATGTTGTCAGGTTTGATGGTGACTGCAATATTCTGAGTAAGGGCATTACCCGAAGCACCTGCGGGGAATGTAACAGTAGTGGAAAGGATGTAATCTTGGTCAACACCTTGAGTAGCGGTACTGTTGGGGTTGATGACAATTGGTACGGTTACGTCGATCGATGGACTCTTGTTAAGAGTGACAGGAATATTAATTGCTGTATCTTGGGTTCCTTCATTTTGCCTGTAGGTGGGAGCCCCGAAATTTACTTCAACAGATGTGTTGCCAAGTAGAATTGAGACTTTGTTGAAGCTATTTGCCACCGCCAAGTCGGAGAAGGTATCGTTATTGAAGTCGCCCACTGCAACTGACTCTGGAGCGTACCCAGCGCTATAGTTGGTAGCAGTACCAAAGCTACCTTTACCATTCCCCAGCAAAATTGAGACGTTGTTAGAGCCAGAATTCGTCACAGCTAAGTCAGGAAATGTATCAATATTGGTGTGAGTTGCTAAGACTTGAGTGATTTGGTCGATCGCATCTTCTCTGGCTTCCAGAACCACTACCTCTGTCCCTGGTGTTACTCCTGCAACTAGAGTTTGATAATCTTCTACTTGAGAGTCAATAAATGCGATCGCGCTGGCTGGTTTTATTGAGGACAGCATAATATACCTCACAAATTATTAATTGATGTCAAAAATGCGTAGCTGCAGGTTAAAGGTGCGATCGCCCCCTACGTGGCGGAAAGCCTTACCGCCTGCTAGTGCGATCTCCTGCAATATTTATCCAAAAGAAAATCAATCTTATAAAATCAATCTTATAGCAGCACAAGTCTGCAAAAGTATGTAACTATACGACCGCAAATTATTTGCTTTAGTTCCCCACTTTACAGAATTTTACTTTGAGCGATTGCTGAATTAACTTATATAAACAGATGTTTCAATATATTCTCAAACGCTTGCTGGGACTGCTATCTGTTCTGTTCGGAATCACTCTGTTGGTATTTATGTTTTTGCACCGGATACCTGGAGATCCGGCGGCGGTACTTTTGGGAGAACGGGGAACTCCCGAACAAATGGAATTTTTACGATATCTGCTTCAAAAACCTCTAAAAAAGCCCGTGCTTTCTGCTTCAGATTTGCCAAATAATGGCGATCGATCGCAGGTAAAAAGAGGCAAGTCATTGCAAGCAGTGCGACAGCAACTCGGCTTGCAGTCAGAAGTATCTAAAGAAAATTAGTTTCGTTCAATTTAAATATCAAAAGCCTGTTTCACATCCGGGCGCAACAAGTAGTAAATGCTCGCCGCTGCAAAACCGAGCGTTAAAAAATTGGCCGCCGTACCCGCACTGCTAAACATTTTAGCGATCTGCGAGATTATCGCGATCGCGTGGACAACTAACGTTACCGTCCAAGCCCAACTTTTAAGCTGCAACAAACCCCATGTTAAAATAAAAGAAACAAGTCCGATCGCCAGAGCGATCGCGGCAAAAATCGCAATGAAGCCGCCAATTACTGCTCCCACTCTCGCACCGCCAATCGCTACGCCGAGCCCGCCAAAAATCCCGGCAAAAAATAGGATGAACAAGCCGTCCAGCAAGCTGAAGACGCCGCTAATTAATTGCAAAATTGCTAGAACAGTAACGCTTTGGGGTCGATTGTCGTTAGGATTTATCATTTTTTTGCCCTCTTGGTAAACGGAAAAATTGCTGTTTGAATTAAATAGTTATTGATTTGACCTGATTCTACTCGATTCGCGACACCACCTACACCCAATGACAGATATTTTTTTCAATAAATTTAAACAAGCTTGACTTCTCGATCGCAGAAACCGGATTTTTACCGGGATTGAATGCCCGCAGACTGTATTTTCTTAACAAAAGCCGGTTCCTGCATCAGTCCCGTCCCAGAAATCGGACAGTGGGCCCGATCGAACTCCCGCCCAGCTTGTCTGCTAAGAAAATTAACATTTGTTAATAAGTCGCAAAAATTAGCTATAATTGTTTACAGATGCTGGTTGGGAACATTTGCTAAATCACCCGATCGGATGAGTCTCACAGACGATGCCGCGCATCAGCAGAACTTTTACCTTAAAGGTAATCCTGAGATTAAATTAGGTGAGTCGGTTATGATAGTCAGCCCTAAAAAGCAAGCTGCTCAGGTCAAAGTGGAAGATACTCAAACTGCAGATACTCAGACTGCAGATACTCAGACTGCAGACACTAAGACCCCAGATACCCAGATTGCGGATGCCAAGATTGCACAGCCAAGAAACCAGGTTTCTTTGAAAAACCGGGTTTCTGAAACCCTCACGCGGAAACCGAAGCGGTGGGCGATCGGGTTGGTTGCAGCCGGGTTGCTAGCTGTACCGATCGCCGTATATATAGTAAATACTAAATCGCAGCCGAAAGCAGATGCGATCGCCACCCTGACAGTCCCCGTGGAAGCACAAAACCTCACGGTGCGGATCACGGCTAGCGGTGCGGTACAGCCCGTACAGCGCGTGAACCTCAGCCCCAAAGGCGCGGGACGGATTGCAGAATTATTTGTCGAACAGGGCGATAAAGTCCAAGCAGGACAAGTTGTTGCCCGCATGGAAAGCCGCGACGTGGAAGCCCAACTCGCTCAAGCCAAGGCCCGCGAAGCCAGTGCCAGAGCCCGACTCGACAAAATCGAAGCCGGCAACCGCACCGAAGATATCGCAGCAGCCCGAGCTCGCTTCGAGCAAGCCCAAGCCAATCTCGCCCAACTGCAAGCCGGCAGCCGCACTGAAGAAGTTGAGGCAGCTAGAGCCCGCCTGCGGCAAACTGAAGCCAACTTGCAAAAACTGCGCGCCGGCAGCCGTACTGAAGAAGTCGGCCAAGCACAAGCACGTGTTGCCCAAGCTGAAACTCGTTTGAGAGATGCCCAAAATGAAAGCGGTACTTTGCGGCAAGAAATTGCTCAAGCGCAATCTCAAATTGATTCCAGTAAAGCTCAAGCCGAACTGACAGCCAAGCAGGTAGAACGCAACCGGATTTTAGTACAAGAAGGTGCAGTCGCTCAAGACAAACTTGATGAATTAATTACCCAAAATCGGACTGCCCAAGCTAAAGTTATCGAAGCTCAAAAACGCCTGCAACAACTGCAACAAAACCGACAATCGCAAATCCAACAACTGCAAGCTGCAGTAGAAGTCGAGCGCCAAGGTTTGAGGCAATTGCAAAACGGCACGCGATCGGAAGAACTTACCAGAGGTGAAGCTGAAGTTGCCGAAGCCAGGAGCAATTTAGAAAAAGTACAAAACGGCAACCGTCCGGAAGAAATAGCGAAAGCAGAAGCTGCTGTTGCTGAAGCCAGAAGCCAATTAGAAGCGCAAGAAAACGGTTCTCGTCCGGAAGAAATCGCTCAAGCTCAAGCTGAATTAGCCGAAGCTCAAGCTCAAGTTCGCTTGCAAGAAGTGCAGTTAGAAGATACGAAAGTGCGCGCTCCGTTTGCGGGAATTATTACCCAAAGATTTGCGAGTCAAGGTGCTTTTGTAACGCCTGCAACTTCGGCATCTGATGCGAGTTCGGCAACTTCAACTTCGATCGTGGCTTTAGCAAGAGATGTGGAAGTTTTAGCTAAAGTTCCTGAGGCTGATATCAGTCAAATCAAACCGGGTCAAGTTGTGGAAATAGTCGCCGATGCTTATCCCGATAAAGTGTTTAAAGGCAAGGTTAAATTAATCGCGCCGGAAGCTGTGAAGGAACGGGATGTGACGCTATTTCAAGTGCGGGTAGCGATCGACACTGGTAAAGATGCTCTGCAGTCGGGAATGAACGTAGACTTGAGATTTGTCGGCGAAAAACTCAGCAATGCTTTGGTGGTGCCGACAGTGGCGATCGTGACTAACAAAGGTCAAACAGGCGTTTTGGTTCCCGATGAAAAACAGCAACCCAAGTTTAAACCAGTGACGATCGGCTCGACTATTGGCAACAAAATTCAGATTTTGGAGGGCGCACAAGCGGGCGATCGCGTGTTCACCGAACTTCCTCAAGGTAAAAAGCTGGAGGATATTTTCAAGGAGCAGAAATAGTTGTGAGGGAGTTTTGAGTTTTGAGTTTTGAGTTTTGAGTTAAAAGAAAGTGAGGGAGTTTTGAGTTTTGAGTTTTGAGTTTTGAGTTAAAAGAAAGTGAGAGAGTTTTGAGTTTTGAGTTAAAAGAAAATGAGAGAGTTTTGAGTTTTGAATTAACAACTGTCAATACTCAAAACTCACGAGCTTAAAACTCAAAACTCCTTACCAACTACCAATTACCAATTACCAATTACCAATTACCAATCTAAAATCCAAAATCTAAAATCTAAAATCTAAAATCGAATCATGGATCTTATTGAAAGTGTCAAAATGGCCGTCACGACTTTGACGGCAAACAAACTCCGCAGCAGCTTGACGATGTTAGGAATTATCATCGGCAATGCTTCAGTTATTGCGATGATCGGCGTCGGCGAAGGCGCTCAAACTTTTATCGAAGGACAAGTCAACTCTTTGGGTTCCAACTTGTTATTTATCATTCCCGGAAGCCCCGACGCGCAAACTCGCCCGGTGATTCCTCCCCAAACTTTAGTGTTGGAAGATGCAGAGGCGATCGCAAGTCAAGTTCCTTCGGTGGCAGAAGTTGCACCTACTCTTAATGACAGCCAAATTGTTACCTACCGCAACAAAAATGTCTCATCTTCGATCGTCGGAACAACACCAGAATTCCTATCAGTAAGAAGCTTTGATGTTGCCCAAGGTAGGTTTTTAAATAACCTAGATTTAGAAAAGCAAGAAAGTGTAGTAGCTTTGGGTTCGGAAGTTGCGGAACAGTTGTTTGGAAATACACCGCCGATCGGTCAATACATCCGCATCAAAAATGCTACTTTTCAAGTAATTGGAGTCATGCAGGCAAAAGGTTCGAGTTTTGGCGACAATCAAGATATGAACATTTATTTGCCGCTGACAACAATGGCAAGCCGGATTGTCGGGCGATCGTCCCCTTACGGTACGAAAGTAACTTTTATTTCAGTTTCGGTTAAAGACGAAACTTTGATGCGGGCGGCACAATTTCAGATTGAAAATTTGCTGAGACTGCGGCACAAAATTACTAAAGAAGATGATTTTACCGTCCGCAACCAACAAGATTTGATGAATACTTTGGGCAGCATTACTGGTGCTTTAACGTTAATGTTGGCTTTTGTGGCAGCAATTTCTTTGTTTGTCGGCGGCATCGGAATTATGAACATCATGCTGGTTTCTGTTACCGAACGCACGAAGGAAATCGGACTCAGAAAAGCGATCGGCGCTTCCCAACAAGATATCCTGATTCAGTTTATGATCGAGTCTGTAATTCTATCAGCAGCAGGCGGCGCGATCGGGACAGCAGTCGGGATTAGCGGCGTGCTGTTAGTGGCTGCTTTCACTCCTTTGCAAGCTAGCGTTTCTCCAGTAGCGATCGCCCTTGCTGTCGGCGTTTCTGGCGGTATCGGCTTATTTTTCGGCGTAGTTCCTGCCAAACAAGCTGCTAAATTAGATCCGATCGTAGCTTTGAGAAGTGCTTAAACTGTAGGTTGGGTTGAGGAACGAAACCCAACATTCGATCGCCCAACTGTAGGTTGAGTTGAGGAACGAAACCCAACATTCGATCGCTCAACTGATGTTGGGCGAAGCGAAGCGGAAGGTTCGCTTTCGCTCAATCCAACCTACACGATCGAACTTAGATTGTCTCCGATCGCGAACCCCGTCATTAGTTGCATCGCATCTGGTAAAATAACCTTAATGCATGTATCTTTAAAAATAGAAGTAGCGAGTTCGCCACAGTCTCTCATACAAAGTCGAGAACTGGTAAACCCGCCATAACTGATATAGCAGTTTTGTCAGCTATCTAGAAACCCGGTTTCTTTAAGAAACCGGGTTTCTGGGGAGGTGTTGCGCGCGATATTAGGCACGATGATATTAAGTGCGATCGACCGCAATCGCTTTCATTAATTAGCTAAAAACTCCCGATCGCAAATTTCTCAATCGAAAATCACAAATCCAAAATAAAACTTACAAACCTCGCTGTCAACTATCAACTATCAACTATCAACTATAAAGTCATGAATTTTATCGAAAGCATCAAAATGGCCGGCCACACCCTGCTAGCGAACAAAAATCGCAGCATTTTAACCACGATCGGGATGATTGTCGGTAACGCTTCAGTAATTGCAATGATTGGCATTGGAGAAGGGGCGCAAAAATATGTCGGCGAACAGGTGCAATCCCTCGGGACTAACGTACTGATAGTCAGGCCAGGCTTGCCCAATGCGAGGCGGAATACCATTACCAATGCACCTCAAACATTGATATTAGAAGATGCCAGGGCGATCGCAACTCAAGTCCCTTCAGTTCGAGGAGTTTCTGCTGAACTTAACAGTTCGGAAATAGTTCGCAGCAGCAACAAAAATGTTTCGGCTTTGATTTTCGGAACAATTCCCGAATTTCTTGAAGTCAGAAGTTTTGACATGACAAAAGGACGGTTTTTTAATGAACTTGATGTCAAGCAAAACAATCAAGTTGCGGTTCTCGGATCGGAATTAGCTGAAAAATTGTTTGGCAATACCAATCCTATCGGCGAACAAATCCGCATCAAAAATGTCAGCATGAAAGTAATCGGAGTATTAGCACCGAAAGGTACTTCTTTCGGCACGAATTTCGATAACTCTGCCGCCGTACCGATTTCGACAATGGCAAACCGCGTTGTCGGACGCAAATCTCCCTACGGTTTGGCTGTCACTTCGATATTTGTTTCCATTGCAAATGAATCGCAAATGGATGCGGCTCAATTTCAGGTGGAAAACCTGTTGAGATTGCGGCACAAAATTACTGGCGAAGATGACTTTACCGTCAGAAATCAAAAAGATTTAATGGCAAGAATGGATGCAATTTCTGGCGCTTTGACAATTATGTTAACAGCCGTTGCTAGCATCTCCCTATTAGTAGGCGGCATTGGCATTATGAATATTATGTTGGTTTCCGTCAGCGAACGCACTCAGGAAATCGGATTGCGAAAGGCGATCGGGGCTTCCCAACAAGATATCTTGTTTCAATTTATTATCGAGGCGGTAATTTTATCGGCAGCCGGAGGAATTGTCGGTACTTGCGTAGGTGTCGGCGGGATTGTGCTTGTCAGTAATTTTACTCCCCTGCAAGCCGGTATTTCTCCAGTCGCGATCGCCCTTGCTGTTGGCGTATCCGGCGGCGTCGGCCTCTTCTTCGGCGTTATTCCCGCCCGTCAAGCAGCCAAACTTGACCCGATCGCAGCCCTCAGAAGCGCTTAACAAAAATATTGACTTACTTACTTGGGCAATATTACACTTTTGTGCATACTAAAAATGACTTTATCTAATGATTAAAAAAAACTGTTGGATTTTAAAGAATCAACAAAATTGCCTTATTTTAAAAGCACTTGTAACCCTAGTATTTATACAGAGACTTTAATCCTAAACTTCATAAAACCTAACGGAAATAGTAAAGATTCTATAAAGTTTGGTTCGCAGTGTAGACCGTTAGTTCAAAGCTTTATAAAATTTAATTAAGAGCAAACAAACCGCAGCATCTACAAAAGTAATCGTAAAAAATCCGGGTGAACCTCCCCTATTGGTGAAAAATAGGAGGGGGAAATGTGGGACTCAAGCTCAACAGGGGTGTTGGGACCGGGTTTTGGCTCGAGTTTTGCGAATCAATCAAATCTACCAAATAAATAAATATGGCATCTCTCACAGGAACTCCACAATTTGACTATCTCGAAGGAACTACCCAACCCGACAGACTCAATGCTTTGGATGACAACGATATAATTTACGCCAACAGCGGAGATGACTTTCTTGAAGGCGATCGGGGTAAAGATAAAATCTGTGGCGATCGGGGCAACGATTCAATTTTCGGCGGCGAAGATGATGACGTTATCTGGGGAGGTAAAGGCAGCGACTTAATTGTTGGCAACTCTGGCAACGATGTTATCTACGCCGGCGCGGGCAGCGATACCGTGACTGGTGGCGAAGGAAACGACATTTTCGCGATCGCCAAAGGCAGTGGCGGTCCGACAGCAGCTACTGCCAACTACATCACCGACTTCGGCGACGGCAACGACAAAATTCGATTGTTAGATGGTCTAACATTTGACGATCTAACTATCGAACAAGGCACGGGCGCTAACACCAACAGCACGATAATTCAAGACAAACTAACAGGCGAATTCTTAGCAGTATTGCCGGGAGTTAACAGCAGCACTATTAACCGGGATGACTTCACCCAGCAGCGATCGGGAAATATCATCCTAGAATGGAACGGAGTTTTGCTCAATGCCATACGAACGGAAAGTACCGCGCCACCAGTGGCTTCCCGCAACATGGCAATGGTTCACGCAGCAATTTACGACTCGGTTAATTCAATCAGCAAAAAATACAGCCCCTACCAAGTTAATATCGATGCACCGGCAGGCGCATCGCCGGAAGCTGCCACGGCAGCAGCCGCCTACCGCGTACTCGTCAGCCTCTACCCAGCGCAAACACTCAAGTTCAACGAAGCATACAACTCGTCGATGGCAAACATTCCCGACGGTAAAGCCAAAGAAGACGGCATCGCCCTCGGACAACAAGTTGCCGATCGAATTATCGCTTGGCGGAGTACGGACGGCGCGAACAACACAGTGACGTACACTCCCAAAACCGACCCCGGCATTTGGGTGCCGACTCCTCCAGGTTTTGCAGCCAGCCTTTTGCCGCAGTGGCCTGACGTTACTCCCTTTGCCATGACTAGCGGTTCCCAGTTCCGCCCGCCCGCCCCGCCCGCCCTCGACAGTGCCAAGTACGCCGAAGAGGTCAACTTTACCAAAGAAATCGGCAAAATCGACAGCCTTAACCGCACGCCAGACCAAACCGCGATCGCCAAATTCTGGGCAAACGGGGCAGGTACGTTTACTCCGCCCGGACACTGGAACCAAATCGCCGAAGAAGCTGCCAGCCTCACCGGTCAATCCTTAGAAGATACCGCCCGCTTGTTCGCCCTGCTGAATATTTCGCTGGCCGACGCGGCGATTAGCTGCTGGGATGCCAAGTATCAGTACAATTATTGGCGGCCGGTAACTGCGATCCGCCAAGCTGACAGAGACAATAATCCCAACACGACAGCCGACACTTCGTGGACGCCGCTGCTGGCGACTCCGCCATTCCCCGAGTACACGTCGGGCCACAGCACCTTTAGCGGCGCGGCCGAGCCGGTGATGACTGCTGTATTCGGTTCCGACTACGGTTTTGGCGATCGGGGCGATCGAACAATCAACACTTTGCGTACCTTTGAAAACTTCAGCGAAGCGGCCGACGAATCGGGTATCAGCCGCATTTACGGAGGCATTCACTTTATGAGTGCTAACGTCAACGGTTTGAATGCGGGCAGAAATTTGGGCAACTATGTTGTCCAGAATTTCTTAGTGTAGCAGCGCAGTCCCGCACGCACTCCGACAAAACAAACCGGGTTTTTTTACGAATCTGCAGGCTGCAATCCTGTATTTTCGCAAAAAAAGCCGGTTTTGGCGATCGACCTGCCATACCAAATCCTGGTTAAAAATCTCTTTATTCCGAAAGGCCCAGAGGAGGCGAGGCGAAGAAATTAGGTCGCGAGTTTAAAAAGGAGATGAGTAACCCGGATTTAGGATAATATCATGTCCGGTTAATTAGAGGTAATTTTGGTAATTGGTAATACAAGTTACCAAAAAAAATACAATTGCAGGGAAGTTCCCAACCCGCATTACCTCAGTCATTTCCAATCTCAAATATCAAATTTAAATTGATAATCGATCGGATGCTGGAGAGTAGCTTACGATCTTTGAAAATTGCTATAATATTAAGTTAGTAGTGTACTAGCAAGATTTTTTAAATAAAATAAAATTATGGCTGAGTTAACAACTGATATTTATACTGGCGGTATTTATACTGGCGATATTTATACTGGCGATATTGCTACAGAAGCCGATCGCGCTGCTGCAAAACCCGTAATTGTCGGTCTCGAAGACGTGACCAAAGTTTACGGGATTGGCGATTTAGAAGTTCGCGCCCTAAACGGTGTCAGCCTGACAGTCAGCCAAGGAGAGTATTGCTCGATTATGGGTGCCTCCGGATCGGGGAAATCTACAGCGATGAATATTATCGGCTGTCTCGATCGACCGACAACCGGCCGCTACTACTTGGATGGCGTAGATGTCGCCCAAATGCCGGAAGCAGAATTGGCAGGAATTCGCAATTTAAAACTGGGCTTTGTATTCCAGCAATTTCACTTGCTGTCTCAGTTAACGGCTTTAGAAAATGTGATGCTGCCAATGGTTTATGCAGGCATTCCCGCAGGAGAAAGGCGGGAACGGGCAGTAGAGGCTCTAACGCGGGTAGGCTTGGAAAGCCGGCTGCAAAACAGACCGAATCAACTATCGGGAGGACAGCAGCAGCGAGTAGCAATTGCTAGGGCGATCGTCAACCGTCCGGTACTGTTACTGGCAGACGAACCAACAGGTGCGTTGGATACTAAAACGACGCAGGAAGTAATGGATATTTTCACAGAACTCAACGATAGCGGCATGACCGTAGTTATGGTAACGCACGAACCGGAAGTAGCGCGCCAAACTCGCCGGATAGTGTGGTTCAGAGACGGTCAAGTGGTACATAACAATCTGAAACCGGAAGAACTTTCACACGCGACATTTTAAATTTGGGTGAGCTTTTGGGATGCTGGGAGAGCCTTTCTTCAAGCCACCGCAAACCCAGTATGGGGACGGATTTCTGGTTCGTGGAATCCCAAGACAATATCTTCTTTTGGAATGCCTGCTTGCACTAATTCATTGGCAATTCCATCCTGCGTACCATCGCGTTGTATCCACACTTTGCCATCTTGAATGCTGACATGAATCAAGCACCCATGAACCCGCCCTTCTTTGCTCCATCCTACTGAAACAACTAAATATTGATCTGTCTTTGAATCGAATGCTAAGTAGTTGCAAGCATCGACATTGGCATAAGAGATATTGCCATAGGGTTTCAAGATATCCTGAATAGTTTGGCGATAGGTTTCTAATCGATCCATTGCACGATCGCCTCCGTTGTAGGGTCAAATACAATCAATTTGAGAATTCCCTGCTGTAGCAACATTCTACCAATTTCTTCTTCAAACACATCTGCATAAATGCGTTGGCGAATTGCTAAATACAGGGTTCGCTCTGGCTCAATTTTAGCTAAGGCAGTTTGATACAAGACATACTGCCCAACTGCATTTCTGAGGTTTTCAACTTCTGACGGCCCCACAAAGCTCTTAATTTCAACAGCAATTTTTTCGCCCTCTTTTTCAGCAGCCAGGAATCGCTCGGCTCCTAAATCCACAAACAAATCTTTCCTGCCCACTTTGAGCGAAAGAGGATCGTGCGTAATTGCCCACCCCTCTTGGACTAAAGCGTGTTTGACAGCATCGTGAAAGATGTCTTTGGCAGGCATATCAACTATCGCGAAATTGAGTATAGCTTGTGGTAGCAAATCCATTATACTCTATTGCTCGCCTATATCGATCGCCCGCAATTCTGTTTAACTAAAAGCATTGGGATAAGCCTCCCAAACTCGATCGACAAAATCTCTAAGCAGGCGAGAAGCAAGCGCGGCATCTTTTTTATTAGAGTCTAGAGACTGCAACTGAGTCAATAGCGAAATTACTTCAACATCCACAGCCGCCCGAAACAAATTCAGCGGCCAAAGGAGATCGGCACCTTCCCGCAAGTCGTATAAAGTGCCATCGTCCCAAGTTCGATCGAACGCATCTGTGCCCGACTTCAATACAGCTAACATCAAAGGACGCGACCAACAAATCTGACGCGCTTCAACTATCTGAATCACCTCAGCATATAGACACGCATTTTCGCATTCTAAACTGACTATTTGACCCGTTTTAAATTGTAAATTACAACCCATTAAGCCAACGATTTTAGATTTAGATTTTAGATTGAGGATTGCGGATTGGGGATTTTCGATGCCGCGCGAGGCTACCGCAAAAGCGATTCCGCGCTAGGGCGGACGCTGCGCGAACGAACCTCGCTGTCAACTGTCAACTCTTCCTTCTTCCTAATTCCTTCTGACAACTTCGGTCGTGTCAACTGTCAACTGAAAAACTGTCAACTGTCAAGATTTTTCAGAGCCATTTCTAAATCGGCAGTTAACAATCGCGCTTCTTTTTTACCTGCACCAGTCGCATAATCTGCCACAGAAATCGGATGGCCGATCTCAACTTTAACGCGAGAACGCCACCTGGGAACGCGCGGGCGGTAACGAATACTAATAGGTACAATTTTCACCCCCAAATTAGGCTCGATCGACTGTGCTTGAATTGCCAGACGCGCTAACCCTTGTTTGAGCGGGTGAACTTCACCATCTTGAAAAATGCCACCTTCGGGAAAAATAACTAACATTTGCTTGTCGAGGAGAAGTTCCACCCCGTAACGCAGACTGCCAATTCCTGGATGCCTGATGTCAATAGCGAATCCCCCCAAATTCTTGATGAACCAACCTTGCAGCCCCTTCACCTCATCAGCCGTTACCATAAACCGCAAATCCCGTCCAGTCACCATCTCTCCAGTTGCATAGGGCACGATCAGCGCATCCCAGCGGGAACGGTGCGTGGGAGCCAAAATTACAGGTCCTTCCTGGGGCAGGTGTTCCTGTCCGGTAATTTCAATTTTGCCAAAATAAAACGGCAGGACAATGTAATGCCCCAGCGGATAAAGCACGGAGGTTAACCAAGGAGAAACGCGGGAGGTATTAGATGCTACCTTGGCAGGCATGGGTTTCACTAGGGATGATTTAGGGGAATCGACGGCGGTCATGGCATTACGGCTAAGAGCGATCGAGCTGCTTTATCAATTTGCAGACCTTAACATTAAGTTTTTTAGCAAACTTTCCGTCTTTCGATCGGGACAGTTCTGCGATTGTCATTAGACATCTGGTAAAAAGATTCTGCAAGCCTTGCCCTATCAGGACAAAAACCTAATTTGGCTAGATGTCTATTACTGCCGGGGGCTGTCGCAGAATTGACCGGCTTCTGCTGTTGGCGGCTGGCGCGCTCTCTCTACACTTTGGGTGCGCAGCGCGCACCTTATCCCTACGGGCAGTTGCACCCTTGCTTGTGCCTTCGCGTGGCAAACCACGACAGCAACTGCTCGCGACAAGCAGATTCCATAATGCCACCGAGTACCTTCAAGTGGTGACACGAAGGCGCGCTGTCTGGAATATTAGCTACTGTACGAATTGTCCCAGTTTTTGGGTCATCTGCTCCATATACCAGCAAACCGATCCGCGATTGTACTATGGCACCAGCGCACATCGGGCAAGGTTCCAGCGTCACGTAGAGCGTACAATCATTGAGGTGCCAGTCTTGCAAAACTTGTCCGGCTGTTCGCAAAGCCAGGATTTCCGCGTGGGCTGTGGGGTCGCAGTCTCTTTCCCGACGATTTTGGGCGATCGCGATTTCTCTGCCGGCGCGATCGACAATTACAGCGCCTACAGGTACTTCCCCAGCCTCCCCAGCAGCGGCTGCGAGTTCTACGGCCTTGCTCATCCACCGTCGGTGCATAAAATAAGTAGAGTCACTCATAGATAAAAATTTTGTTGGGAAAATTAAGCTCTAGCTACCATCGGAAAACACTTAAGATCGAAAGAACGTCAAACTGCAGGCAAACCGAAAGAAATTTTTGATTATGGATACAACCCCGATTAGCGCAGAAGTTGTTGAGCTGTTGTCGCGGATTAGCAGGCAAAGACTCCGGGAACAAGATATCACTCCTCTGGTAGTGTTCCTGACGGCTTTGATTTCAATCCTGCGCGGAGTGATCGTTATTGATAGGACTGTTGCTGTTGAAGAAGAAGAACGGCTGCAAAAGACACTCAAAGCTTTTGCGATCGGCGATCGCGACCGCATTCCACTAATTCAGCGCCTGGTTAAGGGAGTTGCCAAACAGCAGGTTTTTTTCAATCCGACGGAACTGCTGACTCTGACGGCTTCATTCTCAGACTCCGAAAAGCTGCTGGCAATCGGCTTCGGTTACGAAATGTCAGCAGTAGACGGAGAGATCGACCTGCGAGAGCAAATGTATTTGCAGTCGATCGGACAGCGGCTGGGCCTGGACCCCCGATATATTGCTGTTTTAGATGCCGTATTCACTCAACAAGGTACGATCGACCCAGAAGATTTTGCCGAAGTTCAAGCTTTACTCGCTCCTAGCGCTTTCGAGTCCCGAGATCCGGTATTTACCAAAGCGGCAAAGCACTTGCTGGCGTTTTTAGAAAAATAGCTGCGACTTTGGATGCTTTCAACGACCCTGTAGGGTGCGTCAATATTAAGGTTAGTACGAAAAATCCTGCCTCCTGCCGAAAGCTAGATCGGCCATCCGGACAGCTAATGTAAATTTATGTTGCAATCTTTTTATTGCTGTGTTACATTAATTTACATAAGGTTGAAATTAAACGAGGTTTCTCATCATGGAAAACAAAGACGCAAAATTGGGCTTCACTGAGTTCGCTGAAACCTGGAACGGCCGTTTGGCGATGCTGGGCTTCGTTATCGGCTTGGCTACCGAATTTCTGACCGGTCAAGGTATTCTTTCTCAAATCGGCTTGATGTAATCAGCGCCACTGCAAAAGGTGACTTACTTTAGCATTCAATCGGAGATTAGAGTGCGGGTACAGCGCAGCGGAGGTAAACCTCCGTCTGCGCTATTTGCGTTTTATATTTGGTTCCACATTGTAATCCGCTCTCAGATACAGCAGATTGCAAGTTTATGAAGTACATCCCAGAAACCCGGTTTCTCTGAGAAACCGGGTTTCTCTGTGCCTCACATACCTGAAAACTGCTGTAAGATGGTTGGCGAACCCGCCCCTACAGGTTTGTTGAGAACGGTGTAAAATCTTAGTTAGGTTAACCGATATTTCCGATCGACTTAACCCCTAAATCCTCAATGTCCCAACAACTTATCCCGCAAATGCTTAATTCGATCGCGCAACTTAGCCGCCTCCTCAAACTCTAACTTTTTCGCCGCCTCTTTCATCTGAGTTTCCAACAGCTTAATCAACTCGGGAACCTCATCTAAAGACAACTCATCCGCGTGTTCGTAAGCCGACTCTAACTGTTGCGAATTCAGCTTGCGCGATACATCCAAAAAAGCCAAAATTGCATTGCTCGATCGCTTTTTGGCGATCGGCTGCGGTACAATTCCGTGCATCTTATTGTACGCTTGCTGGATTCCCCGACGCCGATCGGTTTCGTCGATCGCCTGAATCATGCTGTCAGTTAAATTATCCGCGTACAAAATCGCCTGTCCCTGCACGTTTCGCGCCGCCCTTCCGATTGTTTGAATCAAAGAACGTCCCGATCGCAAAAACCCTTCTTTGTCCGCATCCAAAATTACCACCAGCGACACTTCCGGCAAATCCAAACCTTCCCGCAGCAAGTTAACGCCGATCAAAACATCGAATTTTCCATCCTGCAAATCTTGGATGATTTCAATGCGTTCGATCGACTGGATTTCCGAGTGCAAATACCTGACTCGAATCGCCCTTTCCTGCAAATACTCAGTTAAATCTTCCGCCATCCGCTTCGTTAAAGTCGTCACCAAAACTCGCTCGTTCCGGCTGGCTCTTTCCTTGATTTCTCCCAACAAATCGTCAATTTGACCCTCCGTCGGGCGCACGAAGATTTGCGGATCGACTACTCCGGTGGGGCGAATTACTTGTTCGGCTACTCGGCCTTCTGATACTTCTAATTCCCAATCCCCTGGAGTTGCAGAAACAAAGATGCACTGATTGACTTTTTCCCAAAATTCCTCTGCTTTTAACGGGCGGTTGTCGGCGGCGCTGGGAAGGCGGAAACCGTGTTCGATCAACACTTGTTTGCGCGCGCGATCGCCGTTGTACATCCCCCGAATTTGCGGTACTGTAACGTGAGATTCATCGATGACCAACATCCAATCTTTGGGAAAATAATCGATCAAACACTCGGGCGGTTCTCCCGGATTTCTGCCTGCTAAATGTTGCGAATAATTCTCGACTCCGTTGCAGTATCCCACCTCCCGCAGCATTTCCAAATCGTAGCGGGTGCGCTCTTTTAAACGCTGATGTTCTAATAATTTTCCCTGTGTTTTTAGTTGCTCCAGCCGTTCTTCTAGTTCGAGTTCGATCCCCTGACAAGCTGCTTCCAATCGATCGTCCGGCGTGACAAAGTGGCGCGCTGGATAGATATTTAAAGCGTTGGTACTTTGGATGATTTTGTTAGTTACCGGGTCAACGTAGCGGATGGCATCGATTTCGTCGCCGAAGAATTCGACGCGAACAATTCTATCTTCGTAAGCCGGACCGATTTCCAAAACATCGCCTTTCACCCGAAACTTTGCTCTGCCGAAATCGATGTCGTTGCGGCTGTATTGAATGTTCACTAAATCTTTCAAAACTTGCCGCTGGTTGACTTCCATTCCTACTTGCAAAGGAATCGAAGCTTTCAAGTATTCGGCCGGCATTCCCAAACCGTAAATGCAGCTAATTGAAGCTACGACAATTACGTCGCGGCGTTCAAAGAGCGATCGCGTGGCAGAGTGGCGCAGCATATCGATTTCGTCATTAATTGCTGCCGTTTTCTCAATGTAAGTATCGCTGACAGCAATGTATGCTTCCGGTTGGTAGTAGTCGTAATAACTGACAAAATATTCGACAGCATTGTCGGGAAAAAAATTGCGCAGTTCGTTGCACAGTTGAGCTGCTAGAGTTTTGTTGTGGGCGAGGACTAAAGTGGGCTTGCCGAATTTTTCAATTACCCCCGCAATTGAAAAAGTTTTGCCAGTACCCGTAGCGCCGAGTAAAGTTTGAAACCCAGCTTCCGCTGCGATCCCTTTGGTGAGTTGGGCGATTGCTTGCGGTTGGTCGCCTGTAGGTCCGAAAGGCGCTTGCAGTTGAAAAGATGCTGCTGCAGTTACCATAACAAATTGCTGTTATTACTAATAAATTTTAACAAACATCCAATTAATTTGCAATTTGCTCGAACGCTGGTTATTGTTTATAATATTTTAACGATCGATCGAAACAGTTAGCCGAAAACTGAGACACAGGTTTCCGAACCCAACAATCAAGAGGAAAAGAGTTATGAGTTTGAGCCCCAAAGGCAAAGCCACCAGCCGCCGCGGCAAAGCAAGTGCAAAAAATGAAACAGCCGCAGGCGATAATGCAAAAGAATCTCAAGTAATGGCGTTGAGCATTCGAGACAAAACCTCCAGCGAAGCTAAATCGGGAGGAATTCAACTTTATCAGCCTGCCGCCTTGCCGAACAACCGCCCGATCGGCCGGGATGATTTTACGATAAGCCAAATTGTATCAATATCTGGCGATCGCCCGATCGGCACCAGCACCCTGCACATCAGCGAAACCTACGGGGTTGTGGGAAATCGCCCGGTGGAAGCCAGCGACTTTGCAATAGTTGCAACAATGGGAAATCGCCCCATCGGATCTAGCGCCATGCAAGTCAGCGAAATGTTCAGTATGTCGGGCGCGCGCCCTGTAGCTGCCAGCACGCTGTTCATTGATGAAGTTTACTCGACAATGGGTGGCAACCGTCCGATCGCTTCTAATGAAATTGACGACAGTGCGACCTTAATGGGATTCTTAGATTAAGCAGTCTTTGTCGGGTGCGTCGCGATCGAAAGTCTTTGACAAACATCGACAATCTTACAGCAACGCACCTGACCGAAGAACTGAGATACAAGCCCCGTCCTTATAGGAGGGCTTTAATTTTTCCTGATTCTATTAGCATATCCTCAGAGCCAAACTGCACGATCGGATTGCCAACACTCGTCAAGACTTCCTGCACAAACTGTCAACCAAAATAGTTAACGATCGACTTAATCTATGCGACCGGCAGTTCGATCGTAAATTCCGTTCCTTCTCCCAAGACGGAAACACAGGTAAAGATGCCGCCGTGTAATTCTTCTATTATCTGCCGTCCTATAGATAAACCCAATCCCGTCCCTTTACCGACTGGTTTGGTGGTAAACAAGTGGTCGAAGATGCGCGTTTTTACTTCCTCAGACATTCCTTTACCGTTATCTTTAATTTTGATGGTAATTTTTTGTTGGTCTGCCGACAAATTTGTACTCACTACGATCGTATTGGGATGAGCTTTGATTTCGCAATAATTGCGCCCGTGATTGGCGTCTTCTAAAGCATCGATCGCGTTGGCGATCGCGTTCATAAATACTTGATTTAACTGTCCTAAATAGCATTTTACTGGGGGAATATCCCCATAATTCTTGATAACTTGAATTGCTGGTCGCTCGGCTTGAGCTTTCAAACGATGCTGCAAAATCATCAGGGTGCTGTCGATGCCGTCGTGGATATTTGCTGATACTTTTACTGCAGTATCGGCGCGGGAAAAAGTGCGGAGGGAATTGCTGATATCCCGCAGGCGATCGCATCCGATTTCCATTGATGATAGCATCTTTTGCGCATCTTTTAACAGGTATTCCAGATCGATATCTGCGGCGTGCGATTCAATATCTGTTCCTGGATTGGGAAATTGTTTTTGATAGAGTCGCAAATGCTCTACAATCTCTTCTATTGCCAAATGCAATTCTTTAATATTGCCGTAAATAAAACCTACTGGGTTGTTGATTTCGTGGGCGACGCCCGCTACTAAGTTCCCCAAAGCCGACATTTTTTCGCTTTGGATTAACTGAAGTTGAGAATGCTCGATCTGTTCCAAAGCTGCTGCTAATTCTGCCGTGCGCTGGGCTACTCTTTCTTTCAGTCCTTTACTTAAATTTCGCAGTTTTATATGAGTATTGACGCGGGCTAAGACTTCCGTTTCTTCAAATGGTTTAGTAATGTAATCAACCGCCCCCAGCTTGAATCCTTGAATCTTATCTGTCGGATCGGACAAAGCCGTCATAAAAATTACGGGAATATCCTTGGTAGCTGCGGCAGCTTTCAAGCGGCGGCAAGTTTCAAACCCGTCAATTCCCGGCATCATCACATCAAGTAAAATTAAACTCGGCAGCGTATATTGCAATTGTTTGAGAGCCCGTTCGCCATCAGTCGCGATCGCCACTTCATAGCCGGCATCCGTCAAAGTTTCCGAGATCGCATCCAAATTAGCCGGCGTATCGTCTACCGCTAAAATTAACTCGGTTTCTCGCATACATTCTTTCCCTGTTATTTAATATATTGGCCGATAAAGTTTTCAATTTTCTCTATTTGAAAGCTTCTTGCCAATTGCAGGATTTGTTGGACAAATTCATTATACCGTTTGTCGAGCAGCTCTATCTGCTGGGCGGCTTCTGTCAATTTTTTTAAACGCCCCTGCCGGGCAAATTCAAGCAGCAAAGCCAACTCTTCTGCGGGTGGTACTGCCATTTCCGAACTCTGGATTTCCCAATGAGATACAGCCCGCGCAGCCGATTGCTTGAGGGCAGTTTCAGTTGGTGCTGGCGGCTCGTATTTCCATTGAATTTGCAAGTGCTTTTCCAATACTGAAAATAATTCCTCAAGCTGGACGGGCTTTGCTATAAAATCGTCGCCGCCCCCCTCCAAACTTTTTTGCTTGTCCATTTCGTAAACAGAGGCGGACGAGACAATTGACGGCACATTTTTTAAAGTTTCCGAACTCCGCAATTTGTGCAGCATTTCAAAACCGTCCATCACAGGCATCGACAAGTCGCAGATAATTAAATCCGGCTGCAATTGCGCTGCTTTTGCTAAACCTTCCTCGCCATTTTTTGCTTCGACAACTGCAAAACCGATCGGTTCTAGCAGGTTGACAATTACCGATCGATTTTGCCAGTTATCGTCAACTATCAGAATAGTTTTCTGAGTGCCTTGATAGCCAACAATCTGCTGGCTACCTGCGGCTGGTGCTGAGTTTATCCAACCAACAGCTAAGGGCAAATTGACAGTAAAAGCGAAGGTACTCCCGACTTCTAACTGGCTTTGCACTTCAATCTGACTGCCCATTAAATTCACAATTTTAGTGCTGATTGCCAATCCGAGTCCGGTGCCTTCAATTTGACCTTTTGCATCTCCTACTTGTTCAAAAGGCAGAAAAATTTTTTCCAGGCATTCTGGACTCATGCCGACACCTGTATCTGTTACTTGAAAGCGGACTTTGCGATTTGTAATTTGCGAATTTGGATTGGCGATCGAATATTGGGAATGCAGCAATTTTTCGTCGGGGATTACCTCTACTTTGAAAGTAACGCTACCTCTATCTGTAAACTTGACGGCATTTCCCAGCAAGTTAATTAACACTTGGCGCAAGCGTTTTTCATCGACTTCTACGCTTTCGGGAAGTTGAGCGCCGGCAACATAAATAAAGTCAATTTGTTTTTGTTCGGCGCGAACGCAAACAATCTCAACAATGCTTTTCAAGAATGAAGGAAAGTGGATTTTTTTGGGTTGCAAATCTAATTTTCTCGATTCAATTTTTGAGAGGTCAAGAATGTCGTTAATTAGCGTCAAAAGATGGGAACCGCACTGTTGAATGATGCTGACGCCGTGGCGTTCCTTTTCTCCCCAAGATTGGGAACGGTTGAGAATTTGAGCGTAACCCAAAATGCCGTTGAGGGGAGTGCGGAGTTCGTGGCTCATATTTGCTAGAAATTCGCTTTTAGCAAAGTTAGCAGCATCGGCTGCTTCTTTGGCTTCGAGAAGTTGGGCCGTGCGTTCTTCAACTCGCTGTTCCAACTTGTCATTAAGTTTTTTAAGCCTTGCTGCTGCTTGTTGGTTTTCGTTAATTACTGCTGATAAAATCAGGGTGGTAATGGCAACAACGCCAATAAAAGATTGCAGCAACAACAGCGATTCGTTGATGGAAGGCCTGACAAAAGAACCCCAACCGCGAGATGTACCAAAAACCGCGATCGCCGATACAATTACTACTAGCAAAGTGGATTCCCGCGAACTGAATCGAAATGCCGACCAAATCAGCAGCGGAATCATCATGTATTCGACGTGATAATGTTGCCAAAAAGTGATGGTACTAATAACAACCAACAAAAACAGCAAAAGTCCAAATTCTGCCATTTGGTGCGATTCCCTAGGGGATAGCTTCGCTTCACAAATTTGTTTGGATTGATGCAGTGGTAATGTGCGCGCCAAGATTGCTGGGGCAACAATCAGCGTACCGCCAATTGTTGAAATAAACCAACTCTGCCAAACTTCTGAGTAAGCCGTCCAGGGGCTCATTTCCCGCACGCACAGTACAGTAACGGCGAGAGTGCTAGTAATAATAGGTATGGGTATTTGCAGTAGAAAAAATTTGAATAAATCCTGGGATTTACTGAGAAAATAACGGTGTTTGATGAAGCGATTTATCAGCAAGCTTGTTCCTAGCGCGTCCATACTATTGCACAGAGAAATCAGGCTGCTTGTCAGAAAGTCACAGGGGTAAAAAAGTATCGCGCTTGCCAGACAATGCGCCAGCCAGATAGCAGGCAAAATTCGCGGTCCCAGGCGCAACACTGCTGCTAAAAATAGACCGGCAGAGGGCCAAATTGCGCTGGCACCATTTTGAAACGATACAAATAAGGCGATTTGGCAAAGACAAAAGTGACTCAGAATAATTATTAATGATTCTCTCAGTATTTTTGATTCTGGGAGAAATGAAAATTTCCTTTTGAGCAGCTTGTATTGCGATCGCTTTCTTGTCAATACTTGCATTACCATCAAAAAACCTAACCCAAGAATAAAACAACTCGAACGACAAGGCTTTTCCTATTGGGATGCTCCAACCTAACACCTCACACTATTTCACACCTCATATCTCATACCTAACACCTCACATCTGAGTTTGAAGTGATATCGATCGCACTTTCTTAATATTTATAATTTTGTACTTAGAGGTAAAGCGATAGCAAATTCTGTACCTTCTCCCAAGACTGAATAACAAGTCAAACTTCCCCCGTGAGTTTCTTCCACAATTTGACGGCTGATTGACAGTCCCAAACCCGTGCCTTTGCCGACTCCTTTGGTGGTAAATAAATGCTCGAAGATGCGCGCTTGCACTTCCTCTGACATTCCTTTACCGCTGTCTTTAATCTTAATTATCACAGTTCGATTGTCATCTCCGACATCAGTTGTCACGGTAATCGCGTTAGCGTTTGCTTTAAGCTCGGCAAAATTCTTGCCCTGATTTGCTTCTTCTATGGAGTCGATCGCGTTGGCAAAAATATTCATAAATACTTGATTTAGTTGCCCGGAAAAACACTCAACTAGGGGCAAGTCACTGTAGTTTTTAATAACTTTAATTTCCGGACGCTGTTCGTTAGCTTTGAGGCGATATTTCAAGATAAGCAAGGTGCTATCAATCCCTTCGTGGATGTTGCAAGCAACTTTGCGATCGCTATCTGCCCGAGAGAAAGTACGCAAGCTAGTGCTGATATTGCGGATGCGTTCTACAGCAACTGTCATAGAGCTAAATATTTTCGGCAAGTCTTCAATTACGAACTCCAAATCTATTTTATTTGCACTGTCTAGAACTGATGGAAGCGGCTCTGGATAGCAATTTTGATAGCATTCTAAATGCGATAAAATGTCTTGAATGTAGTCATAAATATTGTTGATGCTGCCGTTGAGAAAGCCGATCGGGTTGTTAATTTCGTGGGCGACTCCCGCAACTAAATTGCCCAAAGCCGACATTTTTTCATTTTGAATTAATTGAGTTTGAGCTTGCTGAAGTTCCTGCAAAGCTTGTTCTAAATGTTGGTTCTTTTCTTGCAACATTAATCTTGCCTGCGCCCGTTCGGTAGCATCAACGCCCAATCCGATAATGCCGATCGTTTGGTCTTGAGAGTCTTTGATTTGCGCTTTAGTAATTTCCATATTGTGAATTTTACCATCACTAAAAGGCAGCATTTCCACAGATAAGTGCGGGGTTTCCTGAGCTAAACAAGCTCGATCGGAAGCCATGCAGTTGGCAGCAATTTCTTCACCCAAAATTTCTCGGTAGTGTTCGGCTTCGATAAAACGACTTGCCGGAATTCCCACATCTTTGCAGAATGTTTTGTTGACAAATTGCATTTTGCCGTTGATATTAATCATCCAAATCCAAATCGGGGCTGCGTTAAGAATTGCTTTCAGAGTGTGTTTTTGCTTGGCAAGTTGTGTTTCGGAATGGCGCAAAGCATCTTCAGTGCGTTTGCGATCGCTCAAATCGATATCAACGCAATACATTTCTAATTCACCCGCAGCATTCTTTAGCATGATGTAGCTGGAATAAACGCTGATTTTCAAGCCGTCTTTGCGGATTAAATCGGCTTCTCCTGGGGGAATCGCTGTGCCATTTTCAAAATAATTTTTTAAAGATTGGATGGTTTTAGAGCGAGCTTTTGGAGGAATAATTAAGTCTTCCATTCGCTTGCCGGTAGCCTCTGCACAGGTATATCCGTAGAGAACTTCGCTGGCGCGATTCCAAGCAATAACTCGGCGATCGCGATCGTATCCTTGGATGGCAATTTTCGGAGTTGCTTCAAACAGATTGCGGAATCTTTGTTCGCTTTGGCGCAAAGTTTTTTCTGCCAGTTTGCGCTCGCTGATATCTCGCGCGACGCACAGTGCGTGGGGTTGGTTTTTGTAGGTGTAGGGTGTGGCTTTTACCTCTACATCTAACAGAGTTCCATCTTTGTGCACGATCGTCGCCTCGCCATAAAAATCCTCACCTGCTGTTACATTTTTGATAAATCCCTCAAATAAGTACAGCGAATCTGGATGGATGAAATCTTGCGGTTTTAGTTGCAGCCATTCTTCAACCGAGTAGCCGTACATCTGGCTATTTGCTGAGTTAGAGTCGATAAATTTGTAGGTTGCTAAATCGAAAATTCCTATTCCGTCATTGGCAGATTCAAAAATGGTGCGGTACTGCGATTCTTGTTGCTGCAACTGTTTCGATTTCTCTTGTTCGCAGGCATAAAGACGGGCGTTTTCGAGGGCAACTGCTGCTTGAGAAGCCAGCAGTGCGAGCAATTCCAAACGGGCGATGGTGAAACTATTTATTGCTAACTTATTTTCGAGATAAAAGATGCCGATTAACTTAGATCGATAAAAGATCGGAGCGCACAGTGCGGACTTTGGTTTCTGCCGTTTAATGTAAGGATCGGTTTGATAAATATTTTCGGCATCGAGATTGTCTAAAACTAGAGGATATTGGTTTTTTGCCACATAATCTATTACGGAAATTGGCAAATCTTCGCAGCTTTCAACTGGTGTAGATTGCTGGACTATTTTTACAAAATCTTGACCGCGATCGATTGCTTCAACAAATAGGCGATCGGCTTTTTTCAAAATCAGACAGCCCTTTTGAGCGCCAGCACTTTCTCGAAGGATGCGCAGCAGAGTGCGGTGTAAATTATCTGAAGTAATTTCGCTCTGGATGGCTTCCGATGCTTTCATCACCGCGACTAAATCGAGAATACTGCTGCCGGTGGTTGCGGTATTTGCTGCCTCTGGGATACTGCGACTTGCATGTAGTGTTGGCGCGGAATTATCGGTGTTAATTTGGGTAGCAACAATCAGATCGGGGTAGTTATTCTTTAAGTATTTAACCTGGGCAGTATCTCCGCAAGAATTATAACCCAAATAGGCTTCGATCGCGTATACTTTAGCAATCTTTTTTTTGCCAATTTCTAGATAAAATTTAGCCGCCATTTCATTGGCATATGCTTCAGCTTGAATGCAACCATTTTCTGCTGCATTTTGAATTGCTCGATCGTACAATTCCATTGCTTCATAAATTTTCCCCAAGATCCGGCAGCGTTCTGCTTCTGCCAAATCGGATTCGTGCTGTAAATTGCTCGGTTTATTTTCTGCTGGTTGTTTCATATTGAAATCATCAGTTTTTCCAGGTTTCACTGCGTCCAAATAGTGAGAAAGTCTTTCCACAATTTATATCATTCTACTGAATTAGACTAAAGTATTTTAACAGCCTTCTCAGAAGACAATCAAAACGATAGACGTGGCAATTATTGACAATGCCGGGAGGGTTTGAGTATTGGTAAATTCGATCGTCGCGTTCGAGACATACAATTGTTGCAATTGAGAGATTTTGTAATTCGATCGGATGGAGTATAGCAGTGTTTGAAATAGTTAGTATCTGTAGCCTGTAAATAACGCTTTGACAAACTTTCTTCATGGTATAACGGATCGTATATTCGGCTCTTTCGGTCATCCAAACCTCCTGTAAATTAGCGATTGCACTGAGAGAACGATAGCTTGCCGAGAACTCGGGTGCGCCGCCGGCACTCCACTCAAACTCAAAGATTTACTGTACCCTCTGCTACACATAACAAGTTACGTCTATAGATAGAGTAACACTTTCATCAAGTCTGCTTCTATTTTTGCACGACACAGGCAAAACCGAATTTGGTAATTTTTGTTACCTGTGACTCCGCGCCAAACCTAGAGCCGGCGCGGTGGCACGCATTTACAGTTAATTGACAGCTAGCTGCGATCGAGCCAAACACCATGAAAATACGGTAGATAGACAACAAGATTGATGCTAAAAAAAAGTTGAAGTTACGGTGCGAGTTGTACTGTGTAACCCAATTAAAACAAGGTTTTTTAGCAGTGTCGGCTGCGATCTTGTACGCCAGAGCGATCGCAATTGCGGTAAACTTTAAATGTAACCGAACCGAGTAATTACCGATCGACCTTTTTGTATGACTTTTCAATTAAGTAAAAAAGCTAAAGAATTAATTCCCAAAGCCCGAATTGTCAGCTTTGCAGGCTGGGAAAATTTGCATTCTCCTGCAGAAATTCAACTGTTTCAGGCTGCTGATGACGCAGGCCGCTATCTAGAAGATGAAGATTTGCTGAAAATTGCAGCACCCGCGCCGGAATTTGTTAAAACAGCTCAGTTACTGCGCGATCGTGCGGCGGATATCGTATCTGAAGCTAGGGAAAAAGTTCTAGCGCAATATCCCGATATTGTGCAACCGGGAGGCGAGCTTTATCCCCCAATTAGGGCGGAGGCTTGCTGGCGGGATTTCTGGCATTTTCTGCGCTGCATTACCTACGGAATTGCGGGAAACCGCCCCGATTTTACTAGCGATGAAGGACTGCATTACATGAATTTGCTCTATCAAGAATTGCAAGTTCCTTTGCCTGCAATGGTGTTGGGTTTGGTCGAAATCAAAGCTGCTAGTTTGAGTAAGTGCGAGCCGGGCGATCGGGAAAAGTTTGCTCCTTATTTCGATCGTTTGATTGATAAGTTGAGGCAGTTTAGTTATTAGTCATCATTCAGCAGTCATTCGTCATTAAACTGCTTCCCACTTAACCCCACAAGGTGCGCCCCGCGCACCAACTTTCGACCGATATCGCAGCGCAATTTTAAACACTAATTCTCCCGCGCGTAAAACCCTAAATGATTCGCGATCGGGCGTTCTTGCATCGGAATTTTATTTTGAATCGGCGCATTCAAAAGTTTTGCTCCTGACGGCGATGCAACAGCCAGAGTGACCGAACCGCCGCCGTCCAAATTCAACACTGTATCGGCTCCCAACTGCATGGAAATCTCTGTTATTTCGCTCAACTTCAGCCCTTCGCTGTAAAATCGCTGCTTGCCATCTGCCACAATCAACCACAACTTTTCTCCCGTTTTATTAATTGCCGCTACCGTTCGCGGATAAGGTTTATCTTCTTGGCTTTCTTGCGGATTTTGTGCTGCGGGTTTGCCATTTTTTACCAGTACGGTATCTCCCGCAATTCCGTAAACTGTTCCCTGAGGGCAAGAGCCATTTTCGACAATTGCAGCGCGATTTTTGGCATCAAAACAAAGGGCAGGAAAGTTGCTATCTGGTTGAGAATAAACCTTGCCATTAGCAATCGCATGTCCGACATTATTTACTCGATCGCCCGATCGCGGGTAGTAATCCCAAGGCGCTTCTTCAATGCAGGGATAAAAGAAATTTCCGTTAACTGCTAGCTGCAATTTAAATTCTTTGAGAAATTCAGTAGCAGTGCGCGCATCGGTTTCTGTTAAATCGGCTGTTGGCGCTCCGGGAGTAACAAAAATTCCAATTCCCGGCGCTGTTAAATCTACAGTAACAATATGGACGAGCGCTGGCCGGGGAGACGAGCGATATGCTCGCTGATAAGCTATTCCTTGAAAGAGCGATCGAGCTTCGTTTGTTTGTGCTGGGCGTAAAAAATAGGGTATGTTGTAGATTAGTATTGGTGCGAGCAATATGCCGCAACCGAAAACTTGCAAGATTTTATTTCTATTGAGTAAAGTCATGGGATTTTAGATTTTAGATTTTAGATTGAGTACGATTTTAGATTTAAAATTTGAAATTGGCAAGGAGCGCAACTATTGACACTGCATTTAAAAATTGTTAATAAAGTGGGGGATGGGGAAGTGGGAAAGGGGAAATTCTGAGTTTTAAGTTTTGAGTTTTAAGTTTTGAGTGCGTGAATTTTGAACTGTCTTTAACTCACAACTCACAACTCAAAACTCAAAAGAACTGTCTTTAACTCAAAACTCACGCAAACTGTCTTTAACTCACAACTCAAAATTCACAACTCAAAACTCCTTACCAACTATCAACTATTATGAGAGCGAAACTCGGCTTTTATCGGAAACAAATTGTAATTTTGAGTGTAGTGGCGATCGCAACTTGTCTAATTGTCGGCGATGCGGTAACTCGACTGATTTTAGGCAGTCAAGGACAAATACCGGAGTCTCGCAGTTGGTCTTTTGTGCTGTTGCTGTACGGAGTTTTGAGCGTTGCTGGCTGCGCTTGCGCGATCGCCAGCAAACAGCAAAAAACATCACAATTGGGTAAACTTGCGGGAACAATTTCTGCCATTCTCTCGGGAGCTTTGTTGGGTTTTTTCCATGTCGGTACTGCGACTCATAATAATTCAACAGCCGCTCTGATAGGAATGGTTTTTGGTGGCGTTTTAATGTTTGTTATAAGTTCGCGGGTGCGGTGGCAAATTGTCAAAGTTGCGATCGTGGCTGCTGGCAGTGTCAGCACCTACGGAGCAGCCTTTTTATTCAGCGCAACTGCTAGCGCTTTTTTGAGTACCGGGCAAATATTTTGGGGCGCATTTTTCAGCTTAATTTCGGTGCTGTATTTTTGGTTTACCTGTGTATCTTTCTCCGCTACAATCCGAGAAATTGCGAATCCTGAATGTACAGATTTCAGAAGGGAAAATATTACTGATGCTAATTAGGGCTTGCTGAATAAGTCTTTTGGTGAGGGGGGCATAGGGCATAGGGCATAGGGCATAGGGCATAGGGCATAGTTTTTCTCCGTTTAGAGTCGGGAATTAGACACACCACACAAAGGAAACTAGAATTAACGCCAAAAAATGCGATACTATTTGCTCGATCGAGCCTCCAGAATCTGATATCAAGTCCGATCGCATAATTCAATTAACTTTTCTGCTCGCCTCTCTAATTCTTGTTTGTAAATCAAACCTTCGATCCAAGCAGGCTTTATTGCCCGATATCCAAATCTTGCTCCCAGTAGAGATCCGGCTACTGCTGCATTAGTATCTGCATCTCCACCTTCATGAACGATCGCCTCAATTCCCTCTGAAAATGTGTTTGCATTACGCAATGCCCAAAACCCTGCTGCCAAAGTTTTGAGAGTGTAGGAATATGTAACTCGCTCTCTGGCATTCAATCCTTCATCTAAATCCAATACTGCCAATGAATCGGCTTGAGTTTTTGCCAAGTAGGTTGCCATCTCTGGATGGTATTTCTCAACTTCTTTGGCGATCGCATCAACCAATTTATCTAGATTTTGTTCTCCTTGTAGTAGCCGACTAATGGCCAAGCATACTGCTACACAGGAACCCATACAGCGCGGATCTGCATGAGTTATTCGGCATACGATCTCAGCATTATAGCGAATTTTTTCAGGTTCTAAATATTGCCAAATTCCCAGAGGTGAAGTACGCATCACCCCGCCGTTTGATGCCGATATTCGTCCCTTAGATTCCCAATATTCTTCAGATACTCGATGGGGATTTTCTAGAAATTCCGGATGGCGTACAATAGCAGAAACTGTTGCACCGATGCCAAAAGCGTCAGTTACAGCCCAGTGATGGAGGCGAGCAGCTATATCGTGAATGTCGATCGTCCGACGAGCGAGTATGCTATCAAGAATACAGAGCATTTGATCCGTATCATCCGTCCAATCTCCAGGCGACCAGCGCGGGTCTTCAAACTGTTCAAATTGGTTGGTAATTTTAGAATAAATCCTGAAATCCGAATAGTTGCGCAATCCATTAGGAAATGTGAAAGCTACTTCCGATCGAGATAAAAATTCTGTGCCAACGCCCAGTGCATCTCCGATCGCTTGACCGAATAAGACGCCCCGAATTTTATCAGCTACTATCGAATCCATTGCCCGATACCCCACAAAAAATGGAAAAATGCGATGCTATTTGCTCGATCGAGGAAGAGCCTCTAAACAGGGTTTCCCAGGCTGTGCCTGGGAACCCGTTCGCACCAGTGCAACTTCAAGCGATACAAACACGTTCGATCGTGGGAGGCAAACACAATCTCAATCCGAAATATAATGCACCCAAAATTGACCGTCAGGAATGCAAGTTCGCTGAATCAAACCATAGGAATAATGCAGAAACTCACCGCTTAAATCCGTGCGATAACCGCTGCTAAACCACTCGCCGTAAGGGTCGTGCACGATAAATCCTTTATCGTCATATCCAACTAAAACAATGATGTGACCGAAAGAAGTAAAATAACCGTGAATTACACAGGGATTGCCGGCTGCAAGGTGGTCGCGACAGCGCTCGAAAGTTCCCCAAACTGTAAAATCATCTTTCTTGCCGTAATCTCGCACAACTTGAGCCAAATCTTCCGGAGAATGGCGGCTGAGTCCTTTGCGCAACATATATTGAAAGAGTTCGTCTTCCAATTGATCGACTCCCTGCGGTTCTACTCCAAAATAAGCCAAACACATAGCGATGCTGGTAACGTTGCACGCCCCAGTCGGATTGAGTCGATTGTCGAGTTGGGATTTGAACGGAACGTTGAGTTTCATTACAGCAGGACGGCCTGTCGCATCGACTTCGATGCGGACGTGGTTTTGATAAACAAACCACACCCACCAACCTTCGTAGGGACCTTTGAAAACAATGCGCCAGTGCTTGTTACGATCGGCTTTATAACTCTCAATGTCAAAAGTTCTGTTTCTCTCGACTCGAATTATTTCGTCATCCCGCAAACTGCTTGACTGAAGCGGGCGGGCTTTGAAAAAGGTAGTTCTCGTAATAATTAGTTTCATGGGCAATCCGGCGGTTTTTTCAGATACGACGATCTTATGCTGATTTTTTCCCGCATACAGGATTGGTCTGATACCTCAAGGCTGACAGTCCATTTTTGATTTTCAATTTTTGATTTTCAATCCAGACTGTTGAATTATCTGATTTGAATAGCGCGATCGAACTTTTTTTGAGTTTTTTACTTATTCAGCAAGCCCTATATAAAACGGTCGATCGTACTTTACCCCAACTTTTCCAGAATTGCAGCCCGATCGCCCGTAACACAATTCAGGAAGTGCCGCCTACAATCAAAAATAGCCAAAAATCCCCATCAATCGAGCAAGCGCCATGAGTCAAGACAAGGAAAAAATTACCTATTCAGAGAAAACAGAACGCCTCAGAGTCATCGCTCAGTTTATCAAAAACGTGACGCCGATGATTTGGACGATCGTCATTCTGGTGGTCATCATTCCCCTCTTAGGTAACTTTATCATTTCCAAGTCTCTGACGCAGACAGCAGCCACAACTGTTGTAGTCTCGCCACCGCACGATTTTAGCAAGGTTGATGCAGATGTGAAAAGCGCGATCGACACAGCCCGCACCACAGCGGAAACTTTCGCATCTCAAGAATTGGATAAATGGGAAGCGGAAGTAATCGCCCGAGTTGACAATAATTTCCTCGATTGGTACTTCGATTACTTCAATCAAAAAAAGATGGAATTTACCGTACCTTTCAGTTTCCTGAAATCTGCGGTACTCAACAGGTTCGATATGAACGCGGCGTCTCAAGCTGTTTCTGAAAAGCTAACCGAAGATTTTCAAAGAGAATTCGCCAACCGCGTGCTGTTGCCGAAAAACGCTCAGATGCGGTTTCAATTAATCACTCAAGATACTGCTAATTTGTACATCGCAGAAGTTAGCAAAAATGTCAAAGTGGTGCAAAACAAATATAACATACCTCAAGCTCAATGGGACAGATATCTCAATGATATTGCTACCACAATTAGCGATAAAGGCAATGTCTCGAATTTATCGTTAAAAGTTTTAGTTGGCGGCAGCGGGTATTTAATTGCCAAGCCGTTAATTTTGGGGATGGCCGCAAAGGTTGGCAGCAAAGTGTCGGCGAAAGTGGCTAGCAAAGCTGCTGCTAAAATGGCAACGAAAACAGGCGGTACTGTTGCCAGTCAGTTAGGAGTGGGTTTAATCGATCCGATCGTCGGTGTGGGCATTATAATCTGGGATTTGTGGGATTACGATCGCACCGTCAAAGTGGAAAGACCGATTTTGCGCGAACACCTGGTAGCTTACTTGAAAGATGTCAAAAAGTCGCTGCTGACAAATCCTGAAAGCGGCATTATGGCGGCAATCTATCAGTTAGAAAGCGGGATTTTGCGATCGCTTTCATAAGCCGTAAGTTAGTGTATTTTTCGGACATTTTTGCTAACAACTAAGAATAGCGAGCGGTAAATAATATGCCAAGAACACCTTTTCAAGAAGAAACCAGCGAGATGCTGAAATGGTTGAATCAAAACCGTCGGATGTTATTGGATTTATATCGCAATCAATATATTGCTTACAATGCTAATCGATTGATTGCTCATAGTGAAAATTTGCGTGAAGTTTTGGATTTAGCCCACGCTTCAGGAGAGACTTTTGTAATTTACCTAGTTCCCCGGCAAACAGCTTCTGTTCAGATTTTACCCGTTCGCTTTCGTACAGTTATTCGCCACGATTGACAACCAAACTATCGAGTAAATCTGAAGCATGGAAATTTTGAACTTTCCACAATGATGTTGGTAGACTCTGGCGTAGAATTAAGTTTAATATTGAATTCAGACAAGCGGACGAGCAAATTACTTTTACCTGGCGTGAAGATTCATTAACCTCGAACTAAAAGCCCTGACAATTGCGGATAAGGTGCGTCAGATATCCCAACTATAAATTATTTCCCATACAGCCCCTGTCTGACGCACCATACAACTCGATCGCACTCAATCTCACGTTCTCAAAAACAGTTTAAACCTCGTAAATACCGCCACAATTAACGCCAAAATCGCCGTATACCCAAACCCCCTTAAAAATCCCCTTAACGGATCTGCTGAAGTCAGATTAATAATTGTATTCTCCCATCCAGTTAACACCAAAATCGGCCAGATAATGTTAGCAAATCCCGCATAGCCAATCATCGGATTTAACCCATTATCGACAAACAACTGCAACCAGCGTTTCTTGTGAAACACATCGATAATTATTGTCAAACCAATCAACATAAGAATTGCCATTCCCGCCGTAAGAAACAAGAAACTAACTGTCGCTGAATCTTTCTTAATTCCACCTTCATAAGGCTCAAACAGCAAACCCAAGCTTACCCAGTAAAAACCCCATCTGTAAAGGCGGTTCAATAAATTTTCGGTAACATTGCCCGGATTTTTTAACAACAACCAACCGCACAAACACAAAACTAGACTTACTAATGAAGTTTGCCACACCCATCTAGCTTGCAGCCCAACTAACAACACTAAATTTACCACAAACATCAAAATAGCAATACTCAAATAGCGCCAACTCTTCCAATTAGCGTAATGCGACTCTTCCGGCGACGAATATTCAATCCACCGCCAAAGCAAATCACCCGCGATCGTACCTGGAATTACCACAAACAAATACTTCAAATAATCAAATTGAAATAGCCAAGTTGCAGGAGAGTACGAAAAAAACAACTTAATCCAACCTTCAGAATGAGATGAGATTCGCATCGCAAATAACAAACCCAAAAATCCCACTCGCAACCAGACATTCGATCGAGTAAACAGCCAAATTAACGAGCCGAAAACGGCCATATTTGCCAGTACCATCAAAATGATATCACTGCGGTTAACTGAAAATCCAGCACCGTTGGGATATTGGATGCGAGACACGAAAATAATTCCAGCAATCCAAGCCGCACAAGTTAAACCCCAGCGCAGCCATGCAGACAATTTTTGAGGCCAGCGAACGTACATCAAAAATAATATTAAAAACCCGCACAATCCCAGCCACCATTTTTGCAGGTTGGCTGCATCTGGACTGATTGTTGTCGGGCGAATGTGTTGGAGAAATATGGCAAACGATCCCAATAAAAAGCCTCTTTGCAAAATCGATAAAATTACTTTTTTAACATCCCATCCCTTAGCGATCCGGCGCGATAAAGCTAGCGGTATGGCTGCCCCCATTGCAAATAGAAAAAAGGGGAAAACTAAGTCAACCCAGGTCAATCCCGGCAGTTTGGGATTGAAGGTGTGGGCGGGTGGCGGGAGTTGGGCGTGATACATCCATGCAGGTAGTGTTTTGCGGGCGATCGTACCTGATAGTACCATTGCTAAAACGGCTAATCCGCGCAGTGCATCCAGCGCGTCGGCGCGTTGGGAAACAGTGGCAACTGCCAGATATTTTTCTTGTTTTACTGTGTCTTGCGACTCCGATGTTGTGTATTCCAATTTTCTTACCAATTCTTCATTTCGATGACTTACGCAAACAATGGCTTGACAAGCTACTTTTTTGCGGTAAGGTGCGCATTGCGCAGGTTCTATGCTACAGTAAGTATGGATAATTTTTACAGATAATAGTTTTAGAGTTTAATGCTAAGTGAAAAACAACTCAATATGCTGCTGGGCACGAAGCGATTCAAACTGCTCAATCTTTTCGCAACAAGTGGAGCCGCAAGGCTGACAAGTTAATCAAAGCGCGAATCAAAATGCAAATCAAAGCGCGACAGTTGCATAAGTTCTAAATTATCTTTGGAAAACCCAGTCTGGGGCAAGTAAAATTTGCCTCTCAACACAAATGATTGTATCTGATACTTCTAGCGACAAATCCTTGCCTTCAAATTCCGAACCCCACCATCACCACGATGGCTCTGCCCACCCCCACGTTCACGATGAAGAATCCTTGCGGCGGTTGGTCAATCGCTTGTCTCGGATTGAGGGACACATCCGGGGTATCAAAACAATGGTGCAGGAAAACCGCCCCTGTCCCGAAGTTTTAGTGCAGGTTGCTGCCGTGCGAGGAGCGCTCGATCGCGTGGCAAGAATCATTCTTGACGAACACTTAACCGATTGCATTGCCAGAGCTGCTAAAGAAGGCAATATCGATACCGAAATTCAAGAGTTGAAAGCAGCTTTGGATCGGTTTTTACCTTAGAAAAATAGCTAAGTTCTACCAATTTTATTCGGTGCGATCGAGCGAATTGGTGCCAACTCAAGCAGTTGATCCCAAATTTTTTGGTAGCAAGTGACATTCAAGGCATTGCCCCCAACACGATCGCCACAGTTCCTGCAGGCCTGCACCGTACCGAAAGTCAGTGTAGGTAGTTGACAGTCTAACCTTTCGTCAGTTTGGCTTTGAGTTGGTATCTCACTGTTGCGTAGACTGCTTTGTAAGACGCCTCAATATTGTATTCCTGCTGCAACCACTCTTGAATTTCTCCGTAGCTTCTAAAGCCTTTTTGCGGGTCGCTGAGCCGTACTGCAAGACTGGCGCGCGCTAGAGGAGGGATAGCGGGTTTGCGACCGCCGCTGTGCTTGGTTTCTAAGAGTCCATCTAGCCCTTCCGCCCGGTACTTTCTCAGCCATCTCTGCACAGTGATGCGATTTACACCGATCGTCAGTGCCAATTCTTTAACTGTCTTAACTTGACAAATTTTGAACAGGTACAGTGCTTGAATTTTTTGAAAGCCGCTAGCCGTTTTTTGTTCGGTTAACAAACCTTTCAGTTCATCAATTGTCTCTGTAATGTTAAGTCTACATACTCCAGCCATATCAATTACCTCACGGGATTTCGCGCTCTGCAATAGTTTTGTTGACAAGGAAGCGACTTTTACTCCAAGCCTGATGTTGACTTTTTACTTGAAGTTTAGCCAATAAAAAAGAAAAGATTGGATTAAACTACGTGACAATTGATGCCTTTTTGCTAATACCGATATCGGTTTATTTATTAATTCGGTTATTAGCAGCAATCATTTCACGTTGCCCAGAAACCATCAATCTAATTTATATTAGATATAAATCTAGGTTTCCGGCGAACTCTTAATTATTTTTGCTAATTTTTTAGCAGTTGTTACTCATTAGCTGATGGCGCTCAATAGGTTTTATCTGTACGCCAAATGTAGCAGGGAATTCGATATTGTTAATCCCCAATTAGAAGCGCACCTTGGTACAAGTTTTCGTTACAAATTTTCCCGCGATCGCCTGCTGCACTTTTACATTCCCTGTTTCATAAATTATTAGATAGCACCAGTATTGCCACCACAGCCTGCGGGACGAGTGAGATTTAATAGTGAGAGCTAACCCAGTAATTTTGCAAGCTGCAAGTCCCAGTGAAATTACTGAGTCGCTCGAGAATTTAAGTAAAGCACGTAGCAAGTAACATTGTCAATTCTTCAACAGTACAGTACCACTATCGGCTATTTTCCCAAGTTTGCCACGATCGAAACCACTCGTTCTCTGTGATAACACTAACGTTTCTTAGTGACCTTTGTCACAGCATAAACACGTAAACTCAACTAGATACGGAAAAGTCACACTTATTTTTAACTGAACAATCTTCAGCAGTAAAGACGTTCTTGAAATTTGGAAAGTTTGAATTCTTAACGAAGCGCAAACTAAGGGAAAGGGAAAAGCTCAGAGACCGAAAATAATTTGTTTCTTTATTCTTCCCGAACAGCCTAATTTCTCCTACCATCTCAAAAATAGGGAGAAGCCGATCGCCCGGCTAGCATAGAGCAATCTAAAATTCCATAACTTCCGGTACAGTGGTCTTACTTAGAGTATTCTTCATTCAAAAGGTGTAGAGAATCCACAATGAACGTTGACGAACTACTCAAGCTATACGCAACAGGAGAAAAAAATTTTAGCGGAATCTACCTGCACGAGGTATTCCTCTACGAAGCAGAATTGATTGGAGTCAATCTGTGCGAAGCTGACTTGATCGGTGCCAATCTCAGCAAAGCCAAACTCAACAGAGCGAACTTGAGCAAAGCCAATATGTGCAAAATCAACTTGAGTCGAGCCGACTTAGGGGGAGCGGATCTGACGGAGGCGCTTTTGGCGGAAGCGAACTTGCATCGAGCTGAATTGATCGGGGCCAATCTGGGCAAAGCAGACTTGAGCGGAGCTTTTCTAACACAAGCCAATCTCATTAGCTGCAACCTATCGAGATCAACGCTCAGCGGTGCAGACTTGCACGGAGTCAATCTTTACGGAGTCAACTTGCGCAGGGCCGTGCTGACTGAAACCGACCTGATCGGGGCAAACTTGAGCAAGGTAGACCTCAGCGGAGCGGACTTAATGGGAGCAAGTTTGATTAGAGCAGATTTGACAGAAGCAGTTTTAAGCGCATCGGACCTGAGCGGGGCAAACTTGCTAGGAGCAAACCTTACAGGGGTAAACTTGAGTGGAGTATATCTTAAAGGCACGACGATGCCCGACGGCTCGATCCACGATTAATTTATTTCGGGAATTTATGTTTGTCAGCAGCGCTGCTAAAAGGCGATTCGGTTTCTCATTACCTCATCGCTCGGCAGCGCGTAGTTTGTATTTATTTCAACTTTCTTCTTAAATAAAAGCTATTTTAGGTTTTATATTTTGGATTTTTAGATGCCGAATAATGAAACTTAGAATCCTCGTTGCTTTAACAATGCTGAGTTCGATCGCCCCGATCGCACCTGCAACGGCCGAGAACATACAGCACACGCAACAGTTACTCGCCACCCGTCAGTGTCCCAACTGCGACCTCAGCGGTGCCGGTTTGGTTTTAGCAAACTTAGCAGGAGCCAATCTCAGGGGTGCTAACTTGAGCGGTGCCAACCTCAGCCGTGCCAACCTCAGCGGTGCCGACCTCAGCGGTGCCAACCTCAGCGGCACGAGTTTGTTTGGTGCCAACCTCAGCGGTGCCAACCTTGGCGGTGTCAATCTCAGCAGTGCTGACTTGAGAAGCGCTTTTCTGGGCGGTGCCAATTTGCAGAGTGCTAATTTGACTGGCACGCAACTGCTGGGAGTTCAAGGAATGCCCGATAATATCGGTACGGCTGAGGACTTCTACAGGTTGGGAGTGTTTGAAGCTCGGGCTGGCAACTACAGAAATGCCATAGATTACTACGATCGAGCCCTCAATCTGAAACCGGATCTAGCAGCAGTTTATTTTGCTCGCAGTATGTCTCGCGCCGACTTGGGAGATTTTGCCGGCGCAACTGTTGACGCACAGCGAGCCGAGCAACTCTTTGCGGCTCAAGGAAATCCCCAAGGCGAAGCAATGTCAAAGGAGTTAAACAAAGCAATTGTAGCGCGCCAAAAACCAACGGAACCCCGCGGCGGTGGCGGCGACTTTGGCAGCGCTTTGGGTTCTATAGGCTCTTTGCTCCTGCGATTTTTGTTTTAAATTTCCTGCTAGAAACACGAACCCCCCTTTTTCAGGGGGGAGCAAAACAATTCGATCGTCTCGATCGTCTTAAAAAGTTATGTCAACTATCGGGAGTTTTGAGTTGTGAGTTTTGGGTTGTGAATTAAGAAATGTTTTTACTCAAAACTCAAAATTTAAAACTCAAAACTTTCCTTAACTGTCAACTGTTCGCCTACATTTCCTGCATCAAGCGCAAATAATTCTGCCTCATCTGCGCCATATTTTCCATCATTTTATTGGCCATATCTTTTTCAACATCGCTCATTTGCTGCCAAAATAAGGCCGATCGGCGGGCCATAATTGCTTCTTGCCACAACATTTCCAAAAGTTGCGCCGCCATCGGATTTTCAGCATCGATAATCGCGCACAATTGCTCGAAGGCTCGATTTGCTTCAGCGTGACTGCCAACATCCTGAGCTAGCGTCAGGCATTTCTTGAGCTGCAAGATCGGATTTTCAGAAGAGTAAGCCATTTGTTTGACACAGATAAGCGCTAAATTTTACACAAACACCTTTGAGATTACAGGAGTTTAGAGACAGCCGAACAGTTCCCCAAATACCAACGCCAAGGCAAATCAATGCCTTTGGTAATCCCGATGCGCGTAGTTTGCACTATATTAATTGCACAGGAGTCGATCGCCCCCTGAAATTCCTCTGTACGGTGTTCCAAGTACAGGGGTTGGCCCGCACCCACCGGCAAACCGTTTAAAGTTTTATCTATCTTCATTACTTTGCACAGCTTCCCGGGCCCTGCTGCGAGGCGAACTTGCTTGACAGCAGGCATACCTGCAAACTCTTCAGGAACCGCCTCTAACTGCAAAGCCCTCACCAACACAGCGCTACCCACTCCCTCCAAATCCGTCACCACGTTAAAACAGTGGTACATTCCGTAAATTAGGTAAACGTAGCTGGTGCTAGCAGGGCCGAACATCACCTTGCTGCGAGGAGTCAGGCCCGTGTAAGCGTGACAAGCGGGATCTCCGGGTCCGTAAGCTTCAGTTTCGACGATCGTACCCCGAATTACCTCGCCATCTGGAAACTGCCGCACCAAAGTACAGCCCAGTAAATCTGGCGCTACGCTAGTAGATGGTCGCGCCAGCCAAAAAGATTCTACAATCTGAGTATTTGCACTCACTCAACAGGAGCCAGTAAATTATGGACGTTAAGTTAGTTTTAGCAGCCCTGACAGCAGTTTTCACAATTGGCTGTTTGTTTTTCGGCACCAAAAACGGATTCTACGATACTGACAAGTATCACGGTAACGGTTCTGCTCACTAATTTTAAAGGTTTGTAGTAGGGACTTCAGTCCTCTGATGCTACGGACTGAAGTCCTCACTACAAACGGAGCGATCGCAATAATTAAGGTTCGTAGTAGGGACTTTAGTCCTCTGATGCTACGGACTGAAGTCCTCACTACAAACGGAGCGATCGCAATAATTAAAATTCGTAGTAGGGACTTTAGTCCTCTAATTCTGCGGACTGAAGTCCTCACTACAAACGGTTTTATTTGCTGGGTTTAACTAAGGGCTAATGCTGCCGTCTGGCATTTTAGTTTCTTGAAATACGGCATTTTCAAAGTCAGCGCATCCCGGCAAGTTGAGGCGCATTACGGTTCCCCGATCGCTCGTTTTCACGTTGAAACCGACTGCTGTATTTTCTGGGTTGTTTTTTTCAGGAACAGCACTAACTTTAAAATCCATATCTGGCCCGGTTCCGCTAGCATCGAGATTTAAACTAATGCCGTTGCAGCCCAAGTCAGCTCCTGTCAGGTCGGCTCTTTTCAATTTAGCATTTTGCAGGTTGGCATTTGCCAATTTTGTTCCCGATAGATCGGCACCTTCTAGGTTAGCTCCCTGCAAGTTAAACCCTTCCAAGTCCATGCCCTTCAGGTTGACATTGCTGAGATTGCATTCAGGACACTGTTTGGTTTGCAGCAATTGTTTGACTTGATTTTGTTTGTGAAAATCGGGGATGTATTTGGTTGCAGCAAAGACAGCGACGACCGACAAAGTAACGGCAATTATATTTTTAGTTTTCATAATAAGTAGTAAAAGCTGCGGTGGCTTTCTTTAGCGGTTAATTATTAATACAACAGCGCGATCGGCTTCTCCAGAAATTTAGGCTAAATTTTTCCGGTTTTCTCAAAGATGGGTATTAAAGCGCGATCGAACAGAAAATATCAACTATCAAATTTCAAATGGTATTGTGACACTTTGAATATTGAACTGGCTGTCTCATCAATAGTTGTGAAAGCTCGATCGCATAAAATCGCAAATATCAAATATCAAATATCAAATAGTATTGTGACACTTTGAATATTGACTCGGCTAGTTATCGATACTTGTGAAAGCTAGATTTTCTGAAAAGCGACTATCGACTCTTCCTTCAGATATACCTGCGGGATGACAGCACAAAAATTCCATTTATATCCTTAGCATGAGCAAATTTTAGAAACAATTGAGCATCATTTAATTACAAGTGGAATATCTTACCTGCGCTGTTGTGCGTTCTCAGCAAATGCTTTTGTCCAACTTGCTTTGAGAAATGAATTGGCTCTAAAACCCCTGTCAGCAGCTCAGGCTCCTCAATTTCATCATAATAAATCGCACCTGTAACTCCCGGCTAATTCGGATTGCCAATGAATACACTCAATCCCGCATCTAAAAGACCGAAATTAATGGCATTGCTGCTGACACTGCTGCTCGGATTTCCGTTTTTGAGTGCTTGCGGCGGTAGCCAACAAAGTTCAACTCCGCCGCCTCCAGTTGACGATACTCGCCCTGGAGTGCAAACCAATCGCAATGCCCGTCCTTCACCGCAAGTAAATAGAGGACTGAACAACACTCAAAAAGTAGCGATTTTAGCAGGTGCGGCTGCTCTTTACTACCTTTACAACCAGCACAAAAACAGGCAAGGACAGGGACCGCAAGGACAATATTACCTTTCGAGAAACGGTCGCGTTTACTATCGAGACGAGCAAAATCGGGCTCACTGGGTAACGCCTCCACCGGAGGGTATTAGAGTGCCGGCTGCGGAGGCGGAACGTTACCGCGACTTCCAGGGGTACAACAACCAAACTACGGGTCGAGACTTGAGAGATTTGGCAGAATCACAAACTCCTGTCCCGGTACGCTAGTTCAACTATTGGGGATTTGAGATTTTTAATTAGATCGGAAATTTCCCCTCTAAAACAGCAGTTTTTTTAGTTAATAAACAAGAGGAAATTAATCGTGGTAGACAGTTTTTTGAGAAGAATCAAAGATGCGATCGTCGGGCCTGGCAACCAGCAAGTCGATCCTGACGGCAATTACGAAGATCCGAGATACGATGAGTACGGCAACGTGCGCCCCGCCAGCGAAGACCCTTACGGCGATCCGGCTTACGGCGAGTACGGTAACGTGCGCCCCGCCAGCGAGGACCCCTACGGCGACCCCGCTTACGGTGAGTACGGTAACGTGCGCCCGGCCAGCGAGGACCCCTACGGCGACCCCGCTTACGGTGAGTACGGTAACGTGCGCCCGGCCAGCGAAGACCCCTACGGCGATCCGGCTTACGGCGAGTACGGTAACGTGCGCCCCGCTAGCGAAGATCCCTACGGCGACCCGGCAGACTATGCAGGTATAGACTACGGACAGTTTGGTGATATCCGTCCGGCCAGCGAAGACCCCTATGGGGACCCGGCGGATGAGGAGATTTATTAGGTCGATCGAATTAGTTAGAAAGATTACCCGGTAGATAAAAACACCCCTGAAGGGGTGTTTTTTTGTTGAAATATTTTTGATTTCTTAAATTGTCCGATCTTTGATTGCCCAAAAATTGTAGCCGCACTTGCATCGAATGGAACGAGTGCTATCGCGATCGTAAATGAGTCGTAAAGTTTACAGGCACCACCCCAACCCTCCCCTTACTAAGGTCTGGTAGTAAGAAATTCACGAATGATTTACGATGCCATAACACTTTTCTTTGCGGGGTTTCTTTCTACTCCTAAAATCCCTAAGCGTTCCGGAACTTCGTCGCGCTAAATTCCGAAGCAACAATCATCGAACCAATCCCCGCATCCGTGAAGATTTCCTGCAGTAAAGCATGGGGAATTCGACCGTCGATAATGTGAGCGCCTTTCACTCCTTGAGCCAAACTCCGCACGCAGCAATTCACTTTCGGAATCATGCCTCCAGACACGACTCCCGAGTCAATTAACTGTCTGGCTTCTTGAATATCCAACTTAGCAATCAAAGTATCTGGGTTGTGATAATCTTCCAAAATTCCGGCTGTATCGGTCATCAAAATCAATTTTTCCGCTCCCAAACCGGCGGCTATTTCTCCTGCTACCGTGTCAGCATTAATATTGTAAGATTGACCGTTTTCATCCGCAGCTACGCTCGATACTACCGGAATATAACCGCCGTTTACCAAAGACTCTAAAAGCTTGATTTTGACACCGCTAACTTCGCCGACAAAGCCAATACCTTCGCGGCCGTCGGGACGGGCTTTAATCAAATTGCCGTCCTTGCCGCACAATCCCACCGCCGTGCCGCCAGCTTGGTTGATCAGCGAAACAATTTCTTTATTTACTTTTCCCACCAATACCATTTCCACTACTTCCATCGTGGCGGCATCTGTCACCCTCAAACCGTTCTTAAATTGCGCCTCAATTCCCAGTTTTCCCAGCCAAGTATTGATTTCCGGCCCGCCTCCGTGAACTACAACCGGACGCAATCCCACACAGGATAGCAGCACAATATCTCGCACTACTTTGTCTTTGAGGTTGCTATCTTTCATTGCTGCGCCGCCGTATTTAACGACGATCGTCCGTCCGGCAAATTTTTGAATGTAAGGCAGTGCTTCGGCAAGGACTTCTACTCGATTAGTTTCTGAATTTCTCACAAAATCTGTGTGTTTGAGCATGGGAAAATTACCAGTTACTGAAAACTTAAGTCTCAAGTTTAATAGCTTTGATCGATTTGAACAAGCTAAAACAAAACTTTATTGCAGGCAAGTCAGGTTTCGATCGAAATTAGTTCTGTTTCCTAATATTCAGCGTCTCGCATCCGCACGGACTGTCTTGCATCTAGCCAAGTATAGACCGCAATCCCGTGTCAAGGAAACCGTACAGACCGATAATTGGGTGCATCAGATTGTCTAACAATGGGTAACAATGTCTAATAATTAGGTTTCAGTTATTACCGGATCAACCCCCTTACCTGGGCAGGAGATTGTTTTAGAACTCGGCAAGCGCGCTAGCTGCGGGCGCAGCGCAGAGTAAATCCGCCTCCAAAACTTCGCTGTCAACCCTTCGACAAGCTCAGGGCAAGCTGTCTAGTGTCAACTAATATAATAGGTTTTCTTAATAATTTTGCTGAATGATTTGTATCGTAACTTATAAAACTGTGTCAGATTCTTGCTAAAGTTAAGAAATGTATGGCTATTTGGGATTTAATTAAATTTTTATGTTGACAACAGTCGGCTCAAACATGGCTCCTCCAGGGTGCAAGCGGGCTTTAGAGGCTGACTCATCCCCGCAGATGACTGTATTTTGCGATTTAGACGGGCCGATCGTGGATGTGTCCGATCGCTACTACGCCACTTACCAACAGGGATTAGCAGACACTCAAACAGCTTTTCTCGCCCGAGGTTGCAGCCTCAACCTCCAGGTACTTACCAAACAGCAGTTTTGGCAAATGAAGCAAAATCGGGTAGTGGATACTGAAATAGCCAAAATTTCCGGGTTGAAGGGGGAAGAAATTCACGTTTTCCTCGGATGCGTCAGCCGGATTGTCAATCTGCCCGATTTGTTACATTTGGATCGCATCCAACCGGGGGTGCAATGGGCGATCGGGCTTTTGCACTCGCGAGGCGTGCGGCTGATTTTAGTTACTTTGAGGCCGAGAAATCAAGCCATTCAACTATTGCAAAATTACGGTTTAGCCAGACTGTTTACCTGCATTTGCGGCACTCAGATGGCGGATGCAGCCTATCACAATTACACGGCTTTAAAAACTGAATTGTTAGCTGGAGTTGCAGAAGAATTTGAGTCATCTTTGGGTAATGCTTGGATGATTGGAGATACTGAAGCGGATATATTAGCAGGACAAGCATTGGGAATACCAACAATTGCCGTTACCTGCGGGATTCGCAGCCGCCATCAATTGCAACTGCATCAACCCAGTTTCATCCTCAGCGATCTAATTATTGCCGTTCATCATTTATTAGGTTCTGCGCCGCAATTATAGAAAGTTTTGAGTTTTGAATTTTTAGTTTTGAGTTAAAGACAGTTTTTAATTCAAAACTCAAAACTCAAAACTTTTCTTCCATTCAAAACTCAAAACTCAAAACTTTTCTTCCATTCAAAACTCAAAACTCAAAACTCAAAACTCCCTAACAACTGATTAAGATTTCTCTAATTTCTTCGTCATTTCCCAGACGCGATTCAGGGGAAAATAAATTACAGGAGTCCAAAGACTGCTGAGAATAGCCGAACACAAAGCAACTCGCTGGTGAGAACTCCAAATTTCCAGAAAAGTTCGATCGCCCGCCATCAAAAACTGAAGTCCCATCACAGTTTCTGCTACTAGCGCCATCACAAAAACAATCAGCGCTACTGGAATCGGATCTCTCTCCACAATATCAGCGGGAACCGACCACATTTTCTGCAATAAAACTGTCAGAATTCCGACAGCAACCAGACTCACCGCGTGACTCGGAAAAGGGGCTGTCAGCGCATCTTGCAGGAAACCGAAAGTCAATCCCACAAGGGCAGAACCCAACACTGTACGTTTCGACCTGATACTCCAAGCTACTACCCAAATTAACAGCCAGTTCGGACCAATTCCTAACAGTTCCGTTCCCGGCATTCGAGTCGGCAAAATTAGCACGCACAGCATTGCAGACAAAAGCGTTACGACGAAGTATATAACTTGGCGCGATCGAGCTGACAGATGGCGGCGGCGGCGAGATAAAGTTTTCATTGCTGCTGTTCGCCTCCTTCTGTTGGAGTTTGACCTTCAGAAACTTTCTCGGTAGCTTGTTTTTCGTGGGGGTAAACTACAGCCCATTCCAGAGCACTCATCGGTGCAGAAAACTCGATCGCAGCTTCAGGGGCTGGAGTTTTATTCAAATCCACCGATACCACTTTTCCCACCGGCAAACCTGCGGGGAATAATTGACTGAAAGAAGAAGTTGTCACCACATCCCCAACTTTGACATTGGGAACGTTATCAAAAAACTCCATCACCGCCCGATCTTTGCCTTTCCCTCGCATAAAACCCATGTGGCGAGTGCGGCTGATTCCCACGCCCATTTGACTGCTAGGATCGCTGATTAACAGCACCAAACTGGTATTTGGAGTAACGCTCTTCACCCGACCGATCAAACCTCCTGGACCCATCACTGTATAATCGGGTTTGATGCCATCATTGCTGCCGCGTCCCAAAGTTACTTGCTGCCACCAATGATCGGCGCTGCGACCGATAATCGGAGCGACAATTCCTTTGGTTTTTTTATTAGCAGAAACAACACCTAAAACCTCTTTTAGCTTCTCGTTTTGAGTCTCTAATTCCAATACTTTTGCTTGCAATTCTTGAGTGCGCGCCGAGACAAGCTGTTCTTGAGCAGATCCGTTGGCTTGAAAGGGGCGAGTCACCCAACTGTAAACTTCAAACAGTGCAGCACCTTGCGTTTGCCGAACTCCCCAAGCTGCGGTTACGGCTAAACCTAAAAGCGCAATTTGCAATCGCAGATCCCACCACCTGCGGAGTGTGTTTTTTAGCATAATTTCAGACTTTAAATTTTTGTTCGATCGCCCGTGAATAGTTTTTCCATTTTTGAGTTGCGATTTTAGATTGGCTTTGCGAATAAATCGGCAATTTTATAGCTAAAATCTCGAAAATTTTTCTCAGGATTGAGATTTGAGATTCCCCCTATAATTTCTCAATCCAAAATCCCAAATTTGTCAGTTAGGCTTGGCGGGATTGACCGCTGAACACCCGTTCTAACATTTTGTTTTCTAACACTCGACCGGTGCCTAAAACTACGCAGGACAGCGGATCGGCCGCAACGTGAGTTACAATTCCGGTTTCGTGACTGATGAGAGTATCCAAACCTTTCATCAGCGCGCCGCCGCCGGCCAGCATAATTCCTCTGTCAATAATATCTGCTGCTAATTCTGGGGGCGTGCGTTCCAAAGTCCGCTTGACAGCTTCGACAATTACTGATAGCGGTTCCGACATACTTTCGCGCATTTCCGGCCCTTTAATTGTCACGGTTCGCGGCAAGCCAGATAGCAAGTGCAACCCGCGCACTTCCATCATTGCGTCGTCATCTTCTGCTGTTGGATAAGCAGAACCGATCTGAATTTTTATTTCTTCAGCAGTGCGTTCGCCGATGACTAAATTGTGAACCTTTTTCAAGTATTGGACGATCGCATCATTGAGTTCGTCCCCTGCAACTCTGACTGATTCGCTAATTACCGTTCCTTGCAAACTCAAAACTGCAACTTCCGTCGTCCCGCCGCCGATGTCTATAATCATATTGCCAGTCGGTTCGGCAACAGGCAGCCCAGCTCCGATCGCCGCTGCGATCGGTTCGTCAATTAACCGGACTTCTCTAGCACCAGCTTGAGTTGCAGCCTCCATCACGGCGCGCCTCTCCACTCCGGTGACACCGCTGGGGATGCCGATCACGATCCGGGGCGAAACTAAAGTTTTGCCTTCGTGAACCCTGCGGATAAAAGTTTTGAGCATGAGTTCTGCTGTATCGAAGTCGGCGATTACCCCATCGCGCAGGGGCCGGACGGCGATGACATTCCCCGGCGTGCGGCCGAGCATTTTTTTCGCATCTTCTCCGACAGCTAGAGGTATTTTCAATTCTTGATCGATCGCGACTACCGACGGTTCTTGAAGAACGATGCCCTTGCCAGATACATAAACGAGCGTATTAGCGGTACCGAGATCGATACCCATATCTCTAGATAAGGAAAATCGGTTGAGAAGACCCACTGATTTGTACTCCGCCAAACTATAATAGTATTGTGTGCAATAATGTTACAAAAGTGTAACCGAGGTGGATTTTATTACGTTTTTCTTCCTGAGTCCAGTCAGAAACGTACTGTGTTGAGCTAAATCTTGCCGAATATCCACAATTAATACGTTCTGGCAAGTAGGTGTAAAATCAGGATGAAGCCTTGAAAACAGTTGATAGTTGTTCGGGAGTTTTGAGTTTTGAGTTTTGAGTTTTGAGTTACCAGTTGAGAGTTGGTAGGGACACTCCCCCGTCCCCGCCCCGATAGTTGAGAGTTGACCTGGGAGAGTCGATAGTTGTCCGCCGTCGGTCTGTCTGCTGTGAAGGACGAGTTGAGTGAGTGTCAACTGTCAATTGTTAATTGTCAGCGTTTACAGATAGCATTTCTGAAAAGTTTATGAGTCTTAATGTTGTGACTTTAGTAGGCCGTGTTGGCGGCGATCCGGATGTGAAGTATTTTGAATCGGGTACAGTTAAGTGCAGTTTAACGCTGGCGGTCAACCGCAGATCCAAAAACAGCGATCAGCCAGACTGGTTTAATCTGGAAATCTGGGGCAAAACAGCGCAGATTGCTGCTGACTACGTTCGCAAAGGTTCTCTAATAGGAGTGACTGGCTCTTTGAAGTTCGATCGCTGGCAAGACCGCAATACGGGAGCTAATCGATCGAGACCTGTAATTAGAGTAGATCAATTAGACTTGCTGGGTTCCAAACGCGACAATGAATCTGGGATGTCGCAAAACTACGGCGAAATTTGATCGATTTCGGAAGTGCCATACCTTATCAACCGGGTTTTTCAACGAAATTAAAAGCTGCGATGCTCTATTTTTTGCGAATCAAACCCGGTTTCGTTGTGAACTCGCTCGATACTACGGCAAAATAGGAAATTATAGATTTGTAAATAGGGTTGCGGCTGGTGACTGCTGAAAAGTTAGAAATCGTACAAAAAGAATATCAAGTCGGTCGAGTCGCTTTTGAAGGCGGTAGGTACGCTCAAGCGGTGCAGAGTTTGGAAACAGCTAGCGGTTTGGTCGATCGCACTTCGCGTTTGGGAGGCGAGGTGCAGATGTGGCTGGTGACGGCTTACGAAGCCTCTGGCGATACAGAAAGGGCGATCGAACTTTGCCGAAAACTCACCCGCCATCCGCGCCAAGAAACCCGCCAGCAAGCCAAGCGGTTGCTGTACATTCTGGAAGCTTGAAAATCAATCTATCAATTTTCAAGCCGACCCCAATGCGGATATCAAGTATGCTAAACCCAAGCCGAAAGCACCGGAACCTGTAGATTTGAGTCAGGTTAATACTAAAGATAATAAATTTATTTGGGCAGCTTTAATGGCGATCGGGCTAATTTTAGTAGGATTAGTTATTAGTTATTAATTGGTAATTAATAGCTTTCCCATACGGAGAATGAGAAATTTATCTAATAATTCGCAGGTTAGACCTTAAGTAGGTCTATCTAATTAGAGGTACAAAAAGATCGTAGTAGTAGGGACACGGCATTGCGGTGTCCTTGTAAGGATTGTTCGCTAGATGGGTGTACTTCATAAACCTGCAATCTGCTGTAACTTTTTGTTGCCGATCGTGGACGCTCTAGATTTTAGCAAAACTATAATAGTGAAACAATATAAAGACAAGACTGGAAACCCTCTGGGGCAGTAAATCTAATTGCAATTTAGTTTATTTATCGGGAAACAGCGACTTTAAGGAGTCGATCGAAAAATTTAACTTTTTCGCTCCATCGACTCTAACTCGTCTCAAACATAAGTGCGAATCAATAACGATCTGTAGCAACTATTCAGTAACCCAGCACCTCAAAACCTTATGCTGGCTTAAGAATAAAGGAATTCTATTTTGTAAATCAATTCTATCGCACCAATCAAACCTAAAAATATGGGGAACACTCAAACATGGTAAATATTATAGGCACCGCAGACATCGACCTGCTCGTAGGAACCCCAAATCCTGACCTGATTTTGGGGCTTGCCGCACCAGACAACCTATCAGGGCGCGGTGGCAGCGACCAGATATTCGGAGGTCCTGGAAACGACATAATCTACGGCAACAACGGGGCAGACACACTCTCTGGCGACGATAATGACGATATTATTTACGGCGGCAGAGGTAATGACCGCATCTTCGGCGGTAAAGGTAACGATTTTCTAGTTGGCGAAGAAGAGTCCGATACCCTGACAGGTGGCGCGGGGAACGATATATTTGTTGTCGGCAGGGGCGACGGCTTCAACGTGCGAGGAGGCCCGACAATCGCCGGTGCAGACTTCATCACAGATTTTACTCAAGGCCAAGATAAAATCGCTTTGGTAGACGGACAAACAGCTTTTGAGGTAGCGGCTGTCACTGTTAACCTCAACGGCAGCGCAGCAACAGCAATTCAGGAACTGTCCAGCGGAAATTTTTTAGTAGTATTGCCCGGTTTAGTCAATTTCACAGGCGCGGACTTTATTCAATTACAGGTAGCTGAGGGCTTTATTACTATTCCTCCATCAGGTGCAACTGGACCGACAGGGCCAGCAGGTCCAACAGGTGCTACAGGACCAGCAGGGCCGACAGGTGCCACGGGATTACCGGGTGCGACAGGTGCGACAGGGCCAGCAGGTCTGACAGGTGCCACAGGTCCAGCGGGCCCGACAGGTGCGACGGGTGCGACAGGCGCGACAGGTGCGACAGGTCCAGCAGGTGTCGCGGGATTGCCGGGTGCTACAGGTCCAGCGGGCCCGACAGGTCCAGCAGGTGCGACAGGCGCGACAGGTGCGACAGGTCTAACAGGTGTCGCGGGATTGCCGGGTGCTCCGGGTCCAGCGGGCCCGACAGGTGCTACGGGTCCAGCAGGTCCGACAGGTGCTACGGGTCCAGCGGGCCCTGGTGGCGGTGAAACAGGTCCAACAGGTCCAGCAGGCCCGACAGGTGCCACGGGTCCTGCAGGTGCCACAGGTGCCACAGGTCCAACGGGTCTGACAGGCGCAACGGGTCCAGCCGGCCCGACAGGCCCAGCAGGTCCGACAGGGACGCAAGGTGCAACAGGTGCAACGGGTCCAGCAGGTCCAGCAGGTCCTACAGGGGCAACAGGTCCGACTGGTGCAACGGGTCCAACAGGTCCGACCGGACCAGTCGGTTTCGGGGGTTTGGGGCTAAATTACATCATTGCCCTTCAGGGTACATTTCCCTCACCAAACCAGGGGGATGTTAGCAACACTTTTGTAGGAGAAGTTAAGCTGTTTGCTGGCAACTTTGCCCCCAGAGGATTTGCGTTTGCTCAGGGGCAACTGTTGGGAATCAATCAAAATACGGCTTTGTTCGCCGTGATAGGAACTACCTACGGCGGCAACGGACAGACTACTTTTGCCCTGCCTGATTTGCGAGGCAGAACTCCTGTCGGTACAGGTGGAGGTGTTAACCTCGGGCAGCGGCTTCCGTGATATTTTGCTGTTTTGGCTGCATCCATTGGTGTCTGTTTATGGTCAAAAGCAGTCACAAATTGCTGTTTAATTGTTAGATTCAGATCCCCCCTAACCCCCCTTAAGAAGGGGGGGACCGGAAGCGCTCTTAAAGTCCCCCTTTTTAAGGGGGGACTGGAAATGCTCTTAAAGTCCCCCTTTTTAAGGGGGGACTGGAAGCGCTCTTAAAGTCCCCCTTTTTAAGGGGGATTTAGGGGGATCTAGACTTGTGCTAAATTCGTTGAACTAGATTCAATAATTTCGATCGATGTTATGATTTCCCAAGTTGCGCAATCGCATTTCACAAGCATTTTGATAAAGTTGTTCGGCTAACTTTGCTCCCCCTGCATCTCCCTTGCGAAGTAAAGCATATTTCAGCACGTCATAGGGTTTTTCGTATTGTGCTTCTGGATATTGAAATCCGATGCGTTCAATGGCTTTACCGTAACCTTGATGTTTGCCCATTGCGATCGACAAATGCGCCCAATTAATTGCTTGAGAATTCAAACCTGCATAATAAGAAGCATAGGCTGCCAACCAAGCTAATTCGGCAATTCCCGCGTGTTTTGTCAAGCCTTTAGCGCAGGCATTTATGGCTTCTTGATAATCTGCTAAAGCCAGCCAGCATTCTGCTTCTCGATAGCAAGCCCAAGCTGCTTCTTCATCCCAGACGTTCAAATTTGCACAGTCTCGATAAGCAATTATTGCCTGTTGATTATTGCCTAGATTTTTCAAGGTTTCTCCTAAGTAAAAAAACCAGCGAGTATTAGTTGGTTCTTCCTTTACAAGTCGGCTGAGTATTTCTAAATCTCGGTTGAATTTAGCTGCACTAGCTGCTGCTGTTTTTGGTACTTCGGAAAATGCGATCGCCTCCATAAAAGTCCGAACTCCGCTACCGCAATCGAAGTATTCGTGAGTCGCACCGACATATTTTCCAGGTGTGGGAATTCTAAATATTTTCTCTTTGCAGTAACTTCGACTAATTTCGTAAACTAGAAAAACATCGCCTGCGAGATTTGCGATCGCATCTCGAATATTATTTATTTGTAAGTGAATGCGCTCGTCTGTGTCGAGGATAATTGCCCAATCTGCACCTATTTCTTTAGCAGCTTCCAAGCTAAAATTGCGAGCAGCCGCAAAGTCGGCTACCCACTCAAATTTACGCTCTATGTATTTATCACCAGCAACGGCTGAGGCAATGGCTAAACTTTCGTCAGTAACGCCAGTATCAATTACAATACAAGCATCAACCCAATCAGCGACACTGCTTAAAGCAGCTTCGATTAAGTCAGCATTATTGCCGGTTAGGGTAACAGAGACAATTTTCATGCGAAACAATCGCTAAAATTAAACAAGACCAACCTCAAAGGCGATGATTATTGTGAGCGATTCCACCGTAGACCAAATTTTAAAATTGGCAAGTCAGCGTGCCGATGCCGCTGAAGTCTATTATCTATCCAGCCAAGACACGCCGATCGAATTTGAAAACAATCGCCTCAAATCCCTGCAAACAAAAGCACTGCAAGGTGTCGCCCTCCGGGTGATTCACAAGGGAAAAATCGGCTTTGCGAGTGCGACGGATTTAACCAGACTCGAAGATTTAGTGGATGCAGCCCTTCAAACAGCCGAAATCGGCGACCCCGCAGAATTTGAACTGGCTTCGGATTTCCACTTTAGCGGCGTCAAACCCAGCAGTTACACTCCGCCGTCAACTTCTGAATTAGTCGAGACGGGCAAAAATCTGGTCGATCGAGTGCGCGACTACAATCCAGATATCCTGGTAGATGTCAGCTTTCACGTCCGCAGCGGCACGGTCAAGATTGCCACGACAAAAGATGTATGCGCCGAAAGGTCCAGCCAAATACTCAGCGGTACGATCGCGGGCAATTTGGTTCAGGGTGAAGACTTTATGCAAGCATACAGTTACGATGTCGCGCGCGATCGACCCCTCGACACCGAACGCATCCTCCAAAAACTCATCGAAAAATACCGCCTCGCTGAAAATCCAGCCAGCATCGCCAGCGGCAGCTACCCCGTACTGTTTACCCCCAATTCCGCCGCCAGTACCCTCGGAGGCTTGTTCGATACCATCCTTTCCGGTCAAGCAGTCGTGCAAAAAGCCTCGCCTCTAGCGGACAAACTCGGCGAAACCTTATTTGACGAACGCTTTAGCTTTTTTGAAGACCCAACTATCGGCCCTTCTGCTTGTCCCTTTGACGACGAAGGGGCTCCCACCAGCCGCAAAGTTTTTATCGACAAAGGGACGATCGCCGGATTCTATTGGGACAGGAGGTGGGCTGCTCGCGCTGGTGTAGAATCTACAGGCAACGGTTTTCGCGGCGGGCTGTCCCGCCCCAGTCCGGATTTGACTAATTTTTGCATTTCCCCCGGACAGACGGCGATGGCAGATTTGATTGCTAGCATGGACGAGGGTTTAATAGTAGAACAGGTTTTAGGTGCGGGTCAATCCAATCAATTAGCAGGCGAATTTTCTGTCAATTTAGCTTTAGGATATAAAGTAGAAAAAGGTCAAATTGTCGGTCGCGTCAAGAATACAATGGTGGCTGGCAGTATTTTTGAAGCCTTTAAAAATTTGGCGGATTTGAGCAGCGAATGCGAATGGGTAGGTGGCGGGGCATACTTGCCGAGTATGTTGTTCCAGCAGTTGGGTGTAGCTGCAAGGCAATAGGTTTTGTGCGATTAATTTAAATCTGACAATTCCCTTGGCAATTCTCGACCCGCGATCGAAAATGTTTGTAGTGAGGAATAAATTCCTCGGATGTCGATCGAAACTGTTTAAAGTGTTTGTAGTAAGGACTTTAGTCCTATGAATTTTATGCTGATTGAAGTCCTGACTGCGAAATTTTAGTTTCGCGCGCAGGGAAGAGAAGGACTGAAGTCCTGACTGCGAACCTTACTGAGAAATTTTACTTCCACAAACAGGGAAATAGGAACCATGAAAGAGCCAAATGTCAAAGATGGAATGGAAAAAAAGAAACAAAAAGTATTCTTGTTTTTGCCGTTAGTTTTTTGCCTTTTAACTTTAATTACGGGCTGCGTTCAATATGATGTCGGAGTCAATTTTGAGAGTCAAACTCGCGGCGAAATCGTGCAGCACATTAAGCTTAGCGAACGGCTGGCGAGCTTTAGCAGCGAAACAGTTGGAGAATGGTTGAACAGTGTAGAGCGCCGCGTGAGGTCGCTGGGCGGGAAAACTAAACGGCTTTCGAGTCAGGAAGTTTTAGTGAGGATTCCGTTCAATAATGGGGCGGAGTTACAAAAGAAATTCAATCAATTTTACAATCCGATCGAACCCAACAAAAAATCTCGCACTGCGCCTCCGGTAGAAACCGATTTGCCTAAGTTTGAATCTCAACTCAATGTCAAACAAAATAATTTGCTCTTGGTGCTGCGCAATCGGTTGAGTTTGGAATTGGATTTGCGATCGCTCTCTTTGCTATCATCTAACGAAAATCTTTTAGTCAGTCCCGGCGGGCTTGTGGAGTTGGATTTTAGATTAAATACGCCTTGGGGCGCTCAAAGTATTGAAACTGCTCCCAATGCGAGCGCACCGAAAAGTTATTTCGAAGGAAAACAGTTGGTTTGGCATCTCAAGCCAGGGGAAATTAACTATTTGGAGGCAGTATTCTGGCTGCCAAGTCCGATCGGAATTGGTGCGGTGATTATTGCCTTGTTTGTCGCGGCTGGCATCTTTATGAAATACCAATTATTGCCTTTATTGGGATTTGGTAGCAAGCAGCCGAAAGTGCAGAAAGCATGATTCGATTTGAGATTTAAGATTCGAGATTTGAGATTGGCGGGAGTTCTCGATAATCGCACAGTTTGTGTTATTATTAAAAATACACTGGGAACATCTTGACCGGATAGTTGAACGATCGAGGTTGAACGATCGAGCAGCTACCAACCTCAAAATATGCAAGTAACAGGACAGTTATGTTAACTGTTATCAAAAACCTGGGTTTTCAACCCCGTCCTTATAGGACGGCTTTACAAAATACTGACGCCCAACCCACAAGCTTACAGCAGGCGTGTTAGAATGCAAGCATGGAAAAAGCCTACCGCTACCGGTTCTACCCCACGCCCGAGCAAGAACAACTCTTGCGCCGAACCCTGGGTTGCATTCGACTGACCTACAACAAAGCTTTGGCGTACCGCACCGAATCTTGGTACGAACGAAGCGAGAGAATCGGCTACGGTGAAACTTGTTCCATGCTTACTGCCTGGAAGAAAGAGGAAGAACTTGCGTTTCTCAACGAAGTTAGCAGCGTCCCCCTCCAACAAGGACTCCGCAACCTCCAAGCAGCATTTACCAACTTTTTTGCAGGGCGGGCCAAGTATCCGAACTTCAAGAAAAAACACAACGGCGGTAGCGCGCAATTCACTAAGGCAGGCTTCCGGTGGAAAGACGGACAGGTATTTTTAGCTAAATGCACGGAGCCGTTACCCATTCGTTGGAGCAAGCAAATTCCCCAAGGATGCGTTCCATCTAGCATCACGGTAAGGATGACACCAGCCGGAAGGTGGTACGCCTCCATCTTGGTAGATGACTTGACGATTCAACCGCTGCCAAAAACCGACAAAGCCATCGGATTGGATGTGGGGATTACCAGCTCGATCGCTCGTACCAGCAACGGTGACAAGATTGCTAATCCCAAACACTTCAACAAGTTGCGCAAAAAGCTGAAGCGCAAGCAGAAAGCTCTTGCCCGCAAGTTCAAGGGAAGCAAGAATCGAGAGAAAGCGCGAGTGCAAGTTGCGAGAGTATACGCGCAAATTGTTGATGCCCGCACGGATTTTCTTCACAAGTTAACGACTCAACTCGTTCGCGAAAACCAAACGATTGCAGTTGAGGATTTAGCGATCGAGAATCTGGTGAAAAACCAGAAACTAGCATTTGCTATCAGCGACGCTAGTTGGGGCGAACTAATCCGCCAGCTAACGTACAAATGTCAGTGGTACGGGCGCGATTTAATAAAAATAGACCGCTGGTTTCCCAGTTCAAAACGCTGCGGAAACTGCGGTCATGTTTTAAGTAAATTGCCGTTGAATGTCAGGGAGTGGAAGTGTCCCAAGTGCAGGGCGCATCACGACCGAGATATTAACGCAGCAAAAAATATTTTGGCGGCAGGGCAAGCCGTTTCAGTCTGTGGAGCAACCGTAAGGCCCGAACAGAGCAAGTCTGAATCGGCAGGTGCCTTGAAGCAGAAACCCAAGTCGTGAGTCTTGGGAATCCTCGCCGTTCCACGGCGGGGTGGATGTCAAATTAGCTGTTATGTTAGCTGTCGGCTTGACAAATCGAAAATCTAAAATCGCATGGTTGTTTCTCAAGACCGAGATGGTTTAGAAGCGATTTCTGAGAGTATCGCACTGTTAATTGACCTTGCAGAACGGGGAGAAATCGATCCTTGGGACGTGCAGGTAATTGAAGTGTTCGATCGATGTTTGAGCAAGCTCAATGCCACCCGCGCTGCCGATCCGAGTGCGGATTTCTCCGATTTATCCCATTCGGGACAGGCGTTTTTGTACGCCTCAATGCTAGTCTTGCTCAAAGCAGAAAGTCTCGTACTCTCAGAATCTCCCGCCAATCCCGACTTACCCGAGGAGGAGACACCAGAAGAGGCAGACAGCAGCTCCGGACGCCGCTTGCCGCAGAATTTAGAACGGCAACTGCGACGCCGGGGGGTAGCCCAACTACCGCAAAAACGACCTGTGACTCTGCCGGAACTGATCGAACAGTTGCAGCTCATGAAAGCAGCAATGGAACAGACAGTTACTCCGCGGCGTCGCTCGAGTTCAAAAACGCGCTCCCAAGCGGCTCGGGCCATAGCCGAGCTAGCTCACCAGGAAAATTTGGTGGAAACAGCAAGCGAACTCGAACAATTTCTGCTCGAGTGCGGGGCAGAGATTGGAGGGGATTGGCTCGATCTGGAGAGACTGCTCGAACTTTGGTCGGGTAAGGATTTGCACTCTGCAGCCCCTGCAGAAGAGCCAGTACCGACGGGGGAAGTTCACTTGCCAAATAAGGATCGCGTGGGCATTTTTTGGGCGCTGTTGCTGCTATCAGCTCAGTCTAAAGTAGAGTTGGTTCAGGAAGAATTTTATCAAGACCTCAAAATCCGGTCAATTCTTCCCGATCTCTGATTCCTGCCAAAATAGGGCTAAATGGTCAGTAATGACCGATCGCCTGGTAGGATGTCGCCTATAAACAAGTCAGGTTTTGTGCGCGATCGCTCTTGAGGATCGATCGCTAATGCTAGCATCTACTAGCGTCTAATTGTTGAGTTGATATATTAACAGAGGGTTGAGGAAATTAACAATGAAAGCCATGATTCTGGCGGCCGGTAAAGGCACTCGCGTCCGTCCCATTACTCACACGACACCCAAACCGATGATCCCCATCCTGCAAAAGCCGGTGATGGAGTTCTTGGTTGAACTGCTCCGCCAGCATGGGTTCGACCAAATTATGGTCAATGTTTCTCACCTAGCTGACGTGATTGAAAACTATTTTCGAGATGGTCAAAAGTTTGGAGTGCAAATTGGCTATTCTTTTGAAGGGCGGATCGAAGACGGTCAAATGATTGGTGAAGCTGTCGGTTCGGCCGGCGGGATGAAGCGGATTCAGGACTTTTCGCCGTTTTTTGACGATACCTTTGTGGTACTGTGCGGGGACGCTTTGATTGACTTGGATTTGACTGCTGCGGTGAAGTGGCACCGGGAAAAAGGAGCGATCGCAACTATTGTGATGAAATCAGTTCCTCGAGAAGAAGTTTCGAGTTACGGTGTGGTAGTTACTGACGAGTCGGGAAAAGTTAAAGCATTCCAAGAGAAACCACCTGTAGAGGAAGCTTTAAGCACCGATATCAACACCGGTATTTACATTTTTGAACCGGAAATATTCAATTATATTCCCTCCAATACGGAGTACGATATCGGCTCGCAGTTATTCCCCAAATTAGTAGCAGCAGGCGCGCCGTTTTACGGAATCAGCATGGAGTTCGAGTGGGTGGATATCGGCAAAGTTCCTGACTACTGGCAGGCAATTCAGAGCGTACTTTTGGGAAAAGTTAAAAATGTTTCGATTCCGGGAATTGAAGTTAAACCCGGAATTTATACTGGTTTGAATGTGGCGGTCAATTGGGATAAGGTTGATATTACCGGACCTGTTTATATTGGCGCGATGACGAAAATTGAAGACGGGGCAAAAATTGTCGGCCCGACGATGATCGGTCCAAATTGTTGGGTGTGCAGCGGCGCAACTGTGGAAAATAGCGTGATATTTGAATATTCCCGTTTGGGACCCGAGGTGCGGTTGGTTGATAAGTTGGTATTCGGGCGCTATTGCGTTGATAAAATCGGGGCTTCGATCGATTTGCAAGCAGCGGCATTAGATTGGTTGATTACTGATGCGCGCCAAGTTTTGCCCTCTCAAGTCGCAGAGGAAAGACGCGCGATCGCAGAAATTCTCGCTGCTGAATGAGTGGATAAGGACACGATACATTAAGTGTCAACCTCAGACTAAAATCCTTGGGAAATATCGTTTTTACCTGAGTCTCGATCCCCCTAAATCCCCCTTAAAAAGCAGGGCGGATTTATTGTTGCGAAAAGAAATCAGCAGACCTTGAAACCTCGTTCGAGCTTGATTGTTCGCGATCGATTAAGTCAACGGAGCAATCAGCTTCACGGAATTTCTCTGACGACCATAAATCCGCCCTGCTAAATCCCCCTTAAAAAGGGGGACTTTGAGTGCTTGCCTTCTCTTGCTCAGGAAAGCTTTTTAAGTTAAACCATGCCTCAATCCTACAAAATAATTTTAAGATATCGCGACTCCCTTTTTTAGTCAAGCCCCCAAACGCACAAAATTCGTCGAATTATTGAGAATAATTCCTAATCTTTTTTCAGAGAAACCAGCAAAAGCCCCTAATCTATAAGTTTTACGAACAAATCTAAAGTATTGTGAAGGCACGCGCCCGACAACACCCAGACGCGCACTGATGTCTGTGACAAATTCTCGATGAAGTTGCGCTCGCATTGTGGAAAATGCGGCTCGATCGTGCGACTCTAAAATTTGCATCTAGGTGCATCCTTAAGGAGAAATGGTAAAGATACAAGGGGCGGGTTCACCAACAGTTTTAAACGCAGCAAACAGGTTAAATAAACCCACCCCACGACAAACCCCAATTGACATTGCTGCAAGAGCTGAATGGTACGGACTTAAGTCCATTCCGGTCAAGATTGAAGGTATGTATAGCGACTCAAACTCCGCTCGTAATTTTGCAGCAAAAGTTGCGATTCGGCAAGGGTAATTTTGTTTTTCTGGAATGCTTCTTCTGTCTGGAGGCGGATGCTTTCTACCAAACTTTCTGCATCGTATTGCACGTAGCCGAGCACTTCTTTCATGGTATCGCCTTTGACAACATGTTCGATGTTGTAGCCGGAAGGTGTTAGCTGGATGTGAACGACATTGGCATCGCCGAATAAGTTGTGCAAGTTGCCCATAATTTCTTGGTACGCACCGCCTAAAAATAGGGCTAAATAGTACGGTTCTCCGGGTTTTAGGGCGTGCAGTTCCAGAACTGATTTGACATCTCGCAAGTCGATAAATTGGTCGAGTTTGCCGTCGCTATCGCAGGTGAGATCGGCTAAAATTCCACGCTGGGTTGGTTCTTCATCGAGCCGATTGATTGGCATAATTGGGAACAATTGATTTATCGCCCAGCAGTCGGGGGCCGATCGAAAAACTGACAGGTTGATGTAATAAATCGAAGCCATCACCTTTTCTAAGTCTTCCAAATCGTCCGGCACGTATTCTTTTTGGCGCGCGATCGCCTGGATTTTTTCGCAGCAAGCCCAGTACAATTGTTCGGTTTTTGCCCGCTCGACTATTCCCAAATAGCCTAAGTTAAATAAACTGATTGCTTCATCTTTAAATTGGATGGCATCGTGATAGACTTCTTGATAGTTATCCAGTCCGATCGACTGGTAAATTTCGTAGAGATTGCGCGGGATTTGATGGGCGTCTTCGCTTACAGGTTCTGGCGTTTCTCGGAGAACATCGCTGGTGCCGAGTACGTCAAAAATTAACACGGATTGGTGGGATGCGATCGCCCGTCCGCTTTCGCTAATTATAATCGGTACTGGCAGTTTCCGCTCGTCGCAAGCATCTTTAATTCCCGCTACTACGTCGTTAGCGTAGTTTTGCATGTTGTAATTTTTGGAAGCGTGGAAATTGGTTTTAGAGCCGTCGTAATCGACGCCGAGGCCGCCGCCGACATCCAAATAATTCATGTTAGCTCCCAATTTCGCCAATTCTACATAAATGTGGCTGGCTTCTCGAATCGCTTCCTTGATGACACTAATTGAGGAAATTTGCGAGCCGATGTGAAAGTGCAATAACTGCAAGCAATCCAACATTCCCGCTTTTTCAAGTTCTTTCACAGCCTGAATAATTTCAGGAATTGTCAAACCGAATTTTGCCCGATCGCCCGTGGAACCTCCCCAGCGCCCGACGCCTTTGGTAGTGAGTTTTGCCCGCACTCCCAAAATCGGTTTAATGCCCAAAGATTTGCTCGCTGCAATTGCCAGTTGTACTTCTTCAACTTGCTCCAAAACAATTACCGAAGTTTGCCCCAAGCGCTGCGCTAAAACAGCAGTTTCGATGTATTCTCGGTCTTTGTAACCGTTGCAAATTAACAGCGCGCCGGGAGTTCTTAACAACGCCAAAGCTATCATTAATTCCGGCTTCGAGCCGGCTTCGAGGCCGAAGTGGTGGGGTTCGCCGAAGCGCACCAAATTTTCAATTAAATGCCGTTGCTGGTTGCATTTGACGGGAAAAACACCGCGATAGACATTTTTGTAATTGTAACGGGCGATCGCCCTGGCAAAACAGGAATTTAAGCGCTCGATCCTGTCTTCTAAAATATCAGAAAATCGCACCAGGAGCGGCAGAGCCAAATTGCGCTGTTTCAGGGATTCTACCAATTCGTACAAATCCAAGGAACCGCCGCGATCGCCCTTAGGAGATACTGTAACGTGACCGGCGGCATTGATTGAAAAGTAAGGTTCGCCCCAGCCTTGAATCCGGTACAGTTTTTCGCTATCTTCGATCGTCCAGGGCTTGCGGGGCTGTTCCGTATCAGTTGTCAAATCGGTGGCTGGTACTTTGCCATTGTTTGCGGTCGGTTGAGACGGCTGCGACTCGATGTCGGAGGTAGCAGTTGCAGGGGAACTCATGTTGCGGGAAACCTCGAATTTACTGGTCGAAACATAGTTTATCGCAAATATCCCGTTTGTTGATGTAGTTGAAAATTCAATTGACAGTTGACAGTTGAGAGCCAATTTTGGGGGATTGGCATTTAAATTAAGATTTTGTACCAAGTTCAATAAATTTGTAGGGGCGGGTTCGCCAAGGAATTTGAGGCTTGCAGACAAATTAAATAAACCCGCCCCCACCCCACTAATATACATTTGATTGAGACATAGTTAATTGCGAATATGAATTTAAGTATTGCAGAGCTCAAAGAGGCGATCGAGCAACTACCAATCCCTGTTTTAGAAGAATTAATGCGACAAATTCAAAAAAAAATAGCAAGTGAGAAATTCATGCAGCTAGCAGAAAGAGGTTTCACTGAGTGGTACGATCCAGAGGAGAATATTTATTAACCAACAACCTAATCCTGGAGAAATCTGGTTAGTCCATTTTCCTTTCAGCAATTTGGCTAGTAGTAAACTCAGGCCGGCTTTAGTTTTAGCTAGACATCGCCAAGAGAAGTTCGTTATATACTTTTGAATGGAAACACGAGTAAGAGTAAACTGTATGCACTGGAAAAGATGGTTAAATGCGTTAGCTCTCGTGGCGGTCACTGGTATAGCGGGGTGTGGAGAGAAAGGCAAAGCAATATCACAAACGCAATTTGGTAATGAGTGACCACTCACTGTATCCGAGGGTAGATTGTCTTGTGTCCGGTGGTCAGGAGGCAGAATGGCCGTTACCTTTATCGCGCCTGATGGTAAGGAATATGCCTTGAATGGCACTGCAAGCGGGTCAGGGTACTTTTCGCCCATTGATAGTATTCAAAAACCCGATCCCACAAACCCACCAGCTAAAAAAGATATTGGGCCATTGATTAGCGAAGGTTTAAAGCTTTGCCCCCAAGTTTAGCCCTCACTCCTCCTCACTCGCTGAGGAACCTAATTGAATAGAAACTCCAAAATCTGTATGGTGCGCAATGCGCATCCTACAGTACAAAATCCCGACACTGCGATTAAGAAATATCACAAAATAATTAAACAAGTGCTGAAACTTTACGAATATCCGCCCTCTGGAAATTGCTATAAAATTCGCTTGCTATTAACTCAACTCGATATTCCGTTCGATCGCACCACAATCGACATCCTCAAAGGCGAAAGTCGCACTCCAGAATTTTTGCTCAAAAACCCTAACGGCAGAATTCCGATTTTAGAAATTGCACCCGGTAAATACCTGTCTGAATCGAATGCAATTATGTTTTACTTGAGCGAAGGAACAGAATTTTTTCCCGATGATAAGTGGGAAAGAGCGCAAGTAATGCAGTGGTTGTTTTTTGAACAGTACAGCCACGAACCTTACATCGCAACGTCCCGATTTTGGATTTCTATGTTGGGAAAAGCTGAGGAATATAAAGAAGCACTACAACAAAAACAAGCACCGGGTTATGCTGCTTTGGGGGTGATGGAAAAGCATTTAGAAAAAAATCAGTTTTTTGCGGGCGATCGCTATTCTATTGCTGATATTGGTTTGTTTGCTTACACGCACGTTGCAGGTGAAGGCGGATTCAATTTGAGCGGATTTCCGGCGATTTTAAATTGGATCGATCGAGTGCAAAATCAGCCGCGCCATATCAGTATATAGCCTTTCTTAGTAACATGAGGTGCACCCGGTCATAGGGTATAGGGCATAGGGCATAGGGCATAGGGCATAGGGCATAGGGCATAGGGCATAGAGCTTGCTTGACAAGTTTTTTGTACCTCATGTTAATGAAAACCGCGATAGTCGATCGTTGATAGTTGTCATTAGTCATTAGTCATTAGTCATTAGTCAGGCGCAGTCAGACAAAAAGGGAAACAGTCAGAAATCGATCGGATTGGAAATATTATGTTCGATCGAACAGAAAAACTCTTGTCAGTCGCAGCCATTCACGGCTACAAAGTTTTGATTTTAGGTGCGTGGGGGTGCGGCATTTTCAAAAATAATCCTGAAGATGTTGCTAGATATTTTTACCACCATCTCGCAGAAAATCCTCAGCTTAACGGTTTTTTCGATCGAGTGGTATTTGCTATTTTGGATAATTCTAAAGATCGGGCAATTATCAAACCATTTCAAGCTATTTTCGACCCCAGATAAGCGGCAGGTTTGTTGGTTTTCAACAGGGTGAGGATAGGGTTTTTCAAGATTCGATTTGAAAACATCATTGTAACGAATTTGCAACAAATGCCAGTATTTTTTTAGACATCAATATTTCTACGTAAATACATTTAGTAACATGAAAATCTTGATATGTAAGGTTTGTAGCCACTAAACCCCTCGGATAGCAAGTGTAAAATAATACCAAAAAACTGTTCTTGCAGGAACATTTTTGAAATTTGAAAAATAGGTGCCAGAAAGGTACAAGAGTCAGGCACTCATACTAAAGAAATCGGGTTTTTTCCGCTACTTTTGGCAGCAACGAAAGATTTTTGAAAAACCCCGGTCTCTGCACTCAGATACTCAGATCGCGTCCGGTCGATCGACCCAAATAAGATCCGTTCGTAGTGCAGACTTCAGTCCGCACTTTTCAGAGTTCCGTCCTGACTGCGAACCTTTTTTATTGCTGGTAATCGACCGAACTCGATATCATACCAAAGAAACCGGGTTTTTACTGTTACTGTTGGTTGCAATGAAAGATTTACGAACTTAACTACTAATTTATAACGGTTTCTGTTTGACCGCTGGCGCTCGATCGCTCGATCGCTGCCGCCACTTTCAAAGCATACAAACTGCTGGTATTGTTTACGTACAAAGGCGTACCTTTTAACAAACATTCCAATACCATATCCGTATCTTTAGCAAACAAACCGCGCCTGGTTCCTACTGGAATTGTCTGCCTGTTTTCTCCTTGAATTAATTGACCGGATTCTGGTGTAAATACCAGCGTCCCATCCTCGCCGTAAATTGTAAAAATGTTTTCCGACTGCCAAAAAACCTCGCCTTTGCCATACACAACCTCAGCAAAAACTCCGCTGGCAAACCGCAATTGAGCGTTGCACAAACAAGCTTTATAAAAATCGGGATGAGTTTCCCAAAATTGGCTTTGACAGTTAACGCTAGCAACTTCCCCAAACAAATCGGTAAATCTGTGCAGTCGCGAAAGCGCGCCAGCAAAAGGAAATCCAAACAGCGAATGCTGGTAAGTCCAGCGCTGCGGTACGGGACGCACTGCTGTAATAGTTGCGTAGCGCGCGTAAAAGACTTGACCAATTAAGGGCAAAGATTCCTGAATCGCTAGGTGCAAACCGCCTAACAGTTCGATATGTTCGATATGGAGGAGTTTTTGATATTTTTCAGCTAATTCGATCGCCCTTTCTGCTTCAGATACCTCCAAAGATAAAGGATATTCCACCACAACATGCTTGCCATTTGCCAAAGCCGCCAGCGCGATCGCCCCGTGATCCCGATTCACCGTGCAGACTATTACTAAATCCAAATCCTCCCTTTCTACCAGCTTCCGCCAAGAAACTGCAGCTTCGGCCGCAAATGCTTGACAAAATGCTGCTGTCTTCTGAGGATCGCGGCCCGCAACGGCTACCAAGCGCGATCGGGGGTCTGCTGACAGCATCTGGGCCCTCAACTTGGCTGCAAAACCGGTACCCACAATGCCCGCTTTAATTGGAGAATTAACCAAAAAACCCGATCGAGTATTAATCTCTGTCATGCTAGTTGAAAAATGAGTTAAAGGCTTGCCGTGTAAAGCTTGCAGGAGCGATCGACCTGATAGCTGCGGGGTGCGAACCTCCGATCTTGATGCTCTCCTACTATATATTTCACCACCATCGCGACAAACACGCCTGTCGATCGATCCTAAAGACTTACGTGTCGCTGACTTCAAGATAAGTATAAGCAATTAGGATGAAATTAGAAAATGTTATAACTAATCCCATTCAAAATTTCTGTAAATAAGTGTGTCAAGCTACCTGCTTTCCCCTAATATCAGATAGAGAAGGAACCTAAGTCCAAACTTAAGAGCTAATAGACCCTTGGAGTTTGCATTAGGAAAATTTATAATCTTTTGTTGAATTTTTGAGAGGATTACTGCATGGCAACTTACAAAGTTACCCTCATCAGCGAAGCCGAAGGCATTAACACTACCATTGACGTTGATGACGATACTTACATTCTCGACGCTGCTGAGGAAGCAGGACTCGACCTCCCCTACTCTTGCCGTGCTGGTGCTTGCTCCACTTGCGCTGGCAAAATCAAAGATGGCGAAATCGATCAATCCGACCAATCTTTCTTAGATGACGACCAAATCGAAGCCGGCTTTGTGCTGACCTGCGTTGCTTATCCCAAGTCTGACTGTACGATCGAAACTCACCAAGAAGAATCGCTCTACTAGAAACTCGCTCAGTTGTCGGCTGCCACTCCAACCTATTAATTAATAGCTGTTTTAGCCGATAACCAGTTTCCAATCTAGTTAATTGAACGTGATGTAGGGAATAGGGACGTGGCAATACCGCGTCCCTACAGTTTTTTTTACCTGACTTTAGATCCCCCTAAATCCCCCTTATTAAGGGGGACTTTTAGATCCCTAAATCCCCCTTAATAAGGGGGGACTTAAAGTGCCTTCCGGTTCCCCCCTTATTAAGGGGGGCTAGGGGGGATCTCTATCTTAATTGTCAAATCACAATCTTTGACATACAGCCTTTATTCCCGCCAAAACGTAACAGTATCGTTCAGCGGCTGCACCTGAGCTCCGGGAAAATAAAAATTGAGAATTCGTTCGCCGCTCCAACCCAAATTAGCCAAATTGTAAGAACCAGTTTGACTCATTCCCACTCCATGCCCGAAACCGCCCCCAACAAAAGCATAACCGCTAAGAGTTTTGTCTGCATTGTAAATAGGCTCTAGATAAAACAGCGTACTGATCGGCGGATAAAAAGCATTGCGAATTTCATCTTTATCAATATCGATCGTCCCCAAATCGCTGTCTACCTGCATTTTCATCACTCTACCTGCAGGCGACCTTTCCACTACTCGCACTTGACTGACAGTTTTCAACTTAGCGAATGGACTTTGTTTCTTCTGATAATACTGTTTGAGAAAACCCGCGATCGCATTTAAAGAAGCTTCTTCCCGCCACCGAAAAGTATCTTCTTTTTCCTCATTAAATCCCTGTTTCAAACTCATAAAACGGCGGAAATTATTCTCATCCGCCAAACTGTATTTCGACAAATCCCAAACATTTTTCGGCGAATCAATTACCGCACGCAAATAAGGACGTTCCGCCCCGTGCCACGCATCCCCAAAAGGCGCAGTCACCCCGCCGCTAGCAGCCGAATAAAGCGCGTCTACCAACTCATTTTCATAAGTCAATACTAAACCGGCCGTTTGGGCGATCGCCCGGTCAGTTTGCGGGTAAACTTCAGTTAAACCCTTATAAACTTGGCAATTAACATCAGCGCACAGTTCGTAATTATCCACAGCAAACCTGCGCAAATTCCGCAGCGCGTAAGTTCTCGCCAAAATAGTTTGAGCGACGATCGAAGCATAAGGAGAAAATGCCCCGATTTCATGCGGCACAACTCCCCGCAAATAAGTTTCCGCCGGCACTTCATTTACCAAAGTATAAGTACCGTAAGCATTTCTTTGCAGGTGCAAACTTCCCCCGTAGCGGCGGGTTTGTTGAATAGCTTTTTCTGGTTCTACAGCAGTCGCCTCTTGCGTGGTTTGTTCCAACACTTCAATGACATTTTTACCAGCAGAAACATCTAACTCGTTGCGGTTGAAACGAAAACCGTTCAATACCCAAAATGCCTGCGGGATTTTCTGGGAAACTCTAGTATCTAAAAAAGCTGTTTTATTGCCTTGTTCTTGCAAACTTTGCAGCAGCCAGCGCCGCACCAAAGGCGAATTGTAAACATCTCTTTTTGCCCAAACTTGCCACCGGAAAGGTTGAGCGATTTCTACTTCAATGCCTTTCGCGCGCCACTGATTTGCACTGTCTTCGGCACTCTCAAAACTGCGGTGAGAACTGAGTACCACCCGTTCTTCTACGGCGGGCGTTTCTAGCTGTCTGGCTGCTATTTCTAACCTGATGCTGGCAGCATTTGCGGTTTCTATGCCTTGGGGAGTTTTGTAACGCAACGTTAAGCGATCGCCCGGTAATGCTTTCAGGGTCAATTTATCCGTTACTTTAGTGCCGAAACGCTGCACTACGCCGATTTTCAGTTCTCGATTTTGAGGACTTTGGGCGGTAGCTGGATTGCTGGCGACCGGCCACAAGAATAATGTTGCCAGCAGGGTGCTGGAAATGCAGCTAAACAATTTGCAGTTTGGAGTTTGAGGTGCTTGAGCCGACACGACGATCTATCTTCCGATAGTGGAAATTTACGGGTTTTGAGTGTAGGTTAACACACTTGCCGATCGATTGCAGGATCTTTTGCCAGCAAGCGCGATCGAGCTTAATCAGTAAAAGGAAGAAGGAAGGGGGAGAGGGGGGGGATGGGAAGTTCTGAGTTTTAAGTTTTGAGTTTTGAATAAAGAACAGTCTTTAACTCAAAACTCAAAATTCAAAACTCAAAACTCCTTACCAACTGTCAACTGTTTAATTAAGTTTGATTAACTCAATTTTAAATCTGCCAAAATGGCAACACAACTCTACGATTCCGATCTAGATTATTTGTAAATCTGCATCAAATTTTAATCGATCGACTAGGAGAATGTTATGAGTCATCCTTTCGACTTAAAGATTGCCGATCTGGAAGCAATGGATTTGGATTTTGTAGAGCCGATCGCTGACGAACGGGGCGATCGCATCGCAGGTGGAATCGATGCCACTACTCTAGCTTTAGGTGAAGAAGGTGGTGGCATAGATGTTACCACTCTAGCTTTAGGTGAAGAAGGTGGTGGGTTTGTCAGACCTATTCCCATCGAGCCTCCTCCTTTTACCACTAAAATGCTCCATGAAGAGGGTGGAGGTTTCTACACGAAAGCTTGGTTTGAAGGTGGCGGCGGCCCGATTTATTGGTAATCTCATCGGTGGCGGCACTTTGAGAGATTTTGCTGGCATTCTCAACTCTTTCGATCGCACCGCTCGTGGTAATTTCACAGCTTGAATTCAATTTTAGATCCTGTTTTCAATAACCAAAAAGTTACAACACTTTCCCACAAGTGCTGTAACTTTTTATCTTCTTTGAACACTCATACGGTTTGTAGTGCGGACTTTAGTCCGTAAAAGTCGCGGACTAAAGTCCGCACTACGAACTAATCTATAGCGGTCGATCGACCGGACAGGATCTCGCACATTCAATCCTCAATTTTCCCATGAACATTTTAATTTTAGGTAATGCTTCAGATGCTCATGCTGTTCATGTCCAGAATGCTCTTACCCAAGCAGGTGCAGCAGCATATTATTTAGATACCTATCTTTTTCCCAAACAATTGCGCCTGTCGTGGAGGCCGGACACCTTAGCAGGATGCTTGACACTA
>JALOON010000048.1 GCA_025454405.1 Oscillatoriaceae cyanobacterium Prado104 | reverse complement strand
TTTCAGCGATTGTACCCATGCGCGAGCGACTCTAAAATACTTGGAAGTCGCACAGTGAGACAGTTTCAAGTTTTTGCCAGGGGGGAACTTCAGTTTAAGCTCGTTACTGCGACTCGTCGCTCGCCACTAAAGATCGCAGCGAGGAAGATTGACAAAGAGTGCTGCGTGCGATCGCGATCGCATCGGTTAGTAGATTTCGATCGCTAGACTTCTGGACAATTATCACACACCCTAACAGATTTCAATCACCGAAATCATTGTTCGGGTGGTTCATATTAGGATTGTCGAGTTCAACGAAATCCCATGCAAGCTCTGACCTTCAAATCTGACTGTGCTGTCGCTGAACTTTTCTATCAAGTCAGCCACTCCGGAAACATGACCCTCAATCAAAGCAAGGCGCTGATGCACGCCCTTTGCGAAAGCGCCCTCAGTGACGAAGATCGAGATGCTGTCCACCGCCTGCTGCATGCTATTCGCCGCGGCTGGATCGGGATTTCTGACTAATACCCGAGTGCAGCAAGTTGAGATGAGTATTTCTACTCTCTCTGCTGTCAGCAAAAAAATATTACGAACCATAAAATTACGGTAAACATTTAATGAATTTAAATTAATAATTTTGCAGGAAACCCGGCTTTTTATAAAGCCGGGTTTTTTGATGTCTCAATTGCGCGGCAAATCACGACAGAGACGGCAACGCTTGTCGCACATCTCGGTGAAGAGTCAAGCGCTACTCGCCGTTATACGGCGGGGAGTAGATCGAGGAAAAGGCAGACCAAAAAGCCTGCCCCATCAAACTATCGATTAGTAATCGAAGTCGCCGCCGCCCATGCCGGCACCAGCGCCTGCAGGAGCGCCGTCCTTCGGTTCGGGCTTGTCAACGACGATGCACTCAGTTGTTAGCACCATGCCCGCGATCGATGCAGCATTTTGCAGAGCAGAACGAGTTACCTTCGCCGGGTCAACAATACCAGCTTCAAACATATCGACAAATTCGTTGGTCGCTGCGTTGAAACCGACGTTGAATTCTTTCTCTTTCACGCGCTCAGCAATCACAGCACCGTTTAAACCAGCGTTTTCAGCAATCCGCTTCAGGGGAGCAGCCAACGCCCGAGCGACGATTAAAGCACCGGTCAACTCTTCACCGCTAAGGTTGCTGTTTGCCCACTCTTCCAATTGAGGAGTCAGGTGAGCCAAAGTTGTACCGCCACCGGGGACAATTCCTTCTTCAACAGCAGCTTTGGTAGCGTTGATCGCGTCTTCCAAACGCAGTTTGCGATCCTTCATTTCAGTTTCAGTTGCCGCGCCGACTTTGATAACTGCGACGCCACCGGCCAATTTAGCCAAACGTTCTTGCAGTTTCTCTTTGTCGTAGGAAGACTCGGTTTCGTCCATTTGACGGCGGATTTGCTCGCAGCGGGCTTTGACTGCTGCTTCGTTACCTTCGGCAACAATTGTGGTGTTGTCCTTGGTAATGGTGATGCGACGCGCTTTGCCCAACATATCGAGCTTGGTGTTTTCCAGTTTCAAACCGGCATCTTCGGTAATCATTTGACCGCCGGTCAAAACAGCGATATCTTCTAACATGGCTTTGCGCCGATCGCCAAAACCAGGTGCTTTGACAGCAGTCACGTTGAGTACGCCGCGCAGTTTGTTGACAACCAGAGTAGCTAGAGCTTCTTTCTCGATGTCTTCAGCAATAATTACCAGCGGGCGGCCGGAACGGGCTACTTGTTCGAGAACGGGTACTAAATCTTGTACCAAGCCGATTTTCTTGTCTGTCAGCAAGATGAAAGGTTCTTCGAGAACAGCTTCCATCCGTTCGGTGTCGGTGACGAAGTAGGGAGAAATGTAGCCTTTGTCGAAGCGCATCCCTTCGGTGATTTCGAGTTCGGTGCTCATCGACTTCCCTTCTTCCAGGGAAATCACGCCTTCTTTACCAACTTTGTCCATAGCGCTAGCGATCATTTCGCCGACGGTTTCGTCGTTACCTGCTGAAATGGAACCGACTTGAGCGATGGCTTTGGAATCTTCTACTTGTTTGGCGTGTTCGGCGATTTTGTCTACCAAGAAGCTGGTGGCTTTGTCAACACCGCGCTTGAGGGCGATCGCATTTGCACCGGCAGCAACGTTGCGCAGACCTTCTTTGACCATTGCGTGAGCCAAAACGGTAGCTGTGGTAGTGCCGTCGCCTGCTGCGTCGTTGGTTTTGGAAGCAGCTTGACGGATCAAGGCAACGCCGGTGTTTTCTACGTGGTCTTCGAGTTCGATTTCTTTGGCGATTGTCACGCCGTCATTGACGATTTGAGGCGCTCCGAATTTCTTTTCGAGCACCACGTTACGACCTTTGGGACCGAGGGTGACTGCTACTGCTTCGGCCAGAATGTCCATACCGCGTTCGAGGGCGCGACGTGCGTTTTCGTTGTAGATGATACGCTTAGCCATAGTTTTTGATGATTTTGGATTTTAGATGAGTTGATTTGCGATGTCAGGTATTGGTCTTGCGTCATTAGTTCTGAGGTTGGTTTCCTAATGACTGATGAGCGATCGACTAATTAGCTGACTATCGCCAGAATGTCTTTTTCGGCTAGCAGGACGTATTCGTCGGTGCCGAGTTTGATATCTGTGCCGGCGTACTTCGAGTAGAGAACTTTATCGCCGACTTTAACTTCCATTTCCGTGCGGGTGCCGTCGTCGTTGCGCTTGCCGGGGCCCACTGCTGCAACTTCGCCTACTTGGGGCTTTTCCTTCGCTGTATCTGGTAGGAGGATACCACCGGCGGTTTTTTCTTCGCTAGCGCTGACTTTGACAAACACGCGCTCGCCTAACGGTTTAACGGTAGAAACACTCAGTGATACTGCTGCCATAAATAAATCTCCGATCTACAGATTGTTGTTGTTGAGCTGTCAGCGGTTGCTATGGTTTGTCTGCTACCGCTGCCAACTGTGATATTAGCACTCTCGCTTCATGAGTGCTAATTTAGCTGCCCGATGGGGGCGATCGCAACTTATCTGTCAGTACGGGTTCCCGAACCGGCGGTAGAGTGGGGGAGTGCGAGAGGGGGAGAGTGGGGGTTTGTATCAATACAGATCGATACAGATCGATCTGGTGTAGCGATCGATAAGAGCGCAAAAAACTGTAAATCTACTAAATTTTGTGAATTTGGGATAATTTATTTTTACCAGATGTTTAATAGTTAAAACTCAATTTATATGAAATAGAAAAAAGGGCTGTATTATTCCAAACATAAAGCACTACTGATTAACAAAGTTGATGAGTCGATCGATGAACTAAAAATGATTTTGGATATTCTCGACGATCGGTTAGATTTTTCCTACGAAAGCTTAGATGTTGTATCCAGCCAAGCTGAAAGTTACGGGTCTGACAAGGTTCAAGCTTACTTATACGACAATCTAGTCGCCTACATAGGAGAGGTAATCCGGCGCAAAGTAAAAGGCAATTGGGATGTTAGGCAAGATTATCCAGGTTGCGCCTACCCTATTATTAGTGCCAAAAATAATGTAGTCATGCCGATTAATGTGGTGTGGCGAGTGTTATATGAACTTGAACCAATGGATTTGCGCAAAGAAACCACCAATGAAATACGGCGATTTTTGCTGAAATGCCAACATAGATGAAAGCTTGCTAAAAATAAGCAAGAAGGAAGACTTGATGCTCGATCGTCGATCGAATCGCGATCGAAACCCGATCTTTGGCAGCAGATCTTGTCGCCTGCTACTCAGATGTCATAGGATCTACATACTCACAGTCCCAGAAGGACGGGTTTGAAACTCATTTTCTGGATAAATATCAAATATTAATAACAATGACAGAAAACAACGGTGAATATTGCGATCGAGGTTTGAGTGCTTGCGTCCAAAGCCTGGGACTCCCCCAAATCGAGCGACATATTTTTATCTGTGCCGACCAAAGCGTACCCAAATGCTGCGATCGAGAAACCAGTTTGGAGGCTTGGAACTACTTAAAAAAACGCCTGCAAGAATTGGGTTTGGACAAACCTCAGGCTACTCGCCCCAGTTGCATTTTTCGTACTAAAGCTAATTGCCTCCGAGTGTGCGTTCGCGGTCCGATCGCGGTAGTTTATCCCGATGGAGTTTGGTACCATAGCCTTACACCGCCGATTATTGAAAGAATTATTCAAGAGCATCTCATCGGTTCGATGGTCGTTCGAGAATATGCTTTCCTGACCCATCCTTTACCAACGCCGACTGTTGCAGAATCAAACATTGAAGTGTAGCGCTGTTGTGGGAGGAAGAAGAAAGATTGCTCGCTGTAACAACCTCGATCGGGTCTACTTCTTTCTACTACTCAAGCACATTTTTTTAGGTAGTTTTGAGCAACCCAATCGCTGGGATTTTTTTTCAAACTCTCAGCGAACAGAGATTTGGCATCCTCAATCGCTCCTTGATAGTAGCGCAACAAAGCTAATTCAAAAGTTGATTTTGTTTCCAATTTAGCTTGTTTTTGGGCGGGAGAATCAGCCTCAAATACCTCAAAAACTGCCACTTTTTGGGCTTTACCCCGAACTTTCACTTGAGCTACCCAGCGCATGGCATACTTCATCGGTTCTTCAAGTTGAGCTAAAGTATGATGGGAAATTAGAAATGGAGTTTGGTAGATTTTGGTTAAATGTTGGAGTCGCGAACCGAGATTAACAGTATCGCCAAGGACGGTAGTATCGATTCGAGAGTTACCGCCTACTGTTCCCAGCCTCAAATTCCCTGTATTGATGCCAATGCCAATTTCGATGGGTTGGCGATCGCTCTGTTGTCGGTTGAGGTTGTATTCAGCAAGGGTTTTCAACATCTCGATCCCTGCGTTTACGGCGCTATCGGTACTGCCTTCAAAAAGTGCCATTATTTCATCACCAATATATTTATCGATAAAACCACCATTTTCAATAATTGCAGGTTCCATACGCCGGAGATAGCCATTAATAAACTTAAATGTATCTTCTGGGGTCATTTGTTCCGAAAGAGTTGTAAAAGAACGGATATCGGCAAACAAAACTGACATTTTTTTCTCGATAGATTCTCCCAGTTGAATTTCAGTAATGTTTTTGCGAGCTAGGGAATTCAAAAATTGACGGGGAACAAACTGGGAAAAAACTTCATTAAGTTGGAACAATTCCTGAGTAAACTTCTCTCGTTCTGCTTCGGCTTTTTTGCGTTCGCTAATATCTTGGAAAGCCACGATCGCCTGAGAAACTTTACCTGTTTCAGTGCGAATGGGCGTAGCCGAAACTTCTAAGGGAACTACGCGATCGGAGTAACGGATTTCAATATCTTCAGTCCGAACAGTTTCCCCCGCTAAAGCGCGCGCGATCGGCAAGTTATTTGTAGGATACAATTCATCAGTTCCTGCCCGATAAACTTGGAAATTCCGGGAAAATTCCGCTTTTTTGGTTTCGGGTAAAATTTCTAGTTCGAGCAATTCCTTAGCTTTCTCATTAGCATAAGTTATTTTTCCCGCGCGATCGTGGACTGTAAGGCCAATAGGAATTGCTTCTAAAATTTGAGTCAGGCGGCGTTCGTTTTCCCGCAGTCGGGCGTTTTGTTCTTCGAGTTGTTTGATTTGTAAATACTTGCTGAGGGCTTCTTTAACAGTTAATTGCAGATCCGTAGCATCCCAAGGTTTGGCAATATAGCGGTAGAGATTAGCTGAATTCACAACATTGCCTACCGCGTCTACTCCGGCTTGACCTGTCAACATAATTTTCAATATATTGGGATATCGGGAATGAATTTTGCAGAGTAGTTCGTCGCCTTTCATTCTCGGCATCAGATAGTCAGAAACAACTGCCGCAATTTCGACACCTTCGGCAAGCAGTTCTTCAATAACTTCTAGGGCTTCTTGACCGCTTTCAGCCGCTTCAATCTGGTAATCTTGACCGAAGTTTCTTTTTAATTCCTCAGCAAGGCTTTCTAACAGCGTCGGTTCGTCATCTACTACAAGAATCGCTAGTTCGTTCATGCTAATTTCAAAGCCGTTGGGATGGTTTCGATCGACTCTTCTTTCCGCCGCGGTTGATAACGCTCTTCAATAATTTCTAGAGCTTCCTCATCCTAGGCGGCAGATTCATACAGAAATTGCCCGCCACAGTGACGGCTAATTTGCTGCTGACTATTCTTGAAGTCTCCTTGGGAAAAGATGATTTAGGGGACTCTAAACTCGCGTAACAACGAGATTTCTCAATGGTTTTTCTAGAAATCGTTAATTTAATCCTCTATTTTACCACACCGATAAGATTGCGGTGAAGGTAGTTTTGCCAGAGACAGATGCCAAGGTAATCGTTCCCTGATGTTTTTCAATAATTTTTCTGACAATATCCAAGCCTAAATCGCTTAGTTCTCCTGCTGTTTTGGTAGTGAAGAACTGTTGAAAAATTCGATCTTAAATATCTAGAGAAATCCCGCAACCCGCGTCGGTAACTTCCACTACAATATCGCGATCGCTCTGATGCACTACAATTTTTTAAGTTCTTTTGTCCTCCATCTAAACTGCGGGGTACTCCCGCCAGACCTGACAGGGTTGGCGGTGGGAGTTGTCACTACTTGAACTGCTTTGTGACTTGAGTTTGTCCGCACTTGCACGAGTTCGTCGGGATAGCAAAGAATCTCTGGAACGGGTCGATCGTGACGAGTGACTTCGGCACCCTACTTGAGAAGATTGTAATATAGTTCCATGACAGTTTCAATGCTATAGCAGTCATAAATCATTTGTAAATTTTTGACCCCACCCCAACCCTCCCCTTACTAAGGTCCGGGAGTAAGATATTTACAAATCATTTGCGATTGCTATGCCAGCAATCTAGATCGATCGTTTTCCCCACTGCGATCGTAACTGGCGTAATTCTTGAGGGCGAATACTATTTTTGCTGTTCGACAGCGTTATTTATATTACGGCTGTTAATTGTCAGTTCTTATCGCGGTCGATCGACCGGACATGATGTAGCGATCGCAAATGATTTGTAAATACTCTAAGGTTCAGAAACCCGGTTTCTCTAAGAAACCGGGTTTCTATGCTTTTACGAATGATTTGCGATCGCTATATAAGGTGCACAGCGCGCACCCTACAATTCCTCAAAACCTAGATACTTACACGGTAACGGGCAACTGTTTGCGGCTGAATTTTGCCAAAATTCGATCGGCCATTTGCGACGGAGTTAAACCCAACGTGGCAAAGGATTGTTCTGGCGATGCGTGGTCTACTAATGTATCGGGAACTCCCAGCCGCATCACGGGAACCAGCACATTATTATCTAACAAAGATTCCGCCACTGCCGAACCGAATCCGCCCATCAAACAGCCTTCTTCCATTGTCACAACTTTGCCGATTCTCTCAGCTAAAGGCAAGATTAATTCAGTATCCAAAGGCTTGACAAAACGCGCGTTAATCACTGTAGCTTCGATGCCGTGTTCGCTCAAAATTTCGGCAGTTTGCATTGCCGGATACACCATCGAACCGTAACCTAAGATTAGCAAATCGTCGCCGTTGCGGAGAATTTCACCTTTACCGATCGGCAATTCTTCCCAACCTTCCTCCATTAAAGGCACGCCGTAACCGTTGCCGCGCGGGTAACGCATCGCGATCGGACCGCTAGTGTGGTTGATTCCCGTGACTACCATCCGCTGCAATTCTGCCTCGTCTTTTGGTGCCATAATTGTCATGTTCGGCAAACACCGCAAGTAGGAAATATCGTACATTCCCTGGTGCGTGGGGCCGTCAGCGCCGACAATTCCCGCGCGATCGAGACAGAAGAAAACTGGCAAGTTTTGGATGCAGATATCGTGTACTATTTGGTCGTAGCCGCGCTGCAAAAAGGTCGAGTAAATTGCCACGAGGGGGCGCATTCCTTCGCAGGCTAAACCTGCTGATAAGGTGACGGCGTGCTGTTCGGCAATGCCGACATCGATGTACTGTTGTGGCAGTTTTTCGTGAAGTTTGTCTAACCCGGTTCCGGTTGCCATTGCAGCAGTAATGCCGACAACTTTCGGATTTTCTTGTGCTAGTTTGACGAGAGCGTGAGCAAAGACTTTCGAGTAAGCCGGAGGTTTGGGTTTGCTGGAGGGAATGCTTTTGCCCGTGGCTAAGTTAAAAGGATTTTGGGCGTGATATCCTACTTGGTCTTTTTCGGCGATCGCGTATCCTTTGCCTTTTACTGTAACAGCGTGAACTAACACCGGCCCTTGGATGGTATGGGCTTGTTTGAAAGTGGCAATTAATTCTTCCAAATTGTGCCCGTCTACAGGTCCCATGTAAGTAAAGCCCAATTCTTCAATTACGGCCCCAACTTTCGAGACTGCTAACCGTTTCATCCCTTCTTTGAGGCGTTCCATTTCTGGAGTAAAAGTTTCGCCGACAAAGGGAATGTGTTTGAATTGTTCCTCTAAGTTATCTTTGAGAAACTGTACCGGTGGCGACAATCGCATCTTGTTCAAATAGCGAGTAATTGCACCGACGTTGGGGGAGATTGACATCTCGTTGTCGTTGAGTACGACTAAGATATTTGTTTTGGGTAAATGACCGGCATGATTGATTGCTTCGAGTGCCATGCCGCCCGTCAGGGCACCATCGCCGATGACTGCTACAGTTTTAAAATTTTCACCTTTGAGATCGCGGGCGATCGCCATTCCTAGCGCTGCGGAAATGCTCGTAGAAGCGTGACCGGCTCCAAAATGGTCAAATTTGCTCTCGCAGCGCTTGAGATAGCCAGCAACGCCGTCTTTTTGGCGCAGGGTGTGAAATTCGTTGTAGCGGCCGGTAATCAATTTGTGGGGGTAAGCTTGGTGGCCGACATCCCAGAGAACTTTGTCGCGATCGAGGTCGAGGGTTTGGTACAGTGCTAAGGTCAATTCGACTACACCCAATCCGGGGCCAAGGTGTCCGCCAGTGGCTGCGACGGTTTCTAAATGCTTTTCTCGAATTTGTCGGGCAATTTGTTCGAGTTGATGAATCGAAAGGCCGTGTAATTGGTTTGGGTGAGTCAATTCGCTGAGATGCATATTTTAAAATCCCGCTCCTGTAAATTAGGACGAATCCTTGATTGATAATGCTTTGAGCCTGCGACGCTCGGGACGCGCAAACTTACCATAGTTTACCTGGTATTTGGGGAAAACTGTTAGGAGCAAAAATTTTTCGATCGCCGGCCTGGTAATTATATTAAGTAACTTGCTGCCAGTCAATATAAAAAAAGTTGATGTTGCTAGTTGCTAAAGACTGCTTGTTAGTTGTCGGGAATTATTATCGATAGTTTGCTATAATTTTGTTGAATTTAGTAAAGGAGCAAGCTCTACGAACATGACTGCTACTCAACACAAGTATGTAGAATTGAATGAAAACAACGTTCCCTATATTTCTGGAACAACAATGAAAGTAATTGAATTAGTTTCCGGTCATTTAGCTTTTGGCTGGAGTCCTGAAGAAATTAAATTTCAACACCCGTATTTAAGCATGAGTCAAATTTATTCGACCTTAGCTTACTATTGGGATAACAAAGAAGAACTTGATGCCGATCTGCAGCGCCGATTCGAGTATGCCGAAAAGTTGCGATTAGAAGCTGGTGAATCTGCTTTGGTTAAAAAACTTCGCGATCGGGGTCTAATTAAATGACTGTAGCTCTTTGAAATAATTGCGAAAGCCAGCGAACCAGAAGATTTAGTCGATCGAGTTCAATACTTACCTTTGTAATTCACTTTGGCTAGATTAGCAGGTGAGACAATTATTATCTCTATTAAATTTTAGCCATGTGGTTTCTGCAAGCGGGCGGTGATGCAAAAGCATTAATTGCGACTTTTTAAGGGCTTCTAGCGCGTAGGTACAACCTTGCAAATCGCTAAACTCAACCTCAACAAATTCAGAATCGTATTCCTCAACTACTGTTCCCACTTGACCGCGATATAATCCTTGTTCCGGTAAAATTCGATCGGAAAATTCATTATCTAAATACCTCTTGCACAGAAACTAACAAGATTACCAATTGCTAACTTAACGATCGATTTTCTCGGTCAAAATTGCTGTCACCTCTTTTTCAGGATCGGCAAGATCGAAAGGATAGGGTTGTATTGCAGTATTAGCATCGCGCCGATCGAGCAAAACTTGCAGTGCCAGCCGGAATTTTTCGCTATCGTTTCTATGCTTTGAAATGTATTGTTTCAATTGAGCATTCGTCATCCCATCTAAATTTTGCGTCATAGAACAAAGCTCCTATTTCCATTTTTATCTTGTAATGTTGGGTGCGGCAAGCGTACAGAATGGCGAGAATTTTCAGCAGAGAGGAAAGGTCGATCGCCCGTTGAATTCGATCGGTTTTCTCAAATTAAAAGGGCGATCGAACTTATTTATTAAACCATTTGCTCTAATTGAGATGTGCGAGCATCTGGCAATTTCTCGGCACCAGTTGTATCAAAAACGATCGCATGTTTTGTCTGGGGTAACAAGCGCCTTGACACTCTCCGCCTTATAAGGGCGAAGATTCTTGCTTCAATGGGATTCCAATGAATTTACCCTCGGCAAGCATCTTCACCGTCTGCCCGACGGCTGCACATCCTCTTAACAGGACGACCTGAGCGGCTGCCACATCTCTATCTGTGGTATAGCCACAATTCCCACACTCATGAACACGTTCTGATAACTCTTTCTTGCCCGTCTCTATCTGACAATTTGGGCAGATCTGACTTGTCTTTCTACTATCCACTTTTTGAAAATATGCACCTCTCTTGAAACAACAATGCTCTAATATGCTGAAAAATTGTCCCCATCCAGCGTCTAAACAATGTTTGCTCAACATCCCTCTGCTTAATCCTGCTAAATTCAAATCCTCTACAAAGATTGTTTGAGCCTGATTGCAAAGGTCGCGTGCTACTTTCCAGTGAAAGTCCTTTCTCGTGTTTGATATGTGTTCATGAAGTTCTTTCACCTTCTGTTGCGCTTTGTGCCAATTGTTTGACCCTCGTTTCTTCCTGCTTACTCGTTGTTGCAGCAATTTAAGCTTGCGTTGGAGGTCAACAAAAAACTTCGGACGCTTGACACATTGCCCATTGGAAGTTGCAACAAAACTCATTAGTCCCACATCTATACCTAACGCTTCCCCATAGGGCATTGGCTGGGGAACTGACACACTCCATTGCAGTGTTATCATTACATACCAGCCAGACGCACGCTTCACCACTCGTGCTTGTTTTGCGAGGGCGTCTAATGGGATAGAGCGTGATTGACGCAACTTCACCCATCCTATTACTGGTAGTTTGACAAAACCTGGCTTAAATGCACTTTCCGACAATTGAGGAAAGACAAAAGACCTAAGTTGTCCCACTTTTTTAAATCGAGGGAACCCACGATCGTATTCCCACATTGACACAAAAGCTTGTTCAAGTCTTTTAAGCGTCTGTTGCAATACTTGAGATTGAACTTTTTTCAACTCTGGATATTGCTTTTTTGCCGATGTTAAAGACTTGCACTGGTTTGTTGGTCTAAGTCGAAACTCATAAGTTAGAGAAAACACTGTTCATCACCTCCTTTACTAAATATAATGTTTAATTTGGGCTTGGATGTTGATATCATAGGGTAATCTTCCCCCGTCTTTGCGGGGTGTGGTAGGAAAGCGGTCGCCCTTAAGTTTTCCAGGCTAGAAGGGCGATCGTTTTGAGTTATTTAAATGTTAAGGTTAAATCTAACCAGTTGTCAAGAGCAAAATGGGGCGAGTTAGGCTGAAAATTCGAGAACTAGCTGAGGAAAAGGGCTGGACCCTGCAAGATGTGGCCGAGCGCTCTGGGGTGAATTACAACACACTCAAAGGTTATGCTAGACGCGAGGACGGGATGAGCATGGTGGATCTGAGCGCGGTTCAGAAAATTGCTATTGCTTTTGATGTAATGATTGAGGATTTGGTGGAGTTTTTGGAATAGTAGGGGCGATCGCGCGTCGGGGTTACGTCAGGTTGAGAATTAGAGAATTAGCGGAGCAAAAAGGTTGGACATTTTCGGAGTGCTGTTGCTGAAAATCGCTTGGCTTTTGATATTAACGATCGAACATTTAGCCAAATTTTTCCAAAAACAAGGGCGATCCGCAACCGAATCGCCCGCTGTCTTAGTATCCAAATATCTTTGATTTGCTGCGAGAGGATATCACTGCAAAGCAACTCCGATCGAAGGTCTGATGGGTCTGTTGGCAACCACCAAAACTCGGTAGATTCCAGACTCTGGAAGTTGAGCGAAACTTTGACCCTCGCCTTGATCGAGAAGTTGTCCCGATGGAGATTCGATCGCCACATCTACATTTTTATTGTTGGTCGTCACTCTCATCGTCTGGCCCCGCCTTGCCCGAACCGTTAGCGGCTGGACTTGGTAGCCGGACATTTTCAGTCTGATATTACCCTTATTTTCCCCGAAGGCGATCGGCATGGGGCGATCGGGCCTGTAAACCCACTTGGCGTTAAAATCCCGTTCCAGTACAAAACTGCTGGTTTCGCCCTTAGGCGTAACTCGCACTCGGTAGATTCCGGATTCTGGCAGTCGGCCCACCCATTGATTGTCTCTTTTTTCGATCGTTCCCAAATTCTCGCCGCTGGGACTGTACAGTTGGGCTGTCAGTTGTCCCGCCCACAGGGATAGCGTGAGTTCTCGCCCTTTGATGCCGTCAAAAATATAAATAGTGGGCTGCTTGATGGTTTCTCGCAATTCCTGCGCGGACATCCGTTCGATCCGTTCCACTTTTGGAGTTGTCGGCGTTCGATCGATCTGTTCCTCTTTGGGATCTGCTGTTGGATCTATGGGATCTTTTGGTATCTGAGCGATCTGTTCCACTTTTGGATTTGTCGGTATCCCGGTTATTTCTTCTGGTTGCAGGACTGCGGGGCTGGCAAAAGCGGTTTTTGCTGCCACCATTAGTAGCATCCCGGTAAGTAAAATTAGTTTTTTCATGTCACAATTCGGGGGGTAATCAGTTCTATATCGTTACTTGTGTTTGTCGGAGCTTATCGGAACCAGTGTTTGGCTAGTTGCAAAGCTACAGAACCCTTTCGGGTACGGGCAATAGTTCTGTACGGGTTCGCAATCTGTTGGCAACAGATAGCCAGTTAACTAAGGGGCTGCCTCAACTTGCAGGGCAATTGAATTTTCCTGCAGGCAGACAATTGATAATATTATCAAGTCGATCGAGCAAAATCCCAGCTCTTTGAGAGGATTTGTTAGAAAAAAATGCTCCCAGCCAAAAAGCCCGGTTTCTGGGTTCGCGCCTGGATTTTCTTACCAGAAACCGAGGGGTTTGACACCCTACCTGAGGTATTATTTTTAGGACTTACCAAGAAAATGGGCCCAGCGAAGCGGAGGGCTAAAGCCCCGTCCTTCATTTGGAGAGAATTTTGAGGTACGATCGCACTGTCTCGGACAAGCCCATTTCTAAAGCTTCGGCAATTAAAGCATGGCCGATCGATACTTCCAAAATATCGGGAATCGAGCAAAATTTAGCTAAGTTTTGTAAGTTTAAATCGTGTCCGGCATTCACTCCCAAACCGGCATCTTGCGCGGCTTTAGCTGAGAGAACGTATTGCGAAAAAACTGATTCCACTCGCCCTTCTCGAAAAGCAGTAGCATAGGGTTCCGTATACAATTCTACGCGATCGGCTCCCACTTCTTTTGCTAGTGCCATTTGACTCGGTTCTGCATCCATAAACAAGCTGACTCTGATGCCGTTATCTTTGAGTTTTTGAATAACTGGAACGAGCCGATCGCGATTTTCGGTAATGTTCCAACCGCTATCGGATGTTAGCACGTCTGGAGCATCCGGCACTAAAGTGCATTGGGCCGGTTTCACATCGCAAACTATATCCATAAATGGAGGTTGAAACGGATTTCCCTCGATGTTGAATTCGACGGTTAGCATTTTGGCTAATTCGTAAACATCGGAGGCTTTGATGTGCCTTTCATCAGGGCGGGGATGGACTGTAACGCCGTGAGCTCCGGCAGCAATTACTGTTTTTGCAGCTTCGGTAACGCTGGGGATGCCGATGTTTCGAGAGTTTCTCAGGAGGGCGATTCTGTTGATGTTGACGCTGAGTTTGGTCATGAGAGTTGACAGTTGACAGTTGACAGTTGACAGTGCGAGCTTAAGAGTTCGCGAACCTCGATCGCTGAATCTTAATTATTTTAACCGCTGATGAGTGCCAATTAACGCTGATTAACGCTGATACGAGGAATTTATTTTGTTTTTGTCGTTAATTTAGTTGATTTTGATAGTTTTGAAGGTGATGTTCTGCAATTGGCAAGATTTCTGCAAAGTAAGATTCGGCTAGTTGCTGTTTTTCTGTTAAATCTTCGAGATTGGCAATGCAGAAAAGTGGCGTGACGCGATCGACTATTTCTGCTGGAAAGTCTCGGCTGAAATATTTAAGTTTAAAATCGTATCTATAGGGACGGTAAATCATGCCTAAAACTTCTACTAGCGGTAGTAGCGTCCAAGCATGATAGTTGCCGATCGCTTCTGCTAAATGCCCGCGATAAATTTCTTTTTTGACTAACGGTTGCAACAGATCGAAACGGATTTTTAATTCGTGAAATCTGGCTAGCATTTGCGAGAAATGCTGGTTTTTATCTAAAGGTGGCGGTACGATGAGATTGGCTTTATCAAAGGCGATCGGTACATTTCCGTGCCGTTCTATTTCTAAAAATTCGTTTTTGCTGCTGCGCCGAAAAACAGCAAAATCAATCAACAAAAATGGAGGGGTTTCTTTAAGCTTCCAGAAGCATTGCGATTGACCGTGCCAAGCTGGTTCGAGAACTCTATATTTGAGTTCAATTTCGTCAATTTCTGCGAGTGTTTTTTCCACTATATCGAAGGTTTTTTGCACGCAGTCATCTTCAACTACAACCGCAATATCGATGTCCGACCATTCATCAGTATATCCGTGGGCTGCTGAACCTCCTTGCCACAAAGCGAGAACGAAATCTAACGGTTGGAGGGTTGAAATAATCTTTTGGATAATGGTTTCTCTCATGGCATGGCGTTGTACTTTATTTGATTATAAATATGACTTGCGTGCAGGTCAAGAAACCAAGTTTTTCGTTGGGATTACTCCCTTACCGCCATAAGAATTTGTATTGAATGAACCGCGAAGGCGCGAAGGACACAAAGAGAAGAAGAAGAAGAAGAAAGAAATACATAATTGAATAGTGGGAAAGTAATAAAGACTGAGAGCGAGTAGTTTCGCAACAACCCGGTTTTTTCGATCGAGTTTGATGCAAGTTAATGGTATGCGGTAGGTGTAAAAAAAGGAAGCACCAACACTTCCTTTTTCGAGCGTTTCAGTCACGACCAAAATTATGCTTGAAAGCACGGAATGACTACCAAATTCTTGACGCGATCGCAGCTATCAGCACGCAAAAACCTAGAGTTTTCCGAAAGTAATTAACACCTTCAAATATTTCCAGCCACGCCCAAGTAAACAGCGAGCCAAAAGCTATTGCGTCTAACAGCGTATGGATTTTACCAGTTGTTAAAATTAGTTGGAGAAAAGTTGCTGCAAACCAGATAATTATAGGTAGGTTTGGTGGCTGGGCGATAACAATTTCTCCCTCGCTGTTCCGGAAGAATTTATCGAATACAGTTGTGTCTGTCATAATTCATTTTATCAAAGCGATGATTTTTATTCTAGATCGCTCGACCCCGCATTTCATCTATCTTTTTATCGATCTATTAAAAGTTATACACCTTTCAAACGGCAGACAGGGTGGAAATTTTAATCGGGTTTGCATGGCGCGCGATCGAGCAGATATTTTTTTAATTAAAAACCTCAAAAACAGTAAAAACCAAGCATTCAAACCTGAGAATTAGGGACACAGCACGGCTGTGTCCCTACGGATGTTGGGTTAATTTAAGCAGGTTCGATCGCATCGCTCGCGCGCAAACAACAAGGCTTGCATTTAGCTTCTAATTTCTAATTTCCTGTTAGTATACTGAGGTATCCAACCCTCGGCGGTCGTGTAATACTGCACTGCTTTCAAGCACAACGGCGGAACGAGATAAAACCAATGTTCGGTATTTGGAGGTACTTTAATGCATTCTTCAGCTTGCAGCAGTAATTGAAGCTGAGAACCTTTAGAATTTACGAAACCGAACACGCATTCTCCAGTTAAAACGTGCAAAACTTCTGCATCTTTATGGGTGTGAGTGCGGTGGCTTTGATTGGCGATCGCGTAAACTTGTGGCGAACCGGGGTGCAGCACTTTTAAATCGTACCATTGATAACCGCTAGCCCGCTTCAAATTTTCAAACTCGCCTTTGAGCGATAGCAGTACCTGCTGTTTTTCAGCCGGGTTCAAAATATCTTGGACTAACAGTTGTTCGACAGCCGGATTTTTCTTAATTGGCTGGCGATCGACCGTTATATTTAAAGCATCTAGTTGCCTCGCGATCGCCCCAATTTCGCTGTAGATCCTACCGTTTTCTAGTTGCAGAACAGACATATTACACCACCTATTGATTTGGCCTTAAGGATAATTTAGTTTTTCGCTGTTATACACTACACCTCCACAGGGTTAATTCCTGCTTATTTTCAATCATAGCCTATCTCTTAAACTATATGTTTAACTGTAAAAGTATCAATTGCTACCATGTTTTAGATTTTTAATCTTAAATTTTAACTTTTATTTAATAAATTTGGCGGTGCGCACCGTGCATCTTACCAAACTCAAACGATTTGAGATTTGAGATTTGAGATTGAGAATTGGAGAGGGGGAATTGGGGATTGGGGATTTTGGATTTGAGATTTTTGATTGAGGATTGGGGATTGAGGATTGAGGATTTTCGATGGAAGCTAACTGTCATGAACGTCAACTGTCAACTGTCAACTGTCAATCAATTCCGATCGAGGCTACCGCGAAAGCTTTCCGACTATCAACTGCTATAACAGCATTCCTGCGATGCAAGCAGTCATAAAACAAGCTAAAGAACCAGCAATCATCGCCCTGACACCCAACCTTGCCAAATCGCCCTGCCGCTCCGGAGCCATCCCGCCAATTCCACCTATTTGAATTCCGATCGAACCAATATTAGAAAACCCGCACAAAGCATAAGTTGCAATAATTTGCGATCGCTCCGAAATCGCCTGCTGCTTCACCAACTCCATCAAATCTAAATAAGCAATAAACTCATTTAAAATCGTCTTTTTCCCCAAAATTACTCCGATTTTAGAACAATCAGCCCAAGGCACACCCATCAGCCAAGCAACGGGAGCCATTAAATAAGAAAGTATTAATTCTAGGGACAACCCAGGAACGCCAACCAGCCCACCAAACCACCCTAAAACTGCATTAGCAAAAGCCAACAAACCCAAAAAAGCAATCAGCATCGCCCCCACATTCGCTGCCAACTTTAACCCGTCGCTAGCACCCGAAGCTACTGCATCCACCGCATTAGCATAAGTTTGTTCCACCTTCACTTCGACTTCCCCAGCAGTGAAAGATTTTTCAGTTTCCGGGTACAGCAATTTAGAAATAGCTAAAGCCGCCGGTGCCGACATTACCGAAGCTGCAATTAAATGTTGGGCGGACACGCCAAAAGAAATATAAGCCGCCATTACTCCGCCGGCAATTGTAGCAAAACCTCCCGCCATGACAGCGTGAAGTTCCGAAAGTGTCATCGTCGAAACGTAGGGTTTAATTAACAGCGGTGCTTCCGTTTGTCCGACAAAAATATTGGCAGCACAAGACAGCGTTTCCGCGCCGGAAGTCTTCATCGTTTTAATCATTACCCGCGCCACCCACTGCACTACTCGCTGCAAAATACTGTAGTGATAAAGCAGCGCCATAAACGAAGAGAAAAAGATAATTGTCGGCAGCACTTTAAAAGCAACTAAATGTTCGTTAAAATTCTCGCCGAAGACAAACTTTGCCCCCGCATCGGAAAAATTGAGGAACTGCGTTACTAAATCGCCAAAAAACTTAAATACTGCCAAACCCGGAGCAGTTTTAAGAATCAAAATAGCAAAAATCAACTGCAAAGCAATTCCCCACAATACGGGCGTCCACTTAACAGCGCGCCGATCGACAGAAAATACGTAGGACAAACCAACAAAAACAGTCAAGCCAAATACAGAAATAAGTCGTTCCATAGCAAAAATCTCAGTTACATTTGCTGGTATAGCACGTTTAAATCATTGGTAAAATTTTTCTCTTACTCCCTCCCCTTACTAAGGGGAGGGTTAGGGTGGGGTAAAAACTTTACTACTCAATTAGACGGTATAATTAAACATCAAAGCTCAACTCACAAAGCAGCTCAACTGCTGAAACCCTTATGGCTCTACCTATAGTTGCTATTATTGGACGCCCCAACGTCGGTAAATCAACACTCGTCAACCGCTTGGCAGACAGCCAAGATGCCATCGTCCACGACGAACCGGGAATCACGCGCGATCGCACTTACAGACCAGCATACTGGAGCGATCGCGAATATCAAGTAGTAGATACCGGCGGCTTAGTATTCGACGACGAAACCGAATTTCTGCCCCTAATTCGCGAACAAGCAATGGCCGCCCTCGCCGAAGCCAGCGCAGCGATTTTCGTAGTAGACGGACAAACCGGACTCACCGGTGGCGACGAAGCTATCGCCCAGTGGCTGAGACAGCAGCCAGTCCCCGTTTTATTGGCCGTCAACAAGTGCGAATCCGAAACTACTGGATTGGCCCAAGCTGCAGAATTTTGGGAATTGGGATTGGGAGAACCTTATGCAATTTCCGGGATTCACGGTAACGGTACTGGCGAATTGCTGGATGCATTAATTACCCACTTGCCTGTAGAAACGGAACCCGAAATTGAGGAAATTAAAGTAGCAATTATCGGCCGTCCCAACGTCGGTAAATCGAGTTTGCTAAACGCATTTCTCGGCGAAAATCGCGCTATAGTCAGCCCGATTTCCGGGACTACCCGCGACGCGATCGACACTTTAGTAGAACGGGGCGGGAAAACTTACCGCCTGATCGATACTGCTGGCATTCGCAAAAAGAAAAATGTCGAATACGGTGCCGAATTCTTCGGGATCAATCGCGCATTTAAAGCCATCAAACGCACCGATGTAGTGCTGTTAGTAATTGACGCAATAGACGGAGTTACCGACCAAGATCAAAAACTGGCCGATCGCATCAGCCAAGAAGGTAGAGCTTGCGTCATTGTTATCAACAAATGGGATGCCGTAGAAAAAGATTCTGCCACGATTTACGAGTACGAAAAAGAAGTCAAAAGCCGGCTGTATTTCCTCGATTGGGCAGAAATGATTTTTGTCAGCGCCCTAACGGGACAGCGCGTTGAAAAAATTGTAGATTTAGTAGACAGCGCCTTCGACCAACACCAGCGCCGCGTCCCCACGGCCGTCATCAACGAAGTAATAGAAGAAGCCACAAGCTGGCATTCAGCGCCAGTTACCCGCCAAGGAAAACAAGGAAAAATCTATTACGGAACTCAAGTGCGATCGCAACCGCCAACGATCGCATTATTTGTCAACGATCCGAAGCGTTTCACCGAAAATTACCGCCGTTACATGGAAAGCCAATTTCGCAAACATCTAGGCTTTACAGGTACGCCAATGCGACTGCTTTGGAGGGGCAAAAAAGTTCGCACATCGGAACAAAGCAGCACAAATCGAGCCTTGCGAGTTAAGTGATTTTAGATGGGATTAAAAATTGAAAGAAAATAGCTGTTTGATGATATATTTCAAATGACAGCAAAAGTTTCAATCTACAATCTAAACATTGGACGGACGAACAAGAGTTTAAATTGTAGGTTGGGTTGAGGAACGAACCCTCCGTTTCACTCCGCCCAACTCAAGGGAGATGATAGCAAATCCAAGTTTACCATACCCCAATATTTTCTAACGAACCCTCCGTTTCACTCCGCCCAACTCAAGGGAGATGATAGTAAATCCGAGTTTACCATCCCCAATATTTTCTTCTGAGTTGGGTTTCTCTTCGCTCAACCCAACCTACGAACTGAACCTTGAATTTTTGCCCGATCGAGCTTTTTTGAACTGGTTCCTTGGGGGCGCGTTAATTAATATTGTTTGCCTGTTAAGTTCTTTAATCCAATTAGATTTGTTATAATGCAAAAATTCGATCGCACGCACCAAAATCTCGTTAAAAGCATTCGATCGCAACTCCCACACTCTCTCAGGCAATTCAAACCCATGACTGCTACCATACCCGTCGCTATCCCTATTAAAAATATTCAGCTCAATCCAGGTAGTTTAATGACTGTCCGCGATGTAACCTGGGAGCAATTTGAAGCGATTCTTGAAGAAAGAGAAGCAGCAGGAGTCAGAACAAGAATCGCTTATATTCAAGGAACACTAGAAATTATGTCACCCCTTCCAATCCACGAAAGACCCCACCGAATTATTGGCTATATTGTCACCACGCTTCTGGATGCCCAAGGGCGAGATTGGGAAGACTTTGGTTCTACAACATTTAAGAAGAAAGCCAAAGCAGCCGGACTCGAACCCGATACCTGTTTTTACATTCAAAATGCTGAAAAAGTGCGCGATCGTAAAAGAATAGACATGAGTGTCGATCCGCCTCCTGACTTAGCAATTGAAGCTGATGTAACCTCCCTGACTTATCTCGATATCTATGAAGCATTAGAAGTTCCTGAAGTGTGGATTTATACTGAAGAAAAATTTACGATTAACATTCTCACTGACGGGAAGTATGTTGAATCTTCTACCAGTCCTACTTTTCCCGACTTACCGATTTTGGAATTAATTCCTCAGTTGGTCGATCGAGCATTTGCTGAGGGTAGCAGCAAAATGCTGAGAGAGTTGAGAAAGCAGATGAGTTAGGAGATAAAATCTCGAATATAACTATTTCAAATTTCAAATAATCTAAAATCTACAATCTAAAATCAACAACATGGATTTGCTTAGGTCTCTGCCCATCGGACTCTACTTAGAACAACCCGTAACTTGGCTGCACCGCCTCGACTCAAGAGTAAAATTAGCCTGGTTGATGACATTCCTAATCGCCCCCATCCTCGCCAATCCCCTCTGGCGGTTGCTGTTAGTAGGAATGTTAATCTTCCTGACACTAACTGCCAAAATTCCCCTGCGCGTGTGGAAACAGCAAATGGGCTTGCTGCTGCTATTTTGCCTGTTAGTATTTTGCCTCAGCGCGATCGCCCCTGACGCCCTACCTTCCGAACACCAACCCCGCCTCCCAGCCGACGAATTAACCTTTGCCCAACAGCCAGCCACCCTTCCCAAGCCAGCCCCCCCACAACCCTGGTACAAACGTTTTAATTTCGGATCAAATTCCCCAACTTCCAATTCTCGATCCCCAAACAAAAATCAGCTTCCCCAGCCTACAAACTACCGATACATTCTCTTCCAACAAGGACCAGTCAAAATCACCAGGCGTTCGCTGGATTTAGCTATCAACGTCAGCACCCTATTTTTCACTGTAATTTACAGTACCAACCTCTACCTTTTAAGCACGGCTAGCGAAGAAATCACCGCCGCGATCGAAGATTTAATGCAGCCCTTGCGCCGCTTGCGCTTGCCCGTTACCGAAATCGCCCTGACACTAACTCTATCTTTGCGATTTATTCCCCTAGTATTGGAAGAAATTCAAAACTTAGTGCGATCGGTCAGCACCAGAGCTATAAACTGGAAAAAACTCGGATTGCGCCGCGCCGCTCAAATTTGGCTGATAATTGCCGAAAGGCTGTTAGAAAACTTACTTTTGCGAGCAGAACAAATCGCTAGCGCCATGCAAGTTCGCGGCTTTACAAGTCCCGATCGACATCGCGTAGAATGGCATCAGTTGCGCTTCAGAATCCGAGATTGGGTAGCTATCGGCTGTTTGATAGTTCTGTGGAGTGCTCGCTTAGTTTGGGGATGGGACAGTTGAGATTTTAGATTTTAGATTTTAGATTTTAGATCGATCGATTTGCGATTGATTTGAGATCGATTGATTTGAGATTGATTTATTGATTTGAGATATACAGCAGTTTTCAGGTATGTGAGGTACAGAGAAACCCGGTTTCTTAAAGAAACCGGGTTTCTGGGGTGTACTTCATAAACTTGCAATCTGCTGTATCTACCGATTTGAGATTTTAGAATTGAGATAAATCGCAAATCGCAAATGGGTAGATCGAACTCGAACCCGGTCAGTATATCTACCATCTAAAATCTCTGTCAATCTCGATCGACCTGCCAATTCCCCAATCCCCCAATCAATAAATCTCCCAATCCCTCAATTTCCCAATCTAAAATCTAAAATCTAAAATCTAAAATAACTAGATCGAGTCCAACTCAGGTTAAAGTGATAAAGATCAAAACTTAGAGAATCAGAAAATTGAACATCTATCTCGGGACAGATCTTGTATACGTTCCGCGCATTCAAGCAGCATTAGACCGCTTTGGCGATCGCTTCCTCCAAAAAGTTTACACCCCCGCCGAACAACAAGATTGCGGGCAAATCAACTCTGCGCGCAGCAATAAAGGTAAGATGAGTCGAGTTTCCTCCCACCAGCTAGCAGGGCGGTGGGCGGCAAAAGAAGCTGTTGTCAAAGCCCTGGGTACGGGATGGCGGGGAGTGCGGTATACAGAGGTAGAAGTTCAGCGCTCTGCAACCGGCGCTCCATACCTGCTGCTGCACGGTGCGGCCTCTGCAATAGCATCCGCTTGGGGAAATTGCCAGTGGCAGTTGAGCCTCAGCCACGATGGAGATTACTGTACAGCAACTGCGATCGCCCTTTGCACAGAGCTTTCAACCTCTTTTGCCCCCACAGACACTGAAACTAAAATCTAAGATCGAAATCTTTAGCGTAAAATCGATCGGCTATAAACTTGAATGACTACTGAAACTTACCTAAACCATCCCAACTTTGGCCTCCTATTCAGGGTATGCCCGGTTGAAGACAGCCAGGAATTATTTACTACCCTTTACGCCCAGCGCCTCTTTTTTCTAGTCACAAACGGTCCGGGCGGGCTGAGATTTGAGCCTATCAGCCGTTCTGACGCGAGGCTGATGGTAGAAATTCGCCTCCGCACTCTCCGCCGCAGCGGTCAATATCAAGAGTACGACCAATTGCAAGTCATCCACCAGCGCACTTTTCAATAAGCAAGATTGGTAATTGGCAATAATCGATAATTGCTAATTTGCTCGTTGTTTTCACTGTCCCAATCTCCACTTCTCCGCTCTGAGCACCCATGACTATTGCTTCTAAAATTGACAGCATTCGCCAACAGTTGCCGGACTCGGTGCGGTTGATTGCCGTTAGCAAACAGGTAGCGGCAGAAGCTGTACGCGAAGCCTATAAAGCGGGAGTCCGCGATTTTGGCGAAAGCCGCATTCAGGAAGCAGCAGACAAGCAAAGCCAACTGCAAGATTTGCCGGATCTCAACTGGCATTTAATCGGTCATTTGCAAGCTAACAAAGCTGCTAAAGCTTTAGAGTTATTCCAGTGGATTCACTCGATCGACAGTTTGAAGCTAGCTCAACGGCTCGATCGCATAGCAGGCGAACTGTCTCGCTCTCCCCAAGTCTGCTTGCAAGTCAAAATCTTGCCCGATCCCAACAAGTACGGCTGGAGCGTCCCCGAACTGCTTGCCGACCTTCCACAACTGAACGAATGCCAGAATATCAAAATTCAAGGTTTGATGACAATACCTCCGCTGGGATTAGATGACTCGCAAATCTTAGAATTTTATAACAGCACGCGCGAATTAGCTGACAAGATCGACCGACAAAATTTCTCTCAAATTCAAATGCGAGAGCTGTCAATGGGAATGTCGGGAGATTATCACTTAGCAATTCAAGCAGGTGCTACTATGGTACGGATCGGACAAACCTTATTTGGGTCTAGAAGAGGATAAGTAATTGGTATCTTCCGATCGACACAACATGGGTTAAATATAGACTATTCAGCGACCCGCGACGAGCCCGCAACGCGAGTGCTGTCGGGGCTGCAAAGTCGTGATGGAGCGTAACATTATGAACCTTTTTTCCAAACTGCGAGATTTTGTGGGCTTTAACAACGAGCCCGAGTACGATTACGAGTACGATGAAATGGAAGGCGATCGCTATCAGACCACCTACCAACAACCGCCAGAACCGATCCCCGCAGCAGCGGCAGCAGCAGAAGAACGCCGCCAAACTAGCAGACTGCGGGAGCGGTCGGTAGTAGGATCGACAGGTACGGATGTTGTTGCCCCAACTGCGGGAGTAGGATCGGTTATGAATAACGTGATTGGAATGCCTGGATCTATGAATGGAATTTCGGAAGTTGTAGTAATGGAGCCGCGCACTTTTGAAGAAATGCCGGCAGCAATTCGCGCTCTCAAAGAACGCAAGTCTGTAGTGCTGAACCTGACTGTGATGGACCCCGATCAAGCTCAAAGAGCTGTAGACTTTGTGGCGGGCGGCACTTACGCTTTGGACGGCCATCAAGAGCGCATTGGTGAAAGTATTTTCTTGTTTACGCCTAGCTGCGTGCAGGTGAGAACTCAGTCGGGCGTGGTGCATGAAGTGCCCTCCGCCCCCGGACGCCCCCGCGTTCCCGCTCCCGCACCGACTGTCTGGCCGGCAGAACAAGCAGCTCAATTGGCTCAGTAGTCATTAGTCAGCAGTCATTAGTCAGCAGCCATTAGTCGGCAATCATTAGTCAGCAGCTATCTGTCTCGAGTCTTTTGAAGGCTGACTGACGAAAAATTGACTGCTGACTAACTAATGACTAACAACTAATGGCTAACAACTAAGGACTAATAACTAATGACTAATGACTAATGACTAACATAAAATTCGGTACGATCGGTGGCGGGGTAATGGGAGAAGCTCTCTTATCCCGCTTAATTGCACAAAAAATTTATTTGCCTTCAGAAATCTTGGTGAGCGAGCCGCAACTCCAACGGCGCGAGTTTCTGATGGAAAAATACAGAGTTAACACTACAGCAAATAATTTACAAGTTATTGGCGCTACGGAAGTGCTCTTTTTGGCGATTAAACCGCAAGTTTTTGAGTCGGTAGCTTTGGAGTTGGCGGTAGCGGGCGACGGGAAGCAGGAACATAACGGCGAAACTGCCAATCGCAAGTCAGAGGCGGTGGTAGTCTCGATTTTGGCGGGAGTGCCGCTGAGCAAGCTGGAAGCGGCTTTTCCGGGGCGGGCGATGGTGCGGGTGATGCCGAATACTCCGGCAACTGTGGGCGCGGGCATGAGCGCGATCGCCCCTGGAAAATTCGTGCAACCGGCTCATTTAGAATTGGTAAAGCGCATTTTTCAGGCGGTGGGGGAAGTGGTAGAAGTGCCTGAAAGCATGCTCGATGCGGTGACTGGGCTTTCCGGTTCCGGTCCCGGTTATGTTGCGATTTTTATCGAAGCCTTGACAGATGGCGGAGTTTATGCTGGTTTGCCGCGGGCGATCGCGGCTCAATTAGCTTTGCAAACAGTATTGGGTACGGCGAAACTATTGCAAGAAACGGGAATGCACCCGGCCGAATTGAAGGATAGGGTGACGAGTCCCGGCGGAACGACGATCGCGGGTATTGCTAAATTAGAGAGTAATGGGTTTCGATCGAGCGCGATCGAAGCAGTCAAAGCAGCTTATTTGCGCTCTCAAGAATTGGGCAAATAACCAACGAGAATTTAAAATGGCTTATAGCGATTTCAAATTGAAGGAACTTGTCAAACAATTCGACTTAACTCTCAATGAAAACCAAGATTTATTTGGCGGTACACCAGAAGTAGAGCCTAGCGAAACTCTTAAATTTTGGTTGATAGAAAATTCAGCATTAGCAACAGACATTAATACAGAAAAAGCTCGTTCCGAACTGATTATCGCACCGATTTTACTTGAAGTTAGGCGGCAATTAAATTATCAAATTGGTTTATTTTCCGGGTCTGAATTTAATGTGGCTCCCGAAAAAGGATTGAACGGAACCTGCGATTTTTTGTTGACAGGAGGAAAGAAGGAGCGAGTTAAGTTTACTTTTCGTTACATACTGCTGTTTATTTGCGCCTTTCTACCTTACCGGATTAAATCGTGCTAACTTCAGTAGTCTTCAGTCCACAGCCTGCGGCAGGCTAAAGCTCGTACTTGCTCGTCTTCATCTGCAGATGCCAGCGATCGCAGCAGCGCTGCTGTTCCCTGATTTTCGGGATAATGTTCGATAATTGCTTCGAGTGCCGTAAACCTAGGATTGTAAGAAAAAGAACCCTCTCGATCGTAGGGATCGCTCAAAGCCCGATCGCGCAAAAACTCAAACATTCCCGGCTCTTCCCGCCATCCCCGCACTAACTCTACCAGAGCGATCGACCGTACCTGCGAATCCCGATCCTCCCGAGCTTTGGTTTTGAGCCACTCAAAAGTTTCCGGCTCGTTGGCCCGCCCCCGCGCCAACTTTTGCAAAGCCATTTGCCTCAAGGCCGGACTTTCGTCATTTTCTGCCAAATTTTCCAGCAGCATCCAAGTTTCCGCAGCATCGGGCCAGTGGCGGGCAATCTCCTCCGCTGCTGTTTGCCGCACTTGCGCATCCTCCGACTCGATCGTGATTTTCAGCCAGGGCAAGGTTGCCGCATCCTCCGGCCACCGACTGGCTATTTCTCGCACCAGCAGGCTCAGTAGCTGAGAATCTGCTGCTGGCACAGCCAAACTTCTGAGAAAAGGCAGCGTCTCCTCCCGGTGATGCCAGCGAGAGGCTATCTGCTGCACTGCTGTTTCTCGGACATTTGAGTCCCTGTCTGACTCGGCAAGCTTTTTCAACCAGCTAAAGACTTCCGGGCTAGCTGACGGCAAGGCGGCGGCTGCCACCACTGCTACTTGTCGCACCGTCCAGTAATCTTCAACATCAACTGCTGTTTGCAGCAGGGAAAAAGTTTCTGGGTCTTCCGACCAACCGAGGGCGATCTGTTGCAGGGCAATTTCTCGCACTGAGGCGTCCCGATCGCCCGCAGCTAGATTTTTCAAAAATGTCAGAGTTTCGGGCTTCTCGCGCCAGCTAGAGGCAAATGCTTGCACTGCTGCCTGCCGGATGGTCGAACTTGCATCGGACTCGGCTATAGTTTGCAGCAGCAGGTAAACCTCCGGATCGTTGGACCAACGCGCGCCCAATTCTGCCAAGGCTGCTGCCCGCACTTCTTTACTGCTGTCGGATTCCGCCAGGGTTTTCAGCAGCAAACAAACCTCCGCAGCACCGGGCCACCCCGCACTCAACTCCCGCACTGCCACTGCGCGCAGGGTAGAACTTTTTGCCTCGGCGAGCTTTTCCAGGAGGGACATCGTGCCTGAAACTTGGTGCCAGCCTCTAGCTATTGCTTCCCAGGCGGCGACTTGCACTCCTAAATTTTCGTCGAATTCGGCTGCTTGTTTCAGTAGTGGCAAAGTATCGGGGCGATCGTGCCATTTTTGGGCCAATTGCTGCAAGGCTGTGGTGCGGACTGCGGGACTCGGATCGGAGCGAGCCAGGCTTCTCAGCAGCGGTAGGGTATCGTCCATTTCCCGCCAACCCGCCACCATTTCTTGGATTGCGGTCGATCGCACTGCCCAGCTTGTATCTAATTTGGCTAATTTCTCCAGCATTAGATAAATTTCTGGAGCTTCCGGCCAATTGCGGGCGATGGCTGCAACTGCGGTGGCTCTGACTTCGCCGCTGTCGTTGGAATGCGCCAGTATTTTCAGCCAAGGCAAGATTTGCGGGTCGCTTTTCCAAGTTTGGGCCAAGGCTGCGATCGCCCTAGATCGAATTTGATAGGTATCTTGCAAGTCTCGGGCGCTTTGATAAAGAATCAGGAAATTCGTGCCGTATTGCGCTAACTTTTTTACGGTACTTAACAGTTTTTTGTTGGTGTTTTTATTAATTTTATTTTTGACTCTTGACACGCATAGTGCGGCCAAAAATATATTAATAAAATTTTCGGCTTGACCGTTTTTATCTGTCAAGTATTCGAGCATTTCGCCGACTGCTTCTTTATTCAGTTTAGCTGCAATCTCTACGAGAACCGGGTGCATGAATTCATCCCGCCAGTGCCGGTCGAACACGGTTGTTTTGAGTTGTGCTAAAGTCAGTTTGCCAGTTTTTAGCTGTACGTCGATCGACTCTGCTGCTATCCTGGCATTAGTTTCCGTAACAAGTTTTTTTAACAACATACCCATATCTGGCTTCCTGAAGTTTGTTTGTATTGAACATCCCAGATCGGTGTCCGAACTTGTCGATCGTATATTAGACATCTGGTAAACAGATTATGGAAACCTTGCCCCATAAGGACAACAACCTAATTTTGGGAGATGTCTGTTGAAGCAGTATGAAGTGCGGAGCCGATGACTCTATTGTATACCAAAACTACTTCCTCTGGAGTGTCCCAATACAAAATCCGCCCCCACCTGCCGGAATGTTGGGTGTTGGCGGAGATCTCAGCTAGATCGCCCAATTAACTAAGGGAATCTAGCTAATTGCTACCTGTACGCGATCGCCTGCAACTCGCACGGGAAAAGTAGGAATTTTGACTGTTTCATCGTCTAAACATTGACCGTTAATCAAGCTGAAATTTTGCTTGTAAATGGGCGAAGCAACTTTGAGAATGCCGCGACGATCGCCCACAATGCCTCGCGATAAAACATAGGCTTTGCTAAACGGATCGTAATTGCTCAAAGCGTAGAGTTCCTCGCTATTTCCCACTCGAAAAATCGCCACTTGTTCGCCGCCAACTAAGGCGCAAACTCCCGTATCGGGGGCGATCGCATCCAGGGAACACACATCTACCCAAGTTGTCACTGCATCGCGAATTGATAATGATTGAACCATGATATTTTCCTGTTAATTAGAAGGAAGAAGGAAGAAGGAAGAAGGGAGAATCAACTCGTTCCCAGGCTGTGCCTGGGAATGCAGGTTGCGAGGCTCTGCCTCGCGAGATCGGGAGGCAGAGCCTCCAGGCATTCATTCCCAGGCAGAGCCTGGGAACGAGAAAACAGAGCCTGGGAACGAGAAACGCAGTGCGAGCCTCCCCGCTCGCGGCCGGTGCGCAGTGCAGTGCGAGCGTCCCGAATGCCGCACGCAATATCACTCCGCAATCCCAGCCAAAGCCTTTTCATGCCCGTAAGCCGGCCGAGTTTGTCCCCGTTCCTCAATCCGAATAATACTCGGATCTGGCAAATCCGAATTCACAAAATGCTGGAACCGCCGCACTTTTTGCGGGTCTTCAATTGTCGTTTTCCACTCGCATTGATAAGAACTTACTAAGTATTCCATCTGCGCTTCCAACTCAGCACAAATGCCGAGAGAATCTTCAACAATTACCTGTTTTAAGTATTCAATCCCGCCCTCCAATTTGTTCAACCAAGTAGCAGTTCGTTCCAACCTGTCAGCCGTGCGGATGTAGAAAATCAAGAATCGATCGATATATTTAATCAATGTTTCCTTGTCAATATCCGCCGCCAACAAAACCGCGTGTTGCGGCTTCATCCCGCCGTTGCCGCAGACGTACAAATTCCAACCATTCTCAGTAGCAATTATGCCAAAATCCTTGCTTTGAGCTTCCGCACATTCGCGAGTGCAGCCAGAAACAGCAGACTTTAATTTGTGGGGAGCTCGCAAGCCTCGGTAGCGCAATTCAACTTCGATCGCCAAACTGGTAGAATCCTGCACGCCAAAGCGGCACCAAGTGCTGCCAACGCAAGATTTTACAGTGCGCAATGCCTTGCCGTAAGCGTGGCCGGATTCAAATCCGGCATCAATTAAACGCCGCCAAATATGCGGCAATTGATCCGCGCGCGCGCCAAATAAATCGATCCGCTGCCCGCCAGTAATCTTAGTATAAAGTCCAAAATCCCGAGCAACTTCTCCCAAAACAATCAACTTCTCCGGCGTAATTTCTCCCCCCGGCACTCGCGGCACGATCGAATAAGTACCGTCGCGCTGGATGTTTGCCAAAAAGTAATCGTTCGTATCTTGCAAACTGACGTGAGGCTTGTCTAAAATATACTCGTTCCAAGTGGCGGCTAGCATCGAAGCAACTGCGGGCTTGCAAATTTCGCAACCCTTACCTTTGCCGTGTTTGGCGATCGCTTCTTCAAAGGTTTTGATGCCGCTAGTGCGGACTAAATGATACAGTTCTTGGCGGGAATATTCAAAGTGTTCGCAGAGGTGATTTTTAACAGCAACTCCGGCTTTCTTCATTTCCGATTTGAAGATATCCGTCACCAAAGGCACGCAGCCGCCGCAGCCAGTTCCGGCTTGGGTGCATTTTTTGATGCTGGGAACGTCTGTTAAGTTGCGATCGCGAATTGCTTCGCAAATTTGCCCTTTGGTAACATTATTGCAAGAACAAATTTGAGCGGAATCCGGCAAACTATCTACTCCCAAACCGACAGTTGTGCCTTCGCGGGGCGGCATTAACAAATCTTCGGGATGGGGTGGCAGGGCAATGTCATTCTGCATGAATTGCAGCAATGTACCGTAGGCTGAAGCATCTCCGACGAGAATTCCGCCTAAAATCCGGCTGCCGTCTTGGTTCAAAACTAATTTTTTGTAAATGCCTTGGCAGGTGTCTGCTACAGTAATTTTTTTAGCACCGGCAGAGTTGGCAAAAGCATCGCCAAAACTGGCAACATCCACTCCCAAAAGTTTGAGTTTGGTGGACATATCCGCACCTGTAAAAGTGCTAGCGGCTGTGTTGGTTAAAATATCTGCTGCTACTCCTGCCATCGCGTAGCCTGGGGCAACTAAGCCGTAGATTCGATTTTGATATAGGGCGCATTCTCCGATCGCGAAAATGTTGGAATCTGAAGTTTGGCAGTTTTCGTCAATGACAATACCGCCGCGTTCTCCTACTTCGATACCGCTAGTTCTCGCTAGTTCGTCGCGGGGGCGAATTCCGGCAGAAAAGACAATTGTATCTGTTGCTAATTCCGAACCGTCGGCAAACAGCATTTTAGTAACTTTGCCGTTTTCGCTGACAATTTCGATTGTGGATTTGTTGGTGTGAACTGCAACTCCCAATTCTTCGATTTTGCTGCGCAGGATCGCGCCGCCAATTTCGTCAACTTGCACGGGCATCAGCCGCGGTGCAAACTCGACGACGTGAGTTGCTAAGCCCATATTTTTGATGGCGTTGGCGCATTCTAAACCTAACAAACCGCCGCCGATTACAACGCCAACCCGGCAATTTTTCGCATATTCTGACATGGCTTCCAAGTCGTCGATCGTCCGGTAAACGAACGTACCCGCTGCATCTTTGCCTTTTATTGGCGGTACGAAAGGATAGGAACCGGTGGCGAGGACTATTTTATCGTAGGGAACTTCTAAGCCGTTGGCGGAAGTGACTGTTTTTTGGTCGCGGTTAATTGCAATTGCTCGATCGCCGATGTGAATTTGAATGCCGTTTTCTTGATAGAATCCCGGTGCAACTAAGGATAAGTCCCCGGCTGTTTTGCCTGCAAAAAAACCGCTGAGATTGACTCGATCGTAAGCAACGCGCGGTTCTTCGCAGAAAGTAATTAAATTCCAGTTTTCTGCTGCTCCTTTGGCAACCATCAGCTCTAGGAATTTGTGTCCTACCATGCCGTTGCCGATAACAATTAGGTTTTTTTTCGCTGTCATTACAATTTTTTGAGTTCGTAATATCTGCCGTCGTTTTATTTTTATAATAAATTTTCAACTGAAATGTATGTTTGGATACCAAACATATTTTTGCATGCAATTGTTGAATGCTGGCGATTGCATTTTTGCATGAGCGCGATCGAGCGCGGCAGTTTCTTAAGATAGAAAAATTGAGATTTTTGCTGCTTCGCAGCAATACGATTAGTTTGTGAGGGCTAAAGCCCGCAAGAGGCTGCGGACTAAAGTCCTCACTACAAACAAAGTCTTCACTACAAACTGCAAGAGGCTGCGGACTAAAGTCCTCACTACAAACCGTTGAAGATTGTGGGTTTCGATGGTATTTTGCATTGTTGAATTATCGCTATTTTTGTTGTTAGATTGAGATTTTTTGGGTTTGTACAATTTCTTTTTACTGGGTTTTCTGAGCTCCGAAAGCGGCTGCTGCTACTCCCAACAACAGAATTCCTGCACCCGCGATTACGGCCGGCGCGGGTACTTCACCGAATACCAAATAACCCAAATAACTCGCGCCTGCGGGTTCAAATAAAATGGCTAAAGTTACCAGAGTCGGGGAAATCTGCACTACAGCCCAGTTAAAAATTGTGTGGCCGATTAACTGAGGGACGATCGCTGTTAATAAGATGCAAATATATACAAAGTGCGAGTATCCAGTATAGCTGACGTTGAAAGCGAGGGGTAGGGGCAGCAGGGCGATCGCGGCTACCGTGTAGGCGATCGCGCTGTAGCCGCTAATTCCCAATCCCCGGCGCTGGGCTTCCCGCCCCAACAGCAAATACAGCGAAACAGCCCAGGAACCTGCCAGGGCAAGGAAATCGCCCAGCAATTGGTTGCTGCCCGTATTTGCGGGGCTGGCGCTGCCGAGGGCGATCGCGATCGTTCCCACCAGGGCGATCGCGATGCCGGTGACGGACAGTTTGCTGAGTTTTTCGCCGAACCAAAACCGCGACAGCAGCGCCACCCAGACGGGATTTGTGGTGACTAGGGCTGTGGAAGCCGCGATCGAAGTATAACTAAGTGAGGTAATCCACAGGGCAAAGTGAGCTGCGAGGCAGAGGCCCGCAGCGCTTGCATAGAGCCAAGATCCGGGTTGTACCGCCTGCTGCAGGAGTTTCGGCCAGGCGGGAAGTATAATTAGTGCTGACAAAGTGAGGCGAGAGGCTGCCAGTACCAAACTGAAACCGAGGCCGCCCGTACCTGCTTCTTGATTTGCCAGCCGAATTAAGATTGAGGCAGTGGAAACAGCTAAAACTCCGACGATTAAAATGAGGGCGATCGACCATTTCGGCTGTTGTTTGGGAAGGTTCATGTTTTGGGTAATTGGTAATGGGCAACAGGCAATTTGCGATCGATTAAATGATGCTCAGTCAGGAATTCCAACGTTATTTTAGGCTCGATCGAGAATGTCATGTCTAGCAAATTTATGAAATAACGTGCAAATACCGACATTTTTTCCAGAAAGCGATTTTTTTTACGCAAATCATATTATAATTGCAGGGAATCGGAAACCCTAGAACTGAACAATGCAAATTCAAGCACTAGCAGCTAAGAAAGCAGGCGGAATTCTTGAAGAATACAGATTCGATGTCGCACCGCCAAAAGTCCACGACTGCCTGATAAAAGTGTTAGCCTGCGGCATCTGTCATTCCGACTTGCACATGATAGACAACGATTGGGGTTTCTCCAGCTATCCGCTAGTTCCGGGTCATGAAGTTATTGGAGAAGTGGTCGAAATCGGGCCGCAAGTAACTCATTTAAAAGCGGGCGATCGTGTCGGTGTCGGCTGGCAAAGAAGTTCTTGTTTGCAGTGTCGCGACTGCTTGCGCGGCAACGAAAATCTCTGCGATGCAAATCAAGGATTAATTGTTACTGGACCCGGCGGTTTTGCCAACTATTTAATGGTAGATTCCCGCTTTGCTTTTCCCATTCCCAAAGGCATCGATTCTAAAGTAGCAGGGCCCCTGCTGTGCGGCGGAATTACTGTTTACGCGGGTTTGCGGAATGCGGGCATGAGTTCCGGCCAAGAAATCGGCATTATCGGTATCGGCGGTTTGGGACACATGGCGGTGCAATTTGCGAAAAAATTGGGCAATCGCGTGACAGTTTTTACCACCTCGGAAGATAAGGCAGAATTTGCCGCGCAGATGGGTGCAGATGAAGCTATTGTTGTCAAAAAAGGCGAAATTCCTCCAGCGCCCAGCAGCAAATTAAATATTTTGTTGAGCACTGTTCCTGTTGCTTTAGATTGGGTTCCGTACCTGAATTTTCTCGATTCTGACGGTGCTCTTTCTTTTGTCGGAGTTCCCGACGAACCTTTGAACATTCCGTTATTTCCACTGCTAATGAAGCGGCGCAGAATTTTAGCTTCGCCGATCGGCGGTCGTGCTTTAATTAATGAAATGCTGTCAGTTGCAGAGAGGTTTGGAATTGAGCCGATTGTTGAGGTTTTTGGGTTCGATCGAGCGAATGAAGCCATGCAGAAAGTGCGAGACAATCAAGTGCGATATCGAGCAGTTTTAAGCGCCAGTTAAATATTAAGACCGCGTTCGATCGTTCGTAGTGTGGACTAAAGTCTGCAGTTCGTAGTGTGGACTTTAGTCCGCAGATTCAGAGGAATATAGCGTGTTTTCTCGCGTCTCAGATCCCCCCCAGCCCCCCTTAAGAAGGGGGGAGAAAGAACGTCAATCGCACTTTAAACCAGCTTCCGCCGCGGTAGAATACTTAATCGGCACAAAAGCCAAGCCGAATTGCTGTTTCGGACACTTGACAATATGCACTAATTCGCTGGGAAGATTTTGCCGATCGCCATCTTCTCCAAACTTAACAACTCCCGTTCCTCCTGCTACTGTAAAATTCGGATCGGCAAGAGTTGGCTGCATTCCTTCGCGGCTGGGTTGCTGCTGTATTTTTATTGCTTGAATCAGTGCCACAGCAGCATCGTAAGCTAAGGCGGTATCGGTATTTATGGTTCCCCTCCACAATTTTTGAGCTTGTTGGGGAAATTGTTGGTTGCGACTGCTTGAGGGATGCCAAGGAACAGATATGACTAATTTGTCCCAAGATTTTAGCTGGCTTGCTGCTTCTAATGTTTGCGATTTGTACATTACCCATCTCGTCGCGATCGTGCTGCGATTTCGATCGGCTTTAACAACCTCGATCGCGTTGCTTAATGAATTAGTAACTTGACCATCTGGGGCAAGTACGATCGCGGTTTTTCCGGTTTGCTGGATTTCCTGTACAGCTTTCTGAGGGTTGAAATTGCTTTTCGATAGATCGAACTCGCGGATTTTGACAATTTGTCCTTGTTTCTGTTGGAAATACTTGTTAAAAGCTCGCGTCAAATAAGAACTTGACGAACTGCTTGGATTGTATAAAACCGCTGCTTTTTTGAAGCCTGTTTTTAGCAAATAATCTGCCAAATGCTGGGCTGCAAACTTACTAGAATAAGAAGTGCGAAAAAAAACTTTTTTGCGTTTTTCAGTCAGTTCTTCCGTCGTGCTTCCAGAAGTAACCAGCACCAAGTTATTTTTGTCGTAAATATCTACCGCCGCTACCGTCATCTCGCTGGCATAGTGACCGACTAATCCTAAAATATCCGGCTGTTTCACCAACTTATCTGCTGTTTTAATTGCCTCACTTTCGAGATTTGAATCGTCAGCAATCACAACAGTCAGACCTTTGCCTTTAATCGTTTCTCCTGCGAGAAAATCTTGACCTGGAAAATCTTTACTGCTGCTTTTTTTACGCATCAGTTCCAAATTTACTTGAGTTTGGGCTTGGGCAACGCCGCGCAACAGTTCTTTTGCCGAATCTGCATTTTTTACAGAACCATCTGGATTTTTGAGGATGGGAATAGCAACCGCAATTGTGTAACTATCGGCATTGTTCGCTTTCAACCAGGCATTGTTCATGTAAATTAAAGTTTCGGGGTCGATGCTGTCTTCTTCCTCCCAGGATCTTTTGAAGAAATTAAAAGCAGCTTGATAATTTGACTTGCCAAATTCCTCAACTCCTTGTTGCTTTAAGCGAGGTGCGGAAGTTTTGACGAGGATTTCTTCGCCGCAACTTAAAGCATCTCCTGAAATTAAAGGACAAGTTGGAGGTTTAATCGCGCTTAAAAAACTAGGGGCTATCAGTCCTGCTGCGATTCCTGCAACTGCTAAAGGCGGCAAATAAAAGAGCGATCGAATAAACCAAGGGACTTTAGGCTTCTTTGGTAGGGTTAGCGATCGCAAATCTTGCAATACTTCAGCAGCAGATTGATAGCGATCGCTAAAGTGGAAGCGCACCATTTTATTCAATATTTGTTTTAGGTTGTCGCTAATTTGCAACAGCGGGCGATCGTGAGTTGAGTAGTGCCAGACGAGTTCGCAAGTTCCGCGATCGGTAAAAATTTGTTCGATATCCAATCCGGCGATCGCTTGAATGCCGACGATTCCGGTAGCGTAGATATCGCTGTTAAATCTCGGTTGATTTTTCCACTGTTCGGGCGGCATATAACCCTCAGTACCGATGGCGCGAGTTTGAGTGATTTCACCGCCTTCGATCGTCAAACTGCCGATCGCTTTGACAGCCCCAAAATCGATGACTGCAATTCTCCCGTCCTTGCGCCGAATTAAGTTTGAAGGTTTAATATCGCGGTGAACGATTCCTTGAGAGTGAACGCAATCTAAAATTTCTAAAATGTCCGACAATAAATCGATGACTTGTTGTTCGTTTAACTTTTTGCCACCCTTGAGTTCTTCGCTCAGCGGCTGTCCTTCGATGTATTCTTGAATTAAGTAAAACATGGCATTTTCTTGAAAGCGATCGATTAACTTGGGAACGCGCAAGCAGTTATCGAGACGCTTCAGGGCTTTAGCTTCTCTTTCAAATCGCACCTGCGCCTCCTGCAAAACTTCGGGATCGGTGGATTGAGGCGGCATAATTTCTTTGACGACACATACGGGATTGTCGGGGTTGCCTAAAGCGTCGGTAGCAGTGTAGGTTGTAGCAGACCCTCCTTGACCTAATTTAGCAATAATTTCGTAGCGATCGCGCAGAATATCCCCTGGGTTAAGACACATAAATTTTCACCATTTTTGCGACTTGTTGCACTCTTTGGGGTGAATTTTACCATGCAGCAAGTACGAAATAAATTAACTTAAATAATTTCTTTTGAATTTTGAGGTAGTAGATACTTTCAAGACTTGTCTTGACAGGTGTAACTGAAATCTTGCAGCAATGTCAATTGGGGATTTTTGGCGGGGTTGTGATGGGTTTTTGAAATGTAAGGAAGATCGACTGCGATTTTAGTAAAGTTTGCGATCGCACCCAGGCAAAATCGATCGACCCCTCAAACGTCTCCAATCCCCAACCTCAAAATTAAAATGCTGAAAACATTGACGGCAGCGCCCCGAGCCGCTACGCTGTGATATTAGAGGTTGTTCTGCTGTAGTGGAAACAACCCGCTTTCGCCCAAAAATCTAGTCACTGCCCGTTGCTGTGCGACCAGCAACAGACAGCTAACCCCCGAACTGTTCAACGCAGTAAGGAGGCCTAACGGAGCATCATAACATCTCCGAGGCCGCCCTGCTTTGCGCTGCAATTGTGGGGCGGCTGGGTTTTTGGACTTTTTTTAAAAGCCCAAAAGCAAAGGAGAAAATCAAATGACTGAAGAATTCGCATCGGAGAAAAACACCTCGGAAGAAATTGCGCCTGCAGAAAACATCTCTAAAGAAGTCGCGCCCGAGGAAGAAATCACCCTTGCCGCTATTCGCAAACGCGATTCAAATAACAAGTCAGAACGAGATATAGTTTGCATCAGCGTGACTGGTCCAATTTCTGCTGTGAAAACAACCATATTCACGTTGTACCAACTGGGATTTGCTGAGGTCAATGATTGGAGTCCGATACAGCGGGCGGCCGATCCGAAGCAAGCAATTAGCGTGTTAATTCGCCGCCAGCGTGTCCAAGAGGAACAGCAGAAACACTCGAAACAGCAAGCCAAAAAATCGCCAGCGATCGAGTAATTTAAGACAAGTCCGATCGACCGATCGCAATAAGTAAGGTTCGTAGTGCAGACTTTAGTCCGCTCTTTTTTGCGGACTAAAGTCCGCACTACAAACTATTTAACATAAATTTTTCAGGGCTTGCAAAGCCTCGATCGCCGACGGATAACGCTGCGGAAAATGGTAGCGCACCATGTTATCCAAAAAGCAGGCAAATTTTGAACTAACCCGTGCTTTTTCGCGCCACATCAGATCGCCAGTTTCTTGATTTACCTTGAGTTCTTTGGGAGACAAACCAGTCAGGGCTTGAATTCCCAACAAACCGACGGCGTAAACGTCGCTGCACAATTTCGGCGAACCGATTGCTTGTTCTGGCGGCATATATTCTCTGTGAGTTCCGCCCCGCGATTGCGTTTGGCCCCGGCTGTTTTGCGAGAGATTAATTTCTTTAACTGTCCCGAAATCAATTAATACTATTTTGCTGTCATTAGCCCGCCGAATTAAGTTGTCTGGGTGAACGTCGCGGTGGATGACATCATGTTGGTGAACGAAGGCGAGAATTTCTAAAATCTCCTGCAATAAAGCACAGACTTCATGTTCTTCCCAGGGTTGACCTTCTTTCAATTCTTGACTCAATGGCTGCCCTTCGATGAATTGCATAATTAAATAGAAATAACCATCTTCCTGAAAGCGAGCTAACAGTTCTGGTATCCGATCGTGCTTGCCCAATTTGCACAATACTCGCGCTTCTCGCTCGAACAGTTTCGTTGTTTCGTCCGCCTGACTTTTCAAGCGTTTGACCGCACATAAAGGGCGATCGGGAACATCTTCGTCTTCAGCAAGATAAGTATCGCTAAACTCGGTACTCACCAAATGTTCGGTAACTCGGTAACGCATTCGCAATTTTCTGTCCAGCATCGAATCTAGCGGCACGGGGGGTCGATCGTCCGCAGATTCTGACTTTTCAATGTGCTGTTTTAATCTCATAATGCTCTCCCACAAATTTTTGTTGCGGACTTTTTCATCAGGGCTGATAATTCCTGCATCTTGAAATATTTCTGTCAGCAATTTCCACAAATCGTAAGCTTTGCATCGCGCTAAGAAGCCTATTGAAAAGTGCCGCGCGATCGGATAGTTGTCCTTGATTTCTTGATATGTCATACCTTCTAATACTCCTTGAACGATCGCCTGCTGCAAGCGGTCTAAAGGTTGACCTTTCTGTTCTAGAACAAAATTATTTAGAAGGTTTGTAGCTGCTTCTGCATTCATCATGTTGGTAGTTGATTCCGCATTCATAAAGTTACGCAGTATTTTTTTACAGGATTTACGCACCCAGCAACTTAGACAATTTCAACACTGCGATCGCCTATTTAGTTCAGAATTTTGTTAATTGTGTCTGATGGCTATATTAGTAAGTCAATGTTATCTTCATGTCTAGCGATCGCAATATATTTTTACAAATATGATTTTTATGAACTTCAACTTATGAATTTTATGAACTTTATGAACTTGAAGTTTTCAATTTTATGAAGTCGATCGATGAAATATATGAATTGACTTTTCTCGGCGCTTATTTCATACTCTTAAGTGCGATATTTGATAAGGAAAGCATTTCAAATTCGTGAGTTTTATGAAGTAAATCGATGAATTTTATGAATTGACTTCAACAGATGTTTGTTGCTTAAATACAATAAATTAAGCGGGCGATCGGGTCTCTAACCTGCCGCTTAAAAATAGAAAAAAACCACGCGATCGCACGATAGTTTGTAGTGAGGACTTAAGTCCTGGGAATTTGCGGACTGAAGTCCTCACTACGAACCTTTTTTTATGACCTGCAGGCGGTCAGAAAGCGTTTTTTTTGGGATGCGCGGGTTGCAGCCTGCTGCTTTTGTAAAAACCCCGTTTCTTCAATATTGATGCTTGAGTTTTGTGTGGATTAGAGCAACGAACTAACATTAACAAAACGACCTGTTAAATCGGCAGGCGTCACATTCAGCACAGTTCCCAACAAGGCATTCGTCGCGCCAAATCTAATATTGGTAGCTTCAACCTGCCCGTTACGATCGGGATCTAAATCTTGCAGCGAAATATTGCCCTTCGCCAACAAACTCGTGCCGCCCGATAAAGTTGAAGGATCGACCAACAAAAGTCTCGGATCGTTGAGACTGTAACTTACTTGTTCCAGCGATATATTACTAGCAGTAAACGCCGTACTAATTCCGATCGAATCGCCAGCTCCAAAATCTACAATTATCGCATCTGGCACCTCCGCACCCACAACTCTTTGTCCCGCTTGATCCACCCTCAAAACAAACACATCGCTACCCGTACCGCCTTTATAAATATCAACATCTAAATCCCCAATTAAAGTATCGTTTCCCTCGCCACCAACTAACAAATCGACACCCCTACCGCCGCGCAATAAATCGTTGCCTGCACCGCCATCAACAAAATCGTTATTTCGATCGCCTGTCAAGAAATCATTACCAATTTCCCCTACAACATCATCATCCTCTTTGCCCCCGTAAATAGAATCATCGCCCGCACCGCCTACCAGACTGTCTCTGTTATCGTTGCCAAAAATTCGTTCTGCGTCTGATGAACCCCTGACAGTATCGTTGCCCCCAAGCATCCAAACTCCGCCGGGAAAATTAGCGAGTTGTCCCACTGCAAGTACAATATTTTCAGGAGAATTGTCTCCTACCAAACGGGGGATGCCTGAATTATCCGGTGTAAGTACCATAGCTGTAAACCGATCGAAATGTAATAATGGATGTTTTGCAACTCCTCTATCTTGGCACAGCCTCGATCGAAAGTTGCAAATTAAAATAAAAGTTAAAAGATGAGCTGATGCCAATTATCTTAGTTGAAGACTTGAGCAAAGTTTATCCGGTAGCCATTAAAGAACCGGGACTTAAAGGGACGCTGCGGCATTTTTTCAGCCGCACTTACCGCAACGTGAAAGCGGTTGAGGGCGTTTCTTTCAGCATCGAATCGGGGGAAGTTGTGGGGTTTCTCGGGGCTAACGGGGCGGGTAAAACTACGACGCTAAAAATGCTGACTGGCTTGATTTATCCCTCAGCAGGGACAGTGAAAGTGTGCGATCGTACTCCGTTTCGCCGCGAAACTGATTTCTTGCAAAAAATCACGTTAGTGATGGGACAAAAACAGCAGTTAATTTGGGATTTGCCCGTGCTGGATTCGTTGAAAATCAATGCAGCAGTCTACGGAATTCCCGATAAAGATTACCGCCAGCGAGTCGGAGAATTGACAGAGATGCTGTCGCTGCAAGGCAAGTTAAATCAGCCCGTGCGCAAGCTATCTTTAGGCGAACGGATGAAAGCGGAATTGATGGCGGCGCTGCTGCACCAACCGGAGGTATTGTTTTTAGATGAACCGACTTTAGGTTTGGATGTCAACGCGCAATTTAGCGTGAGGGAATTCTTGCGGGAATACAACGATCGCTATCAAGCAACGGTACTTTTGACAAGTCACTACATGGCTGATATTACTGCTTTGTGCAAGCGGGTTTTGTTAATTCACGAAGGGCTATTAGTTTATGATGGCAGTTTGGACGGATTGCTCGATCGATTTGCACCTTATCGAGAAGTTCAAGTAGAATTATCTAATCCGGTGTCAAAGGAGAAAGTTTCTGCTTACGGTGAGGTAGAATCTATTGAAGGGCAATCGGTAAGGTTTTTGGTAAAAAGGGAGGAATTGACGGCGAGCGTGGCGAAGATTTTGGCCGATTTGCAAGTAGTGGATTTGACTGTTACCGATCCGCCGATCGAAGAAGTAATCGGTCGAGTTTTTCGCACGGGAAAAGTTTAGAGATCCCCCTAAATCCCCCTTAAGAAGGGGGACTTTGAGTTTTCCTCGTAAATTATCCAACAACATCAATTACCCAACAACATCAATCAATTGTGTTGGGTTTCGTTCCTCAACCCAACCTACTTATGACAAAATTCATCAGAGTTGCAAAAACATTTCTCATTACCTACTACGCTTATATGCTCGAATACCGAGCGGAATTATTCTTGTGGGCGCTATCCGGCGCACTGCCATTTATCTTGATGGGCGTCTGGATGCAGGCCGCCCAAACAGGTCAATTCGGACTCAAGTCGATCGACTTTGCGCGATACTTTTTAGCCGCCTTTATAGTCAGGCAAACCAACGTAGTTTGGGTAATTTGGGAATTTGAAAAAGAAGTAGTCCAAGGTAGATTATCTCCGAAATTGTTGCAGCCGATCGACCCTGTATGGCATCACTTCGCATCGCACGTTTCCGAAAGGTTTGCGAGATTGCCCTTTGTATTGGGATTGGTGCTGCTGTTTTTTGCACTTTACCCGCAGTCTTTTTGGCTGCCGAGTTTGGGTAGTTTTTTGCTGTTTGTGTTTGTAATAATATTTGCTTTTTGCCTGCGATTTTTGATACAATATACCTTTGCGCTGTTTGCTTTTTGGCTGGAAAGAGCAAGCGCGATCGAACAATTTTGGTTTCTAATTTACCTGTTTTTATCGGGAATCATAGCGCCGCTGGAAGTATTTCCCGCCCCAGTACGCGAAGTAATTTTGTGGACGCCATTTCCTTATTTGATTCATTTTCCCGCTTCAATTTTAATCGGACTTCCCGTAGATTTAGGGCGCGGTTTGTTGGTAATGTTGGGTTGGGGCGCGGTGTTTTTTGTGTGGAATCGGTGGCTGTGGCGTCAGGGTTTGAAACAATATTCGGGGATGGGCGCTTGAATAGTTGAGAGTTGAGAGTTGGTAAGGAGTTTTGAGTTTTGAATTTTGAGTTTTGAGTTAAAGACAGTAATGTCCGCAAGCCACAACTTAGCTTGCTGCTCGTACTAGCCACAGCTATGTTAACTTGTATGTAGGAACCGAAATTTTTGACGAGCCTGTGGGATTGCCGTAGATCGCAATAGCGATCGATCCGCTGCAAACCAAACAACATCACGAACTGGATTTGCAAACGTTAAGTTGATATTTCTTTAGTAGAAAGGTGCTTGTCGGAGAAAAAAATTATGCTCTCAGAAGAACTACAGCGCATTGTCGGTTACTTTCTTGACGAAGCTGCCGAACACCTCCACACTCTCGAACAAGGGTTGCTGAACTTGCCCAACACGGTTCAATCTCCCCAAAGAATGCACCAGCTCATCCGAGCCTCCCACTCACTTAAAGGTGGCGCTTCTATGCTCCGATATAGTAGCATTCAGCGGATCGCCCACAGGCTTGAGGATTATTTAAAACTGCTCAGGGAATGCCCGATCGCTGTAGATAACAGGCTGCAATCGCTATTGGCGCAAATTTTTGATACTTTGGCCGCCCTGGTGCAAAAAGTTTCTAAAAATTTCGGACTCGATCCGGTGGCAGGAAATCAAATAGTTTTTCTCGCCGAACCGATTTTTGACGAACTCGATGCTTACTTGAGAGTGTTAATCCCGACTCGGCTGACTGTCAGGGCTACTACTGACGAACACCTTCACGTTATGTCAGGTTACTGCACCAATCTCAGCAGATTTTCAGGCGCTATCGCCACCCGCGTCGGTTTGCTCGGAGGTACGATTACCCGCAACGAACAGGAAGAATCCGGCCTTCGCGTTTCTATTGACATCTACCTGCCCCCCTACAGCCGCCTCGAAAGCATCCGCCAAGCCGTCGAACTCTCCGGGGCCCAGATTGGCACCGTCCAAACTCAGCGCGACTATTCCGTAATGTCGCTGGCGGATTTTCCCGCTTACCGCAGGACGATCGAGCGCCCCGCAACTTGCAGGGGATGCCGGTACTATTACGGTAGAAGCGACGGCGGCTATCACCTCAACTGTACCGTACATCCCCGCGGTCCGGAAGAAGCAAACTGTCGCGATCGAGAGCCGGAATAAGTTTGTGAAGGAAGAAGGAAGAAGGAAGAAGGAAGGCACAACACGGATTATGACACGGATACACGGATGAATTATTCGTATGAACCTAGTCATTCGGAAGAAGGAAGAAGAGAGAACAAGGAATCAGGAAGAAGGAATTAGGAAGAAGGAAGAATCAGGAAGAAGGAAGAAGTCGGTGGTATGTATTCAGTTGTAGGTGTTAGAAAAGAAACCTCAAACCTCAAACCTAAAACCCGATTTCTGCCTTTTTGCTGCGGACAACTCTGATGCCTTCCTTCGCGGCCGACACTGCAATTTCAATTAATTGCCTCATGCTCGCAGGATGTGCTACTGCCCAGCTATTGACGGTCAAACAAGTAATTCCCAACAATAACAAAATGTATGTTGGAGCCATTACTACGCCGATCGCAAACCAGGTAAAAACGTGAAATATCATTGCAGTAGCGCAGAGGCTGGCAACAGCCGCCGATGCCCTTATTTGCCAGCGCGATCTGTTGCTTCCTGTCAAAATTATTGTCAGCAAAGTTACCAGCAAGTTTGCCGGAACTAAAAATGCACAGATACTAATGCAGTATGCATGCGAAAATTCGGTAACGGTATTGAAATCGAGCATCAGTATAATTGTCGGACCTGTTGAATATACTTAAACAGCTTAACTTGACTTGACCTAGATATCTAGTCAATAACACCTTAATTTAAGATTGTGCCCGATCGCTCGTTCCTAAGATACATTTTCCTCTTCTGCTTGCTGCCGGTAAAATTTGACTATTTACTTACAAATTAAAATAATTGCTTGAATGGGGTATTACTTGGTGTCATAATTGAGAGACCGGCAGCAAAATATTGAACAACCGCAAATCAACCTAACTACCGGCACAATTTACAGCACAAAAAGATAAAATGGAACGGCCAATGGCAATTACAGAAATCGAAGAATTTGACTGGACTAACTGCGACAGAGAACCAATTCAAATATCGGGACACATTCAGCCGCACGGGATACTGATTGCTGTCCGGGAACCGGAATTAGAAATACTGCAAATTAGTGAAAATGTCCGAGATTTATTGGGAGTAGATGTCACAAGCGCGATCGGTCAAGATTTGAGCTTATTTTTAGATAAAGCCGCAGTCGAAAAACTCAAAGCCTGTTTGCTTAATGAAAACTTAAAAACAGTCAATCCGATTAAATTATCTGCATTTAAAGCAGACCAATTATTAGATTTTGACTGCATACTGCATCGCGTGGAAGGAGTCGCGATCGTTGAACTAGAATTAGCAACCACCCAAGAAAACATTTCTGTTTTTAGTTTGTATCATTCCGTAAAAGCTGCGATCGCCAAAATTCAAAGCGCACAAAACATCAACAGCCTCTGTCAAAAAACCGTAGAAGAAGTGAGAAAACTCGCGGGATTTGACAGAGTAATGATATATAAATTTGACCCAGAAGATAACGGCGCTGTCATAGCTGAAGCTAAAAACGAATATATCATACCATATTTAGGCTTAAACTATCCCAGTTCCGATATTCCCAAACAAGCCAGAAAACTTTATACTAAAAATTGGTTGAGATTGATTCCGGATATTAACTACCAACCAGTCGCACTATTTCCGACCGACAATCCCCTAACCGATCGACCGCTAGATCTCAGTTTCAGCGTTTTGAGAAGCGTTTCTCCCATCCATATAGAATACCTGCAAAACATGGGAGTTGTCGCTTCCATGTCAATATCTTTAATAAAAAACCAGAAATTGTGGGGTTTGATTGCTTGCCACAATTACGCGCCAAAATACCTCGACTACGAAGTTCGCGCCGCTTGCGAATTCATCGGGCAAGTCATGTCTTTAGAATTGCAATCAAAAGCAAGCGACGAAGACTACGACTACAAACTGCTGCTCAAATCAATTCAAACCCAAATAGTTGAAAATATATCCGCATCTGAAAGCCTGTCAGAAATGTTAGCTAAATGCCAGCAAAACTTGCTGGATGCAGTTAGCGCTTCTGGAGTGGCGATCGTCTTTGGAAAAGAACGCTATCTAGTCGGTAAAACGCCTCAAGAAGCTGCGCTCCAATACTTAATAAAGTGGGTGCAAGCCAACCTCAAGCAAGAAATATTTTATACAGATTCGCTTGCCAAATGCTATCCAGAAGCTGCGGAATTTAAAGACACAGCCAGCGGCTGTTTGGCCCTAGAAATATCGCAAGCACAAAAAATATACGTTTTGTGGTTTCGTCCGGAAGTCATTACAACTGTAAATTGGGCGGGAGAACCCAAAAAAAGCCTAGAAGTAGACAAAGATGGCAACGAAAAACTAACTCCCAGAAAATCATTCGATTTGTGGAAAGAAACAGTGACTTGTAAATCCTTACCTTGGAAAGAATGTGAAATAAATGCAGCACTGGAATTAAAAAAAGCAATGGTAAATATAGTGCTGCGTCAAGCAGAAAAACTCAAAAAATTAAATATAGCACTAGAAATATCTGCCGCCAGAGAACGGCAAAAAGCAGCTCATTTAGAAACAGCAATGTACGAGCTCCAGCGCGCGCAAACTCAACTGGTACAAAGCGAGAAAATGTCTTGTTTGGGACAGTTAGTTTCGGCGGTAGCTGGCGAGTTAAAAAACCCGATTAACTTCATAGATGGCAATCTCAGCTATGCCAACGAATACAGCCAAAAACTGATTAATTTGCTGCAACTTTACCAGCAGCACTATCCCGAACCGCTGCAAGAAATTAAATCCGAAATAGAAACAGAAGAATTAGATTTTCTAATTCAAGACTTGCCGAAATTGCTGGGTTCTATGAAAGTCGGGGCAAACCGCATTCGCGAGATACTGCAATCGCTGCAAAACTTCTCTAGAATTGATGAAGCCGAAATTAAATCAGTGGACATTCACGACGGACTGGACAGCACTTTGATGATTTTGAGCAACCGACTGAAACCGAAACCCGATCGCCCGCCAATTCACTTAATTAAAGAATACGGATGTTTGCCCGCGATCGAATGTTATCCAGTCGCTCTGAACCAAGTATTTATGAATGTGTTGACCAACGCAATTGACGCTCTAGAAGAAGCATTTGCTGGCAACAATTTGTCGGCAGAGTGCGGGGGAGAAAATTGCTCGATCGAGTCGGGAAAAATTAGAATTCAGACAAAAGTTGCTGCGGGTAAAAACAGCGTAGAAATTCGCATTATCGATAACGCAACAGGTCTGAACGCAGCAGTAAAACAGCAAATATTCGAGCCGTTTTTTACCACAAAACCTGCGGGAAAAGGTGCGGGTTTAGGTTTGGCGATCGCCCGCGAAATAGTAGTAAAAAAACACGGTGGCAAACTAACTTGTATTTCGGCACCAGGTAAGGGAACGCAGTTAATTCTTGAAATCCCAATGAGTCAAACCATGAAAAATACAGTGCCGTAGCGGAAGGAAAAAGGGCGATCGCCAACAGGAACTACCGTTAAATAACCTGCATTACGATCGGGATAATTGATGATTAGTATTAGCAATTTCCCTTCTTTCATTCCCGATTCCCGATGCCCGATGCCCGATTCCCATTATTTCATTTCCAATGCCCGATGCCCGATTCCCAATTTTCAATATTTCATTCCCGATGCCCGATGCCCGATTCCCGATTCCCATTACCAAACTCAATGGAAAAATGCTATAAGTATCAATACATAGCTAAGTAAATTTGAGCAAATTCTGAGGAAGCGACTGTGACTGAAAAAAACACCGCCCAATGGGATGCCGGCAGATTTGTCAAAACCTTGGCTTACTTCGGCGTTATTCCTTTCATCGGCAGTATTAGCTGGCTGCAACAACTTTTTGGTAGCAGCAGCCACAAGAAACAAACACCCAAACTCGTACTCGTAGCAGGCGCTACGGGCGGCGTCGGCAAGCGAGTCGTAAAGCGCTTGCAGCAGCGCGGATATCGAGTGCGCTGTCTTGTAAGAGATGCGAAAAGAGCCAAAGAAATGCTCGGTCAAAATGTCGAGTTAGTTGAAGGCGATATCACTTTACCGGGGACGCTGACACCGCTAGTTACCAACAATATAGACGCAGTTATTTGCTGCACGGGCACCAAAGTTCAGCCCGTAGAAGGCGACACCCCAACGCGCGAGAAATACTATCAAGGCATTAAATTTTATATGCCGGAAGTAGTAGATGTTCCCGAAATTGTTGAATATCAAGGCCTCAACAATTTAGTCCAATCCGTGCGCGGCCAGCTAATACAAGCAGACAAAAAAACAATTTTTGACTTCACAAAACCCAGCGCAGATTTAAAAGAAACTTGGGGAGTTCTCGACGATATCGTCATGGGCGGCACCAGCGAAAGTTCGATTCGATTGACAGAAAATACAGCCTTATTTACGGGCAATGTTTCTGTGGCAAATTCCGGCGGCTTTGTGTCGGTACGCACCCGCAACTTCGATCCTCCCGCGAACCTCGCAGGATTTAGCGGCATCGAACTGCGCGTTAAAGGCGACGGCAAGCGCTACAAATTCATCATCCGCAGCGATGCGAAATGGGACGGCATCGGTTATTGCTATTCCTTCGATACGGTTTACAATGTGTGGATTACCGTGCGGATTCCCTTTGATGAATTAATCCCGGTATTCCGCGCCAAAACTGTAAAAGACAGCCCGAAACTAGATACTAGCAGCATTGCTTCCTTGCAGTTAATGCTGAGCAAATTTGAATACGACGGCGCGCTAAATCCGAAATTTTCACCCGGTACTTTTCAACTGCAATTAGAATCAATTAAAGCTTACGGTGGAGAAACTTTGCCGAAATTTGTGATGGTAAGTTCCGCTGGAGTTACCCGTCCCGGCCGCCCCGGACTTAATTTAGCAGAAGAACCGCCAGCAGTGAGAATGAACGATATGTTGGGGGGGATTTTGACTTGGAAATTAAAAGGGGAAGATTGCGTGCGATCGAGCGGCATTCCTTATACTATTGTCAGACCTTGTGCCTTAACTGAAGAACCGGGAGGCAAAGCTTTAATATTGGACAAAGGCGATAATATTAAAGGCAAAGTCAGCCGCGAAGATATTGCCGAACTGTGCGTGCAAGCTTTGGAACAACCGCTGGCGTGCAATGAGACTTTTGAAGTGAAAGAAGGGGAAAACGGCCTCGCGCCTGGAGATTGGCAAAGTTTGTTTTCGGGGCTGCGATCGACTTCACTGGTATCCTAACTTTGACATTCGCTATATAAGGTTTGTAGTAAAGACTTCAGTCCTTTTTACAGCAGATTGCAAGTTTATGAAGTACACACCTCCAAACCCGGTAACTTTGGCGAAACCGGGTTTCTGGAGTCCCTCACATACCTGAAAACTGCTGTATTACACCAGAAGTTATTTATTTCATTTTATAGCTCATCTGGGTTAATGTTCATTGCTCTAAGTATCTCTGCCAATCGATCGGCTCGCGCTCTTTCAGCTTCCGCTCGTTCTCTTTCAGCTTCCGCTCGTTCTCTTTCAGTTTCCGCTCGTTCTCTTTCAGTTTCCGCTCGTTCTCTTTCAGTTTCTGCTCGCTGCCTTTGGAATTCTTCAGGAGTCAGAACTAAATTGCCATTAAGATCGTACCAACGCAGCCACAGCCTCGAACAACCTTGATAACTGCCAAACCACAAACCGATACTCAATTCTAATTCCGGTATCCAGAATTTACCATCAGTTAAAAATTGCTCTCGGTAGCGGTTGCGCACCAAGCGAAATATTCTCAATTGATTGGTGTGTTTGCTAAAAATAATGTAGTAAGGAATTTTCAAAATCCATTCGTAAACTTGCCATTTTGTCGGTGGCTTGTTGGGTTCGGAATAAGTAAAACCCAAGTCTTCAGCTTCCGTGCTGTCTGACAGAAATTCTGCGACGATTAGAGGAATTACTTGTTCGTCCCAAACCACGTAACTCATGCGCAAATCCCGCTCGCGGTACAGTTGGGGGACGCCGACAACGATGAACCAATCGGGTTTTTTGTACCAATTGGGATGGTTGGGATCGTAGTATATATTGAGATCGCTAGCTATAAACAAGCGATCGAGCGGATGATTGGGGGGAATGCAGCTATCGGAAGTGAGTTGCGCTTGCACTCGGTGAAATACGTCCAAACCGGGCTCCTCTGGATCTTCACTTGGTAGATCGTACATCGTAGGGAGCACTTTTGTTTGAGGGTGCTGCGAATCGTGTTGGTATGCAGTCATAAAATTACCCTGCGAAACGTTAAGGAGATTCAGGCGCTGCGGTAATTGCATTATAGCGCGATGCCATCTATATTTTGCGTAAGTGGACTTTAGGCATGGGGTTGTTGGCTCAAATTGAATTGTTTTTTTTGCTGCTGTTTGGTTTAACAACTGCTCGGCTAAGTAACTTTTAATAATACTCGATCGCGATTTTTCCCAAACGCTTGAGAGCCTGCAATACATCATAGAGTTGGTTGTCGCGAGGGAGGAGGGAAAACACATTAGATAGTTCGTATTTGGGAAATTCTTGAATTTGCAACTTGACAAACATAAAATTTCCGCCATTTGTCACCATGCCGAAAACAGGTTTTTCTGAATTGGGATTTGCGAGGATCTAAGCTAAGGTTTGCGGCAAAGCAATTTATTCTGTCTGTTTATTCTACAGATAGCCTGCGTTTCCAATCAAATGCCGGAATTCTTATCCTCTCTTTGGGAGCGCCACCCCATTCAATTGCGAAGCCATGCGCCTCAAGCACTTTCTTAATTGAGTTGCCAATTTTAACTGTTTCGATCGCATCATCATCCAAATCGCCAAATGCCAGCGTCAGCCCGTCTCCTTTTACCGCACTTTCCAGATCTTGTTCCTGGTAAAAGCAGTATCCCTTGAAAAACTCGCGGCCGCGATCGTAAATTACTCTAGTATCGTTGCTGAAAACTTCCGAGATATTGTAACCAGCGTCGCACAATTCCATGACACCGCCATCGTAAATTACTGCATCAACCTCGCTGAAACCGTCTAACATTGTGTAACCAGCGTTGTGCAATGCCACAATGCCGTTTGCATTTAGCATCTCGAAAGCGGCATCCAATCGATCGCAATCCGTCTCGTTCGGCCACAACAACTCAGCCGCAGCTTTCTTCTCAAATTCTGCCGCGATCGCAGAACGCAGTATTGTCCGATCGACACCTTTTTCCACCAGGAGACCCTCGATCGCATCATTAACTATATCTGGCCTGTATAAGCCCGACCAAACCCGGGTTTCGATCGCGTCCAAGATATATTGTTCGATATCGTTCATGCTACCTGCACCTCTCTGTATCACCTTCGATTATTGTACTAAAAAATTATCCGAACATGAAGTTGCGATCGCGCCAAATGCAGTTTTTTCGGGAATTGCCGAGCGCAAAAAATTACAGAATAATGGTTCTCGATCGGACTGATTGAGGTCTACAACGTAGCGACTAAATACGGCTTGTAAAACTGTAATTGGGCAAAAAATATCGCCAAATCCCAAATGATATTCAGCCTGTCTTTGACCAGCTTTTATCGGGCGAGTTCATTGGAGATCGAGTTCCCGGTACAGAATACACCATCTACAAAGTTAGAGCCAAAAACAGTGATGCCCAAAGCGGAAAAAGTGGTGGATATCGCCTGATTTACCAAATGGTCTCTCCCCAAAAATTAATTATGCACCTGATTTACGTCAAATCAGAACAGGTCAACATATCAGCCGATGAAATCCAGGAGATAGTTGAAGAATTTTTAGCTGAATCTGAAACTTAATCACCAATGGTGCGACGAAAGATTGTTTTAGCGATACAACAAGAGTTAGAGCTTGTTAGGAGTTGTTACATACTACCAAATATCAGAGGCACAATCTCTTCAGCGCATCCTAAATACTCCTCTTTAAAGTAAGGATTTTTGGGTGCCATTGGCTCTAAGTTGATGAGAATAGTTCTAGCTCCAGCATAATCGGCCGATCGCACAAATGAAGATGCTGGCGAGACAGTTCCAGAGGTGCCTATTGCGATAAAAAGATCGCAATCTCGCAGGCTGCGTTTGGCTAACCAAGATTCTTTTACAGGTAACTGTTCGCCAAACAAAACAATATCTGGACGCAAAGTAGAACCGCAAATCTGACACATTGGCAGCGCGCGATCGTGAGATTCGCTATCTGAGAAAGGCGTGATGCTGCAAGAAAGATTGCTGCATCGAGTCCGATTGACGTTACCGTGTATCTCGAGAACGTTAGAACTACCCGCGCGTTGGTGGAGTCCGTCAATGTTCTGAGTAATCAGCGTGAATTGCTGGTTGGGAGACAATCTTTCTTCAATTTCTGCTAGCTTAAGATGGGCGGCATTCGGTTGTGCTGTTTTCAGTTGTTCCCTCAAAATACCGTAGAATTGCCAGATTGCGATCGGATTTGTTTCAATTAGAGAACAATCTGAATGTTGAAGCGGATCGATTTCATCCGACAAACCTCCCTGACCCCGAAAAGGACGAATTCCCGAAGCAACAGATATGCCAGCACCAGTGAGAATCACAATATTGCGATAGCGATCGAAATTAATTGGTTGCATGAAATAACTCTCACGATTTAGAGCTTATATTTCGAGTATAAACTGTCAGACAATACGAACGCCATGCAACGCCATGCAACGAAAAATATTTGCAGCCTTTGACAGCGAAGGAATTTTTGTGTACCAAGCATTCAAAGCTGCCATTGCCGATGAAGCTGTGCGCAAACAAACCTTTGGCAAAGGTTTTAATCTAGAAAGGATGACTTGGATTAAGCCTTCTTTGGGGTGGATGCTTTATCGATCGGCATTAAATAGGGCTTGCTGAATCAGGCCTAGAGAGCGAATCTAGATGCGGAGCGAGAGCTTGAAAAATTTGATTTTTACCATTGGCGAACCGCCTGGTATCCTGCTTCTTTCCCACAAAAATGCCAGGTTTTGGAGCCTAAAGATTCCAAAGCCTTGCACATTTTCCAGTCACGAAAGGCTTAAAAACCTTGTCTGGTATAGCTTGTAAGCTGATTCAGCAAGCCATAAATAAACTTTAAGCTGTCCGATCGGAGGATTGAAAGGGAGGTTATACTGACATAATCTACTCGATCGCCTAAGTCGGGACGTTAGGTAGAATTATTTCTATCTAATCACCCCTAGGAGTAGGTTAGGCCCAAATAATTCCACCTAATCTGCCTAAATAGGGTATTAGAATAAGTTTTGAGGGATAGCAAAATGCCAAACCAGAATATAGATTTAATCCAAAGCCTCTTTCAAAGCCGCTTAGCAACTCTCGAACATCTCTTAAAGTCAGCTCAGACTCATTTTGGTGATGACGAGTCGTTCCTTCAAAAGCGCATTGCGCCTGATATGTTTCCCTTCGGTACACAGATTGCTTTCACCTGCAATCAACCACGCAACTTGGCTCTCTGGTGCGATGGTAAACCTGCGGATAATTTAGATCCAGATGTCACATCTCTCGCACAGGCATACGAACATATAGCAAACACGAATCAACTGCTATCGAGCATTAACGTTGCAGACACAAAGCTAGCTGAAATGACGCGCATTTATTCTGGTCAGAACCTCTACATCGATCTATCTGGTAGTGCTTATGTGAATGAATTTCTAATTCCAAACTTTTACTTTCATATGGTCACAGCTTATGACATTCTTCGCATGGCTGGTGTACCAATTGGAAAACGAGATTACATGATGCACCTAGTGCCATTAATCAGGGAGGGCTAAAGCCTAACCATTCAAATGCAGCGGACGATCGAGAGCTACCAGTGCTAAATCCGAGATTACTGCCGCCGCTGATTTGAGCCGTTAGGTGGTATTTGAGAGCTAATGAATCTTCATCCGCACTGCTTAGTTAAGCTTTAACTGTCACGACGTACCACATATTATTTGGTAGCGTTCTCCTGTGAAGAAACTCTGCTTCTAGGTCATCTTGTTGCATAATTTGGATGTTTTGAAACCCTTTTTCTCTCAACCAAGCTTCCATTTCATTAGCGTACATCCCAAATTGAAATGGCTCGCCAATTTCATTGAGTCTGTCAATTTGATAGGCTATACCTGGAACTCGCTCGTTTTTGAATGTCATGAGGGGCGAGCAACAGTCAAATACGAAAACCGAGCCAGATGTCATTTGAGATTGAATAAAATTCAAGAAATTAGAAACGCTTTGTTTCGGCAAATAGTAACTTACACCCTGCCAAATATATGCAGTAGGAATAGCTTTGTCAAAGCCATAGAATGATGTTACCACTATAACCAAAAAACTCAAAGATGCGTGACAGTGCTGGATTATCTTTTTTGCATTTTTTGAGTCAGAATTGATTTTGTTGGTTTGCGATCGCTAACTGTGCAACTGCTAATAATTTTTTCCATTTTTTCTCGATTTTATCGATGTCTTTCTTTGCTGCGATTTGGGTAAAAATTTGGCAAGCAGTCGTATAATTTTCCAGGGCAATATCGAAGTTTTGGCGCTGGTGGTAGAGTTGAGCCAAATCCCAGTAAATATATGCAGCAAGCGCGCGATCGCCAACTTCTTCTGCCATTTGCAAACCGCGTTTGGAATACTCTTCTGCTAATTCTAGATTGCCGCGCAGCAGTTCGTTTTCTCCCATCCCACCCCAACAACTTGCTATCCCAGCCCGATCGCTCAATTTTTCCCATATTTTTAGGGATTGCTGGTAGAAACGTTTGGCTTTTTTCCAGTTTTCGCGATCGCGTTCGATATTGCCTAAAACTTCAAAACAAATTGCCATCTCATCGCGCTCGCCCAATTTTTCCCATATTTTTAGGGATTGCCGGTAGAAAGATTTGGCTTGTTTCCAATTTTCGCGATCGCGTTCGAGATCTCCTAAGATTCTCAAAGCATTTGCCATTTCAGCGCGATCGTCCAATTTTTCCCATATTTTTAGGGATTGCTGGTAGAAACGTTTGGCTTTTTTCCAGTTTTCGCGATCGCGTTCGAGATCTCCTAAAATTTCCAAACAACTTGCCATCTCATCGCGCTCGCCCAATTCTTCCCATAGTTGTAGGGATTGCCGGTAGAAACGTTTGGCTTGTTTCCAATTTTCGCGATCGCGTTCGAGATCTCCTAAAATTTCAAAACAACTTGCCATCTTATCGCGATCGCCCAATTCTTCCCATAGTTGTAGGGATTGCAGGTAGTCAAGTTTTGCTGCCTCCCAGTTAGTCAGAAATTTCTGAATGAAACCGCACAATGTGAAGCATGAGGCGAGTTCCGATTTGCGATCGATCTTTTCAAATTCTGCTTCTGCTTTATGAAGAAATGAGATTGCAGACAGTATATCTAGATAGGTTTCCGATAATCCTCTTTGTGTTTTTCTAAAGTACATTTCTCCCAGCTCTTTGTAGGAATTTCCCAACATAAAAAAGTCTGGATACGACTGCCCTAACTCATCTATTCTTTGCCGTAAATAATCAATATATTCATTGAAATCTTCCCGATCGCTCATAATATACTCTGCTCATTTTGAGTTTTGTTAAATTAGAATTTTTTTTCTGACGTACCCTTGTCTTTATTGTTCGCAAACTCCTAAATCTAAAATCACTTAATTTCTATGGTTGTTAGCATAGCGAATTCTCGCGCCAGCCCATTGAAGTTTTTCCCTCAAAGTACCGTAATAAGAATAGTTTTCCCGCAAAATGATAAATTTAGCATCGCAATCTGCCATCCGCACATCTACGCGCTGTCCGGGCCAAATTGCAGTAGCTAAAACGCCATCCGTCCAGAGTTTTGTACTGAGTTCGTAGTCTGCTAAAGGCCAAATGCTGACAACGGAACCGGCGGGCAAAACTACCGGGCGACTGGACAAACTCAAAGGACAAATTGGTGTCACCGCGATCGCATCCATTCCGGGGTGAATAATCGGTCCGTTAGCAGAAGCGGTGTAGCAAGTCGAACCAGTGGGAGTTGCCACAATTAAACCGTCACCTTGATATTGATCGACGATTTCGCCGTCAACTTCCATTTCAATAATCGAAGTCGGCATTCGATCGGCCGAAGCTGGTTTGACGCACATTTCATTGAGCGCTAAAAACCGCTCGCTTTCGGGTTCGAGATTAGTTCTGCTGCCCTCAAAAATTGCCGCCTGCAACATCATCCGCTTTTGGACTGCGTACCTGTCTTCAACAAGTCTGTCCCAAACTTCTTCTGTATTTTGGAAATCATCAAAAGATTCGGTTAAAAAGCCGAGATGTCCCCCCACATTCGCCGCTAAAATCGGGATGCCGCCAGCCGCTAAATGCCGCGCTGCTGCGAGGGCGGTGCCGTCGCCTCCGAGGACTACGGCTAGATCGATCGGGCTGTTGCTAGAAGCTAAAAATACTGGATAAGGGTTATCTTTTGGGCCCGATGGACCCATTAAAACATGACAGCCTCGATTTTCTAACTGCCGGGCGCATTGTTCTGCCCAGCGTTGGCTGAGGGGATCTCTGGCTTTATGGGCAATAATTACTTGTTTGAGTTGCACGATCGAACAATTTTAGATTTGAGATTTGAGATTTGGAAGATTGGAGATTTTTTGAGATTGGAGATTTCAGGATCGATAAAAAATCTGTAGATGCGCGATCGAATTTATGAGCTATCTCCCTAAACTAGGTTTTCGTCGATACACAGCCGTCGATACGCAATCAGGGCTTTAGATGCTTTTTGGGAGAGGTCTGTTGGTTTTGGAGATCGCGATCGTGCTTTTATTTTACCCTAAAATATTGCGAATCGAACATTAAAATAAAATAAAAAACCTCCCGAAAATACGGGGCTTTAAATCATCACACTCAACTAATGATATTAAATATAAACATTCTCAAGCGATCGAAATTTTTTAGCAGGTAAGGTCGCGGTAAGGAGTTTTGAGTTGTGAATTTTGAGTTGTGAGTTAAAGACAGTTCTTTATTCAAAACTCAAAACTTAAAACTCAGAACTCCCCCTCCCCCTCTCCACTACCCGTCGCTGCTGCGGGATCTGGGACTCGGCCAGGGAATGCTGTCATCGGCTGCGATTTGGCGGGAAACGGCGATCGCCCCGAAACGGTTGAGGTGGCTGGGATCGACAAACAAGTCGTTGCGGTTGGGCCACCGTTGGGACAAGTCGCGGAACATGAAGCCCTGCGATCGCGATAGCTGCTGCATGCGCTGCCGGAACTGCTGTTCTGCCCAGCGGCGCGTACCGTCTAGGTAGTCGTCGGTGACGGGCAAACTGACGAACACTAGGGGAATTTTACGGGTTTTGGCGAAAGCTACTACTGAATTGAAAGCTTTTGCTTGTTTCCCTCCGAGGTTGAAGTCTTCGTAATCGCGATCGTACCTGCCGGCAACGTAAGCGCGATCGCGGTAATACGTGTTGGGATTGTAGCGGGCCGATAGGGGCATGAAGCCGTTGGAGTCGATCGAATCTGCTAGTTCGCTGACTCGGCGGAGTGCCACCGGGCCTGACGGTGCTAGCGGAATCAATTGTCCTCTTTGGGCTGTTACAGAAATTGCGACCGGCAAGCTGCTGGTGGGGCGGGCAAAATATCCGCCCTGCAGCGAATTGCTAGCAAGGGACGCCCGAGCTCTGTGAAAGATGGGATTGGCGCAAGGTTCCGGGAAACTGTAACACTGGGGAGCAGCATTGGGTTGATTTGACGCCAATTTGGGGCGAACGCCAGCTACTAAAAGTTTGTTGCCCTCGGAATCGACAATCGAATCAAAAGTCCGATCTTCCCTACCGCTGTTAAACGCCCGCACTCCATCCGCCCAGAGAATCATTTGAGGCAAATGATCCGGTTTCAAAAGCCGCCGCAGTTGAAAGTCAACTACTTGTGCGGTTGCGCCGTTGACTCCAAAATTAAATACTTTTAAGCCGGGACGGCCGTTAGCGCCCAAAGATTGTTTGAGTTGTTTGGGATCGACACCCTGCAAGGCGCGGGAACTGCCAACGATCAGCACGTCTGGCGGACCGACGGCTGCAACGTAGGAAAGGTAAAGTTCTAACTGTTCGTCGAGCAAATCGCTGCTAAAACTGACTGTACTGGCGGACGATCGACTGGCACCTGCTTGCTGTTGCGAATAAGTCAGGTTTCTCATGTATTCCATCACTTTTTTCTCGGCAAAAGCCCGCCTGGGATTGCTGGGGGGAACAGCTTGCATCCAGGCGACGGCTTGCACCCACAGGGCTGCTACTTCGTCCCAGTCTTGTTTGGAATTGGCAGACTGAGCCAAATTCGCCGCTTGGGTGGCGAAGCTAATTGACTCCGCAAAGGGGTCGTTTTGGGGGCAGGAAGGAGCGCTGACGGATTTTTTGGGTTTGTTGGGGTTTTGAGCGACAACAGGCTGAGGGGGCTGAGTTTGTGCCAATGGTGCGATCGCGCTGGATGTGGCGGCGTTGATGGGAGGTTTGGGAGGGGAACACCCGCCAGTTAATACAAGTACGGCTGCTGTGGCGCAGGCGCGTTTGAAGATGTTGGTGCTGAGGTTAGTAATGTAGCGGCGAATCATACAGCTTCCACCGATCGCGAAACATTACTTGATATTACTAATTATCCGGCAGATGGAGCAATTAACTCAAACAAATGTTTTAACCATTCAAGAAAAATTAACGCGATCGGGCAATTGGAGTTCAGTACCTGCGCTGTTATCGCTTGTCCCATCGGCATCGCTGGCGTTTTCTGCCATGCCAGCCAAGTGTGGATTAGGGCTTTGGGATGGTGAATTAAAGTATAGCGGTTAAGTTTTGCTTGTTCGATTTCCTGTAAAATTGCTTCGGCTTTCGGAAGTAGTGCATCGCCATCAGGGATGAGATAAGCAACAAAATCTTCTAACATTCCGGGAAGTTGATTGTTTGGCATCAACCAAACTCCGACGCGGGGCAAGTACGGATCTGGAGATGGGCAAACCCAGCCTTCGGGAGGGGGAGATTGGGGAAGATCTCGATAGCCGATCGAACTCAGTTTATATTGAATAGATTGCCAACGCGCGCTTAAATTGCGATCGGCATCAACAACAATTCCCAAGGTGCGTAAATTCTCTGCTTTCAATCTTTCTGGCAAGCCATTTAGCAGCGCTTCAATTCCTTCTGTACCGTCTTCTTGCGGCACTTCGACGGAAAATGTTTCTGGCAGTTGATATTGCTGGCACAAAGCCCAGATTACGTGTCGGTCATTTTTCCCTTCTACTAATAACTGTTGGGGTTTTGGTTGAGGGGGTTTTCGGGCTTTTGGCATCAGCGCACCTCGATACTTTGGCGCACTGCAACGGACAATTCATCGGGAGTGTATTCAACTGCACGAATATCCTCGCCGCGCCGACTCAAGCGAAATAATTTGCCAACCGAACTATATTCTGACTGTTCTAAGGCTTCTTGAAAAGCGGCTATACAATCCCAACTGTGAGTAGTTGCAAAAACTTGAACGTTCAAGCGCTTTGCTGTTTCAAATATCAATTTCCACATATCTGTTTGGGTTTGATAGTAAAGACCTGTATCGATTTCATCGACTAGCAAAAATCCATTTTCTGATGATACGGTAGCCATTGCTATACTGAGGATGCGTCGCATTCCATCTCCCATACTGCCGAGAGGAAGCGGGTGGTTTTGTCCTTTCATTTTAATCAAAATACCGCTGTCAGTAGAGGGATTACTGGTAAAACTAATACGTTCTACCTCGGGTTCTAAGATTTGCAGCGCTGCTACTACGCTTTCTTCTTTTGGTGTCAGTGTAATGGCATCCCAAAACACAGCCAATTCGTTAAAAGCTATTTCCGTAGTTTTGATTAAATTAAAATTATTTTTCGTAGTTTCCAAGGGTGGCCTATAGTTATTTATCTCTGTCAATTGAGAACCAGAGAATAACTTAGCAATAGTAGCATCGCGCAGCAATGAAATTTCGACTCTGGCATTTTGATTGTAGTAAACAATTAATTCCCATACTAAAACTTGGGTTCCTAGTTCTTCGTCTGGGGGAATTAATATTTGTTCATTTTTAGGATTTGCTTGAATTTGGATAGAAAGTTCTTCTTCGTGCTGAGATTGAATGCAAATGCTGCGATTGGAAGTTATTTGATGCCCATAAAAAATATGTTCAAATTGATACTTGATACGGTTTACTGATTGACTTGATGCGGCGGATTGAATTGTGATATGGCTCTTTTCACCGCGATTATTTAATACATCAAATACAGCTTTAATGTGTTGCTGTTGTAATAAATAAATTGCTTCCAAAAAAGTTGTTTTACCGCTATTGTTCTGACCTACTATCAGATTAACCCTAGCTAAACCGTCGATATGAAAATCTTTAAAACAGCGATAATTTTGAATAGTGAGATCGCGCAACATAAATTCCTCGGATATTAACTACATTTTCTCATTTTTCCCTTCTGACTAACAACCAGTAGTGGATTCGATGGCTTCAGCTTGCAGGGCGATCGCTCTTAACTTATCCAATATATCTTGCTGCGCGCTTTGCCACAATCCCCGCTGGTGAGCTTCTAACAATCTTTCTGCCATATCCCGCAGCGCCCAAGGATTGTTTGTTTGGATAAAATCCTGCACTTTTTCGTCAAAAATGTAAGCTTCCGCAATTCCTGCATACATAAAATCTTCGACGCAATTTGCTGTAGCATCGTAAGCAAACAAAAAATCCACTGTCGCCGCAATTTCAAAAGCACCTTTATAACCGTGACGCATCGCACCTGCGATCCATTTCGGATTCACAGCCCTGCTGCGGTAAACCCGCGCAATTTCTTCTCGCAGTTGCCGCACTTTCGGATTTTCGGGAATTGAGTTATCGCCGAAATAAGTTGCGGGATTTTTGCCTTGCAAATTGCGAATCGCAGCCGTCATGCCGCCTTGAAATTGATAGTAATCATCGGAGTCGAGAATGTCGTGTTCGCGGTTATCTTGGTTTTGCAAAACTATTTGCATTTCCCCGAGGCGTTTCGCAAATGCTTCGGGCGCAGAACAACCCGATTCACTCTGTTTAATTCCTGCTGCATCTCCCGATAAATTCGAGGAATTAGAAGAGGTATAAGCGTAACTGCTCCAATTAATGTAAGCTGTTGCTAAATCGCTGTCATCTGTCCAGTTTTGAGATTCAATGATGCCTTGAAGTCCGGCACCGTAAGCGCCCGGTTTTGAACCAAATACTCGAAATTGCGATCGACCTCGCGCTTCTTCCCGACTCAAACCAGCCGATTCCCAATCCAAAATCTCTTGTTTTACTTGTGCTGCTAAAGGATTGTCTTCTACCGATTCATTTAAATTTGCTACAGCTTGCACCGCGCTGTCAAACAAATCGATTAAGTTAAAAAAAGCATCGCGAAAAAATCCCGAAACTCGCAAAGTAACATCAACTCGCGGCCTTCCCAAAACCGAAATTGGCAAGATTTCAAAGTCTACAACCCGGCGCGAAGGCCCGTCCCAAACTGGTTGAACTCCTATCAGCGCTAAGGCTTCGGCAATGTCGTCTCCGCCCGTGCGCATGGTGGATGTTCCCCACACGGATAAACCTAAAGTTTTGGGATATTCGCCGTTTTCTTGAGTGTATCTTTCGATTAAATTTTCGGCTGCAACTTTGCCAACTCTCCAGGCAGTTTCTGTCGGGATGGCGCGGATATCTACTGAGTAAAAATTGCGTCCCGTCGGCAAAACATCGGGACGGCCTCGGGTGGGCGCGCCGGATGCGCCGCTGGGAATGTGGCGGCCATCTAAGCCGCGCAGCAAGTTAGTAATTTCTCGATCTGTTTGGAGGAGTGATGGTAAAAGATGGTTGTTTATCCAGTCTATTTCTTGTTGTGTTGCTTGTCCTATTTTTGCAACCGCTGATGGGGCGGATGGACGCTGATGAACGCTGATTGTTTTTAGGAGGTTATCTACGATCTCTGCGGCTATTTGTTCTAGTTGGGATGTTAAATCGCTGGGGGTGGTTAAGGGATCGATATCTAGGTTTAAGTCTTTGGCTAAAGCGCGGGTTAAGCCGATGCGATTTGTGCTAGGATGGCGGGCGATCGCGATTATTAAGTCTCTCAATTGTCGCCCTTGAGGGCATTGTCCGAAGACGTGCAATCCGTCGCGGATTTGGGATTCTTTGAGTTCGCAAAGATAGCCGTCGCTGCGGGTGATAAATTCAGTGAATTCTGATTTTTTGAATTCTATTCCTAAGTCTTTATCTAAGTTTTCTTGTTTGGTGAGATTGATAATGCGATCGCGAATTGCGGGCAGTCTGGAAGGGTCTAAACTTTGGGCTTCGCAATACTCGTCAATTAAGGTTTCTAACTGTTGCAAAGGGCCGTACAATTCGGCACGAGTCATCGGCGGTGTCAGGTGGTCGATAATGGCTGCGTGCGATCGTCTTTTTGCCTGCGAACCTTCTCCCGGATCGTTGACAATAAATGGATAAAAGTTCGGCAGCGCGCCCAATGCAACTTCGGGGTAGCAGTTGTTAGATAATGCGATGCTTTTGCCGGGAAGCCATTCTAAATTGCCGTGTTTTCCCGCATGAATAATTGCCTGAGTTCCGAATTTTTGGCGCAACCAATAATAGTAAGCTAGGTAATTATGAGTTGGTTCCAAATCCGGCGCGTGATAGTTCAAACTCGGGTCAATTTCATATCCCCGTGACGGTTGAATTCCCACAAATACATTGCCAAACTGAATTCCCGGAATCGGAAACAAATTTGCATCCAATTTTGCCTCCAGGTTCGTAGTAGGGACTTCAGTCCTTCTTTCCCCCACCGCCAACCCCCATCTCTGACAAATTCCCTCCCGTACTTGCTGCGGTAAAGTAGCAAAATACTCTTGATATTCCGCCAAACTCAAATATTGATTTACATCTCGCAATTCCCGCGATTCCGGGTCATTTGTCACCCCAGCAATTAGCATTTCAATTAACTCGTTGCCGCTAGCAGGTAAATTTTCAACATGATAGCCGGCTTGCTGCAAAGCTTTGAGGATTTCGACACAACTAGCGGGCGTATCTAAGCCGACACCGTTGGCTAATCGGGCGTTGCGGGTGGGATAATTTGCAAGAATTATAGCGATGCGCCTGTCAGCAATTGGCGTTTGTTTCAAGCGCACCCAATTCGCGGCTAAATCTGCTACAAATTGAATGCGATCGACCGCTGCTACATAGCCTACTACATCTGTTTCTAATTCGCTGTTCCAAGTCTGTACTGCTTTGAAAGAAACGGCCCTGGTAATGATTTTGCCATCTACTTCGGGCAAGGCTACATTCATCGCTACATCGCGGGGCGAAAGTCCTTGCAATTCGCTTTCCCACTGTTCGAGAGTGCCGCCGCTGAATATGGCTTGCAATATGGGAACATCTAATGATTGCAAGCTGTTTGCTTCCGGTTGTTGGTTGCTGAAACCGGAGACTGCAAAACTGGTTGTGTTGATGAGTAATTGAATTGCTTCCGAGTCTTTGGGTTGGAAATATTGCAGTAATTCAACCTGTAAATCCGGTTCGCGCAAAGATGAAATAAATACGGGTACTGGGACTAAATTTCTATCTGATAGTGCTTGACAAAGAGAGTCGATCGGTGCTAAATTACCTGATAAATAATGAGCGCGATAAAATAAGATTCCGACTCGATTATTGGTTTTTAAATACAATAAATTATCTGGGGAGTCAGGCGAGGGTGGCTCGATCGATAAATCGGTTATATTATTAGTGGGATGGGGTGCGATCGAGGCAGAGCCTCTAGATCTGCATTCCCAGGCAGAGCCTGGGAACGAGTTGTTGGGGGTTTCAGATGTAGGGGCGGTGCCCCCGTGCCCGCCCTCCGCGTGTCCGCCCCAGTCATAAATTCCGGCGCGGGAAACTGTTTGAGGAAGCGGGGGATTAAAAGTTTTTTTCAAACAAGTATCGGCAGCAAATTTAAGGGCATTAACAAAGTTTTGCACTCCGCCTTCTGTGAAGTAGCGCCACAATCGATTTACCGCCGACAGCGATACAGTTGAATGACTCATTAAATCCGGATCGGGGCTGTCATCTCCCGGCATTAAAATCAGCGATGCTTGAGTTTCCCGCACAGTTTCCTGCAAAACTTCCAATCCGTAAGACCAATAAGAACGCCCTCCCAACAGTCTTAAAATTATTACAGATGCTTTTTCTAAAATTTCTTCCGCATAAGTATCAATCGTCAATTCTTGCTGCAATTGCAAAAGATTGACAGCGCGGATTTTCGGAAAATCTGCAGGCATTTTAGCAGCAGCCGCTGCCAAAGTTAAAATATCAGTATCAGCAGCACTAATAAATACGATTGGCGCGGGAGTTTGCTGAATAAAAATTACACCTCCCGATTGTGGGTTCCAGCCTCCCGGCGTAGCAGCTATCTTGTGCATTAACTTCTCCTATATAGTGCAAATAAAAAAGGTTCGTAGTGGGAACTTTAGTCCTCAAAATTCCGATCGGCTATAAAAAGATTTATAGTGAGGAGTTGAGTCTTCTGATTTTTATGCGGACTGAAGTCCTCACTACGAACCTCAGAAAATGCGGACTGAAGTCCTCACTACGAACGAGGAATTTATAAGGTTATTAAAAAAACTCCCCCAATCATAATAGCAGCCCCCAACAATCTTTCCTGAATATCTTTTTCCTTAAATATGAAATGACCGAAAAGTACGCCCATTAATACGCTAGTACGCTTAACCGCTATCACTTGCACCACTAAAGTCATTGTCAAAGCCTGCATCTGAAAAATGACTCCTGTCGCATTGAAAAATCCCATTGTCGCTAACATCGGTAAATCCCGCGCGATTTTGCGGCTGGGGTTGGGGGTTTTGTGCAGTAAAATTGGTAGTAATAGAACGCTCATCGATGCGAATAAAGCAAATACCCAAAAAATTGGTGAAGAGTTTTGCACTCCTATTTTGTCAAAATTTGAAGTAATACTCCAGAGAAAGGCTACAATTAACATCATTTTCGGTCCCGGTTGGTACAAAAGTGCTTTGAAAGGCGCTAAGTATCCTTGAGATTTTTCTTTGATGTTTAATAAATACGAACCGGTGACGATGAGAAAAATGCCGATGCAGTCAAACAAGTTGGGATATTCGCCAACTATTAAGGGGGAAGTTAGCAACAAGAATAACGGTGTCAAGGCTACCAGGGGTACGGTGAGAGATAAATCCGATATTTTGATGGCTTTAATGTAGAGAACGGCAGTAACGGCATTGAGGCTGCCTCCAATTAACAAAGCTATCCAAAATTGCAGGTTTAATGAGGGAATTCCCGCGTACAATACAAACGGAATTAAAAAGACTGCTGAAAAAAATGCCAGGGACCAAGCTACAACATATTCGTCGTTTTTTTTCAGATTTTGCTTGCCAAAAACATCTTTGACTGCTTCAAAAAAAGCGGTCAAAATTCCAAAAATTAACCAAATCAACCTAGATACGCGCTCCTCACTCGCTCGTCTTTTAGCAAATCCGATGCCATACCTGCAAGGGTAATGCAACCAGCCTCTAGCACGTAGCCCCGATCGGCAATTTGCAGTGCTAAATTGGCGTTTTGTTCGACTAGGAGAATTGTAACTCCTGCAGCGCGCAATTTTTCAATTGTAGCAAAGATTTCTTTGACGATCGCGGGTGCTAAACCCAAACTAGGCTCATCTAATAATAGCAGTTTCGGGCGGCTCATCAATGCGCGGGCGATCGCGAGCATTTGTTGTTCGCCTCCGCTGAGGGTTCCTGCTAGTTGATTGCGCCTTTCTGCAAGGCGCGGAAATATTTCAAATTGGCTTTCTAAATCGGCTTTAATTGTTTTTGTATCCGATCGCACGTAAGCCCCCAATTCTAAGTTTGCCAAGACTGTTTGTTGGGTTAAAACCCGCCTGCCTTCCGGGCTGTGGGCAATTCCTAATTTTACTACTTCGTGGGCCGGACGCTTGGTAATGTCGCGCCCGCCATAAATAATTTGTCCTTGTCGCGGATTGATGATTTTAGAAATAGCTTTTAGTGTGGTACTTTTCCCGGCACCGTTAGCACCGATGAGGCTGACTACTTCGCCCGCATTGACGGTTAAATTGATGTTTTGCAATGCTTGAATGCCACCGTAATTTACCGACAGGTTTTTGATTTCTAAGAGGATGTTTTGAGGGGTTTTGTTCGGGCTGTGTTGCATGGTTTTTTGGGGTTGATAAGTTTTCCTATAAGAGATCGAGTTGGTCTCGTTTCAAGATTCAACCAGGGGTGGAAATTGTCTCGTTTTCAGGATTCTGCCCGGCTTGAAAGTCTCTGGATCTTAGCGAAAGTTCTCGATCGAAATGACTGTACGATCGGGATTTATACCATTTTTCTAAATATCCGATAGAGATGAAGGACGACAAGACGTTGTAATTATCTCCTTTCCCTGTTTGCGAAAGTCTATCATAACTTTAAAAAAATGGTATTACGCACCTACTTTATACTTTGGGTGCGCACTGCGCACCTTACAGTTTGTGAAATTTAGACAATTATTTTCGGTGAACCCGCATCTCGGATTTTAAAAGAGGTAGATTGCGATTTACCGCGGGCGGGGGCGGGTTTATGAGATTGTAAATCTCTGGCAATTATTGTTGGTGAACCCGCCCCTACAGAATGGTTAAAATTACACAAAATGTGAGTGTTATTTAATTTCAATTTCTCTAATTTTCATCTCCCAAATAAGCTTCAATTACAGCCGGGTCATTTCTGACAACAGCAGGCGATCCCAAGGCAATTAACTGACCGAAATGCAAGACAGCAATTCGATCGCACAATCCCATGACCAGCGGTACGTGATGCTCGATCAATATTACAGTTAAATTGAATTGCCGGCGCACTTCTCGGATAAATTCACTTAACTTATGCTTTTCGCTGGGATTCATGCCCGCTGCGGGTTCATCTAACAGCAATATTTGCGGTTCTAAAGCTAAAGCGCGGGCAATTTCCAAGCGCCGCTGGTCGCCGTAGGACAGGTTTTTAGCTCGTTCGCCCGATCGCTCTTCCAATCCCACTAATTCTAGCAATTCTAAAGCTTTGCGATAGGTTTTGCGTTCCTCTGTATTGGCTGCAGGCAAGCTCAATATTCCTGCCAGTAAAGACAGCACCGGATTGCCCGATCGACTGTGAATGTGACGGGCGATCGCTACGTTTTCCAATACAGAAAGTTCCCCAAACAATCGGATGTTTTGAAAGGTTCTGGCAATCCCTTTATTGGCAATTTGGTGAGGTCGATTTTGGGAAATATCCTCATCTCGATAAATCAGTTGTCCGGCATCCGCAGGTATCAGCCCAGTCATCAAATTAAAGAGAGTAGTTTTGCCCGCGCCGTTAGGTCCGATCAGTCCGAATATCTCGTGTTTTTCGACTGCAAAAGATACGTTGTTGACAGCAACTAAGCCGCCAAAGCGGCGGGTCAATCCTTTTGCTGCTAAAACCGGAGTAGTTTTTGAGAGGGTAAGGGGTTCGGAAATCATCAAATATGATACAATAGCGATTATCTAAATTATGCTTCATTATGCCTCAAGTTATGGGCGATCGAAAACTTTTAGAAAGAATTACAGTAAATCCCAAAATATTTAACGGAAAACCGATTATTCGGGGCCGCCGTCTTGCGGTAGAGCATATTTTAGGAATGCTAGCTGCTGGGGATACTCCAGAAACTATCTTAGAAGGCTATCCTTGGTTGGAAAAAGAAGATATTCAAGCTTGTCTGATAGTTGATAGTTAACAGTTGACAGTTGACGGCGAGGTTTTTCAAAAGTTAATAATTGACGGCGAACAGGATCTTGTCCTAAATTCAAGATTTTACGATCGCCCGCAGCAGCCTTTATAGAAACCTCCACATTGGTATTGACATAAATAACCTCATGGCAATAACTTGTAACCCTCGCTTCATTAAAGGTGCAACTGTCAACTGTCAACTGCTATAAAATAGATTCAATGCTGTAATTCTCTCCTCGCACAAACTATGAGTTACTGTCTGAATCCCAACTGCCAAAAACCCTCTAGCAACCCTCCAGGCGCTAAATTTTGCCTCAATTGCGGGGCTAGCTTGCTGTTAGGCGATCGCTACCGTCCCACCAAGTCGATCGCTAGAGAAGGCTTTGGCGTTGCTTTGCTGGCGCGAGATGAATTTAAACCCTCACAACCTCCCTGCGTTATCAAACAATTTTTACCCTTAGAACACAATAATGCCCCGAAAGCAGTCGAATTATTTCGCCGCGAAGCAGTACGCTTGGAAGAGTTGGGAAAACACCCGCAAATTCCCGAACTTTTAGCACATTTTGAAGAGGCCGATCGACTTTATATCGTACAGGAATTTATCGACGGCAAAACTTTAGCTTGCGAGTTAGCTCAAAACGGCCCGTTTCGCGAACAGCAAATTCGGATCTTGCTGCAAGATTTATTGCCAGTATTGCAATTTATCCACAACGGACAAGTAATTCACCGCGATATTAAGCCGGATAATATTATCCGCAGAAAATCCGATAGCAAACTCGTTTTAGTTGATTTTGGGGCAGCAAAATATGTTACTGCGGCTGGTGGGGAAACTGGAACAACGATCGGGAGTGCGGGTTATGCTGCCCCGGAACAAACTGTTGGGAAAGCTGTATTTGCCAGCGATATTTACAGTTTGGGCGTTACTTGCATCCACTTACTGACGGGAATGGAACCGTTCGATTTGTACGATGCTAGCGAAAGCAAGTTTGTGTGGCGCAATTATTTAATTAACAATCCAATTAGCGAAGAGTTGGCGCGAATTTTGGATAAAATGGTAGAAGTGGCGCTGAAAAATCGCTACAAATCTGCCGATGAAGTTTTGCAGGATTTGAATTCTTTAGTGAGTCCGCGACAAACACCGGTGCTGCAATTGCACCAGCCGCAAGGGCGATCGAACCTCCCGGCAAACTCAAATCCCAACGCCTTTTTTCACTCAGCAAAATCTTGGTTGGCGGCGGGAATGCTGGTAATGTTGGGATGGGGAGGACATGAATACTGGAGGCTGAATAGATGGAATTTAGAAGAAAATACTGATAGAATCGGGTCGGATTATAGCAATATGTTCATTAGCAAACCCGACCCGGATTTGTGCAAGCAAATTTGTGCGGTTGACGAACAATGTCAGTCTTTTACTTACGTGCGTCCCGGAATTGAGGGCGATCGAGCTCGCTGTTATTTTAAAAATGGCGTGCCTTCACCGAGTCTGAGAGAAGGTAGGAGTTCGAGTGTCAAACCGAGGCGGTAAAAAGGAATGACTGCCAACACGACTAAACGAAGTGGCAGAACGATTGAGCTAACCCGCCGCAGATCGTCTCTGGTTCTCAGCAGATAGCTTTTATACGGTCGGGCTCAGCGATTTTTTATGCGACTGGCGAGGTCGTCTAAGAGGTTTTGAAACGATCGTTCTACCACTTGCTTTTTGTCGTTGCCGTAAGTCATCACAGATTGCTTTCAAATCGTAATTGAAAGCTCTTGCGTGTTCCTCTCGAATTCTATAAATTTCCTCTAGAATTTCATCTCTCCACATTTTTAATCTCCCATTAATTCATAAGGTGTACAAATCGTCGGCAACTCGTACCCAGCATCAAAACTGATTTGAGCCAGCTTTTTCTGAATTTGAGCGTTTGCAATATGTTTGCAGTTCCACGTTAGCAAATAATCCAAGCCATAGACTGTCGCTACTGCAATATGAAGGGCATCATCGGCAGCTTTAGGCGGAAGATTACTTTTCGTGAGAAACTGCATCGCTAGATCTTGGACAGCCTCATCAACTTCAAGCAGCGGAAAGTCACGTAGTATCTCAAGTCGCCTGCTGGCTATCTCTGCATCACCTCGTGCCACCTCGTCTAAAACCGTTTGCGAAATGTAGAGATCGAACTGAGTACGACGAGTATCCCACCATTCTCGCGTAGCCTCTACATTTGCCATCAAGATGAGATTATTGCTCATCCTGGCTGTTAAGTAGCCAATAATACTGGTTTCTATGTATACACTCTCACTCATACTCTTTTTGGGCAGTTGACTCTCCTATCCTACAGCGATCGTCAAGCAAAACTGGAGCGTACCCTAAATGGTACGTAAAGACATTTACGACAACAGCATCTATAGAAATCCTTTGGTTTCCACTGACAACCTTTTTTCCGTCCGCCCGTCTGCTGCACCAGAATTGTTAACCTGCGCTCTTGTCATCGGCATCCTTGTATGTATAACCAGGGTGGAGATCCATGAAATTTCGTATCAATCGAAGACCAAGCTCTTCATCATTTGTACCAAGGCTTTGTGCTAATGCAGTGAAAAGCTCTCGTTCTTCAACACTGCAAAATGTGACATACAACGTTTTTGGATGGGTATCGGATGAGTTAACTAGCCAAAGCTGAGTCAATTTGTACTGATTATTTTTAGATGGCTGTAACTGTGCAATAAACTCTGCTTTTAAATGGTAAAAACTGCGGTGTTCTTGGGCTGCATCCACAAAGTCATGATAAATATTCTTCAAGCGACGAGTTGCTTCTTCCGATGGAATGACTTCAGCCGTTTTTACCATACGTTCAAGTCCGTTTGACCAAACCCGATCGAACAAATCGATAAGTTGCCTAGCGTTCATCTTCTGCCGCTTATTATAATCTTCTTCAAACAGCTTATTAGCGCCGAATTTTGCTATGCGAATTTTGTCTTTATCATCAATTTCTATCATGGCAAATACAACTTAACTAATTTGGTTAACAGCTTCTGCGCAATAACTTGAATTACGACCAATAACTGCAATTAACAGTCATTGCTCATCTTTTAGCAAGCTAACTTATAATTGTGTCATCAAGGCTAGAATACACTATCTCACCTAAAATACCGCAAGTCGCTGATGTATGTCAACCCCTTCTTACTCGCCATCAAAATCTCCCTTTCTCGATCGAATTGGCGGTCATTTCAATTATTAGTGGCGGAATCTCGATCGTAACAATACCGGGCATCTAACGGCAAAAGTCAGCAGCGGCAGAGAACTAGAAACGCAGCAAAAAGCATCTCTCTCTGTGCGGATCGCTGAAAAATTAACCCTTGCGCTGTGCCAAAAGTTCCTCCCACCTCGCCAAAATCAAATCGGTATAATTTTTGCTATTAATGCTGTAAGCACCGATCGCAAATCCATCGTTTATTTCCACCAAAGCTGTCTCTCCAGAAGCCAAAACACCAAAGTCGATCGCGTAACCCGCATGGGAATCTCCCGCTTTATCTAATGCTTGAATTGCGCGGAGGACTTCTGCAAGATCGATCGCCACACCCGGATCGCCAGCATAATAATCTACACTCCTAATGGACGATCGCACAACATAAACTCGGTATTCGCTGAGCCAATTCACCACCTCAGAACACAGTAACTTTTCTTGACGCGACACTCCATAAACTTGAGACAAATCGCACTCAGAATAGAACGCACACCCCGTAAAACGTTTGCGGCGAGTCGCTGGTTTCGCGAATGTTGGAGGACACTTACCATTGCGCAATTCTAGTTCCAGTTTACCGAGGGTCGATCGCCAAATTCGCCTGTGTAAAAATTCACTTAATGAAGCTGGATAATCGTTTGGTTGGGGTTCGGGAATTGACAACTGTTTCAATGCTCCCAAAATGCAAGGTATATCTCCAACTACTAAAGACTCGTTATCCAGCGGTAATTGCCTGCGATGGATGCGCTTTTCTGTGTAAAGCGCGATCGGAATTCCACGGCGATTCAGTTCCTCAAAAATCAGTTGTTCTTCTTCTCGGAGTTTCCCGTTACCCAGTTCTTGAATAAATGCTTTAGATATCATTCTGCTAGAGCGGGAATATCAAAATATGTAAATATTCTACCCTCTCAACAGGTCGATCGCATTGGCTAAAGCTCCTTGGTCATGAATACGCTATTAGGGTCTGCTTTGTAACTCGCAAATGGCACGCAATAGACAAACCCAAATTTTAGATAAAGCTGCCTTGCCGGTTCAAAAAACGCCATCGATCCAGTTTCTAAGCTTAGTTTGCGATATTTTCGGATTTTTGCTTCTTCTATGATATGTTCCAGAAGCATTTTAGCAACACCCCTATTCCTGTATTCAAGTGCTACGTGCATAGATTTGATTTCAGCATGAAATGCGTCCAGTTCCTTCATCGCTCCGCAACCCGCTAGCGAATTTTCGAGCCAAACAGTCCAGAATGAAATATCTGGCTTTCGCAGTTCGTTCAAGTCGAGAGCATGCTTGCTTTCAGGAGGTGAAACAGCTCTCATTTCACTCAGATGTTTTTCGAGTAATTCCGCTATTTCCTTTCCCGCGAGATCGTCTAGCTTTATCTTCATCTGTATTGTTATGCTGCGCAAATTACAACAATTAAACAGGGCGTTCCCAAGGCTCGCTATACTGTCGGTAGCCAACTCGATCGAATGCAGAAATCATCGGTACATTATTAACAGCCGTATCGCAAAAAATTCGCCAGACTCCTACTTCTTGTAATGTCCGCGTTCCCTTTGACAAAAGCTCGCTGGCAAAACCAAGCCCTCGATACTCCGGCACAACTCCCATGTAGTAAATTGTTCCTTCTTCTAAACCTTCTTTCGCACACCCTGTAAAAATTACCGGCAGCACAAATCCTACAATATCCCCTGTTTCGTTAATGCCAAACTGCCACCATTCATCTTGATAGGAAAAGCCATCTCTTGACTCATTCAAAAATGTCTGTGCTGCTTCATGAGGCTCGCGATCGCAGGCTCTTTTTCGATCGCTCGCATCCAGCGATGCAGCCATGACACGCGCTACAATTGAAATTAACTGATTTGAAATTAACTGATTGTCGCCTCTTATTTTGACTGGCTCAAAACTCAATCGCCGTGAAAGTTCGATCGGCGGTTTTGGTTCTTCCCAAACGAAGGGTACTTTTAGATAAGTTTGCTGGCTCATGGGTCGCGATCGTATAACTAAATTAGCACCAATTCCTAAAAACATAATTTTGCATTGTAACTTATATGGATTTTTTTGTTTTAATCGCAACCTTAAGATTTGATGTTTGCCGCGCGCGATCGCCATTTAGCCAAAATTCCCAGCGCAAAGGATACTGACTTTCTGCCCAAAGAAATCGCAGCGCGCTATAATGCAATTACCGCAGCGTCTGAATCTCCTTAACGTTTCGCAGGGTAATTTTATGACTGGATACCAACACGATCCGCAGCACCCTCAAACAAAAGTGCTCCCTACGATGTACGATCTACCCAGTGAAAATCCTGAGGATCCCGGTTTGGAAGTATTTCACCGCGTGCAAGCGCAACTTACCTCCGATAGCTGCATTCCCCTTACTCCTCTAATCGTTGCAGAATTTATACCAGATAGCACGGAATATGAAGACTTAGATTCTACTTATTCCGAACACAACAAACCGCCGACAAAATGGCAGGTTTACGAGCGGATTTTGAAAAAACCCTACTACATTATATTTAACAAAAACACCAACCAATTGAAAGTGTTTCGCTTAGTTGGCAACCGCTACCGCGAGCAAGTTTTGCCAGATGGTAAATTCTGGATACCCGAATTAGAATTGAGCATCGGTTTGTGGTTCGGTTATTATCGAGGTTGTTCGAGGCTGTGGTTGCGCTGGTATGATGTTAATGGCAACTTAGTTCTGACTCCTGAAGAATCCCAAAGAGAGCGCGCCGAATTGGCAAGTCAGCGGGCTGAATTAGAAAGACAGCGAGCGGAATCTGAAAGAGCACGAGCAGAAACTGAGAGAGAACGAGCCGATCGATTGGAAGCTATACTCCGAGCAATGAACATTAATCCAGATGAGTTGTAAAATGAAGTACAGGACTGCTCAGTAACATCAGGCAAGCAAGGCGATCGGCAATCGGTAATTAATAATTGGTAATTGCTAATCGATCGCTCCTGTGGCTCTCTCTGTTGAAAATCGCTATAGTAAAATTAAAGAGCAGCATAAAATTGTCCGAGCTGCAAGCCTTGTCAATAAAAACTTATTAACTAAAATTTACTTATGCCAGACTCTACTTCACTGCGCGATCGCTACCTGGGACTGATTGACAAAATTGTGGAAATCACCCTCAAAGGTCAAATTCGATCGAAAGAACAAGTTTATCAAATGCTCGTGCAAGACATCGGAACAGGTACGGGCGAAGTTTTTGAACGCTGTTTTGGCGAACGCCTCGACGCAGCGGAAAACCAAGTGAGAAATGAAAAAGACGAACTCAAACAAGCCAAAGCAAATCGCACTCTCAGAGCGCTCAAAACTATCCAAGGAGAATGGGAACGCTGGCAGAAAGATAACCGAGTTTCCAGCGCGATCGCATCTGCCCTCCAACAAATTATTACTGCCGAATCTCACAGCCGCCTCCTCGCTTTATTCCAAGTAATTGACCCCAACAAAGAACACCCTCTAACTTTAGATCAATTGCAGCAGTTGGCAAAATCCCTGCACCAACAAATGCTGCAAACTGCCAATCCCGACACCGAAAAAGATTTGCAGCAAATCACCTCGGGCATTGCCAAAGGTTTAGAATCTTGGCAGCGTTTGGAAGCGGAACTTGTCGGCTGGGCTTACCAACCGCAACAGCTAGGATTTGGCGGTGCTCCAGAACAAAACAGCCCTTGGGCTTTTTGGGGAAAAAAGGTGAACAGTGGCTTTACCAGCGAGATTTTAAATGCCATTGCGAGCGATCGCTCGTTAATTGAATTAGCTGCCAAACAGTCTAATTTAGAATTGGGAAATGTGGTGGAATTAACAATTGTTTTGCAATGCTTGCAGCGGGCATTAATTATCTGGTTTGACAAACAAATTTACGATGCCAAAGCTTCGGCACAAGCTGCAATTTCTACTTACATTAATTTTGCCGTCATCTGGAGCCAGCTAGCTAACGGATTTAACAATTCTACCAAGAGCGGCGAACAGTTAGCAAACGCTTGTTTTCAAGTAACGCTGCAAATTTTGCGCGCTTTTGCCCAGCGCGATTACTTCCCGCTTTACGGGGGAATTTTTGCTTCCTTTGACGGCAAAGCTTTGCGACATACTTTGGATTATTTAGACGAACCGCTGCGCCGGGTAGAAGGGACTCAAGCTAAGGCGCGCATTATCACGCTGTTGGGTTATTCGCAGCGAGCGATCGGAGCTTACGATCGCGCTATTATAGTTCACAAAGAAGCGCTGGAAATCGCGCGATCGGAAAATGACAAAGCCTGCGAAATTGCCAGCCTCAATCACATCAGCCGCAACTTGGTTTCTCTGAAAAATTATCAGGAAGCCATTAATTACAGCCAGCGGGCTTTAATTCTCGCCAGACAGGCGGGAGAAAGGCAAGGCGAGGCAAATGCTTTGGCTAATTTGGGTTATAGCGAAGTCTTTGGCGCGCGGCAGTTGGAACAAGCAGAACCGGAGGTTTATGAAAGCGCGATCGGTTATTTAGAACAAGGTTTGTCGCTGTCCCAAAGATTGGGCGACTGGCAAAGTCAAGCTTTTTGTGCTAGCAGTTTGGGAATTGCCAAAATTGCTCTGGAAAGTCCCGAAAGCGCGATCGAATATTTAGCCAAAGGTTGGGAAGCCGCCAGATATTCGGGCGACTTGTACTTGCAAGGCTTGAATTTGGCTTATTTAGCACAAGCTTATTACAGCAATGGCGATCGGGAAAAAACAATATTTGCTGGTAGTTTGGGAATGTACAATTTAGAGCAAATTGGGGCGATCGAGTGGCGTCAAGCGGCGGGTTTGCTAACAATTTTGCAGGGACAAATGGGGGCTGAAGCCTTTAAAAAATCCTTGGCAAAATATCGATCGGACATCATTCCTTCGATCGGTGTTGACGGCTACGATTACATCTCGGAACTGCTGGAGAAATACCAACAATCTATTTGAAGGAGTTTTGAGTTTTGAATTTTGAGTTTTGAGTTAAAAAAAGTTCTTAATTCAAAACTCAAAACTTGAGATTTGCGATCGGTCAGATTTGAAATTACTCGTTACCAGGCTCTGCCTGGTATTTACTCGTTACCAGGCTCTGCCTGGTAATGCAGATCTAGAGGCTCTGCCTCGAATGCAGCCTCAGTCGAGGCAGAGCCTCTAGATCTGGGTTCCCAGGCACAGCCTGGGAACCAGTAACTCCCGAACAACTCAAAACTTTTCTTCAACTCAAAACTCAAAACTCAAAACTCCTTCTTAATGCTCGACAATTACAGGCGTTCCCACGGCTACTTTTTCAAATAAAGCCCGGACATCTTTATCAAACATTCTCACACAACCGTGAGAAGCAGCTCGCCCGATCGACTCTGGATTCGGAGTACCGTGAAAGCCAATCACATTCTTGCCATCCGTCCAAAACCCGATCCATCTAGTCCCTAAAGGATTGTCCGGTCCAGCAGGAACAAGTTCTCCCGTCCAAGGATGTTCCCAAACCGGATCTTTAATCATTTGCAAAACTTTAAAGTTCCCTGTGGGGGTTTCCCAACCGTCTTTTCCCACCGCCACGGGGAAACTTGTTTGTACTTTATTCTGTCGGTAAACATAGACCCGGCGTTCTCGCAATCTCAGTACCAAACGCACTTCTTCAACTGGATTTACTGGGGCTTTTGGTTCCTGGGGAATAAAGCGAAATGGTTCTCCCAATGGCGGCAGTTCCGGCGCGCCCAGATCCGGCAATTTGGACTCGGGTTTGACCGACTGCGACGCGATCGCACTATTATTTGAATTAGCAATAATTTCGGCAGCTACAGGCTGTTGCCAAGCGACTGACAGTGACGCTGCACTCAAGCTCAATACAATTAGTTTGCCAAATAAAATTTTGCTGTTCGCCATTGTTTTGTTCGATCGACTCCTCTACCACTAAGGATGCGGCATTTATTGGTAAGGAGACAGCTTTGCCGTGTCCCTACCTACAAAATTTATATCTCAATTATCCGCAAATCGCTAAATCTTAATATATCACGACAGCGCGATCGAGGGTCGATCGGCCCGCTCTACTGGTAAGTATACGGCATTGCCCTGTCCCAACAGCACAAATAGATGGTACGAGCGCGATCGCAGTAATAGGTTTTTGATGCGTCCGGAACAGTACCAGTAAGGATTAGAGCTAGGTGAAATTACTGGCTGAATCGATCGGGAACTTTAGCAGTAAAATAGAGTCTATGAAATTTTGTTTGATAATCTTTTATGTAAGATTGTCTTAATTTTCCTACTTTGGGGAGTAAACTAGATTAGGTTTAAATGTTGGGGTTTTCCCGCAGCGGAAGCCAATCCAACCTTAAATAGCAGTCAATGTGAGGTTTCAATGGGTTTTCAAAACATCAAATTATTAACAGGTGCCAGCCTTTCGGTGCTAGTTTCAGCACTATCAGTACCTCCAGCAATTGCCAACCCTGCAATTCAAATAGCCCAAACGCAGACCGTAACAGCGAACGCGGAAACAGTTACTGGAATAGTCAAAAGCATTGTCGGCAACGTCATCACCATCAAGCCAGAAAATGAGCGCTACAGGACTCTGCGGATTCAAACTTGCGTCCTGAGAATTACCTCCTTAGTGCCGGGGATGAAAGTCCAAGCCAGCATCGTCGGAGGCTCGCAGATTGAAAGCATCATGGTGGTCCCCAACGTTAAGGTGACAGCCACAACCGTTCAACGCACGGTAACTCCCCGCGTTGAAACGCCCCCAGCACCACCCCCGATACCAGCACCGGCACCGCGTCCGGCTCCTCCTCCCCGCGTTCAGCCAGCAGTTCCGCCCCGTCCGGCACCGGCACCGCGTCCGGCTCCCCGTCCCGTGAGAGGGCTGTGGTAAAGCTGGGAATACAACCAGAATTGAGCCGCCGCAGGTTGCGGCGGCTTCCATTTAAATTCCTGAAATTCTTACTTTTCTTCCCTTTTCCCTGTTCCCTGTTCCTTCTTCCCTGTTCCCTGTTCCCTATTCCCTGTTCCCTCTTCCTTCTTCCCTCTTCCTTCTCTTTAAAATCCAGAACCGGGCTGTTTGAGAAACTCTGCTTCTTCAGGAGTTGTTTCGCGCCCGAGAATTTGATTGCGGTGCGGAAATCTGCCAAAACGTTCGATGATTTCTAAATGCCGCCTCGCGTAGTCAATTACTAATTCGCTGTCGGGTTCGCCTCTGAGTTGGTTGAATAGTTCTACGGATTTTTGCTGGTGTTCTAGGTTTTCGCTGTGTTCAAATGGTAGGTAAATAAACCACCTTTGTACTGGCAACAACGCTCGATCGAACTTATTTTTCACAGCTCGATCGGCGACAATTAAAGCTTTGCCGTCTGCAGCAAAAGTTCGAGGAGTTCCGCGAAACATATTGCGCGAAAACTGATCTAATAGTATAATTAATGCGAGGCATTCTTGAGGAGAATCTTGCCAATCGTCGAGTTGACCGGAAACTGCCAATTCGTATTGTACAAGAAAGCGCGATCGCACTTCCGAGTCAAAATCTAAATTTTTTTCAAACCATTTCTTTTGAGATTTGCCAAACTCAGGAGAATTAGACTTTCCAAACCAAAAATCTAAAATTTCTTGTGCTGGCAATCTAGTTTCCGCTCGATCGTTCATTGCTAATTCCCAGATATTGCAAGCGATGATTGCCCTGTTTGCAGTTGCGTAAAGGGCAGATCGAAGCGCAACTGCAAAAGGCTTTTAAAACTAAGAAGAAGCAAAGATTCTGTCCCAAGTTTCCCGCCCCACAACTCCATCGGCGCGCAGGTTGGCTTGCCGTTGAAATTCCTTCACAGCCTTTTTAGTTGTCGGTCCGTATATGCCGTCAGCGACAAAAGGTTTCGGACAAAAACCCCTAGCGATCAGCACTTTTTGCAGTCGCTTGACATCTTCGCCTCTAGAACCTTGTTTTAAAATTCTTCTATGGGGCCTGTGGGGTCTCTGTTCTGGTTCGTGGCAATTATCGTGCGGCGCGCAAATTTCGTTGTCGCTCCAGGCAATAGTCGATCCGCCACCGACGCCAGCCAAAACTAATAGGAATAGAACTGCGAGTAAAATAGAAAAAGTGTCTTTTCCGACCATAATCTCCCTGTTAATTTTCTCAAGCGTGTTTTGTAGGTTTGACGATCGCGTTCGAGGGTGAGAAACCGGATTTTTGGGACGGGGTGCTGGGCAACCAGTCTCGATCGACCGGATTTCTGGCAACAACCACGAGGCATTTTACAATACCAACGGTTTTACTGCAAAATCTCCGATCGTGCAAGTAAAATTTTGTTGTTCTCGGGCTCCTGCAAAAGCAACAATTACTTCACAGGCAACAGCAACCGTCAGCATTACCAAGTTTCTCGTTAGGGGGTAATCGCAAACATCATCATTTGCAGGTGAAGGAACGCGATAGTGTTCGTTCCAAATTACCTCGGAGTAATCGGCAGCTAATCCGACATGGAGGCAGGGAACAGCAGCGGCGGCACAGCAATCTTTGACAGCTTGCCGCGCCGCACTGTTATCAAAAGTATCGATGACGGCGGCGCTGTTGGCAAGTAGTTTGTCGGCATTTGCCGGTATCAATTCTTTTGAGTGCGCGTCTACCTTGACTCCGAGGGCGCGGTAAAGATTGTTGGCGAGAATTTTGGCTTTGAATGCGCCGACATCCGATCGATAGTAAGGTTGAGTGGAAAGGTTGCGTTCTTCGATGCGATCGCGATCGATTACTTTTAACTGGCAAAAGCCCGATCGAGCTAAACTTTCTGTAATATTCGCGCCCAAAGCGCCAGCACCGCACACGGTTACTGGAAAGTTTTTTAACACCGACATCACTTGGGGAGTTCGGTACAGTTGTTCGTGAAAAAATATACTCATTAGGATTGAGAATTGGGGATTGGGGATTGGGTCTCGGGCATTGGGCATTGGGCATTGGGCATTGGGTGGTTTTACGGCTTATTTTCTGTGTCCTATTCCTTTCAAATAGGCATTGAGTTTGGGAAGTCATTCATCAAGAGTTGGTTGGAATTTGTTGACTTGTTCCTTAGTAATAAGTTTTCGAGCATAAGCTAGTCTTAACCAACTTATTGTTTCGTACAAAGAGCCTCTAGCAATTTTGACAAAACGGCGATTATCTTGGTCATTATAACGACCTCTTCCTTCCGCAATATTAGCGCAGACACTATCGGCAGATCGAACGATCTGTTTGCCCATAGTATCTTTTGTAAAGGAATCCCATTTTTTAACAATTTCCCAAACCTGATTTGCCAAACTTTCCGCTAACTTATAAACATCCAATTCCTCAAAATCCGGTCTTCCCATAATTCCCTCCAAAAATTCAACTACCTTCAATTCTCCATGCCCCATGCCCCATGCCCCATGCCCCATGCCCAATCCCCCATGCCCAATCCCCCATACCTAATTATCTATTTTCAACTACTCCGACTAATGATTGCAAGTCAAAATCTTTGTCAAATCCGCTGAGGCAAATGCCAGCACCGATAACAGTCAGATCGCTTTTAGCAATAGCAGAACTGTGGTGTTCTCCAGTGCTGCTAGTCCATTCAACTAGCCAAAAATTATCGCGATCGCGAAATTCTCGCAACTCGCCGCCGCCCATTTTCAGCGCCTCCTGCAAGCGCTTTTCATCCCGCAGTTTCGGATCGAAATCTTTAATATTTCTGGCAACCAATTCGTAAACAGTTCGCATTTCTGGCGTCATGCCCTTAAAGCGAACTTCTTCAGGCAAAACCAACTTCTTCAAAGCTGCTTTCAACTCCTCAGCAGGCAGCGGATCGGCGCGCCTGTCAATTTCTTCAAACCACCAAGAATTACCGTCCCACCTAGCCGCGATCGGCTCGAATTGCGAACCTTCAGTTACTAAATGCACTGGTATGGGTTTCGCATTGCCAGTGCGCTGTTTGGCGTCGGATTCGTTAACCGGATAAGCCAGCCAAGTTTGCCCTTGCAGCGGAAAAGCTAACAGCAAGCGCACCGGAATGAGCAGTTGCAAATACTCTGTTAGTTGTGGCAAACTCGGCTCCTCAATTACCGCAGCAATCTTCTCATTTATCGGCTGAAAAATTGCCCATCCTTCAAACTTGCGCGGCTGCGGTTGAAAAGTATAAATCATTGAGTTAACTCTCGTCCGCACCTTTCCCCCCCGGACGCAGGGAGCTAGGAATTTGGTATCGAGTAGCTGCTTTTCTTGGGCTGCAAGTTTGCTGAGGATTTTGCGGATATCTACCATTGGATTTACCTCCGTACTCTTACTTAGTCTTTGCAAAAAAATGATGAATTATTACAATAATGGCTATCTAAAAAATTATCCTTGACAAGGATAAAGCTGTCGATCTAATATTAATGAGATATCCAAGTTTAACTTTGTAAACGCATTCAAGTAAAGATGTTGCCCAAGCTTTTTTCCAAATTAGTTGTAGTAACAGCCCTGACAATTCCTATGTTGAGTTCTGCCCAGGTAGCGCGAGCTCAAGACGCCTACGGAGCGACGGCTTATTCTCCGTCTACTGACGCCACTGGTATTAGTTGGGATCACCCTTCAGAGAGAGCGGCGTTAAACGCAGCGATAGCAGCCTGCAACGCACAAACTGGAGGTGCTAACGATTGCGAAGCGCTGACATCAAATACTAATAATTGCGGGGCGATTGCCGTAGGTAAAGGTGGTGCAGGTGCTGGTTGGGGTGATGATAAATCGGCAGCAGAAGCTCAAGCTTTAGCCGGTTGCAGCGAACTAGATGGCGGTAACTGCAAAATCCAGCTTTCGGCGTGCAATCAATAATTAAAGTGAGAAATATCGATCGATAAATTTATCTTCTCCACCATCAAATCATTTGAGATTGATTGTAAAAAATCGCCGTAGGGGCAGGCACGCAGAAAAGCTGCGTACTTACAGCCATCGGGTGCAACTAAGCAGATTCAATATCAAAGGCAAATACAAAAGAGCCAGTTTTCAAGCACAAAACTGACTCTTTTGTATTTATTAAAAATGCTGGCGCGCAGCGCGCACCTTACCAATTAAACCTGCGAATCTCCGATTTCCGAGGGAACCGGATCGGGGGGTAGCAAACTTTCCAATCTATCTTTAGACCAGTATTCTGTAGGATAAGCGACTGCAATAATATCCGACAGCCGGATCAGCCACGTAACTTGTCCGTAAGCATCGCTATTTTCTCCGTGTTCGTTAGGGGGAACTATCACCAAAATCTCTGCGAAGTCCCCATGTAAATTAATCGGGATGCCACCCAAACTGCTATTATTTGTTTTAATCCAAACTTTACTGCCTCGATCGAGAGCTTCTTGCAGCCGCTGGAAGAGCAAGCTGGGTTTTTCGACCTGGGACTTTTTGACTTTCGACTTTTTTCCCATAGTTTTAAGAAGTTAAAGTAGTTGTACGGTGAATGGTACGGTGACTCGATATGGGGCGCGATCGCGGTTTGGTATTGAATTTGGTATCGAAACGAACACAAGCATAATAGGCGATCGCCCGGTCTGCACCTTACCACTCTAGTCTATAAGAAATTGCAGCACTGCGATCGTAATAACAATTTAATAGGTTTAATAGGTAAAATTACTAAAGGAGCCAGGATCGAGTTACAGATGGGCGTTCCCGTATTTGTACTGCCTCGAAATACTGTATAATCAGCCAAATCTTCATCAATACTTTAAATAAAGCAATGGACTGGCGAAAGCTTATTCATCAAAACCCAAAAACTACAACAACTCAACCTGCAGTGCCAGAATCTCGATTGTCTGTGGAATTTTTACTGGGTCTTTTTGCGGCTGGATGGACCCAACAACAGGTGTTAGAGAAATATCCCGAACTTACACCAGAAAAGTTGCGCGCTGCTTTAGTTACTGCTGATTCCCAGTTAGTGTCATCGATAGCAAATCCAGAGTTATTAGAAATCATCGCGCAAAGCAAAGAATAATTAAAAATAGAGAAACGGTATCGCTGGATGATAGTGAGGGAGATGTTTAGAGGTAAAGGGCGATCGGACTGATTAATATTAGGGGTGTCATAAGATGAAATTACATGGTATAATAGGCAATGGCTTACGTTATTGAATTTGCTGAATCAGCCAAAGAACAAATCAAGAGCTTACCTGCAAGAGATCGATCGATAGTTTTCGAGTCTATTGAGGAACAGCTACTGTATGAACCTTTGACAGAAACGCGCAATCGGAAGCCAATTCGCGAAAACAAAATAGCACCGTGGGAATTACGGATTGGTTCTCTGCGGGTTTTCTATGACGTGATATCTGAAGAATCGGATGTAGTACGCATCCTGGCAGTTGGTCGAAAAGAAGGAAATCGGTTAATTATTGCAGGTGAAGAGGTTGAATTATGATGAAAAAAATTGAAATTTCCACAGCATCACAGCCTTTATCTAATTATGCAAACGAGTTCCGCGAGGAAACAATAGTTTTGACGCTAAATGGAGAAGCTGTTGCTCTCGTTGTTGCTCTGAAAGATTCAGATTCAGAGTCATTATCACTGAGTAAAAACCCTAAGTTTATCGAAATTATCGAGAAGGCTAGAGAAGAGTTTAGAACGGGAAAAACACTTTCGCTTGAGGAAATGAAGCGGGCAGTTTTGGAGTAAAAAACTCTTGATTTAACTAGCGATCGCCCCTAATTCACTCTCCGTATTCTCCTCTTCATCAAGCCCAAACTTTTGGCAAATTTCATCAATTGTCTGAGCTGGAATGACTCTCGATTTAGCTCGTTTCATAGCTGTCAGCAAACGAGTTGCATTGGCGGGCGATCGCAGCAAATAAAGCGTTTCTAACAAACTTTCTAATTCTGCCTGAGAAATCAAAACAGCATTTTTGCCGTTAGGTCTAGTAATGACTATTACTTCCCCGGTTTCAACAGCGCGATCGCAGAGATTTTCTAAATTTGCCTCAGCTTCGGCATATGCAATCTCAGTTGACATAAAATTTTAACTCCCACTAACTTACAATCTCAATTTTTATCGCTTTACTCATAATGATAGCGACCTTTAAGGAAATCAATACGATCGTCACTAACTACATAAACAATACGATGTTCTTTATTCAAACGACGCGACCATGAGCCAGAAAACTCATATTTCAGGGGTTCGGGTTTACCAATACCTTCAAACGGGTTTCGTAAAATTTCTCTGACCATTTTGATTAAGCGTAACGCCATCTTGAGATCGGTTTGCACCCAATATTCTAGGTCTTCTAAAAACTCAGGCTGAAAAACTGCCTGACGTTCTGCGCGATCGCTTTCACCCTCAGCATTCATCTGGCAAACCCTAAATCATTTTTTTACCTTACGCTCCTGCTAGAAGAAATAAAGTGAGCATTGCCCGCCAGCTTAACTGACGGACAATAACTTATTCTATCGCTTATCATCCCTCACTGGCAATGCTGTGTCCATAATTTCCATCAACAAATCCAGTCGCGAAGGACGACTTAACATCGGCACCAAATTCGGCAGCGAGTAGTAATCTCCGTTAAAAGCAAAGGTTTCTACACTTATTTGCTTCTGCTTCAATTGATTCTCGACATAAGTACACCAAGCACCAACTCGCACGATGACAACATCAGGAATTACGTTCAAACTGCGACAGTAATTTTGATAAGCATCCGCGAAATAAGGATTGCTGTTTTCGCCTTCATCTGTGACAATGATGAATTGCTCGACAACCTGCTTTTTCTTCCGCATTGCTTCCACCGCGCAACCGCAGCTTGTGCCGCCGTTTGCTTTGATGTGTTTGAAAGCGCGTTCCCAGTCTGTCAATTCTTTGCCATTTGCCTCTATTGGATAAGGCATCGTGTCAAAAGCATAGACAAACAAAGCGGCTTCAGAAATACCAGAAATTAATGCAGCAAGGCGCTTGCCAACTTCGATCGCGCTTTCCATCGAACCCGATTTGTCAACTAACAAACCAGTCGATTTCGCAATTTTGCCGCGCTTTTTCACCTGTTCGTTTGTTACCGTTTCCAGTTTTTTCGCTGTCTCGGCATCGAATTTAGCAACATCACCGGCAACATTTGCTTTGTAAGCAGAAACTCGATCGCTCTTTGCAGCTTCATCCAATTTAGCATCAATCAACTGCTTGACTTCTGGATGATCCATCGCGCCGCGAGACTGAATCGATTTCAGATTGTTAATAACTTCCTGCGGCGACATCGAGTTAATTAGCGCTACTAAAACCGTTGGAGTTAGTTGTTTGATTGCGCCAATTGCGATCGTGTAAGGCAGCTTGTATTCAACAATTAAATTCGCTTGTTCCGCTGGAGTTGCTGCTTTTGCTAGCTGCTTCAAAACAAACGCTAAAGAATCTTCCGGCGGAGTGTCTTTAAACAGGATAGCATTAGCTCGATCGCTCGGCTTAACGTGCAAAGTTGCGTACAAATGCTTCATTGCTTTGCGGCTGCGGAGGGCGGCGCGATCGAAAAATTGCGGGTTCTTTTCCCGCGATTTCAGATAGCGAGTTACAGCCGTGCGCGCGCTGCGGGGCAACTTATTTTTGTGTTGCTTCATGAAGTCCACAATCCGCGAAACTTCATAGGGCGGGAACTGTTGCAGCATCATAAAACCTGCATCGCGGTGTTCGGTTAGTGCCGAAGTTAGCAAATTGCCAACGAACACTTCTTTGTGGTCGCGAACATCACCGTGATTCTGATACCATACAGCTAAATGACCGTAAAAAATTGGGTCTAGTTCTACAATTAATTTGTGAATTTCTGCCACCTTTTCCAATTGGCGGTGAGGTGTGGTGAGCAGGCTGTTGAGCATTTCCAAACGCAAGTCGCGTTCTGCTGTGTTAGTATTCATTGGTGCTACCTCCCATATCGATTTTGGATTTTGGATTTTCGATTTTGGATTGTTGGGAATATCCAAAAATAGGGTGGCAGTTGTTGCACGCTTGGCAATGAATTTTAAGAGTCACCGCGCAAGTTTGAGGAGCTTTTTTTCTGAACCGTTACAGGGTTGGTATGTAAGCTCTCCTGGTTGGGGCGCGGCAACAACTGCGATTTTAAATAAAATTTTGCACCATTGTCAACCATCTTGTAGGGGCGGGTTCGCCAACAATTTTAAATGTAGCAAATATCTTAAATAAACCCGCCCCCACCTACGAACAACCCTAATTGATATTGGTGCTTGATATCAGTTTTAACTGAAATTTTCTACTCGTAGTTATTTAGGTATTTTTCGTGAGGCAGAGCGGGTTTATTTAAGATGTCTACTGTTTCCAAGATTTTTGGCGAACCCGCCCCTACAGGACTTTTGAGAAAGCTGCAAGATGTTAGTTTGAACTTACTTTAGGGCAACTTTTGCTAATTCGATCGCCCTTAAATCAGGTTCAACCCAATTATTTCGAGCTTCCCACGACATCAGACGATCGCGTGACCAGTAGCGAAATGGTAAAGTGCGATCGGCATATTTTTGAATCAAACCGTTAGCTAGAGTTACCATCGATCGATTCTTAGCAACTGAAGCCAGATATCGGCTAATAGCGCGCATCCAAAACACAGTTAGAGTTTCGTGATAGCCGCTGTCATTTGTAGCTTCAATGCCACAGGATAAATTGTAACGTTTAATGCCATTTCGCATCGCTTCGATCGCAGATTCTTCGGAATCGTCAAACAGATACCAAAGACCGACAGTTAAATGTGCTTCATGCGTCCACTTGCTTCGCGGTAAACTGCATTCTTCAAAAGCATGAATCAGACTGTCTATCTCTGCGGGCGATCGATAAATTACCGTGGTATTTTTCATAATATGATTCTCCTCCATCGCCAATTTTAAGTTTGTATCGCTGACATCTTCCACTAGGAAATAAAGAGTTTTATTCGTGGGGTTGGGGCGGGTTTATTTAACCTGTTTGTGAGAGTTAAAGCTATTGGCGAACCCGCCCCTACAGGTTATCGATATTGATGCTTGATGTGAATTGCAAACACTTCAGTCCTTATTTTTAGCCATTTGTTCCTTGATGAACTTAATTTGTTTCTTGTTGCACTGACGTTTGCTCGCAATGTACTTAGGTCGTCCCCCAGAATATTTATCTGCAAGCATCGTATCGTATGGTTCTAAATCTGCAAGTTCGATCGCGTACCACAAATCATCAATTTTCCGATAATAATGGTAAGCATCTACAAACAGAAAATCATCAGGCTTTTGTTTCTGCTGTTTCGGAATTCTCTCAGCTAAACAAAGAATTCCCGTCTCGGGATGGACGTAAAGTCGATCGTAACTACCGCCTATAGGATAAGGGTAAGAACAGCTTTTTCGATAAGGAACTCCATCAATTAACTCGACATTTCGTTCCACATATTGCCACAGATGAGAGAGAATATGTTGCCCGGATAAAGTTGTAGTGTCGAGAATTGTGCCCAGTTTGCTGTAAACATCATCCCAATGTTGACCTGCATGAGATAGCAGCCAGCGTTTCAGCGGACCAAGACAATCGGAAAACCATTTTGTCTTGTTTCTAGGCTTAATTAGGTAAGGAGTTAACAGTCCATCTGTACGGGCTATGTCAGTGATTTCTTCAAGATATTTCTTATTTCCTGTCACCTTTTTTAAACTGCTTCTCCATCCACCGCGAGGCCGTTCGATGATGATTCTATCTAATCGATGTTCGCTCATAACTCAACAGTTTGAAAATATGAGAAGTTCCGCGCAAGTTAGTAAAGCTTTTTTTTCACGCCGACTGCTCTATCCCCTGAGCTACAACCCCTCGAACGGGGCTGGTAGGATTTGAACCTACGACCGATCGGTTAACCTGTGTGTATGCTTCACTTGTTAGGGCGCGGAACAGAATTTTTATGGGTAAAAATTGGCAAATTTAAAACACTTCACACAAGTCGAAAAAGCTGAAAACACAGGAGGGTCGTTCTCACCAGTTTTATACCACTTCTCTAAAAAGGTGCTACAACATAAATTTACAACAGATACGATAAAAGCTTAACAGCTCTAGTCACTGTTGCATGAATTTAGAGAATTGGTATTACCAGCAGCGGACACGCAAACCTTATCTAGAACGAGAGACTGGGAATGCTTGGCTAATTCGATCGCTCGAATGTCGCTACTTTAAGACCATTATTAGTAAAGTTTGTAAGTAAGGTGTGTAAGCTTCTTCAGTTAGGGTGCGAGGTGCAAAAGGTCGATCGAAACTTATAAAAAAGCATTAAAAGTCACTTCGCGCAAGTTAAGAAAGCCGTTGTTCATACGCGGGAGTTGAACCCGCAGCCTTTTCTTTTAGAGAGAAACGCTCCACCATAGAGCTAGTATGTAAGCTTCCTTTGTTAGGGCGCGAAGTGCTCGATCGCTTTTTCAAACTTTTAAAATTTAGGTATTAGAGGCAGCGCACAAGTTAAAGAAGCTATTTTTTAAACCCCTCTCCACGAGGCGGAGAGGGTAGGAGTTGAACCTACTATTCGATCGCTCGAACGTTACCAGTTTGTAAGCTTCTTTTGTTAGGATGCGCCACTTAAAAAGGGTGACTTTGAGAGTATTTCTCCCCCCTTTTGTAGGGGCGGTGCCCCCGTGCCCGCCCCTACAAAAGGGGGGGATCTGAGGGTGTGAACGCCCTAGCCGTAAACGGCTTCTGGGCGGACGATTAAATCGCCGCTGGGACGCCGATCGAGCACGTAAGACTCGAATCGATCGCCCTTAACATCAAAATGCTGTGCGAGACGTTCCTTGATAGCCTTGTCACTCATTCCTGCAGCGATACCCAGTTGGTTTTCTGTCAAGTCGTAGGAACGTCCTTCAAAACGAATGTGAACCATTACCGATACCTCCTAGAGCGATTTTGGATTTGGGATTTTGGATTGGTAGCTTATCTGCTCTCGATTTTGGCTTTTTGTTTGGGCTTTTTGCAAGGCTTGGCAAATCGCCAGTAACGGTAAAGATTCACGAAATCTAACTATCTTTCTGACAATCTTTACTGAAAGAAGCGCCGTTCTAGATGATAAGCTTGTTTGACATTGCGGATTTCTTCAGACTTTTTGATTGATTCCACATGAGCCGAATTTGTCTGTTCTGAATCCGCCTTAAATTCGTTGGAATTAGACTTATTCGGTACGCTTCCTGAATCGGAGGGATTCAGTTTGTAATCGAACAATGTGGTGTAAAGTAACAACATGACAATTCAGTCTGTATTTCAAGACTTTCAAATTGATGTTCTTTGAACTTTTGAGATCTATTTAGTTTTCAAGGTTCAGAAGCGGTACGGAAAAAACAGGTTTTTGGCTGTCCCTTGCTTTTCCTACTTTTATACTACAAGCATAATACACAACTGTCAAGAGAGCGGGAAAAGTTTTTTGCATTTTGCCTGAAACCCTTGTGGGGAGAGAGGGAGAGCGGAAGAGGGGGGCGGTCAGAAACCGGGTTTTTTCCGAAAATCCTCCGTCTTCGCCTAAAGATTTGATAAAAACCCGGTTTCTTAGGGCTGATGCGTCTGGGGCTGTCAAATCGATCGCACATCCTTAACATAAGAAATGCTATTCCGAATTTTATGGAAGCCGGTTGATTCGTAAAGTCGCAATGCACCCCAGGGATTTTCCGCATCGACGCCGAGAATCGCAGTACCGACACCTGCTGCTTTCAAGCGCTGCAAACCAGCGAGCAACATAGCCCGTCCCAATCCAATTTTGCGGAAGCCGCGCCGCGTGCCGAGTACGCCAATCCAGCCTTCATTTCTGCCGGTGCGATCGTTCTCTTCGGGGTTAATTTCGCAGTAGCAAAAAGCGACAAAAGTGCCCTCTGCTGCAACGGCAATTAAGTCTAAATCCTGTCGGTAATAGGGTTTGGCTAAATCGTATTTGAACTCTTCGACGGTTAGATCGTGATGGTTCCAGTGGTCGATAAATGACTGGTTGAACATTTCTACCCAAGCTTCCGAATGCTCTTCGCCGGGAAATTCGCGCAGCAAGAAACCTTCGGGAAATTGGGGTTCTGGGATGGGTTCTGCGAGCGATCGCGCCATTCGGAAAAAATAGCGATCGGCTTGGAAACCGCTATTTACCAACAAAGAAATGCGATCGCCATCCTCAGCGCGAACGTAGGAGCGAAACTTCACGCGCGTGCCTCGCTCTTTTGCTACCTGGCACATCCGCGCTTCACCCCAGGCGATCGCAGTTGCTTCCACTTCACCTCCCCGCACGTCGGGGCGAACGTGAAACCACAGCCAACCGTCTGTTACTTTCCCTACTTCCCCCAATTCAGAAACCGACAATTGAGCAAAGGCAATTAATTTGCCGCTCGCATCTTCCCACAGGCAGAGATCGCGGGTTTTGTCTAGGGATGGTGCATCAAATTCTTCTTGCAATTGGGAGATGGAAGTACCTTCATCGAGTTTATCGACTGCTTCGCAAGTATTGATTAAATCCGCGATCGCACTTAAATCGCGATCGCCCGCATAAGAGCGCGCCAACAAGTTTGCCATCATAATCGATCGCCATTTGCGGTTACTACGAGTTTAAAAATAGCTTGGGCTCTAGCACTTCCGCCTTTCGGCTCGCCCGAAAGGTCGATCTGTCTCAAACACCCACCCCGAAAATTAAAGTTTTTGTCTGCCCTCTGCTTTCCGATTTTATACTACAAACATAATACAACTTTGTCAAGAAAACCGCAAAAATGTGCTTTTAGCGACACAAGTAACAAATTGTTACTTTGTTTTTAAGGAATGAGACAGGGGCAACAAGCCGGGGATATATTCAAATCCATCAAGTTTGTCACCTCGTTGACCGACTGAGATTAAGAAATAAGTTTTGTCGTCTAAGTTAAGGAGAACTCAATGCTTGACGCTTTTTCAAGAGCTGTAGTTGCAGCCGATGCCAGCACCTCCACCGTCGGTGATATTGCTGCCCTAAGAGCTTTCGTTGCCAGCGGTAACAGACGCTTGGATGCTGTAAACGCGATCGCTAGCAACGCTAGCTGTATGGTTTCCGATGCTGTTGCCGGCATGATCTGCGAAAACCAAGGCTTGATCCAAGCTGGCGGTAACTGCTATCCCAACCGCCGCATGGCTGCTTGCTTGCGCGATGCAGAAATCATCCTGCGCTATGTCACCTACGCTTTGTTAGCAGGTGATGCTTCAGTTCTTGATGACCGTTGCTTGAATGGTTTGAAAGAAACCTACGCAGCTTTGGGCGTACCCACCACCTCCACCGTGCGTGCCGTTCAAATCATGAAGGCTCAAGCAGCCGCTCACATTTCTGATACTCCTAGCGAAGCTCGCGCTGGTGCTAAGCTCCGCAAAATGGGTACTCCTGTAGTAGAAGATCGTTGCGCCAGCTTGGTTGCTGAAGCTTCCAGCTACTTCGATCGCGTCATTTCTGCCCTCAGCTAGTTCGGTGTTCACCGCAATTGGCTCAGCAAAATCGCAACTACGCTTGCAGTCACAATCACTTTAGGAGATTTAGGAAATGAAATCAGTTATCACCACCGCTATCGCCTCTGCTGACGCAGCAGGCCGCTTCCCCAGCACCTCGGATTTAGAATCAGTTCAAGGTTCGATCCAGCGCTCTGCCGCTCGTTTGGAAGCAGCAGAAAAACTAGGTGGCAACCTGGATGCAGTTGCTAAAGAAGCTTATGATGCTTGCATCAAAAAGTATCCTTACTTGAACGACGCCGGTCAAGCTAACTCCACCGATACTTTCAAAGCAAAATGCTTGCGCGACATCAAGCACTACCTGCGCTTGATTCAATACTGCTTGGTTGTTGGCGGCACAGGTCCTTTGGATGAATGGGGTATTGCCGGTCAACGCGAAGTTTATCGCGCTTTGGGCTTGCCTACCGCTCCTTACGTTGAAGCATTAAGCTTTGCTCGCAATCGCGGTTGCACTCCTCGCGATATGTCCGCTCAAGCTTTGACTGAGTACAACGCTCTTCTCGACTACGCGATCAACTCCCTGTCCTAATTAATTGGCTGGTTTGTAATGTCGCGACTGGGTGGTTAATATTCCGACAAGTCTGGGAATTCTTGGCTCGTTGCTTTATCAATTTTGGTAGAGTAAGTGTAAAGAAGTCCCGGGCTTGTTATTCTGTGTTGATAGTTGGTAAGGAGTTTTGAGTTTTGAATTTTGAGTTGTGAGTTAAAGACAGTTCAAAATTCAACACTCAAAACTTAAAACTCAGAACTTCCCCTCTCCCCCTCTCCCTCTATGGACAAGCGTTTTTTTAGTTTGTTTAATTTAACCGAAGAACGGGCGATCGAGCTTTTAGATACGCCGCAATCTGAGATTGGTGAAGAGGATTCCCGCTACATAGCTGCTTCCCATTTAATAAATTTTCCTACAGAGCGAGCGATCGCGGCATTGATGCGAGCCGTACAGCAAACCGATCCAACCCTGGACAACCGCATCGTGCGCCGCAAATCGGTAGAAACCTTGGGAAGACTGCAGGCTGCCCGAGCATTGCCGGTAATTCGCTCTTGTTTGAGCGATAGTGACTGCTACACTGTAGAAAATGCTGTTTGGGCGATCGGCGAAATTGGCACTCAAGATGCCGAGATTTTAGAAGAAATTGCTCAATTATTAGATAAACCGGGACAAACATACCGCGTAATTATCCACACTTTAACTAAATTGAATTACGCTCCAGCATTGGACAGAATTCGCAAATTTGTTAACGATTTAGATCCGCCCACTGCTAGCGCTGCTAGCGCCGCAGTTTGCCGTTTGACTGGAGACTTTTCTCAAATGGGAAAAGTTGTAGCGATGCTGCAACATACAAATGTCCTGGGACGCCGATTGTCAATTCAGGATTTGATTGACGCGCGTTACTACGCTGCAATTCCCAATATTGCCAAATGTCCCGTATCTTTAGTCTTTCGGCTGAGGGGAATTCGGATGCTAGCAGAAGCCGGAATTTCTGACAAATCCCTTACCTTTACCAGCATCCAACCCTATTTAGAACAAGCTTTGCGAGACGATCCGGCAGATTTGGATTTAGTACACTGTTACGAAAAATTACCAGATTTGCCGTTTCTGATCCGCCAATTGTATGAAACAGATTTCGGTCGTTGTTATTTAGCAACTAAAACTATTTTGGAGTATTATTCAGAAGCAGCACCAGCAGCTTTATTTGCCACATATGACGAAGAAGCAAATAATGATTACGGAGCGCATTTTCATGTAATAAAATTGTTTGGTTGGTTAAAACATTCTCCAGCCTGCGATTTGTTATTGGAAGCTTTGCACAACACCCAACCGCAGTTTCAGAAATCCCGCGCGGCGGCTGCGATCGCCCTGGGCGAAATCGGAGAAAAGCTCGCAATTCCCGCATTGCAAGCCTGTTTGGCAACCAAAATCTGGGATTTGCAGTATGCTGCATTAATGGCACTTGAAAAACTAGGCGATCTCAGCGGTTATCAAAGCGATGCGACCGATCGAGATTGGTTGGTGCAAGCGAAAATAGAAGCTCATAATTCAGTAAAATCCTAAGCATCTAAATTGAGGAGTTACAAGGTTTGTAATGAGGAATTCAGTCCTCGGATCTTGCGGATTAAGTCCGTCCGCATTACAAATTGTTTAGATCGCCAGCGATCTAACTGACACAATCTTCACAAACTAGACTAGATGATTCTTCCTTTTGATAGATGATAGATGACTAATGACTAATGACTCATAACGATCGCGATCGGGGATGCTCGCACTAATAACTAATGACTGCTGACAATTACCAACGATTAATTCTTCCTTCTTCCTTCTTCCTTCTTCCTTCTTCCTTCAGAAATCATGACAACAGATGCTTTGTTTGAACAACTAAAACACCCGAATCCTCACATGCGCGATCGGGCAATGTATGAAATAGCCGATGCTAGCGACGAACAGACAATTTCTCGACTGGTAAGCATTTTAGATGATGAAGATGTTACCTATCGTCGGGCGGCAGTCAAAACTTTGGGCGCGATCGGCGAGAATGCAGTACCATTGGTAGTTGACGCATTGTTAAACAGCGACAACGTGACGGTGCGAGGAAGTGCAGCTAAAGCATTAGCACAAATTGCAGTTAATTATCCAGAATTACCTTTCCCAGAAGTCGGTTTGCAGGGATTGAAAAAAGCGATCGACGATCCGAATCCTGTGGTTCACATCGCAGCAGTAATGGCTTTGGGACAGATGGGTTCTTTGGCGTTTGACATTTTGACGGAAGCGCTGACAACAACGGATAATGTAGCGGTACAGGTGGCGATCGTGAATGCGCTGGCTTCTTTGGGCGATCCTCGTTGTGTGGAAATCCTCACCACATTTGCTAATGATGAAGCAGTTGATGACTACGTGCGAGAATCAGCGAAAAGTTCTTTATCGCGGTTGGATTTGGTGATGAATTACAAGCGTCCAGATAGTTAGGTTGATGGTTGTGTGAAGTCATAGTCTATTCTTCCTCAACGCTTTTTTGCTTGCCATCGATACCAAAAAGTGACTTTTTTATATTTGTTTACTTGAGGTAAAGCTTTGTCTAGCAAGGCTTTTATCTGTTGATGCAAGTTATTTTTAAATTCATTAATTGCCGTAGATTTCTGAGAAATACTGCGAGATCATCGATAACAATCGCGGGCGATCTATCTTGGTCGATTTAGGTGATTTAGTCAAACTCTAAGCTGTTTCGCATTTAAATCGATCGAGCGAACGACCTACAGTAAGGAGTCCATCGCTCAAAAATCCCAATTTAAATGAAAAGCAGCTTATGATGGAGACTAACAACCATTAAACTACTCGATAAACAAAACTCAAACTCGCCCAAACATTCACATCTAAAGCTAAATCTTCTGTCGCCACTCCCAACTTTTGCACCCCCGAAATGCTCGCCTCGTGTAAATCTTCCAGCACCGCCCGCGCCACATCCAAAGGATTCAACAGCACCCTCACCGGTTCGGCATCCCTCACTTGCTGCATTCCTCCCTCCAAGGCTGCCAAAGTTCGATCGAACCTTTTCTCGCTAAATATAATAATAGTTTCTGCAATTCCCGCCGGCCCGGATACCGCCCACCCGAAACCCCCAGCCACCGGCACACTCAGATTGTCTCCCGGAGCGATCGGCTCGGACATCCCTCCAGCAGCATTTTCGCCTTTATAGTTCGCAGCCAGCAACCGCCCGCCAGTATCTGAAGAAAACACCGCAGCGTACACCGGCCGATCGCTCTCGTTATACAACCTGTACTGAATCCGGCCGCCTGCTGGCACACTTGGTATAGATTGGTGGGGCAATTTCTCGCTGTCGTCGCTGAGGGGTGCGAGTTGGTAAGCGCGATCTGCCCGTACTGGTTCCCGCTGCTGTACCACCCGAGATTGCGGCGAGAGAGTCGCCAGTACCGCCCGCACCTTGAGGCGCGAAGAGGCTTCATTGACAGTCAAACGCAGCAGCTTTGCCGCCAGCAGCGTTTTCAACTGCGGGATCAAGCGCTGTACCGCCACCTTGACTGCTTCTCCGCCGTCGCCGTCAGTATTGGAAATCAGCGTGTCGCCCAACGAAAACAAACCGTAACGGCTTCGATCGAAACCGGGCAGGGGAGTTTCGGGGATTTGGGCTACGGTAGTAGAAGGTACTCTGCCAAACCGACAGTCAGCAGGTCGATCGCCCGGTACTGCCGAGACTTGAGGTACAGTGGCTAAAGCACTGGTTGCGTCCACCCGTTCGATGCGTTCCAAACCCGAATCTAAAGCTACTGTCAAACCGATATTGCGCGGAAATACCCGAATTTCTTCCCTCACCAATTCCCCTACTGCCACTTGTCCCAGAACTCCGATCGACCTTTCTAAAACTTGGGCTTTTGCAGACAAACCGCTGCGCCCCCGCAGCAGCAGCAAATCCTGGGAACCAACAGCAGCAAACACAGAACCGCTGCAGGCATCCAACACCCCCGGAGGCAGCCCGCCCAACCACAATTGTACAGTTTTGCCCCCATCTTCCAATGCCGTCACGGCCCCGTCAGCAGCAGGGGAATCAAGCGCGCCGCCAGCAAAATCTGCAGGTAAATTTGCCTGGGGTAAGGGGGATTGACTGCGGATTTGCGGCTGTTGGGACAAGGCAGTTACTTGTTCGACAGTACCCGCAGCGCGGCTGAAACTGACGCTGAAGCTGGTAGCTGGAGTTGCCAGCCACAGAGTTTGAGTCATGGCGTAGGTAAACAAGCCCGCCGCAAAGCCGTTCCATTCTCTCTCGGCGGCGAGTTGGGCGGGGGCTGCTGCTGTCAAAACTGTAGCTGGCAGCAGGTTGTTGGCGCGCGATCGAATTAAGGACAGCAATGCCAATTCTTCGCGCCCCGGTTGCCCGACGGTGTGGCGGGGGCGCGATCGAATGCGGAAGCTGCCGTTTTTGTCGGCACCCGGATAGGTGTAGCTCGTGTCGAGGATGGCGACAGCGTTTTGAGTCGGGAGCGATCGCAGCAACAGCAGCAGCGTTTCCTCTAAAATGTCGTTCACCGTGCGGTTGCTGTCAGAGGGAGAAACATCATCCACCGGCACCAAACTGTTTTGCATGACTTCGGGAACTTGCCCCAAACTCACTCGACTGCCACTGCCGCTGAAATGAAAAACCACCGCATCCCCCGGTTTTGCCTGTTGGACCAAATGATTGGCAAAAGCCGTTTCGATATTTTCCCTGGTAGCCTCAGAGTCAGTTAAAGTCACGATGTCCGACGGCACAAACCCAAACCGGCATGCCAACAGTTCCCGCTGCAACTCCACATCCGTGACGCAACCGCGCAACGGCGAGTCAGGATAGCGATCGATTCCTACCAAAAGTGCTAATTTGCGGGCTGTCGGCCCTGCCAGGGCTTCGAGGTAGCGATCGCCCAAACGCAGCCACCCAGCCTCGCTAATTCCCAGCGACGCCAGCATCCCACCAGCTTGCTGCAAAAATTCCCGCCGCAAAAGTCCCATTTATTATGATTCCCGACCGTCTTGCTGTTACTTAATATTCTCACCTGAATGCCGAAGACTAAGTGTCGCTAACAACAACCATTCAGATTTAGATTTCGTAACTAAAAATATTCATTGCCTTCGCCAATTCGGCCGCCACTTCGGGCCGCGAAAACTGTGGCGGTGGCAATTTGCCCGCGCGCAGCATTTCCCGCACCTTGGTTCCCGACAAGTGCACCCGCTGTTCGGGAGTGCTGGGACTTGTTTTAGTTGTAGCCATTTGTTCGGTAACAGTGCAATAGAAAGCGTGCTCGAATTTCATCGGCACAATTCCCAATTCTGCAGGCTCGAATTCGTCAAAAATGTATTGGGCATCGTAAGTGCCGTAGTAATCGCCGACTCCTGCGTGATCGCGCCCGACAATAAAGTGAGTGCAGCCGTAGTTTTTGCGGATTAAAGCGTGAAAAATTGCTTCCCTGGGTCCGGCATAGCGCATCGCTGACGGGTTGATTGCTAAAATTACGCGGTCTTGGGGATAGTATTTTTCTAAGAGAATTTCGTAGCAGCGCATCCGCACGTCGGCGGGGATGTCGTCTTCTTTAGTAGAACCGACTAGCGGGTGCAGGAACAATCCATCTACTGTTTCTAAAGCGCATTTTTGGATGTATTCGTGGGCCCGGTGGATGGGGTTTCGGGTTTGGAAACCGACTACTGTTTTCCATCCTTTTTCTTTGAACAGCATTCTCGATTTTGCCGGGTCAATTTGGTATTGGGGAAACCGGGGGTCGAGTTGGCGTTCCATCAGCCACACCGGGCCTGCGAGGTTAATCGGGCCGGATTGGTCTATTACTTGAACGCCCGGATGTTTGAGGTCGTCGGTGCCGTAGACGTTGACGGCTTCTGCTTCTTTGTTGTAGCGGTATTTTTCTGTTAGTTCCAATACGCCAACAAATTCGCCTGTCGGGGAGTCGAGACGCACTAAAGTGCCTTCTTTGAGGGTGTCGGCAATTGCTTCGCTGACGGGCAGAGTGACGGGAACCGACCAGGGGAGACCGTTGGCAAGGCGCATTTCTTTGACTACCGATCGATATTCTGTCTCGCCCATGAATCCTTGTAGGGGACTCAAAGCACCGATCGCGATCGTTTGCAAGTCGGAGAGCGATCGTTCTGAAAGCTGAACTCGCGGCAGGAATTCTGCTTTGTCGAAAAATTCTTGTCTTTGATCTAGTGTCGCTATGCGGTTGACGAGGATGCCACCGTGAGGGGCAATGCCGTCTGGATGCTGGCTCATGTGAATTTGAAGTTTTGGGTTTTAGCTGCCAGAGTATATCCTACCAAATAATTGTTACAATTAATTAATTTTGTACGCTGCCCGATCGCAGCATCGAAGCATTGACTCTAGATACTTTTTTTTAGGGAGAACCCGGATTTAGCTTGCCCGTGCAGATTGCTGGTTGGTCTTTTTCTTGAATTTAGGCAACCCAACCTTCTTCCCTTTCCTTCTTCCCTTTCCTTTTTCCCTTGCGATTGTCGAAAAAGCTTTTGCATGCCGATGCCAAATTCCTTAAAGACTGTTGCAAGGGAGCGGATGATATGTCGTTCGATCGTACTCTTTCTTCTGTCTTTTTTGAACTCTTTAGCAATGTAGATAGCTGGTGGTAATTGGGTAGCTTTACACAGCTTTTACATAGCGATAAGCAGGCTATCCCCCTGGCTGCAGACTTTAGTCCACACTACAAACCGTTTTTATTACTGGTAATCGACCGGACACGATCTTATTTGCCTTGATGCCTTGCGCTGTAAATTAGCAAGCTTGGTTTTTGCTTGCTTTAACGGTTTTGGTGCATCAAATACTTGATTGTTCGATCGTGTGGCCTCATATTTAACTCCCAAATCAATTCTTACAGATTCCTGAAGTTGATTTCCTGGTAAACATTCAGCATCAACGTAGAAAGAGACGAACCTGCGACTCCCTTCTTTTGAAATCGTAAAAGTTTGAGAAACCAAACTACATTCCAGCGGCTCGTGCAGCCGGAACTTTCCAAGTGTGGGAATTTTAATTGTATTTCCTTCCCCCAATAAAACTTTGCCATTAGAAGAATCAACCGTAAACGATTGCCCATCTCGACGGCTGGCAAATTTCGGATGACCTGCTTTCCCAGAACGGTACCGACTGAACGCTTCTTTCAAGTCAATCAAAGCGTTTGGGTAAACACGAGAAGACAATTGATTCATCCAAGCAAATTCTAGCTGTTTCTTGACGTGGTTAGTGAGAACTTTTTTAACTAAGTTTAGCAAACTATGTGCTACTTAAGTCTCACTCTAAAACCTGAGCGAGGGCGACAATCGCTCGCGAACCATTTTGAGTTGCCATAATTCTTCACAAAGCGGTTGAGGTAGCGGAATGTTCGCTGCCTCAAGCATACTCCGAATCCGCAACCTCCAATCGTGACGAGCTAAACTCTCGGTATAGTTGCGCCTGTATATAGAGTGAAGGCGCTGCGTGTCTTGTAAAAGTTCTTCAATGAATTCAACACTTTGTTGCGGATCTTCGCTCGGTAACTCAATAGTTGCATCTTCCCAGTCCAGCAGCTCATCAGCTAGATAGGTAGTTGGACGTTTGCCAACAATGGCACCACCAGTCGCCAAACCGTAAAACCATCGCAGTGTAATAAATGAGTAAGGAAACGGACGCATACCCGGATAGAGCGTATCAAATGCTAAAGTAATCTTGCTATTTCTCAGAGTATGAAATAGTTGTAGAGTATCTTCTTCATCTTTACGCTTTTCGTAAGGTAATTTCGGATAACTTTCTGCTGTCCGAGGTGTCGATCTGTAGTAAATTCGTTCGGAGCCTTGGTGATTGAACTTATTAAAAAGCGCGCTGTGATAGTGGGCGGGTATCCGCCCGAAGCTAGTTATATCGATTGCGCGTTTGACTTGACAGGAGCCTAGATTGAGAACATCAACACCGAAAGGCAGTAGCGATACTGGGATCTTAAAATGTTGCTTTAGTTCACCGATAACTTCTGGCAGCGCCACGAATAAATGGTCCAAGTAATAAACATTCTTTGAGTAAATTTCTGGTTTCCACGAATCGAACAGGTAAGCGACAACCAAGTCAAAACGCTGTCGCCACTTAGGTATGCTTGACAGTATTTCTAAATCCGATCCTGAGATACCAATAGTTAGTAAAACATTTGGTCCGTCGGACAGGTGAGGTAAAGGCGAGAGTTTGTAGAAACCTGTAGTATGCTTGAGAGCTTTGTGGACGATTCGAGTAGCTAGGGGCGGAAATTCAGAGGAACGCTGAAATAAATCTTGGGCCGATGGTATCAAAAGTTGTGCGTTGCAAGTTCGCAACACAATATTTTCTAGTTCAAAAACAGGGTCCCAGGATACAGAAGAAACTAAGGCTCTTGAGGAGAGTAAAAAAATATTCATGGTAGGGTTGCTTGTTGAGGCTGCAATCAGCACGACTATTCTATGTCATTAAGTTTGGACTGCAAATTCTGCCGGATCTGTTCCCCAATTTACAAAACTAATTGCCATGATGCCGATCGCACCCCTGGATGCCTTCGCAGGGCGTGAATTTTTCCCGTACTTTAACAAATGAATTGGCTTTATGCCAACATCGTTATTTTTTTACATCGTATATTCTTGCCGACTATATATTGCTGGCAATTATTCAGGGGAAACTCATTGGTAAAAAGTTAGAAATGAGTAGATTTTGTCAATATGTCTTTGTGTAGAACTACATTTAATAATACTGAAAAATAAAATCTCAGTCAATCTCAGCTCGCCTTGTGGAATACCAATATAATTTAAGTTTTGCCAAGAATGCGATGTCGCTGTTTCATGTCAAAGTATCTTGACAATGCTGCATCCAGAGACAGTATTTCTTCATGGGTAATCAGTTAGAAAGGAGTAGAGTTTGTCAAGACCTCTTTGGATAGAAAGAGTTTGAATAATAATGACGAGCGTAAATCCGAGAAGGCTGGGACAGTATGCCAAAGGCATACTGTCCCACCTCAGATGATTATCATTACCAAGGAGCGCCTCTGGCTCGGGCGATCGATAACCCTCATGTTTGGACTTGAAATTCCTCCGGGTTTGTTCCCCAATTTACCCAGCTAATTGCTGACGCGGCCGATCGCACCCCTGGAGGAACTCGCAGGGCATGAATTTTTCCCGTACTCGGACAAGTCATTTTTAACAAATGAATTGGCTCGATATCAACGTCATTATCAATTTTTAACAGAGTATATTCTTGCCAGCTATCTAATTCTATTGCTTGCAGTTCTTGACAAATTTTTTCGTAACCGATCGCCCCAATTAACACTCGCCGCACTTCAGCATTTTTGGTTGTTAACAACCATTGCGCTTGCCAAGATTCGGGCGCTACTTGACCGTAAGTTTCCGGCAATCTGACCCCGCGATAGCAGTATACGCTAAATTTATCGGCAAATTCAACAGCGGGTTGACCTGTCGCGTGGAGCAAACCCGCACTGTCAAAATTAATTTTTCGCGGTCGATCGCAAACAAAGCACTTTTCGACATAGGGGTAAATCCAACCGCAATTTTCCGTGAGGGCTACAAAGGCTGAATGCAAAGAGCGATCGACCTCTAATTTTAACACTGAAATGCAAAAATCCACCCAACTGCCGTGACAGGCTGACAGCTCGGAAACTATGAAATTATGGTTGCAGTTGATTTTCATCCAAAATACGAGATAACGCTCGCCCAATTGGGGTTTTAATTGAGTGTAAAGTTCGTCTTCGACATGAAGTTTTAGTTGGTTTATCAGCCGATCGTACAGCGGGTTGTAGAGCAGGCTGTAAATTTGGTTTTCCAGTTCTCTTGGGAGTTGAGCTCTCAAGCTATCGTACACTTCATTGTGAATTTTGTTTCTAATTGCGTTGGCGGTTTCGAGCCACAATTCGCCGCGGGCAGTGAGGGGTTGAATTGTTTGCAAAGCTTGCAAAGGACTGTCGCAGAAAACAATTTCCGGTTCGGGAAAGCCGATGATATTGTAAGCGGTGTTGATGGCTGCTGCTGCTGGCGCGCGATCGATCGGTTTTACGGACAGTCCGATTTGCCACCATTTGTCACGGTAAATCGGGATTGCTGCTGTTTGTTCTGGGGTTAAGGCTACCATTGCGATTCTAGATTTTAGATTGGCGATGTTTAATTTTAGTTAAATTCCCGGCGAGCAATCAATGTTCTGCTATGGTAGAGGATGATAGATATGGCGCTCAAAATGCTTGGTAATTTGAAATTTTGAATATTAAATTTAAGATTGCAAGGGAAGTAAGATTGTCATGGTAGGGCAGACTGCGTTCGATCGCGTTCAATTAATTTTAGCTGGAATGTCGATCGCCCTCTCCCTTCAATTGGGTCAGCCAGTTGCAGCATTAGCTAATCCTCAAACAGCCCTACAAACTGCACAAAATAGCAGTACAGAACTTGCTGAAAGAGCAATGAAAGAGGGATTGCGACTCTACCAGCAAGGAACGCTAGAAGCGAAAAAAAGAGCGATCGCTCAGTTTGAAATAGCATTAAACGGAACTTACCCCCGGAGGGGGTAGTTTCGGTGGCTGTATTCTTTGAGCTGTATTAGTTTTAGCCATTTGGCAGTGACAATTGTGTAGCCATG